>JAHDGK010000035.1:20190-53718 GCA_020627685.1 Granulosicoccus sp. | reverse complement strand
TACTCGAATGAAAATAACGGATCAATTGCTGCGCGTGTTTAAGGGATAGTTCATCGCCAATACGCTTGCACTCAACCAGAAAAATAACTTCTTGAGATTTATTTAGAATTGCGTAGTCAACCTTCTCCCCTTTCCTGTTGCCGACATCTGCAATAAATTCGGGGATTACTACTTTAGGGTCAAATACGTTATAACCCAGCACGTTCATGATGAACGGCATGACCAGCGCGTTCTTGGTGGCTTCTTCGGTCTGAAGTCTGTCCCGCGAATTCTCAGCGGTCTCAGCTAGGGCACGAAACTTATCAACAAAATCCATATCGGTTACTCCATGTAATCGACGACTTTTGCGGGATTGCAAAAATCCTGCTAATTAGAAATCGATTACAGTCTGAAACCAATCGGCGCAAAAAGTATACCTTGTAATAACAATAGGATACAGGCTTATTTTTTATACTACGCAATTTTACAAGAACCTATAACTAATGATAGGTATTGAATTATGCGTACTACTAAATCTGTTGTGATACACAGCTTTCCATTGTATCAACACAGGAAACGAAGCATTTACCCGAATACTTTTCGCTTCTAGTTCATTGACCCAAGACTTAACAAACCTAAAAAATACTTCATCTAATAACTGGTAATGGTCAATTCTGTACGAACATGCTTGGTTTTGTCTTATTGAATGGGAAAAAACGATAAATACTGAACATCAATGATGATGAGCCAAGCACCGACAGCACACGTATTCAATTAATTTCGCCACGTCGTGATATCCGAGATCCGCTGAAACACTACCTCAAGGTTTCCTTGGCAACATACGATGACTAGTTACCCAATCTCCTCAATAACATCACGCCCCAGTTGTTTTGCCAGATGAAGCGTATCAACCATGCACCAGTTCTCCATAATCTTGCCGTTCTGACATCGCCACCAGTCGCAGTCCCTGAGATAGATTCGCGTGTTGGTTGTGTCTATACCCATAAAAGGTTGGCGTTGTATGCCGGTAATGGCTGGCCAGCCACTTAAAAACGCATAGTTGCCATCGCCTGATTTGCACTGAATGCCGACACCGCTAATACCGTCTTGACGACCGTCGCCCCACCCTTCAAACGTCTTCTCGAACGGAACCTGAAAATCATGGAACGCGTCGATGGTCGCATATGAACCGAACCCTCCGGGGCCATACCACAGCATTTTTTCATCCCAGTACTGCCTCCATGCGGCATCTTCAGAGGTAAGTTGCATGAGCATTGACTCAACCAGTTTGCCGGAACGTGTCGAAAGCTCACGGTTGGCAGGAGCGAGTGCAAGACCGTCCTGTGTCGCAGGACCCGGTACGACACCTTCATAACCTTGACTAGGCGCCAGTGGCCACCGTCCAAGTGCAATGATCAACTCTGCTATTCCTAAAAAAATCTGTGAAGCGACAACCTTGTCGTTTTTTATTTGGTGAAACTCTCCGAAACGTAGAAAGGCCAAATTATGACTGGGTGCTATGTTCAACCAGGGCTTGTTAAAATGACCAGTGTAGTAACCCGTTGTGGTTACCCATTCACTATCGAGATACTGTCCACCGAGCAAAATGCTGTTCTGACGTTGTAAGCCAGAGAATGCCTGATACAACGGATGTATAAAATCCTCGAAATAGCCTGTGCCACCCGTCATTTTGTTTATCGGATGGGCAATATCGATGTGAGCATCCGTTTCAAAGAACGCGTGCGAAGCGCTTTCTATTGCAACAGCTGATGACTGCTCGAAACTATTCAGAAACGATTTGTAGCGCAACTTGTTGGTATGGGACTGTTCTGTCGCAATACCCATTTCGGGACGGGGAGATCGTGTAGGCATGCTGTGAAGTTAGAATGAGGGCCAATCCAGCAAAGATGATACTGCAGTTTCCGTCATAGCTCGCAGCAAAATATTAACCTCCATTGACTACCAGGTCTAAACCGTTATAGTCAGCGCATGGGGACAATAAGCCTTCAATCTGCTCGTACAATTGCCGAGAGCGTTGCCACGCGTTTGCTCGAGGTGCGCTCAAGGAAATATCATGTCACCACATGACCGTTCACTTTATCTGCGCTACGCAGAGGCCCTGCAGCACCCAAGCGATTTTTCAGGCGCAGTTTCAGAGTTTTTCGCTGAAGACGCCAGCATAAACGTTGTCCATCCATTCAATGAATTGGCAGGGGCAGACGTATACGTCGATAAATTCTTGCGTCCGTTACAACAAGCCTTTGAAGGGCTTTACAGACGCGACGATATATTCATGGCTGGCCAGTTTGAAGGACAAAACTGGATTAGTTCCACCGGTTACTATGTCGGACGCTTTGCTCAGGACTGGATCGGTCTGAAGGCCACAGGCACGCTGAGCTATTTACGCTATGGTGAGTTCCATCGCATTGAGAACCGTATAGCTGTAGAAAGCTATATCTACTTGGACATACCCGAACTGATGATTGCCTGCAATCAATGGCCATTGGCCATGGGGCCGGGTCTGTCACGCGGTTATACCGGTCTGATCCACGGCCCTGCAAGCAGAGACGGCGTCATGATGAACGCAACCGATCCTGCCGAGGGTCAACGCAGTTATCAGATCGTGACGAATATGCTCGCTGGGTTGGCGACCAAGGATGAAGCGTGGCGACCCTATTGGCACAAAAACATGATGTGGTATGGCCCGGGCGCATTTGGAAGCTTTGTGGGTATCGACGAGTTTGCGTCGTTTCAAGTTCCCTTTGAATCACAGTTTAACGGATGGTCAGGTGGATCCTCAAACAACGGGTTGACCAAGCACTTCACAAGATATGGCGACGGAAATTATACGTGCTCGGGTGGTTGGCCATCCGTGACAGGTATCAACGTAAAACCATTCCTCGGACAAGGCCCCACACAAGAACGAATCTTCATGCGTGTCTGCGACTGGTGGCGGCGAGAAGACGAGCTTCTTGTTGAGAACTGGGTTTTTGTCGATGTCCCGCATGCATTGCTGCAACTGGGATATGACCCGTTACCTAGCTGGCATGGTTAGCAAGAATAATATTCATGGCTTACCCTGCTTCCACATAAATCTTGGGAACTGCAAAACTAATTAAGAACTTTGGGGGCAGCTAAAGGAGCGTGAACGTGAAATCCAAGAAGTGAATGACATGCTTCGGTTGACACTATTCGATGGAGGAAACAATCGAATCTACGATCTATTTCACCCATATATTATAACTGTACATATTGCCAGTTAATGACTGGAACGGCGACCTATCAATGTTATAATAAAACTTCATAAAATGAGGCAAAGTCATGGAAGACTCATCAAGACTAAACACCCTAAACTCTCATAGCCAAACATCATTCGGCATGAGTTCATTCGGTACAACAGAACGGCAGAAATTCGGGCAAAACGTGCGACTCGCTATGGCGTGTATCGAGAGCCCCACAAAGCCAACAAACTCTAAAGCCATGCCTTCCGATGAGGCGACTATCCACCACCGCCTAAAGGCACTCTCACAAGAAATCACCTCCTCCCACGCCGATTTACTCGAACTTCTAGTACGGTACGATGAACTAGAAGGCTGGAAAACATCCGGTGCTAGTCATTGCGCCGCCTGGATGAATCTTGAATTGGGCATCAGCATGCAGCTAGGTTGGGAGTTCTTACGCGTAGGGCGTAAACTTCGATTGCTACCCACCACAACCGCACTGTTCCGAGCTGGCAAACTCTCCTGGTCCAAAATTCGCCTGATAGTTAATGTTGCCGATGCGGATAATGAGAAAACACTATGCCATGCTGCTCTCGATGCATCTGTCACAGAAGTTAAAAGGCTGTGCAACGAATTCCGATGGGCGCAAGATGATAGTGGAGAATCCGAAAACCAAAGAGCCCTAAAACAATGGGACGCCCGCGCCCTTTTGTGGGATGAGCTAAGCACCGGCAGTACCCGTATTCAATTAATATTGCCACCTGAAATAGCTCAAGCTTTTCTCAATAGCGTAGAACATTCATTAAATCAATTAGACTCAGATAGTTCAGAGACAAAGATCTCACAGCGCCGTGCCGATGCAGCCATTCTGATGGCCGAAACTAGCTTACAAGTGGCTGGCAGAGATATAGCCACAGCCGATCGGTACCAGGTCATCGTATCAATGGAGGCAACTGAAGCCTCATCTGAAGCCGTACCTGAAGATCCAACTCCTTCTTACCTACCTTCGAAACGACCCGCTGTAAAAGGTGCAAGCACCATCGCACAAGAAACTGCAAAGCGCATTGCTTGTGATTGCAGTATCAGCACTATCACTAAAACTGACGGCGAACCGACAGACATCGGTAGAAAATCAAGACTTTGGCCAAACGCCATGACACGCGCTATTAAAGATCGCGATCAGCATTGTCAATTTTATGGTTGTACTCATACCCAAAACTTGCAGATTCACCATATTGTTCATTGGGCCAATGGTGGAACAACCTCTGTAGAGAATGGGGTGTGTCTTTGTCATTACCACCATACACTGGTACACGAAGGTGGCTATAGCATCCGGGCAGTTGCCAATAATCAAACCAGCTTAAACGAACAGTTTTCTATGCAACAGCACGTTAGCGATGCCAGTATGTTCGACTTCGAAAAGGAGCTGCGAAATAATAATAAGTCTTTCAACAAGATACGCAAGCTATCGCCGACAACTTACCGGTTTCGAGTGTTTGATAATGACGGACGCGACATACGTGGAAGACATCATGCTTACGTCAATGATTATACTAAAACGTGTAAAGCTGATATTCCAACTCAGCGTGATTCTGAAACCCGTCAAAAACTGTCAAAACCTGTCCATCACTATGGATTGGGTCCAGACCGCTCCACACGTGTGGAGTGTGCGGAACCAAAGTCTGGTTATTACCAGTTGAGGAATACGCGGAACACTTATCAATTATTATCCAGCAACACAAGTAAGCGCCAGAACGCTCAGCCGGACCCACAATCCTTCTGGCAGGCCTTGTTGCCGGTTGTACCACAATTATAGAGCTGGAAGAAAACGCACCTGCCCATCACCGGCAAGACGGTACTTTTGTCAACACTAACGGCAATCGGTAATATCACAATGCATGTGGTTCCTGTTCAACATTGGACAAGCCGGAGCCCGTTCGATCGGAACAAAACGCTGTGGGCGGGGTTTCTCATCGACTCACCGAGCCTTCGCACCTTGTTTGTTGGGGATAGTGGCTACTCAGACGACTTCAAAGCCATCGCACAACGGCTGGGCAAGGTCGACCTAGCCTTAATACCTATTGGCGCCTACGACCCCCGCTGGTTTATGAAGGCCGCCCATATGAATCCGGAAGAAGCACTGCAAGTGGTGCAAGATGTGGGAGCTAAGCGCGCAATAGGAATGCATTTGGGTACCTTCTCACTGACTGACGAACCCATTAACGAGCCAGCTGAACGTGCCGCAGCGACAGGTATAATCGAAACACCTAAACCCGGTCAAATCCTCGATTTAGGCGATCTCCTAAAAACGATTGAGCTGTAGCATCGGCCACTAGTCGTTGTCGAAAAACGCTATTCATTCTCAGAGGCAAATAAATTTAAATCACCCTTATCGCTAAATCGAACAGCGCCAAAACTGCCTTCAGGTGCACCCAGCTTTCCAGTTAGCGAGTAGGCTATTGGCTGATTCGTGCCTCCCTCCTTCCCCATTGCGTCGGCTCGTGCTAACAGTTGGCGAACAACGCTGAATGCGGAGATGCTGACGGGCACAGTTAATACCGCGTCACTAAAGCGTGGAATTTCGCCAGCGATATTGCTAACGCCGCTGGCAAGGCCCTTACCATCAAGATCAAGCCGAACTGACATACCGTCGTACGCCAGCGGTGTTTCGTTAGGGTTTTGCACACGAAGTTTTAATTCGAAGCGGACTTCTAATCCCTCACTGGGCAGGGCCTCCATGCCGACTACCTGTACATTGGGTCTGTCGACGCCCGACAGCGTGGCACAGCCACTGAGCAAGGCGATGATAAAGGCTGTAAAGGGTAATAAATATCGATTCATATCGTCAAAGAGTCCAAGCAGAACACAGTTGTGAAATTAACAAACCATCAAATAGGCGGAGCTGCTCGCTCAGTCATCAACTCTCTGGCGGTCACTCTCTCCCGGTGAATCATATACAGCCCGGCACCGATAATAATGGCTATGCCCATTTGGCTAAGCGCGTTAGGAAAGTCTTGGAAAACCAGATAACCGAAGATGGTGGCTACTGGTAATTCAAAATACTGTAACGGAGCCAAGGTGGCAGATGGCGCTAAGGACAATGCGTAAGTCATCATCATGTGACTCACGGTAGCGAAGAATCCAGCACCAAAGAGCCATAGCCAGGCAATTCCCACCGGCATAACGGGATCGAATAAATCGGAGCCGGAGCCTTGGGCCAGCAGTAGCGCTGGTAGGCAAAATAAACTAGCGACCAGACCGGTATGGAATTGCAAAGCCACCGGATGCAACTGGCGCGACAGACCCCGCGTGACAAGAATGTAGAAAGCGAAAGCGACTGCAGTACCCAGTGGAATTAGTGCCACCGCACCAAAGGCCGCGAAGCTTGGTTGGATTACGAACAGGACGCCAACGAAACCCACCATACACGCTGCAATACGGCGCGGGCCGACATCTTCACCTAAATAAAATTTACCGAATAACAAAACAATGAAAGGCGCTATGAACACGATGGCTAATGCATCGGCAAGCGGCATTACACGGATCGCGGCAATGAAACAAAAGGTTGCAACGAGCAAGAGTAGTGCTCTTGATATCAGTGGCAGCCATTGCGCGCGAGGCACGTGTAAGGACAACCCCATGACTTTTATAAACGGCGCCATGAGCGCACACTGAATCATAAAGCGAGCAGCGGTAATCTGCCCTACCGGCACACTGGAGGACGCCAGTTTAGCCGCAACATCCAGCAAGGGTGCGGTTACGCAAAAACCAAGCATCAGCACAACACCTACGAGAATGTTGTCAGTGGATGGAGCCGAAGATGCCGTGTTTGTCATGGCTCGTAGCATAGCTGAATGATACTAAGCTAGCTCAGCTATACTGCCCAAACGGCGGAAACGCCTAACTAAATGCGAATTTTGTATAACTATGCGTCTACCTGTTATCTTCATTTTTATAACCGTGGTGCTCGACTCCATGGGCATCGGCATCATCATGCCGATGATGCCAGACCTAATTCAGGAGGTCGGGAACGTTGATCTCAGTCAGGCAGCACTATGGAGTGGCGCGTTAACCGTCGTTTTCGCCATTAATCAGTTTCTATTCTCTCCCACTGTAGGGGGCTTGTCCGATGCCTATGGGCGCAGGCCAGTATTGTTGATTGCATTGCTGGTTATGTCACTCGACTATCTGTTAATGGCTTTCGCACAGACACTCTGGCTTTTGTTTGTCGGGCGTTTTATTGGTGGTATCACAGCCGCTACGCATTCCACCGCTGCCGCTTATATGGCAGACGTTTCCACCGCTAAGGACAAGGCGAAAAACTTCGGACTCTTAGGAGCGGCGTTTGGAGTGGGTTTTGTACTAGGCCCCATGTTGGGCGGTTTGCTGGCAGAGTACGGGGCACGTGCGCCTTTCTATGCGGCAGCGGCGCTCGCATTCATCAATATGTTGTTTGGTTACTTTGTTCTACCTGAATCGCTGAGTAAGGATAAACGACGCACGTTTGACTGGCGGCGGGCGAGTCCTTTCGGTGCTTTCAAGCAAATGAAAAAACTGCCGGGGCTTATGCCCATGCTATTGGTGTTCCTACTGCTGAGTATCGCATTCTTTGTGTACCCATCCATCTGGGCATTTTTCGGGCGTGCACAGTTCAACTGGGATGCTCGCATGGTTGGCTTGTCACTCGCAGCTTATGGCTTTGGTATCGTGATTGTACAAGGCGTATTAATCAGACCCATACTCGCTCGTTTCGGTGAGAAAGTTACGGCCTTGTTCGGCATGTGCATGCACTTACTGACATTTCTAGCCTATCCGTTAATGACTGAAACGTGGCATGTCTTTGCGTTTCTGCCCATTAGTGTGTTCAGTGCCGTTGCGGTGCCAGCCTTACAAGGATTAATGAGTAATAGTGTTCCCGAAAACGCACAAGGTGAATTGCAAGGGGCCATGAGTTCCTTGACGGCGCTTGCGACTATCATCAGCCCGTTTGTAATGACACAGGTGTTCAGCTTTTTTACCAAGAGCGACACACCCTTGTATCTACCCTCAGCCCCCTTTTTGGTGTCAGCGTTGTCGGTGATTGTGGCGTTTATTCTGTTTAGCCGGTGGAAGCCTGCACACTAAAACGCCGTCACTTAAAACTGTATACCGGACTTGTCCAGGCAACGTGCCCGTCTTCTAGAGTAATACGCGCGTAAATCACGCTATCGCCTTTCGCGGGAATCGTCACATCACGGCTTATTGACAGCTGTGTCTCGTTGAGTTGCTCGGGCAGACGTTGTATGACCAGTGCTTTATCGATGCCGCCACACGAAACTTCTGTACCGTCAATAGTGACATCTGCTAACGCTATGTTCATAACGCCTTGATTCGTTCTAATGTCTATTGAGGAACCAGCGGTTTCGTTCTCTACCCATAGATCAATCGATTGTGCACCACCTGTGGTAACGCTGGTCCATTCCACGCACGTTGCAGATGTAAGCTCCGGCTGCTTATCAGGGTTGTAGAAGTTAGTCGCTTTTATTCTGGCAATGGTAGCGCCCGTCAAATTAGCTGAGGCCGTCCATTTGACCAAGCGCTGACGGCCTCGTGTTTCCTGCCCCTTGCAACTTATTCGATAGCGCGCACCCAAGTCAGATTCTGAATACGGCCTAATGCACTCTATTCGTTTTGTCCCATCATAGAGTTCAATTTTTTCAATCGGTGCGTGCGCTAGGACATCCAAACTGAACGTAGCAGTCTCTTGGTCGGTTTGAACGATGTCGCCCATCATTGCCGTTTGGCTAAGTGTATGCTCGTCATTGCCCAATGATGGGTTCCTGAAAAAGATCTTAGCGGGCTGCCCATAATTCATCTGTGCTGCCAGATACAATCGGCAACCCGTGGTGGCGTAATGGTGTCTTTGACGAAATTCTTTGAACAAACTATCGCGCGTCAATTCAGGTAGTAGGTGACAAGTCAGACCACCGTAGGAGCCAAATTTCGCATCACCAGGATATGACGCACCAGGCCGCCCCTTGTGGCCATCGGACCCTGCAACGATACCAATGCGATAACCCATCGCTAAAGCATCATGAACAATCCAATCGAAGGTTCCCCAACTGGAATGTACTTCAACCGAGGGTTCAACGCGCGCATCGTGCGCATAGGTTACATCAGCAAATCGACCACCAACATGCGGCACGACAAGCACATCCTCTCCTTCCAGCGCTTCGAATAATTCAGTGACATCGTGACAATCAGATTCCGGCCGGGTCTTATCCCGAATGATTGCTCGTGAAGAGCGATATATGGGGCGTCCTTCTGTTCGGTACCATACGTTGTGATCACCGCCTAACCCTGTGTTTCCAGACCATTCGTATCCGGGAAGGGCTAGAAATTTTCCTTCTTCATTAAATTCGGCGGTTAGGCTGTTTATCTCCGACCAGAAGTCATCAGTAATTTGAAAGTCATTACCTTGATGTCCTGTGATATCGACAAAGGAACGGTATTTCGCAAAAAAGAAGTAATCTCGCGCTGACCCTGACCCGATGGTTTCACCTGATTGACCATGCATGTCTGACCAATAGTGACTAAAGGGCGAACTGATCTTAATACGTAAAGGGTTTGAGCGAGCAACAACAGCATCATCAATCAGTACGTCAATGTGGTAGTCGCCCTCTTCGTCTATCACTAAATCATCCAGCACGACGGAAAAATCGCCGCTATTAAAAGTGACCTTTTCAGGTAACCCTTTTATTGGGTTGTTAGCTTTCAAAGACACGACGCCAGTAAACTGATCAGATGGATTTCCCCAACGATCTTCAGGTTTAACGATAAACCGAAAAGGTTGTCCGACTTGCCGTAACGTGGGCAATAGCGCTTTCCACACGGAAGCCTTGCCCGGTACGATAGTGATGAATGGTTGTTTATCCTCTTCCAGAGGTGTGTAATCAACTGTTGCGAAAGCATCAACCGTTATTCGGAACTGATGTTCAGCCTCTATATGTGTTTGAGTACGAACGCCGGGAGACCCTTGTCGTTGGTCACCCACACGAAACGTAATTTCATCTCCCGGTTTAAGAAACTCCTTACATAGAACCGTGATGCTATGTCCCCATGGCCTCAAGTTTCGCTTGTAGCTGATATCGACTTCAATCAACGCATTGTTGGACGTCTCGACCGTTAAGTAACCGGGTGCTGTGGGGTCGTCCATTTGTAATGGGGTCATGTCCGAATGGGTACGAAACGCAAGCTTTACCCCACCCTGGTCATCAATACCAAATTTTCCCGCTGTATAGATCAGGGTATAACTCTGCCACGAGCCAGCTTCGACGGGCTGCTGCGGAGATACACGGGCAGAGCCCATTAAATCTCGACGGTAATCATGATTTGGCATCGTGTTTTTCCCTTTGAACTAAAAACCCACGGCTAGGATATAGGAAGATGATGGTTAGCGACATAGTCGCCAAATTACACACCGTCATTAATCACATGCATGTCCGTAGTTATAGCATTAATAGTACTCGCCACGATCAATCATCATGACCTTCTGTAAAGTACTAACATGATCGTTTTCTGACCTGAAAATGACAAATTTGCACACAAAATCACGCCTGCAATACACAACTTCATACAGCTGCTTTTATCGTGTTTTCGTGATATAAAACCGAGCAGGTGCCTACAGGCAAGACGATGCATATTGAGGGTAAATACGGGTGAATATACTCAACACTATCTGCCGGGATTCACGGGTTGTGACAAGCATGCACCGCGGCTTTTTAGTTCTTTCGCTTTTACTGTTTGTTTTGGCGGGTAATGTTCACGCACAAAGTGTCGGCCTTCTTTCGGGTAATAGTGATACTGACTCTGCCGAACAAATTCCCGATTCTGCAGAATCGGCCAAAGCTATGTTGGATCGTTTATCCGACAAGGAAATCAAAGCGCTCATTGATGTTAGAACACTGTTGCTTGAGCACCTGGAGTCAGACTTAGACTCACAAAGCGAGCAGACAACGACACAGACGAGTTCCGTGGCTGGAGCGCTTGGCTTTATTCAAAACTGGGCGTTGGCTACTTGGGTCTTAACTCGTGATTCTGCAATGGTCGCTCCTAATTTATTGAGCGGCCAGTTCCAGGCATTCAACAATTTCTATACCTCACGCGGTGGGCAAGGCACCTTAAGATTCGTCGGCATTCTCGCACTTGCCATTGCTATGGGACTTGCAGCTGAGTACTTGGTGCGCACGGTATCAAAACCCTGGCTGGAACGTATCACTATTCCCGATGCCTCCGAGCCAACGCGCGAGTCATTCCAACTACTCGGATTACGGATGGTGCTGGAACTGGGTGGACTACTCGCTTTTTTAGTGGTGGGCTTATCGGTTACCGGGCAGATGCCTAATGACGTCGATGAGGACATCGCCCGTAAATTTTTTATAGCAATTGTCTTTATCCCGCGTTTTCTTTTAGCGTTTAATCGATTTTTGTTGGCACCCCATCGACCGGAACTCCGGCTAATTCATACTGACGACGACACCGCTAACTTTCTCTATAAACACACGCTTGGCCTTTTCGTACTGATGGGTGTCGGTAGCTTTCTTATCGAATTTAATCGGGTTAACGGGCTTCCTGTCGGTCAACTAAAACTGGGGTACTGGGTGACGCTTATTGTTCATGCCTACGTCGTCTATGTGGTTTGGAACAGGCGACATGGCCTGGAGCAAATGCTTATTGGCAAATACGGTGACGTCACCCCGATGGAAGCCAAGATTGCACGCAATTACCCAACGTTTGTCATTGGTGCAACTATTATCATCTGGCTGGCTATTCAACTTATTGCCTATGAAGGGAATTTTGAATTGCTTCGCCACCGTCCTCACTACATCAGCCTTGTTATTTTGCTGTTTATTCCTGCACTAGACACGCTTATAAGAACCGTTGTTGCAGTGCTTTCACCTCCGATGCTAGGTGATGGCATGATCGCCCTGCAGGCTCACGCCGCGGCTAAAAGAAGCTATTTGCGAATCGGGCGGGTTATCGTATTAGGCATACTGATCTTCGTGATCACCGACCTCTGGCAAATTAAACTTGGAGGTGCGGCCTCCGACGTCGTAGGCGCAACATTCGCATCTCGACTGAGTCAGCTACTCATCATATTGTCCATTGGGTATCTTATTTGGGAAGTCGTTTCTCTGGTCATTAACCAGAAACTTGCTGCTGAACAAACCGCTGCCGGCTTAGACCCCAACGCAGAGGATTTTGGCGGTGAAGGTGGTGGTGCTGGCTCTTCACGCCTGTCCACTATATTGCCGCTTATGCGTTTCACTATCCAAGCGGTGGTCATTGTTATGACTGTGCTTATTGGCCTGAGTAATATTGGAATTAACGTAACGCCACTCTTGGCTGGTGCTGGTGTTGTGGGTATTGCTTTAGGTTTCGGTGCTCAGAAACTTGTGCAAGACGTTGTATCCGGTGTGTTCTTCCTTATCGACGACTCCTTCAGAGCCGGAGAATATATTTCGGTCGATGGAACGGTGGGCACCATTGAGAAGATATCCCTACGCTCAATGCAACTACGCCATCATCGCGGCGGCATACATACGATTCCTTACGGTGAAATTCCTAAGCTGACAAATTACTCCCGCGACTGGGTGTTAATGAAACTTAAATTTACCGTGCCGTTTAATACCGATGTAAAGCTGATTAAAAAACTGTTTAAGAAAATTGGCGCTGAAGTGTTAGAAATTCCACACCTGAAAGATGATTTTCTACAACCGTTTAAATCGCAAGGTGTCCTTGAAGTGAACGACGTTGGTATTGTTGTGGGCGGTAAGTTCATGGCAAAGCCAGGCACACAATTTATGATGCGAAAAGAGCTCTACCAGAGAGTTCAAAAAGAATTCGAAGCCAATGGTATTCAGTTCGCCCGTAAAGAGGTACGAGTACAACTCGACGGCGAATCTGCCGAAGATTTGGAACCTGAAAAACTCTCCAAATTGGCGGGAGCCGCCATTGAGGCAGCTGATGAACAGAAAAATGTGCCTTGATTAGGATTAAAAGAATAAGACAATTAGGGAAAACCCGAACGGATAACTACCCTTATCTACTTTAATATTTTGTCTAACAAGGATGGTTTATCCGTTTCGGGCAACTGCCAATCGATCTGTGTGCCGTTGACTTCTTCCTGCCATTGGCGCTCATTGTCAGGCCATGTATTTTTGATAAATGACAGCACCGCTACAATTTCTGCATCATTAAGGATATTGGCATAAGCAGGCATATCAGATAGATAACTTGTGTCGCCGATAACGACTCCTGGCCCAAACTTGGTAATTTCGAATAGCAGATCATCAGCGTGATGCCAAGTGTGTCCAGTAGCATCATGAGGCGGTGCAGGCAACCGACCCTGCGCATTGCGTTGTCGCCAATTTGCTTGTCCCTCCAGCTGAACACCATGGCAAGATGCACAGTGCGCTTGGTAGACTATCTCGCCTCTTGCCACAACAGCCAAATTGTCAGCCTGCAAGCGGGTCTGTACGCCATCTGTACCGGTCGCGGCCATCAATGAGCTGGCTATAACGGGTAGGCCTATTGCTACCGCAACTAAGATTCTTCTCATTACCATTTTCCTCCTTACCGCTGATTTCCCTATTCTATAGTTATCCACCCAATTATTATTTGACATTCCAGTCACTGGAGCCTTCATTATAAGATCAAAGTGGCGATTATTGGGTAGAGAGCGATGCAGACGTCTAAGACGCTAACAATACCGATAGAGGGAATGAACTGCGCATCCTGCGTCTCTAGAGTGGAGAAGGCAGTGTTAGCGGTGGATGGTGTTACAGACGCGTCCGTTAATCTGGCTCAGGAATCCGCAACCGTTAGCTTTGTTGAGAGCAACGCTTTATCGCCTGTCATAGCAGCCTTGTCAGATGCAGGGTATCCGGCAAGAACCCAATCGGTGGTGCTCGATGTTCAGGGAATGAGCTGTGCATCGTGTGTGGGTCGAATTGAGAAGACCCTGCTCAACATTGATGGCGTGACCTCCGCCAGCGCTAATTTGGCGACAGGGACGGCTGATGTACGTTTTACCGGAACAACACTCAATACCTCTGCTATTGCCGGAATCTTAACAGACGCAGGCTACGCATCCAGTGTCCGGGATGAGCAGTCTGGACAAAATTCCGATCATCGCGCTGATCAGATAGCGCAGCTCAAACGCTCCACCCTTATAGCGGCAATCTTTGCTATTCCAGTTTTCATACTTGAAATGGGATCGCACCTGTTTCCGGCATTCCGGGAATTGATCACAACTACCTTAGGGGCAACAAACAGCCACTATGTACAATTTTTACTCACCACCGTAGTGCTGTTTGGACCGGGTTTGCAGTTTTACCGCACCGGCTTTCCTGCCCTCATTCGCGGTGCACCCACAATGAACTCTTTAGTTGCCTTAGGGACGTCCGCAGCATATGCGTTTTCTGTGGTTTCAACGTTTACCCCAAATTTACTGCCCGACGGTACGGCAAACGTCTACTACGAAGCGGCCGCGGTCATCGTGGTATTGATTCTCTTTGGCCGTTACTTGGAGGCTCGTGCTAAGGGTCGTACCGGCAGCGCAATTCAGAAATTGATTGGCTTGCAAGCAAAAACAGGACGAGTGGAACGTGACGATGTCATCGTTGATTTAGAAATAGATCAGATTGTCCAAGGGGACAAGATTCATGTCCGGCCGGGTGAAAAATTCCCCGTTGATGGGATTGTGCTAGCGGGTCAATCCTTCGTCGACGAAAGCATGATCACCGGCGAACCTATCCCTGTTGAGAAACAAACAGACGCACACGTCAGTGGAGGCACCATCAATGGAACAGGCTCACTAACTTACCGCGCTACTGCCGTTGGTAAGGACACGCTGCTGGCTCAAATTGTCACGATGGTGGAACAAGCACAAGGGGCGAAACTGCCTATACAGGGTTTGGTTGATCAAATCAGTGCCTGGTTTGTGCCTGTGGTTATCCTCATCGCATTTATCACAATGGCCGTCTGGTTTGCGGTTGGCCCAGAACCGTCACTAAGCTATGCACTGGTGGCGGGTGTTGCTGTGTTGATCATTGCCTGCCCCTGTGCAATGGGGTTAGCGACTCCAACCTCTATCATGGTTGGCACGGGCACAGCTGCGTCAAAGGGTGTGCTGTTTCGTCAAGGCGATGCCTTGCAACGACTTCAAGGCGTGGATACCATCGCATTCGACAAAACAGGGACACTGACTCAGGGCGCTCCTGAACTTACTCATTTCGAATTAACCAACGGATTCTCAGAGGAAGACGTCTTGGTTCTGATTGCCTCAGTCGAGGCTTTATCGGAACATCCGATTAGCGATGCCATAGTCAGGGCCGCAACCGCTAGAGACTTACCTACACGAGAACCCGAAAATTTCTTGTCGCACACCGGGTACGGTGTTCAGGCACTTGTTGATGGGCGTGACGTACTCATCGGAGCCGATCGTTTGATGAGTCGAGAAAACATCCCGATGGGTCAACTGTTGGAAAAAGGTGAAGCCCTGGCCGAGCAAGGCATTACGCCGCTTTATGCCGCTATTGATGGTCAGCTTGCAGCTGTCATCGGTGTCACAGATCCTATAAAAGAAGGCGCTGTTACAGCCGTCCGAACGCTTCAGAAAATGGGCCTGACACCGGTAATGATTACAGGCGACAACGCGCTCACAGCACGAAACATAGCGGATGAATTAGGCATTGATCGCGTCATTGCAGGCGTTCTGCCCGGTGGGAAGGTCAACACCGTTCAAGACCTTCAAACGAACGGGCAACACGTTGCTTTTGTTGGTGATGGTATTAACGATGCACCAGCACTAGCAACCGCAGATGTAGGTATCGCCATTGGCACTGGGACCGACGTCGCCATAGAAGCCGCCGATGTAGTGCTGATGTCTGGAGACCTGAAAGGGGTCGTTAGCGCTATCAATGTCAGTCAGCAAACAATACGGAATATAAAGCAGAACTTATTTTGGGCGTTTGCTTACAACATTCTACTGATACCCATTGCCGCCGGAGTTCTGTATCCGTTTTACGGCATTGTTTTATCGCCGATGCTGGCCGCAGCAGCCATGTCTTTATCGAGTATTTTCGTTTTGGCCAATGCGTTAAGACTTCGATGGATTAATACGCGAGTAGAATCGACGCCATGAATATCAAACAAGCGGCACAAGAATCAGGGTTGCCGGTAAAAACGATTCGCTATTACGATGATATCGGTCTTATCAATCCGCCCAGGGACCATAACGGTTATCGTGATTTTCGCGATAACGACTTGCACAAACTCACCTTTGTTGCCCAAGCCCGTTCCTTGGGTTTTACCATAGAGGATTGCCGCACCTTACTGGCACTCTATGAGGACGATGCTCGCGAAAGTGCAGACGTCAAGCGCATTGCCAATCAGCACCTACTTGAAATAAAAGCAAAAATTGCCAAGCTCAATACCATGAGCGATACCTTGTCGCATCTAATCAATGAATGCGCGGGGGATTCTCGACCAGACTGTCCTATTTTGGATAATTTTGGCAAGAGGTGAAGGAACTGACGGCTATCTATGAATTTATCGTCAGTGTCCAGCCCCCATCGCCATCTGAAAATGATGAAGTTGGTGATGCGCACCGATTGTCATGAAACCAAAAAATCCTAGTGCTTTGAGCTTTACGAATTCATCGGTTGAGCTTGTAGACACCGTAAGTGTTACGCCTTGGGGTTGACTGTTTACGACAATGTCCCAGTCTTTCAAATTGCGAACCATATGCGCATGTCTCGGAACCATAGAATTGATAGCTGAGAGCGTCCGCGCTGTACCTTCAACTCGAAACTGAATTGTTCGCGCATCGAGCTCTTGTGTGGTTACCGAAGCATTGAGAGTCAGTTCGTTCATATCCACCAGATGCGTACGTAAACTATCGATGTTGACCGTTGTCCAATCAGTATTGGAATCACCTTCCAGCTTGGCAACAATTTCAGCAATGGCTGCAAACGCTGACTGTCCTGTCTCGCTAGGCAATTCAGTATCAGCCTGATGATGTCCCACGCCATTAGCATGCTCCGAATGCGACTGGCCGATTGTCTTAGTAATAAAGACAATTGATAGAGAAAAAATAGTACCAAGCAAGATTATTCGATGATTCATGACACGAGCGTTTGAAAAAATAGAGGTCTAACGATATCGATTTTTCACCATAAGAAGTATGATCATAATCATGTTTGATTCGCATACAGATTCCTTACCCGCCCCATTAAATCGCCTTCCATCCTCAGCGATTAGATTGCGCACAATCGATACACAGAAAAACCTGTTTAGCCAGGGAGACGCGACGCGCGGACTTTTTTTCATCTTGGCTGGATCAATCGAACTTCAACGGGTAACCGAAGCCGGACATTTGGTCTTGGTTCAAAAAGCCAACGTCGGGGATACATTCGCCGAAGCATCGCTTTTTCATAGTCACTATCACTGTAGCGCGGTTGCCACAAACTCTTCTGAGGTCATTGAGTGTTCTAAACAAGCCGTCATTTCACACTATCGAGATGACCCTGATTTCGCTTTAGCTATGTGTCAACGTTTCGCTCACCAGGTGCAACAGGCCAGAAGCAAACTAGAAATTTTTTCAATTCGTAGCGCCGACGATCGTGTTTTTCGGGCCCTAACCGAAGGACTGTGTAAAGGCAGTGTTAAATCAATGGCACATGAAATAGGGTTATCACCTGAGGTCGTTTATCGCTCGTTGAACTCGCTGACCAAATCCGGACGAGTTATGAAAATAGGTTATGGACGGTACAAAGCCCAATAGGCAATGCTCTGTTCAAAGCAACCCGTATTTCATCCGGCAGGTATACTGCCTCATGAGTAGCAATCAGAAACCGTTTTCCGACATTTCCCGAGGCATCTTTTGGATGCTAATGACAGGTTTTTGCTTTGTCGGCGTCACGATTGTTGTGCGGTATATCGGAACACGAATTCCGGCGCCTCAGGCGGCGTTTATTCGTTACGCATTGGGCACCTTGCTCATGCTGCCTGTCATTATTCAACTGCTCAAGGGAACCGAAAAAATACATTCCTGGCGCGTGATGTTGTGTCGAGGCGTATTACACGGTATCGGTGTGATTTTTTGGTTTTATGCCATGGCACGTATTCCTATTGCAGAAGTCACCGCACTCGGTTATCTCACGCCTGTGCTTATTACTGTGGGTGCCGCCCTATTTCTAGGTGAGAAATTGCACATTCGAAGAATCCTTGCCGTCGTTTTCGGACTGCTAGGCGTCATGATTATTCTACGGCCTGGTTTTAGTGGGATTTCTAGCGGCCAAATTGCACAGCTCATGGCAGCCCCTCTGTTTGCAGCCTCTATGCTGATGACCAAAAAGATGACGTCAACAGAAAGCTTATCGGTCATTGTTACCGGGCTATCGATAGTGTGCACCTTAACGATGCTCCTACCCGCCCTAGCCCACTGGGTCACACCCAATATGACTGAGGTTCTTTTGCTTGCGCTAACCGCTATATTGGCAACAGTCGGTCACTACACCATGACAAAAGCATTTCACTTAGCACCGCTATCGGTTCTTCAGCCGGTAAGCTTTCTGCAATTACTCTGGGCGATACTTTTCGGCGCACTGTTGTTCAGCGAATCAATCGATATTTACGTGTTTATTGGTGGTGCCATATTAGTCGTCTCTACCAGCTATATCGCGCATAGAGAATCGGTCGCAAATCGTAACTAGCCTCTTAGCGTTTAAGCCAGAGTTTTTAAAACTCCAAGAACATACTCGGCATCGGTTTGAGGATTAACCACACATATACGCAGTACTTTTTGATCTCGCCAGGTTGTCGGCAGGCATAACAAGGCACCGGAGCGACGTTGTTTTTCGGCCCAGTCATCAACTTCAGTGGGGCTTAGGCGAGTCGTTTTAAATAAGATTACCGTCAGCTGAGGTCCCAGTACGAGTTCAAGTCCGTCTTGCGCTTTTATACCCTCAGCTATAGCGTTGGCAACAGATACCGTTTGATCTATAGCCGTTGCGTACGCGTCTGTGCCGTAGCTGACTAAAGAGAACCATAGCGGTAAACCGCGGGCTCTTCGAGTTAAATGCAAGGCGTAATCTGATGGGTTCCATTCAGACTTATCCAGTGTGTCCAGGTAGGCACCCTTTTGACCGTGAGCCTGCGCCCCTTTAGCAGCATCGCGGTAAACCAAAGCGCAACTGTCGTACGGTGCAAAGAGCCATTTGTGAGGGTCTACGATAAAGCTATCCGCTTTTTCAATACCATTAAAGGCTGTTCTTGTATGAGGAGATGCCATAGCCGCTAATCCATATGCGCCATCAACATGCAACCAAATGTTTTTCTCTTGCGCTAAGGCGGCTAAGCCCGGTAGATCATCTATTGCACCGCAGTTCGTCGCGCCTGCATTTGCGACGATGACAAAAACAGCATCGCTGGATTCCAGCACCTGACGAGCAGCACTCGCTGACATCACCCCGTTGGAATCCGTTGGCACTTTAACGATAGTCGCATCCATGACTTTCGCAACAGCTTCGATACTGCTATGCGCCTCATCGCTGCACAGAATCTGTAAGCCGAGAGCCGGATTGTCATGCTCTGAACGGTAACTCACTCGCGCAGCATGCAATGCAGATAAATTGCCCATGGTGCCGCCAGAGACAAAAACTCCACCGGCTTTATCAGACCAACCAGCCAAATTCGCTAGCCATGCCAAAGCTTGATTTTCTGCATGTATCGCACCCGAGCCACCGTCCCAGTTACCGGCAAATATTTCAGCGGCGCTTAGCGCTATGTCCATACCAAATGAGGCAGGTGTCGGAGCTGCTGCCACAAATGCCAGACTGGTAGGATGATTAAATGGCCGCGTAGAAGGCGCAATGACATCCGTGAACAAGGCAAAGGCCTCAGTGCCGCTCAAACCCTTTGTCGTAATAGAGCCTGACATCCTGTCTTGCAATACGGCGTTCGTCTGAGCACCGTTACGAGGATCCGGTCCGTTCTCAATACGATCTCGTGCCCACTCAAATATTCGCTCCAGTGTGACCTTATCGGGTGGAAACGCCTTCATGATTTGGAAAATCCCTAAGTGTCTTAGACAGCTGTCGCCGGCAATGGTAGCTGAATACCGTTTATGCAGGATGAATTAGCAGTTTCCGCAATGCGACATGTTGTGGAACCGCTCAAGAGCGTTGAAGTCTTTGCAATGAGCACCCTGAAATACTGGAACGGACTGAGCCCTTCGCTGAATTGGGTCCAAGGGTCCAGCTCGGCATAGACATGCTGCAAGCTGCCAGGGAAATGCAAGTGACCAGTAAAAGTGGGAACCGAGCTGAATATCGATATTCGTCATGCCCCTGCGAGTGCTTTAAGTGACAATGTCACTGTATCAATTGTGTAGGCCGCGCATGATGCCTCTCAGTAGTTATCTTTTTGAGAGGAAGTTATGGTCACAAATATCGGTTCATCAGACAAGAAAATTCGTCTAGTCGCAGGTGCAATTTTATTAGCGGTGTCTTTTCTCGTGTTAGGAGGATTCAATACCACCTTGGGCGTGGTCGCACTCATTGTTGGTGTAGTGCTTCTAATAACGGGGCTCGTTAATTTTTGCCCTGCGTATCATCTGTTGGGAATTGGGTCTGCAAAGAAGCAGGATTCCAGTACTGAATAGCGCAATTTATAGCAGCTCTCACAATAAACACTATACGTGTGAGAGCCGCTCCAACGCTCTTATATCTAACAATTCTATAAGTCCACGCGACTGTTTAATCCAGTTTCTGCGTTGGAACTCGGCGAGTTGTCGTGAAATCACTTCACGCGCTGTACCCAATTCGGCAGCGAACTGCTGGTGTGTCAATTTGACGCTTTTATTACCATGAGCAAGTTCTATCAGTCGTTCAGCCAATCTGACATCTATTCTCTGGAAGGCAACGTCTTCAACAACTTGAAACAATTCGACAATGCGTTTTGAGAAAGCGGTAAACACGAAACGTCTGAAGACGATGGACTCGGCAACTAAGCGATCAAATACATCAAGCGGTATGGTGACCGCTTTAGAATCGGTTTCCGTCACTCCCTGAGCAGAATAGTCTTCAAACGCGAGCATACAGGCTGAGGTTAATACGCAACTTTCACCGGCTCGCACTCTGTACAGCACAATTTCACGACCCGATTCTGATAGCTGTTGAACACGCACTGTTCCATCGATTAACAACAAAAGATGGTCGGGCGTTTTTCCAGGCCCAAAAACAACAGTATTTTCGGGCACAGCCAATATGTGGCTGCTGCTCAGAAGCAGAGATCGATCGTCGCTCGTTAAACTGGCTAGCTCTGAGAATTGGTCAATCCAGGTCATCGTTTATCATCCGTGAAAGCAAATGCTGTAATTTTCCGACTCTATGTAAACACTTAACTTATATCGGCTTTTCCATCAAAGTACAGAGCCAGCTCCGGTGCTTGGAGAATGGAGATATCGTTCTGGCTTGCATATTTTCGCGCCGCATCTGAAATTACGCCCAGTGCAACGAATAAGTATTCAGTCGCTTCTGCCTTCTCTCCCTCAGCCACCATTTTCTCCAGTGGATCAATGCCGGTATTGGCAGCTTTAAAGCGTTTGGTATTGACTAATATGGTGCGATTTCCCCGGACCAACATAAGGTTGGCTGCTTGTCCCTTAAAAGCTTCCGAATCAAACCTTGCCTCTACATACGGCTCAGCTATTTTCTCGGCAATTTGGATAGGGCGCATCTTCTGCACCTGCTCTGCAACTTCTATGACCCTTTTTTGACTAGGAAGTTGCGCTTGCTTATAAGCAGAATAAGTTGCGATCCCGAAAAACGGCAACGAGGTAAAAACACCGAGAATAATGTACTGTCCATTGGCAATAGCGGCGCTAATCAGAACAAAAAACACCCCAATTAAGACGCTGTACCACCACGGTGAGCGAAGCAACACGGCAAATAAAGAATTTTTTAACATCGTCTACGTGGCTTAATGAATGATCTGCTTAATTTTACCCTACATCGAGTCACATTTAATCTCGAAGCCGTTCAGCAATTAGTCGAAGCAAAAACGTTTCTCTCTCTATCGAAAGACCCTTTTTAGGGCTACTAGCACTGACTTGTTCATTGTGGGCAATGGCGCTGTCGATATTCACCCAGACTGGTTTCATCCCGTTGCTGATTTCATACGATTCCAACGAGGTCTCACCTAATTCAGCGTCAATATCACAGACGAAACAAAAGGATTTGATATAGATAATATCTGCATCGTCTTTGTACCAAGGACGATACTCATCGTAACGGCCAAATTCAACGATATTGCGGACCGATCTCGCCCCGGTTTCCTCCTTCATCTCGCGTATTAAACCGGCTTCGTTATCTTCCCCTTGATCAATTCCACCGCCGGGCAAGCTGTAGTCATCATAGCGCTCCGTATACAACAACAAGATATCATCGCCACGTAAAACGATCCCCCTCGCCGCCAGTCTCTCAACGATAATCAACCCGCTGTCTTCACGAATATCCGAGATAGACAGATCCGGGTGAAAGGCCGTTTTTAGAAGCTGCATAAATGGGATGCAATGGAGGGGGTGCGGTGCATTTTAGTCCCGAACCGCAGGAAAATCTCGAAGTAGCGGGTAGAATGGCAAAAGAGACAAACAACGAGGTCGGAACCTTGCTGCCTACCATTGCGCTATTAGATGACTACTCCAATCGAGCACACCAGTTTGCCGACTGGCAGGGGCAAACCTTTGCCAATGTAGAATTTTTCTCCAAACCGTTCACCGATGAAGATTCTTTGATCGCAGCTCTGCAACATGTACAAGCGGTTGGACTCATGCGCGAACGGACGCCTTTCCCGGCTAGCGTCATCCAAAGACTGCCAAACCTAAAACTTATTGTGACAAGCGGAAAAAAAAATGCATCCATAGACGTAGCAGCAGCTGAGAAACATGGCGTCACTGTTTGCGGCACGGAGTCTCCCGGTCACGCAACGGCAGAGCTTGCTTTCTTACTCTTGATGACGCTGACACGCCAACTCATTCCACTCGTGAATGATCTGAAAAACGACAACCACTGGCAATCTGTCATGGGCAGCGATTTGCGAGGCAAAACACTGGGCATACTAGGACTTGGCCGATTAGGACAGCAGCTAGCTGGTTTCGCCAATGCCATGGGCATGAACGTCATAGCCTGGAGCGAAAATCTCACTGAAGAGAATTGTGTACCGCACAATGTTCAGTATGTGAGTAGAGAGGCGCTCTTCGAACAAGCAGATTCAATTTCCATACATTTACGCCATTCTGCGCGGACACATGGAATGGTTAATGCCGATGATCTGTCAAGACTTGGCTCGCACGGCTATATCATCAACACGTCCAGAGCCGAGATAGTTAACTTGGATGATCTACAACAGGCACTTGATAACGATGTCATTGCAGGCGCGGCTTTCGATGTGTTTGACGTAGAACCAACGCCAAAAGATCATTGGATGATCAATCATCCGAGAGTGCTGGCTACCCCTCATATCGGCTACTGTACTAATGAGACCTTTGACGTGTTTTACTCACAAATGCTAGAAGCATTTGAAGCGTATTACGCAGGCACACCGATACGCCTAATATCAGCCAGCTAGTCTCTGAATTTGTGCCTCGCGTGAAAGTGCGGCTATCCGAAATATACCGTGCACCATTTTTGAGTACGGAATCGATACAAAGAAGGTAGCCACTAAGGCCAAATGAAAAACAAGCCAACCGGTTGCGAAACTTGTACCACCGCTCCAGTACAAAATAAGACCTGTCGTTGACACTAAAAAAAGTAATCCGATGAACGCATATTCACCGCTGGTTCTGGACACTGAACCTAATGCAGAATCGGACTTCCATTTCAGTAAAGCCAACATGAAGGTGCCGTAAGATAGTAGCAGCCCTCCACTAATACCTAATAGTTTCGGCAAACTGAAGAGCGAGTACGGCGCTGGCATATTGAATACGTAGTGCAACACAGTAGCAACAGAGGTACTGGCAAAACACAATAGAAATCCGTACATGGTGGCATGATGTGCCCATCGGCGGTTGTGTGTATATCGCTCAGTAGATTCGTAGTTGCAGCCTTGCCCCTGCCCACCGGACAGATTTTTCATGGAAGCTGCAGAACCAAACGCAGTTTTTAAATCACTTAGCGCAAGTTTCGATCCGCCTACCGACTTCCAGTAACTACGAACGCCCAAGGACAACGAAACCCAAGGCAATATAAACAACGGTAGGAAAATACTGACTAGCGTTGTGTGGCTAATAGACGTATAGAACGCTTCAGAGGAACTCCAGCCAGTTTGCGATACTACTGTCAGTAAAACAGTAAACATGGCAGTTAGAGCGACATACGGCCAAATACTGATTTGCATAATTTTTGAGATTGCACTTGGCTTTACATGTTGCTCCCAGTTCTTCGCACGAATATCGGCTAGCAACGCTGGTATGTTTAACGCAAACTCATGGGGTTCGGTATATTGACAGGCGTAGTAACAACCCCGACAGTTGTGGCATAAATTCGCCAAATGAGAAACCGTAGGTTTGTCAAAACTACGGTAGCGCGTTAAGGCTTGAAACGCATTGCAATAGCCTTCGCAATAACGGCATGAATTGCAAACAGTGAGCTGACGTACCGCTTCATCATAATTATTGGTTTGCATAATTCGCAGCCTCCATTCCAGCAATGCGTCCAAACACAGTTCCAATAGTCATTCCGAAACCTGCTAAATACCCTTGTCCGAGAATGTTTCCAGCGACAATCTCTCCGGCTGCCCAGACGTTTTCAGACTCATGTCCATCAAATGTCACTCTTGCACTGCTATCGACGTTGACCCCTAAATAGGTAAAAGTCACACCGGGGCGCAAGCTGTAACCGAAGTATGGCGGTGTATCAATAGGTCTCGCCCAATTTGTTTTAGCAGGTGTCACCCCATTTGTGGCTAATCCGTCAAGCTCAGTTGCTTTGAATTCTCCGTCGGCACAGGCATTGTTAAATGCTTCAATAGAGGCCAGGGTTTCTTCAGCGGGCAACCCGAGCTTGTCGATAAGTTCGGGCAGAGAGTCACATTGAGTTGCCGGAAATACCGAAGGCATAAATAGCTCACTGGATTTATTGTCGATGATGGAATACGCGACTTGATCAGGCTGCTGTGCAACCAGTCGTCCCCAGATAGCGTATCGTTTCGGCCAGACGTCCTCGCCTTCATCGTAGAAGCGTTTACCGTCTTTATTAACTACAACAGAGAACGGAACACAATCCAATCGTGTCACGATTCCTCCGTCGTACTCGGGGGATCTACCGTCAATGGCCACAGCGTGGCATTGAGTAGGATCACCGATACTATCTGCTCCTTTTTCTAAGAGTTGTTTAAGTATTTCACCACGGTTGTAGGGTGTTCCACGAATAAGAAAATTTTTGGCCGCAGGTCCCCATGCTTCCTGTAACCATTCTTTATTCGATTCAAACCCGCCGCAAGCAACCACAAACGACTTTGCCCGCATATATTCCTGCCGCCCATCCACATCGACAAGCGCGCCATCGCACCGACCTTGTTCAATATGCATATCCAATACAGTGGCCTGATAGACAACACGTACACCGAGTGCCTCACACCGTTGGAAATACGCGTTTACCAACGCTTTTCCACCCCCTAAAAAAAACGCATTTGTGCGAGACAGAGACAGCGTGCCCGAGAGCGATGGCTGGAACATAACACCCTGCTTCGTCATCCACTCGTACGCCTCGGGTGAGCTAGCAATCACTTGTTTTGCTAAGGCTTCATCGGTGTTGCCTTTAGTAACGAGTAAGAGATCATCGTAGAACTCGTCTTCGGCATATTCGTCAACGAGCACACCCAAAGGTGCATCGTGAGCGCACCGAAAATTACGCGTATGACGGCTATTACCCCCTCTGTATACTCTAGGTGCACGCTCTAGCAGCGTGACACTAAGGCCGGCTTCGGCGGCACAGATGGCGGCACAAAGGGCGGCATTACCACCACCTATGACAATCAAATCAGCAAGCACAGGTCCTTGGCCCGGCGTCATTATTGAATAATCGGGTTTTGGGGTTTTAATCGCTTTGGACACTGTGGAAGTTTCCAGGTTAAACGGTGGATTGAAAGCTAATTCAAGCCTGTACCGAATATTCTAAACCTTATAAAAACGGTTTCATCAATAATTCGAAATTTCTTCCTGAACACTGATTACCCTTGCGTATCCGTCAACAAAACACTAAGCCAAAACCCACCATTGCTCATTATTCGCAAGATGTCGCTACCGGGTATGAATTTGGCCGGCATATGGCTTGACGCCACATTTTATACTGGCTATCTTCCACCTCGGTGATCGGCGATGGCGTCGTCGAGAAACAGACCCACCACCAGAGACCGTCTGCCGACGGATTCAGTCCTGTACGCCCGGATAATCGCCGGGTGCATCAATGTATCTCGGCATTGATCAGGATTAAATACTATGGCCCAGGCAAACCGCCCTGACTTCTTCTCCCGCGAAGACGGCGAGAAAATACTCCCATTTTCATCTACTGAATACGCAAGACGACTCAGTTCATTGCGCTCCATCATGGCCGCTCGTGATGTACCCGCAGTCGTTTTCACCTCTATGCACAACGTGTCCTACTACACAGGTTTTCTGTACTGTGCGTTTGGACGTCCCTATGCGTGCGTGGTCACACAAGAGGCATGTACTGTCGTGTCTGCCAATATTGACGGTAGTCAGCCGTGGCGACGATCAATTGCAGACAATGTCATTTATACCGATTGGCGACGAGACAATTTTTGGCGAGCAGTTGGAGAACTCGTTGGTCAATCCACTCGCTTAGGGATCGAGGCAGATCACTTGACGTTAGCTGCACGTTCAACGCTTGAGCAGATGCTAGGTGCGCGCGAACTTATTGACCTTGCCGGCGATACCATGCAAGCACGTATGATCAAATCGGATGAGGAAATCGCACTCATCAGAGAAGGTGCGCGTATCGCTGATGTTGGCGGTGAGGCCATTCGTCAAGCTATCCGCGTTGGTACTCGTGAAATCGATGTTGCCATGGCTGGCCGTGATGCAATGGAATTAGAAATAGCACGTGCACATCCTAATAGCGAACTGCGGGATTCCTGGGTGTGGTTTCAATCCGGAATAAATACCGATGGAGCCCACAACCCGGTAACCACCCGAGAGCTTTCAGCTGGCGACATACTCAGCTTGAACACATTCCCAATGATTTCTGGTTACTACACTGCACTGGAAAGAACACTCTTCGTGGGCGAGCCAGATGACGCAAGTCTGAACTACTGGAAAGCCAATGTAGAGGCTCATGAGCTGGGTTTATCACTCATCCGACCCGGATTAAGCTGCTCAGAGATCTGTGAAGAACTCAATAACTTCCTTGCTGAGAAGGATCTTCTGCAATACCGATCTTTCGGCTACGGGCATTCGTTTGGTGTGCTCAGTCATTATTATGGCCGAGAAGCGGGACTGGAACTTCGTGAAGATATAGACACGGTCCTTGAAGCTGGAATGGTCGTTTCAATGGAGCCCATGCTTTGGATACCGCAGGGCATGCCCGGTGCTGGAGGCTATAGAGAACACGACATTTTGTTAGTCGGTGAGGACTCCTCAGAAAATATTACAGGCTTTGCTTATGGCCCTGAAGCCAACATTATCGATATTTGATCTGAACTAGCCTGGAGGGAGCTGTTTTAGGCTCCCTCCGTATTTCATGCGCGAAACCTCAGGCATTCATTAGACTAAATGCAGCAAGAGCTGGCGCGTAATCTAGTAGAATAATTGCATCTGTTATACCGATATAATTCGTGACGGGGGTTTAAAATCCCGTCTCACACAGGAGCAATTTATGTCTGATTTTCCAGTTGTTGATGCTGACCCTGGCGTTACGCGACAAGTCCTGGCCGACCACCCAGATTTAATGGTTGTAGCGTTCAACTTTAAAGAAGAAGGCGCTGAAGGAAAGTTACATCATCACCCTCATATTCAGTCTACCTTTGTAAAGTCTGGTCGCTTTGTATTCTCTGTCGATAACGTTAAAACGGAGGTTGGTCCAGGTGATAGCTTTGTCATTCCTACCAATGCGGAGCACGGCTGTGTGTGTTTAGAACCCGGCACACTGATCGATTGTTTTACGCCTCGACGCGACGATTTTCTATAAAGAGAAGTTACCTAGCGAGGCGCCAACAACAGTTTAAAAAGGACAAGAATTATGAAAATCACGAACGCTAAGGTTTTTGTAGCAGGTCCGAAAAAAAACTACGTCACTCTGAAAATAGAAACCGATCAAGGTATCTATGGTTTAGGGGATGCCTCGCTAAACAACCGTGAAACGCTTCCTGCTGCTTATTTGCAGGACTATCTCATTCCTTGCCTAATTGGCATGGACCCTCGAAATAGCGAGGACATCTGGCAATTTCTCTACCGCGGAGCCTACTTCCGGCGCGGTCCTATCGCAATGGCAGCGTTCGGAGCCATCGATATGGCTTTATGGGATATCAAAGCCAAGCTTGCAGACATGCCGCTGTATCAATTGTTTGGCGGTAAAAGTCGTGATGGCGCTCTAGTCTATGCACATGCAACCGGGTCTGATCTTGAAGATCTAATGGATTCCATTGCCTACTATCAGGAGCAAGGCTACAAGGCGGTCCGCGTGCAATGCGGCATCCCAGGTATGCCAACAGCTAGCTACGGAGTCACCGAGAACAAAGGTGATGTTAAAAATTACATCACCGATTTCAGCGGTATCAGACCCAAGACAGAAATCTGGGATACGGATAAATACATGCGGTACATGCCCGGTGCATTGGCTGAAATTCGTGACAGGTTCGGACCCGAATTAAAAATTCTTCACGATGTGCATCATCGCCTACTCCCCAGAGAAGCTGCGGAATTTGCTAAAGAAGTCGAACCCGTACGTTTGTTTTGGCTAGAAGACCCCACACCAGCCGATGATCAATCAGCACTTCAATTGATAAGACAACACTCAACAGTTCCTATTGCTATCGGAGAAGTATTCAACTCAATTTGGGACTGCAACAAAATCATTCAAAATGAATTGATCGATTACATTAGGGTTGCCGTGACTTATGCCGGTGGAATAACACACGTCAAACGCATTGTAGACTTAGCCGGAATGCACAATGTGCGCACTGGGTTCCACGGTGCACCAAGCCACTCACCACTGTGTATGGCAGCACAAGCACATCTGAATGCTTGGGCTCCCAACTTCGGTATTCAGGAATATCTGGTACTCGGTACGCCTGAATGTGATGCCTTATTCCCGTCAGAGCATCGCGTAGAAAACGGATTAATGTACGTGAGCGACGCACCCGGTTTGGGAGTCGATTTTGATGAAAAGGAAGCTGCTCGTTATGAATACAAACCGGGCAGCCACCCTATCGTCAGACTGGAAGACGGTACTCTTTGGAATTACTGAGAGTTACCTAGCTGTACAACATTCCGCCGTTAATGTCGAAGTTCGCACCTGTAATAAAACCAGACTGATCGCTTGCCAGAAAGTAAACCAAGTTAGCGACGTCTTCAGGTACGCCTTCACGTTTAACCGGTGATGCATTAGCCACATGTGTTCGTACTTCCGGCTTGGTAAAGACATTATGAAAATCGGTATCGATCATGCCCGGACAAATTGCATTGACTCGAATATCCGGTCCAAGTTCTTTTGCCAATCCACGGGTCATGGTCATAACAGCACCTTTTGACGTGGCATAAGCAACCGCACCGGGGCCGCCGCCGTCACGTCCGGCTTGGGAAGCTAAGTTGACGATTGTGCCACTGGTCATGTGTTCTAAACACGCTTTAACCATCAAAAATGTACTGGTTGTGTTCAACGCCATAACGTTGTTCCAATGTTCCAAAGACATTTCCTTAACTGTTTTACGCGCTACCAGACCACCCGTGTTGTTAACAAGAATGTCCACACCACCGAATGTATCAACCGCCTTTTTAACAAGGGATTCAACACCTTCAGGGTTGTCTAGATTGGCTTGAACTGCAATGGCTTTACCACCGTTAGCTGTTATCTCCTTAACACCATTCTCAGCTCCCTCAGCACTAGAGTGATAACTGAGTACAACGTTGGCTCCTTCCGCAGCAAGCCGTATTGCGCAAGCAAGTCCGATATCCCGGCCGGCGCCTGTCACGATTGCTGTTTTGTTACTTAAACTCATTGCTTTATCCTTGGTTTTGTTTTGTGCGTGTGCTTTGGGTACCCTAAGCACCAACATCAAAGGTTTTTGGAACGACGACCTTAAAACTGCGATCTTCAGAATCTGTTAAATACAAATCGCAGTCATATCCTTGGTCGTCTAGAAAACTAAAAATACGTTTGGGCGCTGACACGGAGTAAGGAACGATTAACGTGGCAATACGATGCCGTATTGCTTTGGGATATCGTGCGGTTAAACACGTGCTAACTGGGAGTCCCTCATAGTCAACCGGATCTACATCTTGAAACTCGGTTGATTGACTCAAGGTTGCCGCACCTGCTTCCGACCAGAGAATCTGTCCGTAAAATCCTGCTTTCTCTCCGGTATACCGAAATGTTGTTGCACTTAAGTCCATGGGCGCATTCGCATGTAGCAACCAATCAATGGAAACCGGAGAATCGGCATCAATTGCGTCTACAATGACAAAGTACGTATTGTTAACAAAGTAGATATCACGCAGTACTTTTGTGACTTCCGGCGTTAAGCTTTGATACGCCGCCGTTGCATCACCCTGAATAAATACGTGATCGTCATGCTGCGTTGCCTGAATGATATTCCCGGCAGATCGCATCGCCATGGCCTTGTCCTTTCCGGCGTATTGGCCTTTGCCATCGATAAGAATGGCATTTTTTGATCGAGTCTGACGACGCCAGTTCTGATGCATCGTACTGTTGAACGCTACGTAATAACCCGACTGAATGGCTAAATCTTCGCCGTAACCTGCGAGACAAAAAGCATTTTGATCGCCATGGCTATGACTGATAGAACCATACTTTGACGACTTCATGACAAACTGAATATGATTGTCAGGATCTGCCATATTCGTTTGTATAGCGGCCCAGCCTACCCCCTTAAACCAGCGTAGCGTGTCGTCCGCAGCGGGAGGCTTAGCTTCAACAATGGGAAAGTCTGTTCGATAAGCCAACTCATCAAAATTTAGATCCCACCATCCGTAGTTATAGAACGCCATTTCAGTACCCGGGTCATTACGTTTGATTTCGTCGTAATACCATTGGTACGCACCATTACCCGTGACACCTGCAAATTGTCTCAGGTTATAACCGATCTTGAGAGACGGTAAATCGCCCATGGTGCTGTCATCACCGAATGTTGCTCGGCGAGTATCCGGCGCTTTGGTAAATAACGGGAAGTCTCCCGTGTTTTGGAAAAACGGACGTTTATATAAATCGATGTTTGTGTAACTTTTTAGCAAATTGACAGCATCAATGAGATACGCCATGCCCGTCATCCAATAGTGTGGCCCTTCAGCCCATCCGCCCTGCACATCTCCCCATGGCGAATACACAGTGCTTAAAAATTCAATGGCGTAGTTAAGCCATTCTTCGGCTTCTTCCTCATCATCAAGTAACGCGATAGATGCAGGAATTAAAACCGCTGAAACTGCACGAACCGCATGACTATCAAACGGAAACAGTTGGATATTCGCATGTTTGATAATATGGTCAGCCGTTTCTCTGGTTCGTACCAATAGCGCGTTTCTAACCAGATCGCGCTCTTCAGCGGTCAATTCATCGTATAACCAATCGTAGCCCCACGCTAAGGCGCCATTAACCCTGAACGCCCATTCGTCCGTGTAACTGCGGGATGTCGTACCTGTGGGGTTCCATGAGGCTGCTTCCAGCAACCATTCCTTAGCACGGGCAGTTAATTCCGCATCTTCTAGGACAACTCCGGCGACGGCTAAGTGCCGGATGGCGTAAATTAGTTCTTGTAAATCAATGTAGGTCTGTCTCCAGACGCTAGCCACCCGCTTATGATCCGGGTATCCAGCAGGCTCTTTCATGACTTCACGATCCATCCATGGAGCTACTGATTTACTGAAAAACACATCCCATGTGCAATGAGTCGGATCTTTGGCAAGATCTTCCTTGAAAGAGCTTATGCGTTCTTTCGTCATCCATAGTCGCGGATGATCCAAATTCGATGTTTGATAGCGCGTCTGGCGAGACGGTATGGGAGTTTCCGGCAAATCAGCGGGAACCGTAAACGATCTGTCCTCACTCCAGTTGCTTGCAACTGATTTGGTTTCGCTGTTCCAGACCGCGTAAGACCAAACATAGTCTCCCGCTGTTAACACGGTATCGGGGGTGAAAAAATTGAGCGAAATACTGGAGAACTGAAGAGTGCTCTCCGATTCATACTGGCTGTTCTTAGCGATGCGAAGAATATACTGCGCACCATCTTCTATGGTTGGTAACCAGGTAAACCTTGGAGGGTTTTCAGTTATTTCCGTGCTGGCATTTGGCGAGTATTGGATAGTAAGACGACCTGTTGCGGGTTCGTCTAAATAGCCAAGGTTTGAATTATTCGTATCGCCACTTTGCATGTTTGCGTGAATTGCTATCTGTAAATTGAGATCAGGGGCAGCACGAATGTACTGCCCCCGTAGTTGTCGAAAACCGGGTAGATTAGTTTCCGTATTGACGCTTGTATGCAGTGTTCATAACAGCTAACACGTCGCCAAGACCTTTCTTTTCTAACTGAGCTTGATACTCGTCCCACTCAGCTTCTACATCGCCAGTACCTAGAATCCAAGTCTGCTGACGTTCTAGCATGTAATCACGTACTGAACCCCAGTACTTGTCATAGACTTTCTGCTCATCAGCATTAAAGGCCACACCGAGGAATTGATCGATCAGGTAGTCGCCCTGGTCGTAAAGCGCAATGCCTTCCAATGCGAACTTATTAGACCACTGAGCTTCGTAGTTGTAATCCTGAAAATACCCACGGGCTTGCAGCTGTGAACCAACCGCGTACAACTGGTTGTTGACAGGCTGATCGCTGTTGAGCACTGAATCTTTAAAGATCGGCTTACCATCAACCATGTCGTACTGAACGCCTTCGGCACCAAAGTTAGCCAAACGTCGGCCTTTCTCAGTGAACCAGAAGTCAAAGTACTTAATAGTTTCAACCGGGTGCTTGTTAGTACCACCGATTGCCCAGCCATCCGGCTTAATTGGAATACGACGATGCTCTTCTATGCGCTTAC
>JAHDGK010000035.1:0-20090 GCA_020627685.1 Granulosicoccus sp. | reverse complement strand
ATTGCCCAGCCATCCGGCTTAATTGGAATACGACGATGCTCTTCTATGCGCTTACCACTAGGTGACGCAGGAGGTGCAAACGCCTTGAACGCAAAGTTGTCGATTTCTGAAGACAGGCGGTTGTATCCAGAGGTAGATGCAAACCAGTCATGGGTTGAACCACCGAGGTTTTCCGATAGTAAGAATTCACGAGACGAACTACCACGTGTGAAAATCTCTGCATCAACTAAACCTTCTGCATACCAGCGTGCGAGGTTCTTGATACCTTCACGATATCCTTCACCCGCATATGGGTGTCTGATTTCGCCGTCTTCAACCATGAAATCGTGGTACGTGTCAGAACCTGATGAACGTCCGTCCCACAGTGTTACAAGACGAATCAATTCGGGCCATTGACGCGCAAAGTAAGGTACTTCATCAGCTTCGCCGTTGCCGTTCGGATCTTGTGTTTTGAAAGCTCGTAGAACAGCTTCGTACTCTTCAACTGTTTCTGGAACATCCAGACCGAGTGCATCTAACCAATCGTATCGAATGAAGTAAGCACGACCGTACTTACCGTCAGGTAGATACGGGATGTAGTACATGTTGCCGTCTGCAGCTGAAATAGCGGATTTAATATGCGGCTTTTCTTCAAAGAACTTCTTAAGATTTGGAGCATGCTCGTCAATCAAGTCATTCAAAGGCACAAACGCGCCTTCAGGTCCGTATTGATTAACAAAGTCTTTGATTCGGCTTGAACCGACAATATCAGGAATATTCCCTGTTGCCAGCATGAGGTTCAACGCTTCCGTTTTACCGGAGTTTTCGCTGTCAGTTCGCATGTTCGCGCCAACAGTCGCATCTTTTAGATGGATGTTAGTTAGCGCCCGTGCTTCCTGCTCAACAGGCCAATCTTCCTTGTAAACAGGATAACGCTTGTGGTTCATCTGGATACTTAGTTCCAGAGGTTCGTCCACAATTTTATATTGGTCGTCAGCCATTGCCCCTGAGGACAGTGCTGAGCCGGCGAACATCGCCAGCACTAAAGTTTTTAGCTTCATTGAATACACACTCCTATATGGTTGTAGTAATTACTGTTTATAGTTATTCCTTAACACCGCCAAGTAAAATTCCCTTCTCAAAATACTTCTGGACAAACGGGTAGACAATTAGCACCGGAATGATTGAACAGACAATTATTGCTGCGGTAACGGTTTCAACACCAAAAGGCTGAGTCGTCAGCGTTGCAGTAAATTCATGATCATCAGATAAAGTGGCTATCGTGTGTCGCAAAAATACTTGGAGGGGAATTTTTTCTTCGCTTTGTAACAACACCATCGCCCAGAAGAACCCGTTCCAGCGAGAGACGATACAAAACAAAGTAATGGTTGCAATTGCCGGCTTGGACAATGGCACATACACTTTCCACAAAATTTGGAAGTCATTGGCGCCATCCATTCGCGCGGCTTCCTCAAAACTCTGTGGCAATGATTCGAAAAAATTTCGAAGCAAAATCAGGTTAAACGCATTAACCGCGAAGCCGATGATGATCCCTATGTAGCTGTCTAATAAGCCAAGGTCACGCATATTAAGAAAAAACGGGATCAGACCTGCGTTAAACCAAAGCGTAAACGCTACGAATAGATTCCAAAATCGACGCCCGATTAATTGTGGTCTTGATAACGCATAAGCACCCGGGATGATAATAAGCAAACTGACGATCGTGCCGCCGATCGTGTAGATAAACGTGTTCCCGTAAGAAATCCAGAACTTTGACTGAGTCAATACGTATTTATACGCAGCCAAGGTCGTATCGATAGGTGTAATGACCACTTTCCCGGCCGCTGCTGCGAATCCACCACTAAACGATACTGCCGCAATATAAATAAACGGATACAGAGTGGCTGCGGTAAATAGGCCGATAAGAATGGAAGTCGCGATTGCGAAAATTTTATCGCCACGCGAGTAAAGATTCATGTTCATTGCCATCGCCCGCCTACCAGAGTGAAGTTCGCGAATAACGACGCGACAATGTATTCGCCGCCATGACCAGTACAAAGGCCACTACCGCATTAAACAAACCAGCTGCAGCTGCTACATCGTACTGCCCGCTCTGTATACCTTGCCTATACACAAAGGTATTCACCACATCAGCCGTCGACCAGGTAGAAGGCTGATAGAGCAAGATGATCAGCTCAAATGAGACTTCCATGATGTTACCGATCCGAATGATCAGCATGATAATGATGGTTGGGAGTATGGAGGGAATGGTTATCTTCCACATCATTTGCCAACGACTGGCACCGTCCACTACGGCACTTTCATACAATGAGGGATTGACTCCTGCAATGGCCGCCAAGAATACAATTGAACCAAAACCGGCCTCCTGCCATATTCCCGTGCCGACAAAAATAGGCCTAAACCATTCAGGCTTTGTCAGAAAGTAGATGGGTTCGATATCTAACCAACCTAAGAATGTATTGACTATCCCTGCGGTAGGAGAAAAAGCAGTTGTCACTATTCCCGCGATAATGACGGTAGAAATAAAGTGCGGGAGATAAACGATTGTCTGTGCCGTTCGCTTATAGGTGGCGTGGATGACCTCGTTAAACATTAACGCCAGAATGATGGGTGCGGGAAATCCAAACAATAAATTCAAAGCACTGATCTGAACGGTATTCCAAACGGCACGTATAAACTGATCATTGGAGAATAAGGTTTGAAAATGCTCCCAACCGACCCATGGGCTTGCCGCTACTCCACGAAAAATAGAGTAATCCTTAAACGCAATTTGCAGCCCGTACATGGGCTTGTACAAAAACAGTAAGAACCAAATAATGACTGGCAGCAACATCAAATAGACTTGCCACTCGTTTCTAATATGGTCGCTTAACCATCGAGCTTTCTGCCCAAAAGACTTTTTAGGTCTCTTTTGGACGACGGAATGACCGTGCTGATTGTCCCCTGTAGAACTCACGACCCGCTCTTCTCTCTAATTGCTAAGCCCGTTTGCGCGTCAAACAACTTAATTAGAGAGACCGGTGCGTGTACTTCAGTGACCTCCCAAAGGTGATCGATATCGCCTTGTGTTTCAGTTTTGGCAATGATAGGAGTTTCGTTAAGCGTTGCATGCAACAACGCCTCAGAACCTAATGTCTCTACAAGATCCAACGAAATAGGAATACTGGTTGAGGATGCGTCAGGATTTAGGGATAGATGCTCAGGACGAATGCCGAGTATGACTTCCTGTCCATCCTCAATGGGTAGCGTTTCAGGTAATTTAACGAGATCGTCGCCGATCTTGGCGTGCAGCTCTGACGAACCCTGTCTTTTTTGAATAACCGCTTTTACCTGATTCATGGGAGGTGAACCGATAAAGCCCGCTACAAATGTATTAACAGGATTCATGAACACTTCCATGGGTGTGCCTATTTGCTCTATGACCCCAGCATTCATGACGACAATGCGATCAGCCAATGTCATAGCCTCAACTTGATCGTGCGTTACGTACACGCTCGTCGCACCCAAACGTTTGTGTAGCCGTTTAATCTCCGCACGCATCTGCGTCCGAAGTTTCGCGTCTAAATTCGACAATGGCTCATCGAAGAGGAACACTTTAGGCCGACGTACGATGGCTCTTCCCATGGCAACGCGCTGTCGTTGCCCGCCTGATAAATCCGCAGGACGACGCTGTAAATAAGGGGTGAGCCCAAGAATTTCGCCGACCTCGCTCACGGATTTTTCGATGGCTTCTTTGGACTCTTTCCGGATGCGTAAGCCGAAGGCTATGTTTTCTGCCACGTTGAGATGGGGGTATAAGGCATAGTTTTGAAAAACCATGGCCACATCTCTGTCTTTTGGAGCTACCCGATTGACTAGACGATCGTCAATTTTGAGTTCCCCATCTGTAATTTCTTCCAACCCTGCGATCATTCGCAGCGTTGTGGACTTACCGCAACCGGAGGGGCCAACCAGTACAACGAATTCTTTTTCTTGTACTTCCAGGTTGATGCCGTGCACGACTTCAATCTCACCGTACGCTTTGACGATATTGTCGAGTTTGACGCCAGACATCCCTTCTCCCGAGGTGGCCGTTTACGAACCAGAAATTAATTTATTTCGTCAAAATCATTGTCAGCCCCGGGTACTGTGTTGCAGTATGGGCGGCGCCTTATACCAACGATTTTGGCGAATCGCTGAGGAATGGTATACTAGTATTTTATCGCGTGCAATCTTATTTAATTTTAGGTTGGAGACAGAATTAACAGCCTGAAAGCATTAATAATCACACAATATAATTGATGGCAGTTGAAGCCGCGGAAGCCGTTGCCAGTGATGCAACAGTACACATAGAGAAACCAGTAAAATGGCGTTAAATTCAAAGCTATACGGAAGACGTACCAGCGTTGAAATGGTTTTTGATCACCTGTACCAGGAAATCGTTTCTATGCGATTACTGCCGGGCACCAAGATATCTGAAGCCGAAATCGCGACCATGTTCGACATCTCCAGACAACCCGTACGGGACGCTTTTAGCCGGCTCGAAAATCTTGACCTGCTACTGATCCGCCCGCAGAAAGCTACCGAAGTTAGGGGCTTTTCCAACACGGCAATTACCACTGCCCGATTTGTCAGGATGTCCGTAGAGTCTGAAGTTTTGAGGCGAGCTGCGCGCGCGTGCAACAAAGCTGGCAAAGCGGAACTGCAAAAGCATCTAGACCAGCAGCAAAAAGCGGTAGATAGCAATGACACGGACGCGTTCCGAAATCTTGATTACGACTTCCATAAGGAACTTTGCGCAATCGGTGGCGTGGGCTATGCCTTCGATGTCATCGCAAAAGAAAAAGCAAAAGTTGATCGGCTTTGCGTCCTAGGCTTGAGCCGCGACGATAGATTGGGGCAGCTCCTCGATGATCACACCGAAATTGCAGAGATGATTTCATCCAATAATGAAGACGGAGCAGTGACTGCCGGTGTGAAACACTTATCTCGTCTGGATGCGACGATAAAAACAATTCGAGATGAGAACTCGGATTTCTTTATTGACTAAAGGTGGACTGATTTTGATCAGCTTATAAGGCGGGTTGCTTCACTAAGAACGCAACCCGCCCTTCACTCTTACAACTACGCTAGAAGATCGAAACGATCTGCGTTCATCACCTTAGTCCAAGCAGCGACGAAATCGCGAACGAATTTTTCCTGATTATCGTCTTGCGCGTAAACTTCTGCATACGCCCTAAGAATGGAATTCGATCCGAATACCAAATCGGCACTGGTTGCAGTCCACTTTACGGAACCGTTGCTACGGTCACGTATTTCATAAGTTGCATCTGCTTCAACCGGGTGCCAGCTGTTACCCATGTCGGTCAGGTTCACGAAGAAATCATTCGTTAACTGTCCTTCACGATCTGTAAACACACCATGTTTTGAACCACCGTGGTTGACACCTAGAACTCGCATACCACCCACAAGCACAGTCATTTCTGCAGCGGTGATGCCCAGTAACTGAGCCTTGTCGAGCATGAGCTCTTCAGGGCCAACAGCGTATTGCTGCTTTTGGTAGTTGCGAAAGCCATCAGCAAGTGGCTCAAGTACAGAGAAGCTTTCAGCATCAGTGGCTTCAGCAGTAGCATCGCCTCGACCCGCCGCGAATGGTACTTCTACACTGTGGCCTGCAGCTTTAATGCACTGCTCCAAGCCGACGTTACCGGCAAGTACGATGACATCTGCAACAGAGGCACCTGATTCAGCAGCAATACCTTCCAGAGCGGCTAATACACTCGACAGGCGTTGCGGCTCATTGGCAGCCCAGTCTTTTTGAGGGGCTAAACGGATGCGTGCACCATTAGCACCACCACGCTTGTCTGATCCTCTAAATGTACGCGCACTGTCCCAAGCTGTTGCGATCATATCTGCAGCTGATAGTCCACTGGCAGCGATTTTCGCCTTGACTGCATCAACATCGTAAGAAGTTGAGCCAGCAGGAATAGGATCTTGCCAAATCAAATCTTCTGCAGGTACATCCGGCCCGAGATAATTCGGACGAGGTCCCATGTCACGGTGTGTCAGCTTGAACCAAGCTCTTGCAAACGTATCAGCGAAGTACTCAGGGTCTGCCATAAACTTCTGGCAAATTTCGTTATAGATCGGATCAACTTTCATCGCCATATCCGCATCAGTCATCATTGGGTCATGACGAACAGACGGATCGGTGGCATCGACTGGCTTCGCATCTTCAGGCATATCAACCGGCTTCCACTGGTTTGCACCTGCTGGAGACTTAGTCAGTTCCCATTCGTAGTTGAACAGGTAGTCGAAGTAGCCCATATCCCATTGAGTTGGGTTCTTAGTCCAAGCGCCTTCAATGCCCGATGTAAAAGCGTTTGATGCTTTGCCATCGTGACCTGGGTTAGCCCAACCAAAACCTTGTGCTTCAACGCCTTCGCCTTCAGGCTCTGCACCAATGTTTGCATGATCTCCACCACCGTGGGCTTTACCCACTGTGTGACCACCACAGGTTAGCGCTGCTGTTTCCTCATCGTTCATTGCCATTCGTGCAAATGTTTCACGCACGTGTTTGGCAGTGCGTGCAGGATCAGGATTGCCGTTAACACCTTCTGGGTTTACATAAATAAGACCCATGTGTACTGACGCCAACGGGTTGTACATAGTGGAAGGATCGTCCAGATCTTCATAACGATTAGCACTATCGGCCAACCATTCATCTTCAGCCCCCCAATTTACGTCTGTCTCCGGGCCCCAAATGTCTTCTCGACCAAAGCCAAAACCAAACGTTTTCAGGCCCATGGATTCGTAGGACATGTTACCGGCCAGGATGATTAAATCGGCCCAAGAAAGTGCATTGCCGTACTTCTTTTTCGCAGGCCATAACAAACGACGTGCTTTATCAAGGCTGGCGTTATCGGGCCATGAATTCAGAGGTGCGAAACGGATGTTGCCTGAACCTGCGCCACCACGGCCATCGCCCATTCGGTATGAACCGGCTGAGTGCCACGCTAAACGAATCATCAGACCACCATAGTGGCCCCAGTCTGCAGGCCACCACTCCTGGCTATCAGTGAGCAGAGCTTTAACGTCAGCTTTTACCGCTTCATGATCTAAGGCTTTGACTGCCTCACGATGGTTGTAGTCAGGATCCATCGGGTTAGTGCGAGCGCCGTGCTGGTGCAGAATGTCCAGATTAAGCGTGCTCGGCCACCACTTAGTGACTGGCTTTTCTGTTGAGGTGTTACCACCGTGTGCAAAGGGACAGCCCCCTTTGATCTCGCTGTTCATACAGATCTCCTGATTCAGATAAAAGTTATGTCTGAGGGTTGATGATTGACCGACTTAACAGCCGGTCAGGTTTTTATAACTTGCTATTGCCGTACATAAAAAACGTTACAAACTTTTTGCTACATCGCTATTTCTTTTGACAATCCGGGCAGATGCCCCAGTAGGTCACTTCAGCTTCATCAATCTGGTAGCCGTGGTCATGTTCTGCCACTAAGCACGGTGCTACACCCACGGCGCAGTCGATATCAACCAGGTTTCTACACTGTCTGCACACCAGATGGTGATGGTTGTCGACGCGATGCTCGTAACGAGCTGCTGAGCCAGCCGGTTGAATTCTTCTTAAAATGCCGTGTTCTGACATGGCATTTAACGCATCGTAAACCGCTTGTTTTGAGATAACCCCAAGTTCAGTTCGGACGGATTTGTAGATTTCATCAGCAATTGCATGTGGCAAGGATTCAACCGCTCGATAGACGGCGAGTCTTTGTGCCGTTACCTGGAGCCCTGCCGCGCGGAGCGACTCGGACACGTCTCCAGAAGTGTGATTGCTTTCTGATTTATCCATGACTCTATACTAATGCTAATTCTGGGTTAGGTCAAGAATTGGAAGCAAAATAGTAGCAACTATTTAGCCGAGCATCACTTTGACTGGAGACGTGTCCCACACTGTTAGACTCTCAGCAGCAAAACCCCACACGTATTGAGTAGAGGTTCCATGATCGAAAAGTCTCACACCTTGAAACAACAGATAATTGAGAACTTCGGAACTCCGTGCGCCGTCATTGATCTCGATCGCGTTGAGAACAATATCGTTCGTGCGCAGCAACTATGCGACAAAGCCCAAGTCGCCAACCGTCCGCACATTAAGACGCACAAATCACCCCTGCTCGCTCAAATGCAATTAGATGCCGGAGCAAAAGGCATAACCTGCCAGAAATTAGGCGAGGCAGAAGTCATGGCCGACGCGGGTATCGATGACATCATCATTGCAACCAACCTATTGGGTGCTGCTCGCTCAGGACGGCTGGCCGCTCTACAAAGACGCGTCGCACTAAAGGTATGTGCTGATAGTGCAGTCACACTAACCGAATACTCAAAGGCCGCAAGAAACGCAGGACGTGCATTAGACGTGTTGGTGGAATGCGATACAGGACAACTAAGAGCAGGCGTTGAAACACCCCATGAGGCACTTAAACTTGCACAAATTATTAAAGACGATGCCATGCTGAATTTTGCGGGTCTGCTGTTTTACCCCGCTACTGATAGCTGGCAGCAAACCCAAGTATTTCATGATGAGCTAATTAAGGGATTAACCAGTATTGGTCTGCAAGCCAATATCGTATCCACGGGTGGTACGCCGAACTTCGTTAATGTCGGAAAACTTCGGGGGGCTACCGAACATCGAGCAGGCACTTGCATTTTTAATGATCGTATGATGATTGCAGCGGGAGTCGCAACACTCAATGATTGTGCATTTGAAGTGTACACAAGCGTTGTCAGTCGAGCGGGTGCTGAACGCGGAATACTGGATGCCGGATCTAAAACACTGACCTCAGACACCGGCGGGCTGGAAGGATTCGGTTACATCATTGAACACCCCGATGCCAGTATTAATAAGTTTTCAGAGGAACATGGATTTTTAGACTTATCTCAGTGCCATGATAAACCTGCCGTGGGTGATATTGTCCGGGTGATACCGAACCACGTGTGTGTTTCAGTCAATATGTTTGAGCAATTGATCGCCGTGCGTCATAACAAAATTGAAAAAGTGATTCCGGTGACGGCTCGAGGTAAGTTGGTTTAATCGAGGAAGATAGTATCGGCGGTCCAATTCTTTGCGAGTGTCCGGTCATGAGTCACCAGTAGCACCGCTGTACTGTGTACATTGGCAACATCCGCCAGCATATTCATCGTTTGTCGCTGAAAACTTCTGAGCGTTGTCCCGAATTCATGCGAGTCTAAGAAAATAGATGATGTAATTTTGAGACTTGTTTAGAATGAGTTCAGAACAGAGAATTTGTCACTTGAGGCCACTGAATGATTGCTGACAGCACGGTCCCCCCTATTCATCACATTCGTGTCGTCGGCACTGCCAGACAGCGTGGCGTTTCAATAGGTGAACTCAGCGAAAAAAAGATTCAACATTCGTTAAGTACGTATGAAAGGTTGTTTTCGCTATGCGATATTTCATGGGCTCAGGCCGTTGAGAAATCCAGTCAGTTTGTTAAAGCCGTGGAAGCTATCTCGCCCGACTACATTATTGAGCTAGAAGGTGTAGCCGAAGGCGCAGGCGTTGATTTTGAGTCATTGCTTGCCCTGAACAGTCGCACAGAAATATTGCCCAGCAATTTTCTATCTATGGTAATGGCAAGTTCTGAAAACGTATCGTTCGGCAATAATACATCCCCATTACCCAATACCGTAAACGAATGTACATCTCTAGCTGTTACAGGTGATGAAAAGAACTATTGGTTAGCGCAAAACTGGGACTGGTGTGGATTGCAACGTCAAGCTATGTGTGTCGTTGAAAGTCACCCAGATGCGGGTGGTTCTCATATCACCGTAACGGAAGCCGGCATGCTGGCAAAGATCGGCATTAATTCGCACGGACTCGCGATCACACTCAATATTTTAAGGTCCGAAAGAGATGGAATCTCAGAAGGCGTGCCTGTTCATTTTCTTCTGCGTGCGTTGTTAGATTGTCAAAATGTCGAAGAAGCTATATCGCTTGTTTCATCATTGTCGTTTTGTAGTTCTAGTAACGTTATGGTTCAAGACGCCACCGGGAAAATCGCCAGCTTCGAACTCTCCCCGTATGGTGTAAAAATTCTAGAACCTGACAATAACGTCTTGTGCCACACGAACCATTTCTTAGATAACGCGTTAACGTCATACGATGTCGGACGACCAGGTAACGATTCAACTATAAATCGATTATCGCGGGCGCAGAGTTACGCTCATGCACACATGAGCGAATCTGACATCAAACAGATGCTTTGCGATCAAAATGATGGTTTGGAATCTATTTGTCGATTTGCCGACCCGACACATCCAGAAATCGCGCAAATTGAAACAGTAACTGCTGTCATCATGAACACCTCGAAAAAAACGTTGAGCGTCAGTGGTGCTCAGCCCTCGATATCAGATTTTAAAACCTATTCGCTCTAACGACTGTATCGCCGGAGATTTTATATGCCTGTCATTGATGAAATAGCGCAATTTTCTGAAGAACTCATCGCCATACGACGCGATTTTCATGAAAATCCCGAATTAGGTATGGAAGAAGTACGTACTTCTAAAATCGTCGCTGAGTACCTTAAGTCATTAGGTATAACCGTACACACAGGCATTGGTAAGACAGGTGTCGTCGGTGTCTTGGAGGGCGAAAAGCCAGGCCGCATGATCGGTCTACGTGCTGACATGGACGCCCTACCCATCGAAGAAAAATCGAACCTGCCCTTCGCATCAAAAAACAAAGGTGTCATGCATGCATGCGGTCATGATGCACATACAACGATGCTTATGGGAGCTGCAAAATATCTTGCTCAAAATCGCAGCTTTAGCGGTACAGCGGTGTTTATATTTCAGCCTGCAGAAGAAGGATTGGGTGGTGCAAGGGCTATGTTGGCCGATAATTTATTTGACCGTTTTCCCTGTGAAGAAATCTATGGCATGCATAACATGCCTGATGGCCGACCTAATACAGTGGGTGTCAAACCAGGTCAGGCGATGGCCGGTGCTGATTTTTTTGACATCACCATCAAGGCAACCGGTTCGCATGCGGCTATGCCACATCAATCAATAGACCCCATCGTAATTGCCACCTCTCTGGTGCAACAGCTGCAAACCATCGTCAGCCGGAATACGCCACCAACGGAACCATTGGTGTTATCAGTGACTCAAATTCACGCAGGCTCTGCTTATAACGTCATCCCTTCCGACTGCGTGATATCCGGAACAATGCGCTACTTCGACACTGATTTAGCCAATACACTGCGTCAACGTATCAAAGACCTGTGCGACGGTACAGCAAAGAGCTATGGCATTGACGTTGTCATCGATAGTCGAAATATATTCGATGTACTAGTCAATAACGAAGAGCTTTCAGAGGTATTGGTTAATATCGCATCAGACGTCGTCGGGACCGAGAATGCACAACTGAAATCAAACGTCGTGACAGGCTCAGAAGACTTTGCCGATATGTTGCGGGTCATCCCCGGCGCCTACTGCACGGTGGGTCATGAGGGCACCATACCACTGCATAACGACGGTTTCATTCTAGACGAAGGCATACTACCGGTCGGTGCTTCTATCTACGCACGGGTAATTCAAGAACGCGGAGCAGCCTAGTCATGAACTTCACTGATCTGCCTTTCGATGCCGATGAGATGTTGGCTGGCCTGAAACCCTGGGTGGAGTGCGAGAGTCCAACTTACGATGCCTCGGCGGTTAATAGAATGATGGACCTCGCGGCCTATGAGCTAGCTGCCATGGGTGCTTCCGTTGAAAGAATCCCATCTCCGGGTGGCGTAGGCGATTCGGTCAGAGCACGATTTCCTCATCCGGATTATTCAAAACCCGGCATTCTCATTAGCGGGCATTTAGATACTGTGCATCCCGTAGGAACACTGGAAAAGCTGCCATTTCGTCGCGAAGGTAATCTTTGCTGGGGGCCCGGCATTCAAGATATGAAAGGTGGCAATTACCTCTCACTCGAAGCCATAAAACAATTACAACGCGCTTCATTCACCGCGCCTTTGCCTATTACGGTGTTATTCACGCCCGATGAAGAAATAGGCACTCCTGCCACTCGCTCGCTAATAGAAACAACAGCCACTCAAAATAAATACGTACTGGTGCCGGAACCTGCCACCTCTGACGGAGGCGTTGTATGGGGACGTTACGCCATCGCCCGGTATACATTGCAAACTAAAGGCGTTCCTGTCCATGCTGGCATTAATCCTAAGAAAGGACACTCTGCAGTACGTGAGATGGCTAAGCGACTGATTGCCATCGAGGATATGAGCACCGAGGACTGCACCTTTTCTGTCAGCGTTATTCAAGGGGGTCAGTGGGTAAACTGCGTTTCATCTGAATGCACCGCACAAGCACTTTCCATGTCCAAGCACCAGAAAGATCTAGACGCGGGAATCGAAAAAATGATGGCCCTCAACGATAATAGTGGAGATGTTGCTTTTATCGTAAGAAGAGGTGTGACAAGACCGGTCTGGGAACCTGATGAAGGCAGTAAAATGCTTCACGCACATGCAGAACGGCTAGCTCAGGAGATGGGTTTAAAATTGCCCGCGCATATGCAAGGCGGAGGTTCTGATGCAAACTTTACCGGGGCAATGGGAATTGCATCTCTGGACTCTCTCGGTGTCCGCGGCGCAGGCCTCCACACACTAAATGAACATATAGAGATAGACAGCCTTGTTGAACGCGGCAAGCTGATGGCAGGTTTACTCGCCACTTTGCAATAGTTGAGCGTAGAGACCTAAGCTAAGTGGCAAATTTAAAGTGCCTGCCGGGGGCAGCTTCAAATAAAGACTTTGTATATTCGTGTTGAGGGTTAGCGAAGAGCTCCTTAGCAGCCGCATACTCCACAATTTTGCCATTAGACATAACGGCCACAGAATCACATACCTGCGCTGCAACGCGTAAGTCGTGAGTGATAAACAACATAGCCAATTGCATCGAGTTACGAATATCTTCGAGTAATGCCAGTACCTGTTTTTGCACTGACACATCCAATGCCGATACAGCCTCATCGGCAACTAGCAGCTCAGGCTTCATCGCCAACGCTCTGGCAATACAAATTCTCTGTCGTTGCCCGCCCGAAAACTGATGCGGGTATCTGTCCAGTCCATCCGGATCAAGCTCAACCAGTGACATGAGCTCGCGCGCTTCACTCAACGCCTCTTTACGCGAGGTGCCGTAATTCATAGGCCCTTCGATAATTGATTGACCGATAGTCCGCCTAGGATTCAATGAACGATAAGGGTCTTGAAACACGATCTGAACTTTACGCCGCATATCGCCAAGATCCCTTTGTGCTTTTTTCGCAATATCTTCACCGCTGATAAGCACTTTGCCATCGCTAATATCAATTAGCCGAGTGACACAACGGGCAACCGTTGACTTACCTGAGCCCGATTCTCCAACTATCCCTAAGGTCTCGCCCTTACGAATTTCAATGCTGATGTCACTAGCCGCTGCAACCTCTTGCCGACCCAGCGAGAAAGTATTGGTGACATATCGCTTAAACAAACCTTCGGTTTTAAGCACCAGCTTGTTACTCTCAGGTATTAGCTTTCGTTCCGGAGGCTCATGCTTGGGTACCGATGCAATGAGCATTTTTGTATACGGGTGTTGGGGATTCGATAACACTTTGTGAGTAGTGTCTTTTTCAACGAGCTCTCCCTGCCTGAGCACCGCGACTGAATCTCCTAGCTCGGCGACGACGCCAAAGTCATGTGTAATAAACAGAACGCCGGTTTGCTTTTCTCCCTGCAACTCTTTTATGAGCTTTAAAATTTGCGCCTGAGTCGTAACATCGAGTGCGGTGGTAGGTTCATCCGCTATCAGTAAAACAGGCTCAAGAATGAGCGCCATTGCAATCATAATTCGCTGACGTTGCCCCCCAGATAGCTGATGCGGGTAGGAACGATACATACGATCAGGATCTGGAAGATGGACTTGCTCAATCATGTTGAGCACACGGGTTCGGCGCTCGGCCGCAGAATAGTTAGTGTGTTCGAGCAGGACTTCTTCTATTTGATCCCCACAGGTCATGACGGGGTTGAGCGCGGTCATAGGCTCTTGGAAGATCATGCCGATACGGGTGCAGCGTAAGTCTCTTAATCGATCCTCAGAGACACCGACCAACTCCTCACCCTGCAACTTGATTGAGCCAGATTGCACCTTGAGAGCCTTGGCCAATAAACCGATACACGAGAAAGCAATAACTGATTTTCCCGAGCCAGATTCACCGACTAAGCACAACACTTCGCCAGGTTTTACATCAAACGATACCGACGTGACAGCGTTTGCTCTATCACCATCTTCGGGCAAGGCAATCGTTAAATCTGATACGGACAAAACCGGTTCGGTCACGCTCAAATCTCCTTCGCCATCCGCGGGTCAATAGAATCCCGCAATCCATCACCTAGCATGTTGATGGCAAGAACCGTCAATGTCAGAAAAATACCCGGGTAAAAAATATTGTGCGGGAATATCTGAAAGAGGTCGCGGCCTTGCGCCATGATATTGCCCCACGTTGGTATTTCCGGAGGAACACCGACACCAAGAAAACTCAAAATCGCTTCCAAAAGAATCGCTGACCCGCAGATAAACGTGCCTTGTACGATCAGTGGTGCGATGGTATTCGGCAGGACGTGACGCAACAGAATTTTTGCCGTAGGTGTACCAACAGAAATTGCGGCTTCTACATAAGGTTCTTCTCTGATGGACAGCACGATAGAGCGCACAAGCCTCACTACGCGCGGAATTTCGGGGATAACTATGGCTATGATGACGGTAAATAAGGTTGCACCGGAGAGCGCAACAAGCGCTATCGCTAACAGAATAGCGGGAATTGCCATCAGCCCGTCCATAATGCGCATGATAATAGTATCGATAATCCGAAAATATCCGGCAAACAAACCGATAAACAAACCGATAGCAACGCTTATCGTTGCCACTGATATACCCACAATTAGCGATACTCTGGCCCCGTATATAACTCGCGTAAAGACATCCCTACCGAGCTTATCGGTTCCCATGTGGGCCTCAACGGTGTATTTCTCACCCGCATCATTTTTGTAAACAGCCTCATAGCCGGGCGGCTTGTTTCTATTACGCGGATTGATTTCTGTGGGGTCGAGTGGTGTTAGCACTGATGCCAAAGGTACCAACGCCATAACGAAGAACAGGAGGATACTGCCAATGACGACACTGGGGTGTTTCCTTAAACGCTTCCAAACTGAAGGACTCTCTCGAACGTTAAGCCCCTCAAGAGACTCCTCTTGTAATGCTGCGCCTTCAGCCGTGTTCTCTTGTGTATTTGACACGTTAGTACCGGATTCGTGGATCGAGTAAGGTGTACAGCAAATCAATGACTAAATTGATAACGACATACACCACTGAAAACAGAATAATCAAAGCTTGTACTGTCGGATAATCTCTGCCTTGGATGGCATCAAGCGTCAGCAAGCCAAGCCCGGGAATAACAAATACGCTTTCAGTGACAACCACCCCACTGATTAAAATACCAATGGCAATACCTATGATGGTGACAATAGGCACTGCTGCGTTTCTCAACGCATGTTTAAGCAGTATTTTCCGGGATGCTAACCCTTTTGCGCGAGCTGTACGAATGTAATCTTCATTCAATACTTCAAGTACGCTGGTTCGAGTCATTCTGGCGATAAGCGCGATAAAAATTACCGACAATGCGGTTGAAGGCAAAATTAGCCGGTACGCCCACCCCACTATTCCCTCATTGATAGGTTGATAACCCTGAACAGGGAACCAGCCCAATTTCACCGATAGAAAATAGATAAGTACGTAGCCGATGACAAAGACAGGTACTGAAAACCCGACGACAGAGAAACCCATGACCGTTCTATCTAACCACGAACCTTGTTTGTAGGCTGCCAACGTACCTAGTGGTACAGCAACAAGACAGGCTATGACGATGGTAAACAGCGCAAGTGATAGTGTTGGCCCGACACCATCAGCCACCATGCTGATAACGGAACGTTTGTAATAAAACGATTCGCCAAAATCGCCTTGAACCAGGTTTTTGATATAAATTCCAAATTGAACCGGGAGCGGTTCTGCCAAGCCTAGCTCGACGCGAAGCTTCGCAATATCTTCGGTGGTTGCTGCATCGCCGGCAATGTTGGCCGCGGGATCGCCGGGCGTTAGTCGCAGCATCAGAAAAACAATAGTGGCAACCACGAGTAATACAGGGATTACCGACAACAATCGCCTTGTTAAATAAGCCCACATAAGTAGATAGTTATTGAAGTTGAAAACCCACTTCCGTATTGAACGGAAGTGGGTGTCTGCAGATTACCGGTAGTTTGTACCGATTAGTCAGCTATTTTGTAGCCCCAAAAAGCAGGTACTGGAGATACCGGAGCACCGGAAATATTCTTACCCATCGCATGTGGCTGGAGGTACTGACCCAAATGAATGTGAGTCGGATATTCCGCAACACGAATTTGTAGCTTCTCTACCAGTGCCAGTTGCTTTGCAGGATCAGCTTCTCTTGCAAACTCATCGCGAAGTGATTGAATCTCCTCATCGCAAGGCCAACCGAATAATGCCTTATCGCAGCCAGCGTTTAGAAATGGTGTTGTCAGCGGACTAGCATTGTCGACAGCATTCCAGGCGGTGATAAACGCATTCCAACCACCCTCTGCAACCGGCTCTTGCTTGTTACGACGACCAACCAGTGTTTGCCAATCCATTGCCTGCATATCAACCACTAAACCGATGTCTTCCATAATCGCTTTCGCAACTGGCGGAAGTGGCTCAAGAATGGTGAGGTCGGTTGGGTGCATGAGCAGCACTGGCGTACCGTCGTACCCTGCTTCTTTGATCAGCTCGCGAGCTTTCTCAAGGTTACCGGAGAGCTTGTCTTCAAAGCCTGCTTCGGTTGCGATTGGAGTTCCGCAAATGAACATAGCCTTACAGGTTTTGAAATACGCCTCATCACCGACTGCCGCATACAGAAACTCTTCCTGATCAAACGCATACATCAGTGCCTGACGAATTTTCGGGTTATCGAAAGGAGGATGTAGAACGTTATATCGGAATGTGTACTGGCTACCAAACGGGTTCAGATCAACAAGTTGGATGTTGGGGTCTTGCTCCATTAGTGGTAGGAGATCGTGAGCCGGTTGCTCGATAACATCCAGCTCGCCTTTAGACAAAGCGTTCATTTTGGTTTGCTGGTCTCGAATGACTTTCCAGACAACTTTGTCTACAAAAACTTCCTTACCACCGGCAAGACCATCTGCAGGCTCATCTCTAGGGACGTAGCCTTCGAACTTTGCAAACTCTGCTTTATCACCGGGCTTCCACTCATCTTGTAGAAAGACAAAAGGACCACTTCCCACGTACTCTGTGATTTGCTCACCGGGAGGTGTTGCTGCAATTCGAGCAGGCATGATGAACGGCACATTGGATGATGGCTTACCCAGGGCTTGCATGACCATGCCCGTAGGTTCATTCATTTTAAATTGGAATGTGCTGTCACCAGTCGCTGACATTTCAGCAACAAAGGTCATCATTTTTTGACCCATGGCATCTTTTGCACCCCAACGCTTCAGAGAAGCAATGACATCTTCACTGGTAACAGGTGCATCATCATGGAACATCAAACCATCACGAAGGGTAAAGTCATAGGTCAATCCGTCTTCAGATATTGACACGTTGTCTATCATTTGAGGCTTAACTTCACCTTTGGTATTGATAGCAAATAGCGTGTCGTAGACCATGTATCCATAGTTTCTGGACATGTAGGCCGTTGTCCAAATAGGGTCGACGATTTTCAAGTCAGAATGCATATTGACTCGAAGTACCTTTTCGGCCTGTACATTACCAGTGGATAGAAGCGCACCAATAAATGCCAGGGATAGCACCTTTTTAGCAATTCGGCGTTTGCCGAGCGGACTTGCCATGAAATTCCTCCTTCGTGGTCTGGGTTCTGTTATCTCTACGGTATTTCCTTTGTCGAAACGATTGAAACGTTAAAAAAACCCGCTTCATATCGCATGCGGGTCTCCCGACTATATCCCAAATGCCAGCTGACACAAAATCATAATTTGATGCAGCCGTGAATACGTAATAGTGTTGCCCACAGCCTCTACAGACAAATATCTACTGGAACGTCAATGATTAAACCGATGGAAGTATCACTAACCCGTATCCATGCCTCGGTTGCTGCGAAAAACTACAGCTACGAGCAATTGATGCTGGATACGCTGAGCACCGTTAGACGACTAAATCCCTCGGTCAATGCCATAGTTGCATTGCAGGACGAATCTGAATTGCTGGCGCAAGCACGACAGGCGGACCAAACCCCTGCCATAGGCGCACTTCACGGTATTCCAATGGCGCTAAAAGACCTTGTGAATGTGGCTGGAATAGTCAGTACATTCGGCTCGCCCCTCTTAAAAAATAGTATTCCAACGAAAGACGATGTCATCGCCGAACGACTTAGAAGGGCTGGCGCTATTATTATCGGAAAAACCAACACCCCTGAATTCGGCTTTGGCTCTCAGACATACAATACGGTTTACGGTGCCACAGCCACCCCGTACGACATCAGCAAAACCAGCGGTGGGTCGAGTGGTGGTGCGGCCGCCGCATTAGCCTCTGGTATGGTGGTAGTTGCCGACGGTTCAGACATGATGGGATCGTTACGTAATCCCGCTGCGTTCTGCAATGTATACGGATTTCGCCCCACCTACGGTCTCGTGCCCAACGAACCGCGAGGTGACATATTTATGCATCAGCTCGCCACACTTGGCCCTATGGCACGCAACATCGAAGATCTCGCTATCTTGCTCGATGTCATAGCGGGACCCGACAGACGCCATCCCCATTCATTACCGGTCGTTTCACAATTTGAAACAGCAATAAAGTCTACGCCTAAAAACAATCAACGCATTGGCTGGTTAGCTGATTGGAGCGGATCCTATCCCACGCAGCCCGGCGTTTTACAAACCTGCGAAAAAGCCCTCGCGGTTTTCAGCGATGCCGGTCATCAGGTTGAAAAAATTGAAGCCCCCTTTGATCGAGATAATCTCTGGAGCTCTTGGATTCAACTTCGCTCGTTTGCCATCGCCTCTTTACTGGGCGAGGTTTATAACAACGAGAAACAACGCGCCCAGTTAAAACCTGAGGCGATTTATGAAATTGAATCCGGTCTTGCCCTGACTGTTAAGGACATATCCAACGCCAGTGCTATTCGAGCGCAATGGTTTGAGAAAGCCAATGATCTATTTTCTGAGTACGATATTCTCGTGCTACCCAGTAGTCAGGTATTTCCGTTTGATAAAACCGTACACTGGCCCGAAACCATTAACGGGCAAATCATGGATACTTATCACCGTTGGATGGAAGTTGTCATACCAGCATCATTAATTGGCTTGCCTGCACTCAATGTACCAGCGGGCTTTTCTGAAAATGGACTACCTATGGGCATGCAGTTGATAGGCCCACGAATGAGCGATACCTCGCTTATGCAATTGGCACAGCAATATCATATGGCCACTCAATGGCCCCAGAAACGCCCGCCAAAGATAGTTTAATCAAACGTTCTATCGGCTCTAGTTGTTGGTGCTAACAGCATTACCCACAATTCCAAATTCGCCAGCGTTAGGCCATCCGGCCCATTGATTCGGAATAATGTCCAAGTCACCCGACATATACCCTGAATCAATTCCGTTTACCGTCTCATTAACCCCCGATAACAGTGTTACCGAGTCGTTGGTAAAATCTATCGTAGCCAACAAACAATCATTCGTTCTGGGTTCAAAATCCACTACTCCACCATTTTTGTCGTAGGCCCAATGTCCGTCAACATATTTAACAGCAACTAAATGGTGAGCATTCCCAGACAACGGAGACGGAGAAAATCTATCAAAGACATTTTCCTCAGACCACATGACCCAACCCGTCCCTGTTGCATTGTCATCAGCGGCAATACCGTACCCAACGTCACCTAAGTCTATAAAAGCCGGACACGAAATTCCCGGTTGTGTAATTTCAGGTTCTGTAGTCTCTGGCTCTGTCGT
>JAHDGK010000116.1 GCA_020627685.1 Granulosicoccus sp. | reverse complement strand
GTAGTTTCCCCTGGATTGGGTGTGTTGTATAAAACCTGAGTAGGTGTCGTGCTGTTCGGAGTATTAACCGTACACGTTTGGTCGTAGAACACCTCTTCGGGTAGCACATCAATGACTTCTAATCCTGTAGCACTACCGCCATCAGGCAACACCGATGAAACGGTCGGTTGCAGCGACCAGACAACCTCATTACCAGCCAAGGTCGAGGTTGAAACGCCCGGCGCTGCTTCAGGGCTGGCTGTAGATTTGGACACACCAAGCATCACACGAGTAAAGGTCATACGATCGCCGTGCTGACTCGTGTTTTCGGGTTGCGGAATGTATGTGTTGGCTATACCCGTGGGGTAGAGTTGATCGGAGCGCCAATTACCAAATGCTGGTAGCACCGTACCTGGTGGGATAGGTGTACCCGCGTAAGGACCATTATAAAAATTTAATCTGGCTTCAAGTGGCACGAACATCCAGATGTAATGGCCAGCGTCCCATGTAGTAGACGGATTTACAGGCACAATTCGCACGGCGTTGACATCGTCGATACCAATGACGGCGGGGTCAGTGTTCCAGGTCACACCCGGCGCATCGCATCGAAAATTTTGCATGTCCGACCAGTTACCACCATAGCGTCCACTTACCGGATCAAAGTCCGAAGAACCATCTCCATCACCATCTAACTGATCTATACCGGTAAACGGCACATTCGCGTATTGGATTTCATAGTCTGCTGCGTTGATTCCCCCGAGTGGTCTGAAAATCGCGTAATTTCCCGGTGTGTAACCTATCTTGCCTGCATCAGTTAGCTTCTGAGTGGCGTTATCGAAGGTCGAACACAGCATCGGGTTGTCCCAGGAGACACTTCCCGCATTGTTCATCAGTGTCCAGGACCCATATGCAGACGTGGGTTCTAACACCCCATCACCCGTATGAAAACCTGAAATAAGCGGATCGTAAGTGACGCCCCAACTTGAATTTACCGTTGAAACGCTTCGATGATTGAAGTACCCCGAGTTCCGCATTTCAACGGTAACGGGGCCTGAGCAGTTGTTACTTGCGCTACCGTTCGGCATAGCAGAACCGTTATACCCTGGCTCAAATCCCGATCCGTAATTTGAAACTCCGTGCTCATCATTTGGATCAAAGTCGTTAAGGCAAAGCGTCGCCTGCAAGGAACCGGAATCCGGGACAGCATCCTCCTGATCTATCTCTGAAAACGGTACAAACAGTCGTATTCGATGAGAGGTTGCAAAGTAAGGTCCGTTGAGTAGTGACGTACCGTTTACGGTTTCTGTGGGATAACGAGTTCCACTGGTATCCGCATTGCCGATTGAAAAAGTAAAACCATTCGTGGAATCACCCGAGACTGTACAAGTTCCTGAATCAATTACCTTCTGTTCTATTGGATAAGCTGATTGAATCGTCTCTCGTCCAAATACGGCATTAGACCAGCCGTACTCGTTCGGTGTGCAAGACACAATACCAACCTCAGCGGAAAACGGTGTAACTCCATCACTCGCTGTGAATGTAAAATCGGGATTAAACGTGAACGTTTGCGGAAGCTGCGAAATACCTTTCCCACCACGATCCGACGCTGATGCGATATGAACCGATGCGTGTAGGAAGAACCCTGGTTCAGTGCCACGGCCTGTTCCAACATCAAATGTTCCACTTCCAGCAAGATGCATGGTTCGCCTGTCAGCCATGATGTCCCACGCTGGAGCGGAAGAGATTTCATAAGTAACGCCATCACTATAGGGTGCGTCCTGTACGATCTTGGTACCGGCTGAATCAAAACCATAAGA
>JAHDGK010000034.1 GCA_020627685.1 Granulosicoccus sp. | reverse complement strand
AAAACTGACGCGTAAACTTATCGACTTTATGGTGGCTAGCTTGGAGGGGAATGACACATGGGTAGCGTCAGCCTAAAAATGTAAATGTCTGTACTTAGTTTACGATTTCATCAATACGCGTATTTCCGCTTAGTGCCCTTTGCATACATTCACAATAAACTCTCGCGAAGAAATGCACTACGAATCGCGGTTTTCATCGTGGCGATTGGGGCGCTTTTATTGCGTTTGCTCGCCGCCATGACGAGTTTGGACATAGGCAATGTTGAAAACCCGTAGGATTGATCAACAATTGTAAGCCCAGGATGAAGCGATGAACGACCCAACAACCCGACAGCGATGCCTGCCTGAATCGCAGCAAGTACCCCGGACACGCTTTGGCTGGAGTACACAACACGATACGGTTGCCCTCTTTTTTTAAGTGATGCGATTGCTACATCCCGCCACCAACAAGCATCATCAAATAGCGCCACCGGCAGGCTCTGATCTGTTGAAAAATCTTGCCGAATGGTGGAAACCCAACACGTCGGGTCTTCTGCTAAAAGCTCTTCATTTTCCATTAGTTCATTGACTTCGTAAACAGCCAGGTCCAGCTCGGCTTTCTTAAGCGCCGCTGGAAAACGAGCGCTTTGAGCACAGGTAACATCGAGCTCAACTTCTGGGTGTTGTCGCACAAACTCTGCGATGATTTTAGTCAGTTTCTCACGACTGTGGTCATCGGGAATGCCCAGTCTTAGTTTGCCTTTGATGGCGGTACCAGAGATTTCTCGATAGGCCGTATCGAGACGGGAAGTGACATCATGAGCGACCGGCAGGAGACGGCGCCCAGCGTCGCAAAGTACCACGCCACGACCATGTCGTTCAAAAACCTGCTGTCCAAGCAGTGCCTCCAATCGCTTGATTTGGATGCTGGTTGCAGATTGTGAGCGGTGGATTCGTTCAGCACCCTCGGAAATGCTTCCTGCTTGTACCACGGCCAGAAAGGTGCGCAGTAGATCGCTGTCTAGCTTATCCATACGAATTATCGATGGCAGATATCAATATTATTCGTTTCATATATACGTTAAGTTCCCGTACTCTGCAAGGACACAGAGGGTTTGATATGGCCGAAAAAGCGTTTTACAGGGAACGCAAAGAATGGAGACTAGCCTTATTGACTAGTTGCGTCGCCCTTCTCGTAGCGATCACGGTGACGTGGCCCCACCATGCTCTGGATGTATCCGTTTTTGTGCTCTGGGGATTGTTATCAGTCGCTCCGATTGCCATTCCTGGCATTATCGTCGCCGCGTGGATTCTCGCGAGCGGAGCAAACTCGCGCGTTGCGGGAGCTTTTGAAGGAAAAATGTTGCGAACGGTATTGCTCGCATCGCTGATTGGTGCCATCACACCCGTTTGTGGCGTGACAGTTTTACCGATGATGGTGGGCCTGTTGGCCGCGGGAGTTCCATTGGCTCCGATAATGGCATTCTGGCTCTCTTCACCAATTACTGACCCTGCCATGCTGGCCACAACTGCCGCTACTTTAGGGATGTCATTTGCAATCGGAAAAACCGTTGCAGCTTTTGGCCTAGGTATTTTTGGAGGAGCTGTGACTGCAATGTTCTCTCGACAGTCATGGAGTAATAACGCACTGCGTAAAAATAGTTTGGTGCGGCAACTGGATACCTCCGGCTGCAGTGACGATCAAAGTTTTGAGCCACGGGTTTGGCAATCACCGGATAGAGTTCGTGTCTTTTCGAAACAATTTTGGGCCACCACGCGACTTATTTTAATTTGTCTAATCCCGGCTTTCACTGTGGAATATGCACTGAACGCGATGCTCGCACCAGATTCACTTGCGGCTTATGTGGGGATAGACCAATGGTGGGCAATTCCTCTAGCTGTTTTTATTGGGGCTCCTGCCTACATTGATGGATACGCAGCACTCCCGTTAGCCAGAGGCTTGATTGAAAATGGTATGTCTCAGGGTGCAGCGATGGCGTTTTTAGTCTCTGGAGGTGTCGTAAGCATTTGGGGAGCAATGGCGATTCTACCGGTTCTCAAGCTAAAGCCATTTATACTTTACCTCGCATTGGCCATTCTAGGATCGCTTGCAGCTGGATACTTATATGAATGGTGGGTATAAAGCTGTCATGTTGATGCTCGATTGCAATTCGAGTAATAATTGATTTGTTACTTATATTCGGTTTTCAACCTCTGTCTTCATGGAATAGCGAATGACCGGATCCAGACGATCAAGCTTTGAATAAAACCTTGACGCAGCCAAGGCTCGTTGCTTCTGCCATACGCTATTTCACTTGGCCGACCACAATTCGCTGTTAGAGCTCAGCTATTTGGAGATGAGCTTGCGCAATTTGAACCGGTGGATACACGTATTGAAGTGAATTCAATAAACTCGGCAAAAAAGCGGCGGTACTGGCAGGCTTAGGCGTACATATACTGCCACTAAATGAAGTTCAACAAGAGTTAGAACGCGGGGAGCTTGACAGCATACTGCCGCAATGGACACCACCGGCAATGGGTATTTGTGCGTTGTGGCCAGACAGCAGCACCCAGAAAAAACTGACGCGTAAACTTATCGACTTTATGGTGGCTAGCTTGGAGGGGAACGACACTTGGGTAACGTCAGCTTAAAAAGTGTAAATGTCTGTACTTGGTTTACGATTTCAACAATACGCGTATTTTCGCCGCCCAAAACAGATATACATAATTCTTCCGGTTACTGCATACATTCCGTCGAAAAGCTTCAAAAAGAACACTCGTCGATGTTAAATAAATGTGTTTCTACCAACCCATATTCTTTTTCATCTCACCAATAAACGTATCGTCATCCATCTTTTTGCGCGCATCCAGCAAAACATTTGCGTCATCTCCTGCTCGATAACGTAACTTTGACGAGCCATCGCTAACAGCGCTCCAGATCACATTCGACACAACATCGGGAGATGAGGAGTTTGCAGCATAGTGTCCCATGGCTTTTTGCATACCTTCGATTGCAGGTTGATAATCAGGCAATTCTGTTCCCATTTCAAAATCGAAAGAACGCCCGCCAAAATCAGTATTAATCATACCGGGTTCAACTATTTTCACCTTGATACCGAGCGGTTCCAGTTCAAAGTGAAGGGCTTCAGAAATACCCTCGACAGCAAACTTAGACCCGTGATACAAGGAGCCAAGCGGAAAGGTCATTTTTCCGCCAATTGACGAAATATTAACAATGATTCCGAATTTCGCTGCACGCATGTGTGGTAGAACTGCTTTGGTCACAGACATAAGCCCAATGACATTGGTATCGAACTGACGTTCGATTCTGTCCATGGAAAATGCTTCAAGTGGGCCGTAGGCCCCGTAGCCTGCATTGTTAAGCAAAACATCTATCGAACCGAATCGATTTACCGCTTCCTGCACAGCATCCAGAGTTGAATCGGAGTCTGTGACATCCAATCGAGTTACTAAAGTTGACTCGTGTTGGGCTAAATCAGCCCCCGCTCCCGGATTTCGCATGGTTGCGACAACATTCCATCCTTTGGATTGGAACAACTCGGCAGTCGTTTTTCCTATGCCTGAAGACGCGCCGGTAATTAAAATTGTTTTCATTCAATTGACCATTGATTAAATAAGTTACAGCATGAATTAGTTGGCTATGTACATTACAACCAAATGAATTAGATCAGCAGAGTCTCTACTAGCCCAATCATCCATTAAACAGTGGCTTCTGCCAATGCACCTGCATCAAGGTTAAACACCTCACCAGTGATATGCTTGGCACTGTCGCTTGCGAAGAATTTAACCATCTGTGCAACCTGTTTTGGCTCTAGTACTGAAATCGGCAAAGGATTGAGACCACTCATGATTTCTTCCACTGCTTCCCACGTTGGATTTTGGGGACTAAAAGCGGGAATAAGTGATCTGGCCAGTGGCGTATCAACCAGCGTAGGACACAAAACATTACATGTCGCACCATGAGGTGCTAATGTCAGAGCAGCCGATTTAGCCAGACCGATTACTGCCCACTTGCTCGCACCGTAAACCGAATACCACTCATTGGATCTGCGACCAAGTATCGAAGAGATGGCTACGATGCTGCCCGATTTTTGATCGCGCATCACTGGTACAACTGCGCCAATTGTGTTGACGACGCCGAGGATATTGATATCCACAACAGCCTGATTGTAATCAGCACCTAACGCTTCGATTGGACCTACCTGAGTAATACCCGCATTGGCTAAAACATGATCCAGAGAGCCAAATCGTGCAATAGTTTTGGTAACTGCATCTTTTAAGGCAACGCGATCTCGAACATCACCCTGAACGGTGAGACAGTCTACCCCATAGGATTCGATTCGAGCTTTAGCACTTTGCATATCTGCTGCCGTTGCCAGGTTGTAAGGCACTTGATCGATGTTTTCAGCAATATCGAAAATAACGATGTTAGCTCCCGCCTGCGCTAACACCTCCGCAGATGCCAATCCAATGCCGCGCGCGCCACCTGTAATAAAGGCGGTTTTTCCTTCCATATCCTTGACAATTGGTTGATCGAAAGAATCTGATGCTTGAGAAATGCCTAGCATTCCTACTGCTGCGATCGACCCTGCGGCTCCACTCAGCAACGCTGTTCTTCGACTTGTGTTTTCCAATTGATTTTCACGGATTGACCAATCTTGACCTTCTTTCATTTTTGATCTCTCACTAGTAAATAAACCTTGATTGAACAGAACCATCTTTGCGTTAAAGACTGTCCGTAGGAGAGATATTTAATCCCATTTATGGCCAATTAACTATCATAAAAGTCCGATATTCTTGCATAATAATCCATTATTTAGGATTTAAATTATATTTCGCAATTTTTGTGGCTCATAATAATGACCTCAGTCGAATTGAAAGAGAATCAGGTGTGGAAACAGTTTCAATTAAGAAGATTGCCCAAAGATGCGCCGACAAAAGACCGCAACATGAAAGGATCATTCGATTCGACTATAGCGAGATCGTGCTAGCCCACTGGTCTCAAACCTCGCCGATTGAATCAACCGTTTACCAGCCACTGATTTGCATTGTTTTGCAAGGTGCTAAAGAAGTGTCTGCCGGGAACCATAAAGTCATTTGTTCGGTGAGCCAAATGATTCTTGTCAGCCACCAGTTGCCAGTGGTGAGTCAAATCGTTGAAGCTTCCAAAACCAATCCATATATTTCTGTCATATTGCCTTTAGATCGAGAAAAGCTTGGTCGTTTTTACGAACCCTTGAACGCCAAGAAATTTGATTATGCAAACGCAGCATTATCATGCCATCCTGTTGACTCACCATTGCAATCCTCAATTGGTCGTCTACTTGCACTTGACGAAGAGATGGATATCGCTTCTTCGATAGCCCCTTTGATTGAAGATGAAATACATATCCGATTGCTTCATTCGTCCCTAGGGCCACGATTAGCCCATCTCATGTGGCAAGATAAAAAAGCCAACCAGATAGCACAGGTAATAAAGCTAATGAGCGACAACTTGAGTACGAATCTGTCGATATCGGAACTAGCTGAAACCATCGGAATGAGTAAATCTGCACTACATATACACTTTAAAGCAGTTACTGGAATGAGTCCATTGGCATATATAAAAGAGTTACGTTTACTAAAAGCGCGAACATTTGTCCGGGACGGTAACAGGCCAATTGCGATGATTGGGTATGATGTTGGATATGATAGCCCTGCTCAATTCAGCCGCGAGTATTCGAGGAGATTCACAACATCTCCGAGCAACGACAGGTCAACTGCCCGCTTGTGAAATATTTATTAGCCGAGGACAATGAGCAAGTTCTTTGCGCTAGCTTTAATCAGTACATTTAAATGCTGCAGCGGTCAATGGCTGCTGCCTGAGTATCCTTTTCCTTAGGTTCAATGTCACTTCAGAGCCCAACAACACCAACCCACGAACGTCTGAAAGTGGCCGATTACTGACATAACGCTTTCATTCAATTCGAAAGTCAGCAACTCCCACTTAAAGTACCAAGCCGCCCTTGCCACCTAGCAGATTTTAAATCCGATTTTGGCCGAAAGCCTCTGGTAAGTTTCAAGTTAATCTGAAGCCTTATGTAAGACGGTTTAGTTTTATTCGATTCATATGCACCACCCCACCCACCATGGCGCGACTAACACCGCTAGTTGTGGGAAAGCTGATTGGCAACCCGGCTAGCTTCCGGGCTGCTAAAAAAGCGAAGCACTCCGCTTCAATAGCATCACCCCGCCAGCCTACATGCTCTGCAGGTTCAACAACGACATCAGCACGGAGGCGAATAGCTTCGAGCAAGCTCGCATTACGCCTACCCCCACCACACACGATAAGTCGTTCAGGTCTACCCGGTAGACTATCCAACGCTTTGCCCACAGCAGCTGCACATAATGCGGTTAGCAATGCTGCTCCATCTTCAGGGGATTCTTCATTGGCCAGTGTCCAAGGGAAATCGAATCGATCGAGAGACTTAGGATACGGAGCTTCAAAATAGGGATGCTGTAGTAGTGTTTGCAGCTTCACTTCATTGACGTGACCGGCCGCAGCCAGGGCACCGTCTTTGTCCATATCACCTAGACCATATTCACGAACCAGATCGTTGATTGGTGCATTGGCAGGCCCGGTATCGAAGGCAATTAAAAGCTCATCGCCATCCCAATAGCTAATGTTTCCAATACCTCCTAAGTTGAGTACGGCCGTTTTACCGCTAGCATCTAAGCCCCTTAATAAAGCTTGATGATAAATGCCACACAAGGGAGCGCCTTGCCCGCCGTGTCGCATATCAGCAGACCGAAAATCATTGACTACCGATATACCCAAACGCTTCGCCATAAGAGCGCCATCACCCAACTGGCATGTTGCACCAAGAACACCTTCTACAGGTGCCCGGTGAAGCACGGTTTGACCATGAAAACCGATGGCACCTATATCGCTGTGGCTTAAACCGGCTTTGTTTACCAACCAAGACACTGCGTCCGATTGTTCTTCAGTGAGTCTCTTTTCTACCTCGGTGAAAATTGCCGGAAGTGGCCCTTTAAACTGCCACACAAGAGCTTCTTGCAAAGCCTCTCTTAACAGTTCAACCGTTTCCGGCTGATAAGGACGCAAAGCGTACTCACCAAACTCTGCAATCGATTGTCCGTCAGTCTTAACTAACGCAACATCAATTTGTCCATCCAGCACCGTGCCAGTCATTAAGCCTACTGCCCAGATGGGCTCATGAAGGGGGCCTGCGTTGAAAGCGCCATTGTCACTCATAACAGAGAGATGTCTTCTCTACGCACCAACGGCGCTTCAGTGGCATCCACGTTTTGTGCGTAAGCAAAGCCTGCCTGAACAGCCGTTGCTATTAATCCCGGTGAATAGCAATCACCGATTCGATCCACACGGTTGATACCTGCAGCTTTCCAGTGTTCCTGTTTCGCTGATAAATCCTGCCAAAGCGTATCGTTCGAAGTTCTAGACGTCACCAAGACAAGAGTTGCAACTGAAAGCTCAGTGACTCTACCCGTATACGTACAACTCACGCTTAAACTATCATCGCTCATTGAGGCAACGTTATGGGATAACAAGAGCTTCACATTTAAATCGATAAGACGCTTTTGAATTCGCTCTTGCTCTAAGGTTTGCTCAGTCCAGGCGGCAGCGATTGGCGATGGCGTCACATAGATAACATCATACCCTGCGATTACCAACTGCTCGGCAAGTACACTGGCTAAGTAAAACCGGTCATCGTCAAACACTGCAACAGGACCTTCGTGCTTTATAGCGTCAACCCCTTGTTTCATTAAATCGTCAGGAGTCAACACTCGCTCGGGCACAAGTTGAGCTATGGGGCGTCTGTTCGCGCGCCCTACTCCATCTCGGCGCCAGGAAGATCCTGTTGCCAACACAACGTTTGGAATTTGATAGCTCAAAACATCTTCTGCAGTTAATGGACTTTGCAAGTAAAGCTGTGCATTGGCTTGCTGCTGCAATTGATGTAAACGCCAGTCACGCACTCGCGACCAAACCGCCAAACCGGGAAGTTGACTTTCAAGCGTCACTCGACCACCCCACTGCTCGGAAGCCTCTGCAAGGATCACTTGTGCGCCGCGCTGCACTAATGCTCTGGCGGCTTCTAAACCCGATGGTCCTCCACCAATGACCAGATAGTCCTCCGGTGCCTTAAGCTTACGAATGTACTCGGGGTGCCAGTCGCGTCGCCACTCTTCCCCGACAGCCGGGTTCTGAGTACATCGCATTGGAACGTTGGTGTTATCGCCGGTTATACAAATATTGCAACCAATACACTCTCGAATATCTTCTACGCGTCCTTCCTCTATTTTTTTGGGTAGAAAGGGATCAGCGATAGAGGGACGCGCTGCGCCTATAAAATCTAGATGCCCGGACTTTACTAACCTGAGCATGGTGTCCGGAGAGGTATATCGTCCAACACCCACAACCGGTTTCGTCGTAACGCTTTTAACAAATGAGGTGTACCGCTCCTGATAACCTTCTTCAGAGAAACGGGATGTCTGACTATCGTTAGACCAATCGGATAAGTTCACATCCCACAGGTCGGGTTCTTCTGCAAGAGCTTCTATGATGTCCCGGGCTTCACCATCATGCTGCAACCCCTCCTCGCCTAGAAGTTCGTCAACGGCGAGTCTTACAGCTACAGCGCATGTGTCGCCAACAGCATCGCGTGTTTCTGCAATGACTTCCTTGAACAGACGCAAACGATTAGTGAAAGATCCGCCGTATTGATCGCTGCGATGATTATGCCTTTGAAGCAAAAAATGCTGCAGCAAGGACATATCGTGCCCAGCATAGACGTAGACGATATCAAAGCCTGCTGATTTTGCACGTAGCGCAGCATCCCTATGCCACTGTTTAAACGTGTTGATATCGGAGACTGACATCTCCCGCGCTTGTACAGGATCGTTTTGATCGACGATTGCTGCTGAAGGTGCAATGGGGATCTCTCGACTATAGCGATTAGTGCTATGCAAGCCGTTATGAACCAGCTGAATAGCCGCCAAACTACCGTGCTCATGCACAGCCTCCGTCATCAGTCTTAAAGCGGGTATATCACGCTCATCCCAAAGACGCCCTTCGTTGGCAGGTGTCAGATCTGAGGAGGCGTGAATCTCTGTCTCTTGGGTTGAGACGACGCCCCAACCACCTTCCGCTTTCATCCCGCGAAGTTTTGCCTCTGTGCGAGGAAAGCGATATCCCATGCCTGTGCAATGGGGTACTTGATAAAACCGGTTTGGCGCGGTAACCGGCCCAATGTTTACAGGCTCGAACAATACGCTGTAGGTCGATCGTTCACTCTCTCGCATCTAGCTTTCGCGCTCTGTCGTTGGAATCTTAGTGATTGAGAAGTCAATCTCTCACTGAAAATAGCATGTGTCAATATTCGAACCGACGTTGGGTCGGCTTGACTATAAAAGGGTATTAAAGCAGGTTTCTTTGCACTTGAATTGAACGAACAAGCTCATGCTTTTTACCCTGCTGGCATGGGGTAAACTAACACCATTCCATCTTTACCGGAGCCGACACTTTGTCGGCGGATATACGCCTGTATGAAAAAATCTGATTACGCCCAATGGTCAAAAGCCGCCACTGAATGGTCGGCAGAGTATTTAAACAATATTGACCAATTCCCGGTGCGGGCTCAAACAGCGCCCGGGGATATCGCCAAGCAAATCCCCGATGCTCCACCAGAAGCATCCGAGACCATGGAATCGATCATGGATGATTTTGCGCGCATTGTTCCAGAAGGTATGACGCATTGGCAGCATCCACGTTTTTTTGCCTATTTTCCCAGTAACGCCGCGCCCGCAGCAATGATCGCCGAGCAACTCGCTGGCAGCATGGCAGCGCAATGCATGCTGTGGCAGACCTCACCTTCGGCAACCGAAATTGAAGTTCGTATGGTGGACTGGCTGCGTCAGGCGGTAGGTTTGCCGGAAGATTTCAAAGGTGTTTTCCAAGACACAGCCTCTACCGCCACATTGTGCGCAGTACTCACTATGCGTGAAATAGCATTGGATTGGCGTGGCAACCAAGAGGGCTTGAGCAACCTGCCAACAACCCGTGTGTATGCCTCAACTCGCACCCACAGTTCAATCGACAAAGCATTATGGGTTGCCGGCATGGGTCAAAACAATCTGGTGAAGATAAGCACCAAAGACGATTACTCCATGGACGTGGATGAGCTAGCTAAAGCAATCAAAGAGGATCGCGAAAACGGACTTCTTCCAGCGGGTATTGTCGTGTGCGTGGGCGGTACCAGTATGGGCGCCACCGACAACGTCCGTGAAGTCTGTGAGTTAGCAAAGCGTGAAGGCCTTTACACGCATATAGATGCAGCTTGGGCAGGCTCCGCCATGATCTGCCCCGAGTACCGACATCTGTGGGAAGGTGCGGAGCTAGCTGACAGCATCGTGTTAAATCCACACAAGTGGCTGGGTGCATCCATGGAATGTTCGGCGCACTTTGTTAAAGACCCGACAACACTTGTTAAAACCTTGGCTATTCAACCCGAATACCTGAAGACTTATGGCAAAGACGGCATCATCAACTTCAGTGAATGGTCAGTGCAGCTGGGTCGTCGATTTCGTGCCTTAAAAGTCTGGTTTCTATTAAGAGCCTATGGCCTTGAAGGCTTGCGTGAGATGATCAGGAATCATGTGACATGGAGTGAGGAGCTTTGCGCTCGACTAGATGCCTGCGATGATTTTGAAATAGTCACGCAGCCCATACTCTCACTATTCACATTTCGTTATAAGCCATCCGATAGCCGTGTGGAACTTGATGAACTCAACAGGCAACTTGTTGATGCGATCAACGACGATGGCCGAATTTACCTCACGCAATCCGTGCACGATGGTGTATTTGTTATTCGGTTTATGACCGGGCAATTTGATATGACCCATGACGACATCAACATTGCATTTGATACCATCGTCGAAATTGCCAGAGGCCTTAATTCACAGTAAACGTTGATCGATCTGGGTACTGATCGGTTCGGAGACTTTTATTTTTGAAAAGTCTTTGTGCATTTGATTGATAAGCACATTCTCCTCGTAAGGAGAGACCACCGAAGGTACCCAGAGCACCGCTGTTTCTGCATCATCGAACCACGAGTTGCCAATTTCTCTACACGACTCGTCGTCATGAATATCAGCAGGTGCCATGCGTGACTGTTTGACCGAGTCGGGAATGGTTGCCACCACACATACCAAGGTAGGCGGCAAGGCGTTCGATTGCCAATGCACCAGGTTTTCAAGAATTGCCAGTGAATAGCTGGACGCTGCGTGCACCACTAAACGCCCTGGCCCAACCCAACGACTGCCCCAGCGATAAGCACCGCCGCCGTCAAACGGTGGATACTGATTGCTTACAATTCGATAAATAGACGTGCCGGCTTTAGACCGGGAGGCCATGCAAGCCTCTTTCTATGACTTCCTCTACCGCTCGACCACCCAGCTCGGTTAAAGCGGTTTCGAACGGTGATCGCTGATCCAGCTCCGGGTGAGCGCGCATCATGAATCGTGTAGCAGCAGCAGGCTCGACAAATGCCGACAGCGCCATGGCGTAAAGCCTGGCGATGCGCTCGATAGTTTCACTGGCCTGTAGGTTGAAGCGGTCCACTCGCTTGTAAGTGGCTCTTGGCACAATTTTGTAGCGCATGTCATTGGCAGACTGACCGGTGTAATGCCTGCCAAAACCATCCACCAGGGTATCCAGGGCCGACTTAGGAAGGCCACTGGCAACCAAGGCTTCCAGGTCCCGCATAGTGGTAATGCGCTTGCCCAGACTTTTCGTGCCCCCGAGGACAGATGCAATGTTTTTGGCGGTTATGCTCATATGATCAGATTATACGTCCCAAATGGTCATTATGCAATATTTAACCGCCTGGTCGGCTTTTACGCTAAAAGCCTGCGGCTCACTGCGTCTCTAACTTTAAGTTCAAAAACGCATTCGCTGGAGACGGCTTAGCCGAACTTTTCTGAGCAGCCTTATCCACGTACATAAGCTTATCCGCCTCACGAAGCATCTGGCTCAAATCAGGCCTTTTTCGATGTGTCGACGACACGCCAATGCTGGCAGACACTTGAATGCTTTTATCTTCATACTTTAACGGGCTCCTTGCCGATTTTCTAATCGTGTGTAGAACTCGTTGGAGTTTTCGTCCATTGCGCTGATCCCGTACGAGCACGACAAATTCGTCGCCACCCAAGCGTGACAATAGGACATCGGGTGGCAATTGCGTACCCATGGTTTCAGCAATAAATTTAAGGAGTTCATCACCGGCATCATGGCCATGATTATCATTAACCGCCTTAAAACCGTTTAAGTCGAACAGCACGACATGCGTGTCGAGTGAGGTTTTCGTAGCTTTTGTGATCTGACGCGGGAGGTATTGCTCCAGATACCAATGAAAAAACCGACGGTTCGGCAACCCGGTTAAGCCATCTCGATACGCCAGATCTTGAAGCGCTGATGTACGCTTTTTCACTTTGCGCTGAACCCGCCTCGGTTCATCAATGAAGTAGCCGACGCATAAACTTAAACACAGGGCATGAAAAATCGTGGCAAGCGTGACGCCACCGAGCTCGAACGCGACAAACATACAACCAGACGCGATCAAAACAATGGCAGCAATCATGAGACTGTTCGCGCGATTAAGGGGTATTCCGAACGTGTGCATTTGTGTCGTGACCATTGATTGACTCAGTGCACTTTTGCTGCAATTAAAACGCCATAGACCCACTTCAAAACTTACATTATTGTGAGTTGCATTTTCCGAAATTTCTACTAGTCACAATCCACTTTCACGACAAAAACAACACTATCCCTCAGTGGGTAGGCGCACACGTTGCTAGAATATTGTCATGAGCACTCAAACAACCATTACGCTTCTGGGAACCGGTTCGTCCGGTGGCGTACCCCGGGTTGGAAATCAGTGGGGAAAATGTGATCCGACCAATCCAAAGAATCGCCGCAGACGCTGCGCTGCGCTGTTCCAGACATCAAGCTCTCACGGGACAACATCCGCGCTGGTGGACGCAGGTGCTGACCTTCGCGAACAATTGCTGTCTGCCAACGTCACACACTTGGACGGAGTACTGCTGACTCACTCGCACGCTGACCATATATTCGGCCTAGACGACCTACGTCAATTAGCGTTGGTTATGCAAACACCGATTCCGGTGCACATGGATGAGCTGACAGCAAAAATTGTGATGCCACCGTTTGGGTATATTTTCCATCAAGCACCGACCAGCAGCTACCCTGCGTTCTGTTCAGACCACCTCATTAACCATCATCGAGAAACGCTTATCAGCGGTTTGGGAGGTGATTTGGCTTTTCAACCTATCGTGGCTGATCACGGAGACATCCACTCTCTCGGATTTCGTGTTAACGATGCCGCATACCTGCCAGATATGAAACGCATAGCCGATAACCGTGGGCTGGAGGCGCTGCAAGATCTCGATGTGCTTATTGTTGATGCATTGCGTGAGAAGAATCACCCTGCCCACATGAGTCTGACAGAATCTCTGGCGTTTATTGAAGCCATCAAGCCTAAACGCGCGGTGCTCACCAACATGCATAGCGACTTGGACTATGAGGCTCTTAAAGAACGCTTACCGGTACACATTGAGCCCGGTTACGATGGCATGCAAATAACAACGTGAGTCTTGTGCAGCTCATCCTTGAGCCGCACACTACGAAAAACTACAAATTACTCGCCCATTTGAATGCGGTATCGGGCAAACCCGTTTTCTAGCGTTTCCATAAATTCAAAGTTGGCGGCGTTACTGGCCTCAGCAGCCGTTGGCGCAGTATCGAAGACGATCTGGACATCGCCGTCAATCGGGGCAAACCCCCAGTTTGAATCTGCTTGAGGGTCTAACTCACCCGAGGCCAGAATGTAGTCGACCAATACCTGACGGTTAGTTTGAGGCGCTTCGACAATAATGGTACTGCCATCGAGTGACGGAAATGTACCGCCACCACCTGCACGGTAGTTATTGGTAACCACCACAAACTCTTGCTCTGGATCGACTGGGGCACCATTGAAGGACAGATCGACGATACGACTGGCATCTTCGTTCATGAGCTCCCCTTTGTCGCCATATTTAGCCGGTTGAGTCACGTCTATTGAGTACGTGACACCGTCAATGACATCAAAGTTATACGACGGATGTGTCTCACTGATCAGTTGCTGTACTTCAGTGGATGCGGGGTCAATCATGTTAAATTGAGCGGCGGATCGCTCAAGCCATTCTTTAACCTGCGCACCGTTAAGTTTTACCAAACGGGCCGTGTTCGGGTAGATGTATAAATCAGCCACATTTCGTATCGCAATTTCACCTGCCGGTAAATTGGTGAAGTACTCAGGACCTCCCCGACCACCTGCTTTAAACGGTGCACCCGCTGACAACACAGGTAAACCTTCATACTCTGTACCTTCAATAACCTGCTTGCCATACCAAGCCTGAGCATTGTTAACAATCTGAATGGAAGGGTCGTCTTGTACCAAGGCAAAAAAGCTATTAATGGGCGAGGTAATGGTGCCCACTGGCTGGCCTACCCATTCAATCGTGCCTTCATGCTCTTCTTTGACGGCATCAACGATGTCTTGCTGAGAACCAACAATAGCAATGCGCTTGCGTCCTTCACGACGAAAAATAGGACGATTCTCGACCGAACTGTCCACAACACTCCAGCTATCACCGTTGTTAGTCAACGTTAAATCAATAAGACCTAAGTGACTTCCCCAGAACCCTGGCATCACTGAAGGCACACCGTTGAGTGTTCCTTTTTCAAGATCGGCACCTGGAAAATCTTCATACGCTTTCGACGGGAAAACACTGTGCGCGTGACCGAATAGAATGGCGTCTATACCAGCAACTTTAGACAACTCGGCTGTGGCGTTTTCTTTGAGCCCGTCAGGATGAGACTTCGCAAGACCACTGTGCGGAATGGCAATAACAATATCGGCTCCAGCGTCACGCATTTCCGGTACGAGTGCTTCGGCAGTTTCGACAATTCCACGCACGGATACTTTGCCCTCAAGATGGGCTTTGTCCCAACTCATAATTTGCGGTGGAGTGAAACCTATGACGCCGATCTTCAGATCATGCCAAGCGCCCTCTTCGTCCATGACACGTCTGGACAGAATGATGTACGGCTGGAAGTAATGCTTATCGTTGCTGGCGTCATCATCGCCGTCAACCGCATAAACGTTAGACAACACATACGGGAAATTTGCACCGCTTAATGACTTTAGCAAGAACTCTAAGCCGTAGTTAAATTCGTGATTACCTACGTTGGCTGCGTCATAACCCAGCAGGTTCATGGCTTTAAACATCGGATGTACTTCACCGTAACTCAAACCACGTGAGCGCGCCATAAAATCCCCCATGGGATTTCCCTGGATAAGATCACCGTTATCAAAGAGAACGCTGTTGCGTGCTTCCGCTCGCGCATCACGAATAAGTGTCGCTGTGCGTGCCAGCCCGAACCCATCGACTTCGGTATTACGGTAGTAGTCGAAGTTCATGGCATGCATGTGTAAATCGGTGGTCTGCATAACTCGTAGCTTCACATCGGCAGCAGAGACCGCACCGGATAGAGCCATTGAGAAAAAGCCAGCTACAAGACCGAGACGAAGACTCCATCGGCCATTGGGACAGTGTGACGCCATAACGACAAACTCCTATTGATGTGGAATGGTCAGTCTACCCGTGAAATATGACAAAACACACTTTTTTTCGACGCCCGCCTGAGCCATTGGATTGATGATGACTTGGAACACCCTTAAAAATCAGCGGGCTGTCCACTATCGCACTTGACGCAATTCAACCATTCTCCCAATTTCTCTTCACGTCCTTTTTCAGTAACAACCCACTCCCGGTTGGTCCAAGGTGGGTTGTGACGAACATGCTGACCGTGACAACAACTGAGCTCAGCCACCCAATCATTTTTATCATCCAGGTGAAACCCTGTAATTTGACGCTGCATAGCGATAACCCTTCGAAGACGCTAGCTCAACCCAGCCTGTATTGACACAACACAGCGATTGGCACTGTTATGATTCAGACTGAGAATTCTAAACAAACACACATTTCAAGGAGTTTAACGCATGAACGACAAGCGCCCCCTCGCCCTGGTTACTGGAGGAGCTCAAGGAATAGGCTTAGCGTGTGCCAAGGCCATTGCCAATGATCTCAACGCCCGGGTCGTGTTGGCCGACATCAATTCTGAAGGTGTCGTCAAAGCTGCAGAGGATATGGGCAATGGAGCTGTTGGCCTCACGTGTGACATGGGAGACGAACAAGCCGTGTCTACCCTGTTCGACACAATTGAGAATGACTATGGCTACGTATCCCTGCTAGTTAATTGTGCCGGAGTTGCACTGCCGGGTGATTTTCTTGAAACCTCCGTTGAGCAGTTCCGAAAAGTTATCGACATCAATTTAGTGGGTACATTCGTAGCATTGCAAAGAGCGGCTAAAGGCATGGTTGCCAACAATATCGAAGGATCCATCGTTAACATGTCATCAATCAACGCCTTGGTAGCAATTCCATCTATTGCTGCTTACTGTGCGTCAAAAGGTGGTGTAATGCAGTTAACGAAATCATCATCACTGGCACTTGCCCCTCACAACATTAGAGTGAATGCAGTGGGCCCGGGCTCGATAGACACAGAAATGATGGCGTCGGTAAACGCTAACCCGGCAGCCATGGAAATGGTCATGTCACGTACACCGCTAAAACGTGTTGGCTCACCCGATGAAATTGCCAACGTGGTGTCATTTTTACTCTCTGACAAAGCCAGCTACATTACCGGCGAAACCATCTATGTTGATGGTGGCCGAATTGGTATGAACTACACCTGCTAGTTTTAAACATTCAAAAAACTAGCTGGTTTCAGCCTGAGGCGTACGTTTAGCACCGCGCCTCAGGCTGAAAATACCACTGGCTACGATTAACACACACCCTAGCAACATCAGAAAATCAGGCACCTCTGAAAACACCAAGGCACCTAATAACAGCGCGAACAAAAGTCGTGTATATCTAAACGGTGATACCAAGGCTATTTCACCGCAACGCATAGCGCTCGTTAACGCGAGGTACGCCGCGACACCAACGACAGCAATTAGCAACAGATGCAGGGCCTGCATCAACGTCAGTGGATTCCACTGAGCATTTCCTACCCACGCCACTAATCCTGCAATGAGTAGCATCAGAAACCCATAGACACCTAACTGCACGGACGACAAACCATCGGGCGCCGCACGCGTCCCTAAATCTCTACCTGCAAAACCCAATGTCGCTAAAACGGCAAACAGCGATGCAGGTTCAAAGCTTTCGGCACCGGGCCTGATAATGAGCAAGACTCCAACAAAGCCAATGATGGCTGCCAACCATCGACGGTAACCGACCTTCTCATTGAAGAAAAAAACCGCGCCTACCATGACGACCAAGGGCGTGGCTTGCAAGATGGCAGACGTGCTTGATAATGACGTGGTCGCCAGCGCCAAGGTAAAAAACAAGCGTGCCGCAATTTCGCAGGTTGAGCGAAAGATCAACGCTCGTTCTTTTATAGCCGGATGGAATACTCGCTCTTTTCGAATGGCTGCGCATAGCATGAAGAACAACATGCCCAATGCACCGAAGATAATCAGTATTTGCGCTATCGGCAGCGTCTGAGTAATGGCCTTAACCAGCATGTCTTCCACAGAAAACGCAGCCATAGCGACAACCATAAAAAATGCACCGCGGACATTAGCGTCGGACGAGGTGTCAGTTGAAGTCAATCGCTACTCGACCGAAGCTACCGAAGTCAGCACGGATTTGGGTACCTGACGGACATTCCAACGGACGAATAAAACTACCGGAAAGAATGATTTGACCCGGCTCTATCTTTTGCCCGTACTGAGCCATACGGCGAGCCAGCCATACCACACTTTCAACAGGATCGTTCAAGACACCAGCGCCTAACCCGGTTTCTTCAACGCTACCATTAGCACTGACAATGGCTCCCACCCAACGTAAATCATGCGCATCCACAGCATGTTTTTCATCACCGAGGACAATACCTGCATTAGCCGCATTATCTGAAATGGTGTCAAAGACACTTCGCGTTTGGCCTGTATCAGGATCAACTCTTAAAATACGAGTATCGAGAATCTCAATGCTCGGGGCAACATAATCGGTTGCCGCAATAACGTCTTCGCGTGTGACGTTTTCTCCGGCAATGGCCTCTTTCATAACAAAGGCTATTTCGGCTTCAATTCTTGGCTGAATGAATCGCCCTTCGGGAACAGCACCCTTATTGGGGAACAACATGTCATCGAACAGAATACCGCTATCAGGTGTTGTGATATTCAAGGCCATCTGCATAGCTCGGGACGTCAGACCAATTTTCCAACCGAGTACGCGCCTTCCCGCAGCCAGCTTCTGCGCCATAAGATCAGCTTGTATCTGATAGGCATCGTCCATATCCAACGACGGATATTCACGCGATAACAGTCGTATTTGCTGACGCGTGGATTCAGCTTCGAGCAAACGAGAAGCACTATCACTGACTTGTTCAGGCGTTAGGCTCACGCTTCATCCTCAACCGTATTAACCAACGTACCGATACCTTCTGCTTCGACTTCAATAACATCGCCCGGCACCAGAAACTTCGGTGGGTCGAACCTTGCACCAGCACCGGTAGGTGTACCGGTTATGATGATGTCACCAGGCTCAAGCGTCGTAAACGTTGAGATATATTCAATTTGACGACGAATCGGAAACATCATTCGACTGGTTCGGTCTTCCTGGCGAAGCTCGCCATTGACGCGTGTACACAGACGAACATCATCTAACTGAGCCGCATCGTTAAACGGCACTAACCAGGGTCCGATAGCACCCGAGTTATCCCAGTTCTTTCCTTGGGTTACGTTAAATTTTGCATGCCGAACCCAATCGCGAATAGTGCCTTCATTGCACAAGGTGATGGCGGCGATATGATCGTACGCATTGTCCTGGCTAATACGTCGCCCGCCTTTTCCGATAACAATCGCTATCTCGCCTTCGTAATCGAGTTTTTCGGATTCCGGCGGACGGATAAGCGACGTATTGTGACCGGTGAAAGAACCGGGAAAACGTATAAACAAAGACATATTGGGTGGTGCTTCCTGCCCGTCTTTGTATTCCGCATTTCGATCGGGGAAATTAACACCTACACAGATTATTTTACCGGGTCGTTGTAGCGGAATTTGATACGTAAACTCGGTGTGAGTGACCTGCTTACCACTCACCGCTGACGCTAGCTGATCCAGCGCACCGGCTTCAATAACACTTTGCAGCGTCGGCCACTGCGGAAACTCCGCTTGCAATGAAATCATACCTTCATCGGTAACAGCGCCGTAGTGGACTTCACCCGCACTCTCAAAGCTTGCAAACCGGTAATTGCTCATTATTCCGCCTCGATACCACCCATACATAGGTATTTCAATTCAAAGAACTCATCAAGACCATAGTGCGAACCTTCACGCCCCAGTCCTGATAACTTAACGCCACCAAAAGGGGCTTCAACCGTTGACACGAGGCCGGTGTTCACACCCACCATGCCGTAATCCAACGCCTCACCCACTCGCCAGACACGAGCTAAATCGCGAGAATAAAAATACGACGCTAAACCGAACTCAGTTGCGTTTGCAGCCGCAACAACCTCTGATTCTTTGGTAAAACGAAATAGGGGTGCTACTGGACCAAACGTCTCTTCAGTGGCAACCGCCATGTCTGAGGTGACATCGGTAAGGATGGTGGGTTGAAAGAAAGTACCGCCCAGCTCGTGACGTTCACCGCCCGACAATACCGTAGCCCCTTTAGAAGTTGCATCGCTGATGTGCTCCATCACTTTATCAACTGCCGCATCGTCAATTAACGGACCGAAAACCACGCCCTCATCAAAACCATCGCCAACAGGCAACGTTGATAACTTTGCATTCAGTTTTTTCGCAAATTCATCGTAGACGGCATCTTGTACATATATTCTATTGGCGCAAACACAGGTTTGGCCGTTGTTTCGGAATTTGGCAATGATGGCGCCTTCGACGGCAGCATCGATATCGGCATCATCAAAAACTATAAACGGTGCATTCCCACCTAGCTCCAACGCGAGTTTTTTGATGGTCGGTGCGCACTGCTCATACAACTTGGCGCCAATTTCTGTTGAACCAGTGAATGTTAATTTTTTAACAATCGGGCTTGACGTCATCGACGCGCCGATCTCTCTTGCAGCACCGGTGATAACAGAAAACAACCCATCGGGTAATCCCGCACGTTGTGCCAGCACCGCCAACGCGATGGCCGAAAACGGAGTTTGACTAGCGGGTTTTAAAACCATTGAACAACCCGCCGCAAATGCAGGACCAGCTTTGCGGGTGATCATGGCTGTCGGAAAATTCCAGGGTGTAATAGCTGCCACAACACCAACAGGCTGCTTTAACACGATGATTCGTTTGTCCTGCGCATGCCCGGGAATGACATCGCCATAAGCACGTCGGGCTTCATCGGCAAACCACTCAACAAAAGAAGCGCCGTAGGCAATCTCACCCATAGCCTCTGCTTTTGGCTTTCCCTGTTCTGCGGTAAGAATCGTGGCCAAATCATCCTGATTCTCCATCATGAGGTCGAACCAACGTCGCAGAGTCGTTGTCCGCTCTTTAGCAGTGAGTGCTGCCCAAGGGCCACGCGCAAGTTCGGCCGCCGCTATCGCAGCATCCGTTTCACTCGCACCCAGGTTTGGCACATACCCCAGCAACTCACCGGTTGCAGGGTTATTAACAGCAATACCGTTATCGGCACTTGCGTCTATCCACGTGTCTCCAACGAGGGCCGCTTGCCTGAATAAACTGGGATCTTTGAGGGTTAGCATGAATAAATTCTCTTACGGTGCAATGATGGGCTGTGCCTTTAACGCAGGTTCCTGGACATCGGTACCGACAAATGTTGACCCGTGTTCAAACCAACTGCGTGGAGCGGCTGCCCCCCAAAGCGTTTGACGCTGCGGATCTTTTAAATCCCATTTGATCGGTTCATGATCGGGATCTATTGTCTGGTAGTCCGAACAGTAGATCTCGATTCGATGCCCGTCTGGATCCAGAATGTACAGGAAAAAAGCGTTGGAAATGCCGTGTCTGCCTGGTCCACGCTCAATATTGTTGACCCAACCGGTAGTTGCCATTAAGTCCAGCAAATCGATGATATTCAACGGGGTCGGCACCCAGAAGGCCGTATGGTGCAGACGTGGCCCGATACCGTTCGTGAACGCGACATCATGAACCCCGCCTTTACGCTGCATCCAGGCAGCCCACACATGACCGGTTTCAGCATCCTCCGTATATTCGGTAGTGCGAAACCCTATTTCGTTGTAGAACTCAACGCTTGCATCGACGTTTGCGCTAAACATGTTGAAGTGATCGATACGTAGGGGTTTGACGCCGTTATACAACTTATACTGTTGATGGATGGGTTCCAGCCGATCCATTTTCACATAGAACTCCAAGGGTATACCCCACGGATCGGTAGTTCTTAAGGTGCGCGCCATAAACGGCTTCTCAATCCATTCGACCGGTAAGCCCTTGGATGAAAAGAAAGCCTCGGCCTTGTCGAGGTCTTCGTCACTGAACAGCTTAAAACCCAGCACCCCTACTTCGGCTTTATCAGCCTGAACCAGAGAAATACAATGATGTCCCCTTTCTTCCATAGCGCGCAAATAGATGGACGAAGCGTCCTCATGGGTGACTTGCAGACCTAAGGTATCGACGTAGAATGAGCGGCTTTTGGCAAGATCAGTGACTTTGTATTCAACATGGCTCAATCGGACAATATTGAACGGAGGGTATAAAACAGAAGCGGGAACCGGCATGGCTTTTTCCTAAATAAATTATTCTACAAACGATAGGTTGTTTAATATTTTGCTAGTTGTACTAAGCACCTAGTTTAGGGATTTTATGATTACCTAAAGCAAATCCTATGTGCTTTTGCTCCATATAGAATTCAAACGACCAATCACCACCATCGCGCCCAATACCACTGGCTTTAACACCACCGAACGGCGTGGGCAGATGACGCACGTTTTCAGAATTGACCCAAATCATGCCCGCTTCCAGCTCGTTGCTCACGCGTAGTGCCCGGGTCAAGTCATTAGTCCAAACATAACCTGTTAGGCCATAGGGAATATCGTTAGCAATCTGAATGGCTTGCTCTTCGGTGGAAAATGGAATGGATGTCAGCACCGGACCAAATATTTCTTCTTGCGCAATGCGCATTTGATTGTTGGCCATAGTAAAGAGCGTGGGTCTGACAAAGTAGCCTTTGTCTCCCACTCTGACTCCGCCAGCGGCAATGGTTGCGCCATCGTCCTTTGCTACATCAAAGTAGTCTGTGACTTTGCTGAAGTGTTCCTGGCCTATTAACGGCCCAATCTCAGTGGTCGGCTCTAAGGGGTGACCGACCTTGATATTGTTGACACGCTCTATCAACTTGGCTTCGAACTCTTCGCGGATGCTTTCTTGAATTAGCAAACGAGAAGACGAGGTACAACGTTCGCCGTTTATGGAGTAAATCATAAATATGACGGCATCCAGTGCACGGTCTACATCTGCATCATCGAAGACGATAACCGGATTTTTACCACCCAATTCAAAGTGCATTCGCTTGAGTGTATCGGCCCCCTGGCGTGTGATAAGACTACCGGTCCTGCTCTCTCCGACAAAGGCAATCGCTTTGATGGCAGGGTGCTCTGTCAATGCTCGCCCCGCGTCCTCACCCATTCCGTTAACAAGGTTCCAAACACCGGGAGGCATACCTGCTTCATGCGCTATTTCCATCAGCAAACGCGCGGTTAAGGGGCTCAGTTCTGCAGGCTTATGTACAACGGTGCAACCCGCTGCCAACGCGGGCGCAATTTTCCAGGTTGACAGCATAAACGGCGTATTCCACGGCGTTATAACACCCACGGGGCCAATGGGTACGCGCGTTGTTACGTTCATCAGCGTTGGTGACGGCAGATTTTTACCATCTCTGGCTGAACTGACTTGATCGGCGAAGTAGCGAAAATTTTCCGCGCCGCGGATGGCCGCTTTTGACATAAAGCGAAGTGCCTGGCCGGTGTCCCAACATTCGCAAAACGCGATCTCCTCGGCGCGTGCTTCAATACCTTCTGCAATTCGGATTAAGATGCTCTTGCGCTCTTTAGCCGGCATATCTCGCCACGCTGGAAACGCATCAGCTGCGGCTTTTGCCGCTGCATCAATGTCTGCATCGGAGCTTTTCGCAACCCTGCAAATAGCCGACTCATCAACCGGCGAATGGTTTTCAAACGTATCGCCGCTTTGCGCGGCTACCGATTCGCCATTGATAAAATTTAAGACGCCTTGACCACCAAACTGTTTCAGATAACCGCTTAGCTTCTCAGTGTTTGTGTTCAGATCAGACACTTGTTTCATTCTCCTAAAGGTGGTCGCGAATGGAGCCGCACTTAGGCGACAAATCCGCATCTATATTGCGCACTTCAAACGACAAGGCTAAAGAGTGCTCTGAGAGGTATGCAGAGACGAACTCGCGCGCAGCTTCAAACAAGGTTTCGATGGCATGTTTTCGAACCTCCATGCTTCGGCCTGCGCGCAGTCTTAGAGACACGTCAATAAAGCCATGTTTCGGGTTGCCATCGGCTATGGAGTAGTGATCAACCTTTATTGCCCTCACCCGAATACCCGGCATAGGCAGTGCATCGACCGTTGCAGCTGTGCTTCGCAAGTGATCGCAAAACGCAGTCATGTCCAACTGGTTCTCTAAATTCGGTGAATACTCAACAATGATATGTGGCATAACTGAATTTTGCTTAACAAGTTAAGTATTAATATGTTAAGTTAATTTCGACACAACTGTCAAGACATGAAAAGCATGCCGATTCTCATCGGTTAATCGATGCCATGACACAAAAGAAACAGCCAATATCTGAACTCCCACCCACGTCGAGGTCGCTGCCAATTGCCTTGGCCCGCGCCCGCGAAAAAGTCATGGCTCCAATAAGAGATATGCTTAGCGAAACGGGCATCACGGAGCAGCAGTGGAGAGTGCTAAGGGTTTTATCTGAAAGTGGTGCGTTGGATGCCAGCAAACTTGCGGATCGCGCCTGCCTTCTATTACCCAGTCTGACTCGTATTGTGCAGACCATGCTCGACAAAGGCCTGGTGACAAGAGCCGAAGATAAAAAAGACAGGCGTCGTCAACTTATCAACATCACCGCCAAGGGACGTAAAATAATCCTCGATAACCAAACGCGCTCACGTGAGATATCAGACACCTTCGTGACGGTGCTCGGAAAACGGCGCTATGAAGACTTGCTGGATAGTTTGCAAGCCTTGGATGAAATAGAGAACAACTAAATCATTAAAAGAATGAGGCTGCGACGCCCCATGAATTTCCACGGTGCTAACCGACCATGGCCTCTAACGGTATGGGATCAGGATTAACAAACATATCTGATTGGAGTTTAGATACGTCCCAATGTTCTAGCGTGATGGCGACCGCTGTCTCTTCACGCCCGTTGTCAATGGCATCAATGAGTTTGTCATGTTGATCGACAGATTTTTCCAGCAAGTCACATTCGTTAAATGCCGTGCGGTCAAAATAGCTGTGCGATATACGCGCATGATCAATCAAAAGCCGTTGCAAGCTCACCGCCAGGTAGTGATTATCTGCCATCTCCCCTAGCATCGTATGAAACTGATTGTCGAAGATAACCAGCTCGTCAATCATAGCTTTCTTTACTGCATTTCTGTATTTGGTCTGAATGCGTTTAAGCTCTTTGAGTTGAGCCGGTGTCGCATTATTCACCGCAAGACGGGTAACCGAAACATATATAAGTGGAGCCGTTTGAACAAACTCCTTAAGCGTTTTATGGTTCATTGACGCAACCGATGCACCTTTATTGCCCACTATTTCTACAAAGCCTTCACCGGCCATTCGCCTAAAAACATCCCTAACCGGGGTTCTGGATAATCCGTAAAGCTCACTGAGTCCGACCTCATCGAGATCTACACCCGGAGCTAAATCCATGGTCAGTATTTTCCATTTTAGTTCTTCATAAAAATGGTTCTTATTAGCCTGCTGCGAAGTTTTACTAGTCACGCGTCCTGTTCTCTTTTAGCCGAAAAGATACCCAACCTTTTACCGCTTAAACAACTCGAGAATCACCGAGTCAGTCGCCGCTGCTGCCAGTTCGTCCCTTATACAATCCAGTGAATACTCATCCTGCTCACCGAAAGAGACATAGAAATCAAAGAAAATTTCTATTGGGCTGCTTATCTAATAGCTTCGAATGAGCCGATTTGGATGGTTAACCCGTTACGCATACGCTCGGTGTATCGTGCTTGTACACAACTGAACATGATTTATATCTCCGTTTCAATCGTTTACCCGATTTTTTCGGATAACGTAAACTATGAATAAAAATGGTTACATTGAAAAATTTGTTCGCACACTCAAGCAGTTGCAAACGCTTGCACGCGTCGTAACTAAACACCCGTCATAAAAACAGCTGTTTTAAACTAAACGAAAGTCGGCCAGGTTTTGTACACCTGTCAATATCTCTTAAGGAATTCACATGCGCATAGACAACCTTCAATACGCTAATTGGTCTGAAAAAATATTCAGACAAATGAATGAAGGTGGTGTGCACGCTGTACACGTGACCATTGCCTACCACGAGAATTTTCGGGAAACAGTCCTTAACTTTGAACAGTGGAACCGATGGTTCGAGCAATACCCTGAATTGATCTTTGCGGGTAAAGAAGCAACAGATGTTGATATTGCCGTTGCGACTAATCGAACAGCCATCTTCTTCGGTTTCCAAAACCCAAGTCCGATTGAAGATGACATCGGTCTTGTTGAGATTGTGCACACGCTGGGTGCGCGATTCATGCAACTCACCTACAACAACCAGTCGCTACTGGCCACAGGCTGTTATGAATCTTACGACAGCGGCCTTACCCGAATGGGTAAACAGGTTGTACGGGAAATGAATCGAGTGGGCTTAGTCGTTGATATGAGTCACTCAGGTGATAAATCGACCATCGATGCCGCTGAGTGGTCAACTCGCCCTATCGCGATTACCCATGCAAACCCTCACGAATGGGAACCGGCACTTCGGAATAAACGCGATTCGGTCATCGAAGCCGTCATTAGTCATGGCGGTATGTTCGGCTTTTCCTTATACCCACATCATTTAAAGGGCAAAACCGACTGCACGTTGGAAAGCTTTTGCACCATGATCGCTCGCATGGCCGATAAATACGGAGTAGAACACCTCGGCATGGGCACCGACCTGTGTCAAGACCAACCCGACTCTATTGTCGAATGGATGAGAGTGGGCCGCTGGAGTAAGGAAATAGATTACGGCGAAGGCTCAGCCGCGTCACCCGGCTTCCCTCCCATGCCTGAATGGTTTCAAGATAATCGCGATTTCGGCAACATCGAACAAGGGCTCTCTGCTGTGGGCATGAATTCCGACGAAGTGGCGGCGGTTATGGGGCGCAACTGGTATCGGTTTTACTCAGAGAATTTTTCACCCTCAACATAAAAGCCACATTTGACCGATAAAGTATGGTTATATAAACGTACAAAAATATACGATTTGCATTTATACCTCAGCACTTGCATTCTTTCATTGAGATAGACCGTCCGGTTGCACGTATTTCTGCCACCGGAACTCACGCGTCTTGCTTATCCGCCTGAAACCGAGATTGGGAGAAATCAATGAGAATACGCGCGCTAGCGATAGGAGTAGCGATGGGGTGTTCGGCTATGAGTGGAGTCACTCATGCTGAGCAAGAATTGTCTGTCGTAGGAAGCTGGAGTGGGCTCCCACTGCACAAACTCTACGAAGCTCCATTTTGGAATGAGACGCTGCCGGCAGCAAGTGAAGGAAATTTCACGGTCAGCCTAACAACACACGATCAAATGGGTATCAAGGGAGGCGATGTCTTCCGCATGCTCGGCACGGGTGTCTTCGATGTTGGAATGACCGTCGCCGATTACGCCGTCTCTGACTCGCCGGCACTTGAGGGTTTAGATGTTCCTCTAATAGCAACCGATGCAGATTCCGCCAAAACCATGATTGAGGCAGCACGGCCACTCGTCGATGACATTTACAAAGATGTTTTTAATGCCAAGGTGCTGGGTATCGCTCCCTACCCTCCGCAAGTTGTTTTTTGTAACGCCGAGATCGCGGGTTTGGCAGATTTAGCCGGTAAGAAAATTCGCGCATCGGGCAGGCTCACAGGCAAGTTACTCGAAGCACTAGGCGCAGAAGCTGTGAATGTCGGCTTTGGTGAAGTGCCCGGTGCACTACAGCGTGGCGTCGTTGATTGCGCAGTAACCGGCGCGGGCTCTGGCTACAGCGCCGGCTGGTGGGAAGTGTCGACTCACCTGCTTCCCATTCCACTCGGTGGCTGGGACCCCGTCGTCACCGCCATGAATATGGATAAGTGGACGAGCTTAAGCAGTGATGAACAAGCACTGGTACAGCAGCAAGTGAGTGAAAACTTAGAAGCCCCTGCATGGGCCACAGCTCAAACGGCATTGGCTACCGACATTGCATGCTTAACCGGCGAAGGCGATTGCCCGGGTGACAAAAGAGATATGACCCTGGTCAACGCCAGTGATGCCGACTTCGCGACCGCCAGAGACATCCTTGTAAGTAAGGTTCTGCCAGATTGGGCAGAGCGTGCCGGTGGTGATTGGGCCCAAAGATGGAACGATACCGTGGGCAATGCAACAGGCGTTCAAATAGAACTGAAGTAGACGCATACGCTTTATGAAGAACGCAATCCTCCTGCTCCAGCGCTTTAACAACGGTCTGGCTGTGCTGGCAGGAGGGTTACTGCTGTTAAGCGTTGCAATCACCTTATTTGACATCATCGCTCGTCAAGTAGGTCACTCGTTAGGCGGAACTGACGAGCTATCAGGTTATGCCATGGCTATCGCCACAAGCTGGGGTATGAGCTATGCGCTTACCTGTCTTGCACATGTGCGTATTGATCTAGTCAGATCGCGCTGCGGTTCCAGGCTGCGCGCTGTGTTCGACGCCATTGCACTGCTGTCGCTGACAGCCACTGCGGTTGTTATTGCCTATCGCGTTTGGCCAGTGCTTGAGAAATCCATTAAAAATCAATCAACGGCTAACACTACATTGGAAACACCATTGTGGATCCCGCAATCGTTATGGATGGCCGGATGGGTATGGTTTGCTGTCACAGCGTGCGTACTTTGCACCGCCCTGATTTACTACGCCGTTAAGCAAGATTTTCCTGCCATTAACAACGCGGTTGGAATTACTGACGAGTCATGATCCTTTTTACCGCTTCAGGCTTACTGGTTTTTCTAGCGCTGTCTATACCAGTCGGCATTGTTCTTTTTTTACTCGCCTTTGGAATAGACGCCTTCTTTAGTCCATTTCCTTTAATGCGTGGTTTAGGACAAGTCATTTGGTCCTCGTCAAACAGCGCAACACTAATTGCTATTCCATTTTTCGTATTGCTTGGCGAAATACTCGTAAGAAGCGGAATCGCACAACGCACCTATTCTGCTTTGGAATCGTGGGTCTCTTGGCTGCCAGGTGGGTTAATTCACGCGAACGTTGCCACCGCTACGCTGTTCTCTGCAACGTCCGGCTCCTCGGTCGCCACCGCTGCGACAGTTGCATCGGTTGCCATGCCGCAGGCAGAACGCCTCAATTACGACCCTCGCCTGTTCTCTGGGGCCATCGCCGCTGGGGGCACACTTGGCATAATGATACCGCCCTCAATCAATTTGATTGTGTACGGATTTCTGACCGAAACCTCTATCCCAAAACTCTTTCTCGCAGGTTTAATCCCAGGGCTGCTACTGGCGCTTCTCTTCATGATAGTGACAGCAATTCTGTGTTTAATGAAACCTTCATTAGGAGGCCCGGGGATTACTCGAAGCTGGTCACATCGACTCGCGGGGCTTGTCGACCTACTCCCACTATTAGGATTATTCGGTGCCATCGTAGGGTCTATATATGCGGGTTGGGCAACACCCACTGAAGCTGCCGCGGTCGGGGTGGCAATGGCGATACTTATCGCAGCCGGTCAGAAGGCACTAACGATTCCCATGATCGTCCAAAGTCTGAAAGGGACCGTACGCACAACCGCCATGATAATGCTTGTGGTCGTCGGCGCCTACGTTCTTAATTTTGTACTGACCGCTGCCGGCGTCAGTGGTGCTTTACGGGATTTTCTAGGCCAATTGGGTTTAGGGCCTTTATCAACGCTGCTCGTAATCATTCTGATGTATATCGTGCTTGGCTTTTTCATCGAGACACTGTCTTTGATGGTGGCAACCATTCCTATTGTGGTGCCCATTATCATCCAGCTAGGCTACGACCCTCTGTGGTTCGGCATACTGATGATTATGCTTGTAGAGATGGCACTCATTACTCCACCGGTCGGTCTTAACTTATATGTCGTTCAAGCCGCGCGTAAAAACGGAAGCTTCTCCGATGTCATGATTGGCGTTATCCCTTACGCCATTGCGATGCTTTTTATGGTGGCCATGCTAGTCATGTTTCCTTCAATTGCACTGTTCTTACCTGACAACTTTTAATGTGCGAGTGACCCAATGAATTTCACCTGCAACAATGAAGCAATACCATGTTCCATCCAGCAGGTTGTTGTTGCGGGTTGGACGGGCCGCAATCGTGATGCTGTAGATCATCACATTGAGGAGCTTGCGCAAATAGGTATTTCACCACCGTCCCAGGTTCCACTCTATTACCGCGTATCGAATGCCTTGTTGACGCAAGAGAAACACATTCAGGTATTGGGCTCGGGTAGCTCAGGGGAAGTAGAACCCTTACTCATTCGCCAACACGATGCTTGGTATATCGGGCTTGCCAGTGACCATACAGATAGAGAATTGGAAGCTCATTCGGTTGCTGCCTCTAAACAAGCGTGTTTAAAACCTGTTGCATCCGAATTGTGGTTATTTGATTCTGTGAAGGATCACCTGGATGAGATCACCATGAGTTGTACCATTACAGAAGACAACGAGCCAAAACTTTATCAAGAAGGTTCACTGGCGAATATCCTGCCATTGCAGCAATTGATCGATGACTCGCACTTGCCTGAGCAAGCGGCCATGCTCTGCGGCACTCTGGGCGCAATAGGTGGTGTTCGACCGGCTTTGCGCTACCAAATGCGACTCCAAGATCCAGTACTGAATAAATCAATCGATTTGGACTATGCCGTAACAGAGCTACCCGTCGTTAACTGATGATAGACACATGACGCTAGATCAACTTAAAACCTTTCTGTGGGTCTCTCGGCTAGGGGGCGTCCGCAAAGCTGCACAGGAAATGAATATCACGCAGCCGGCTGTATCGGGTCGAATTTCCGCTTTAGAAGAATCACTGGGCACCACCCTGTTCGAGCGCACGCATAGAGGTGTGACTCTTACAAAGCAAGGTGTATTACTCAGAGACTACGCAGAAAAAATAGCCGATCTTGTTGAGAGAATTAAGTCTAACGTCGTACCGGCCGAAAGCGTTAACAGCCTATTACGTATCGGCGTTGCAGAAACCATAGTGCAACTATGGCTACCTAGTTTTTTATCAGCGCTGTATGAGAAATACCCCAATCTTAATGTTGAAATTTCAGTGGACGTCACTGTTGATTTACGTCAACAACTCATAGAACGTTCTCTCGACTTGGCCATTTTAATGGGCCCGGTATCTGAATTCTCAGTAGACAACGTAGAGCTTCCACCCGTTGAACTTGCCTGGTTTGCATCCGCAGATGCACCAGTTCCGGAAATGGGCACAGTGCCTATCATTTCCTACAACCGAAATTCGCGCCCCTACCGGGAACTTCGGCGTGAAGCCACGAAACGCCATGGCGAGAATACGAAAATCTTCCCTTCCAGCTCCATCTACGCCGGCCTTGAAATGGTTGCGTCAGGCATCGGAGTCGGCATCTTTCCAAGACAACTCGGCAAAGAACTGATCAATCAGAATCGCATTGTCGAATTCGACCCGGGCTGGAAACTCGCCCCTTTGCACTTTACCGCCTCATTTATCGGTGAACCGCGTAACGAATTATGTGTTCACGCTGCAGAGCTTGCTGGCCGCGTTGCAATGGAATACCTAAAGGATTGAATCACTTATACTGTCCAACCTCGTAAAAATTGCGTAGAGCACGAACATGGGTACAAACATACCTTGGTCAGTCAACAACGTTAGTGAGAGACTTACCAAGACGTTGGATCGGGTGAGTAAAAACGACAAAGACGTCAAAGCGGTATTTACGTCGACTTTCGCCCCCGGCAACGTGAAGACAAAACAGCCCGTAAAGAGCCCGTTGGCCGGCGCACTTGTCTCCGTTAAAGATTTATTCGATGTTGAAGGACATGTCACTCGGGCAGGCACTAAGTTCATGGAAAACGACGCCGCGGCCCTCTGCGATGCGCCCCCAATCAGTCAGTTGAGAAAAGCGGGAGCCGTGATGGTAGGCCACACGAATATGACCGAACTGGCGTTCTCAGGTCTGGGGATAAACCCACACTACGGGACACCAGCAAACACCTTAATTCCGGGTACTGTGCCGGGAGGCTCTACGGCAGGCGGCGCTGTTTCAGTGGCAACGGGTTTGGCCGATATCGCCGTGGGCACTGACACGGGTGGCTCTCTTAGAATTCCAGCGGCCTTTAACGGCATAGTGGGTTTTAAACCCAGCCAGATTTCAGTATCAAGGCAAGGTTGTAAAACTCTGTCCAGTTCACTCGATAGTGTCGGACCTATGGCTGGCAATGTCCGCGCTGTCCGCCTTGCCTATCACGCCATGAGACAGAGTGTTCAAGCGTTTAAAACATTTAAGCAAGCTTCCTTTGTCGTTCCCACTAACTTTGGTATGGACGACTTAGACTCAGCAGTCAGCGATGGATTCAAAGCCGCTCTCGATAAACTATCGAATGCAGGCTTTGCGGTTGAAGAGCGCTCTATCCCCGTGTTGGATACATTAAAAACGTTACCGCTTTGGCACTTTGCATCGGTTGAATCAATGGCTGAGTATCAACAGGCCATGGATAAACATATCGATATCATGGATCCTCGCGTTGCCAGTCGGATTGCCAGAGCCAAAGACGTCGATGCGGTGAGTTACTGTCAGTCTTTATCTGCAAGGAGAACCTTAATATCGCAGTATCAGGCGGATGAAGCAGACAACATCATTTTGATGCCCACCTGCCCTGTGTTACCGCCCAAACTTGCCGACTTATTAGACGACGATGATCGCTACTACGCCACGAATTTACAGGTGCTTCGTAACCCCTCTGTGGCCAATGTGTTGGATGCCTGCAGCGTCTCACTACCGTATAAGCATCAAAGCCACACCATAGGCGTGATGTTAACGGCTGCGAATCTGCACGACGATGCCTTGCTCAATGTGGCGCAGCGGTGCGAAAGTATCTTTCGTTAAGTCGCTAATACGGGAACTTCGGCTTGTTCATCGATATCTGTGATGAGCATGTGCCCGGGTGTATGCGTAATAGATATCGGTAGCTTTGCGCCCATAATGGCGTTTTGTGGTGTAACTCCACACGCCCAAAACACGGGAATTTTATCTTCCAAAGGTGGTGGGGAATCTCCCCATTCCGGTTGACTTAAATCATTGAGCCCAATGATTGATGGGTCCCCGACATGCACAGGCGCACCGTGAGCCATGGGATAGCGTCTGGAGATTTCAATGGCTTCATTAACTCGATTCGCGTCAATAGCCCTCATGGTAACAACCATTTCCCCCTGAAAAGGCCCTGCCGGAATGGTTTGTATGGAAGAGCGGTACATTGGCACTGTCTTGTTGTTTTCGATATGCCAGATCGGTATACCCGCACGAGCTAAAGCGTCTTCAAACGTAAAGGAACACCCAAGCGCAAATGCAACAAAATTGTCTTCCCAATAGTGATTAATATCGGTGCCTGATTCATGGAGTTCGCCATGACGGTAAACGTTGTAGAGAGGCACATCGTTCCGAATATCGATATCGCGACCCAACGTTCGCATCATGGGATCGCCTGTCTCTGACACGCCGACCAAGGGGCACGGTTTCGGATTACGCTGGCAGAAGCGCATGAAATCCAATGCGTAGGCTTCGGGCAATATAACGATGTTGGCTTGTAGCTGACCCGGCGCTAGCCCTGCAGTATGACCGGTATACCGGGACGCCCTGATGGCCGCCCTCAGGTGCCCTGTATCGCTTGTACGAAGACTCTCATAGTCTTCTTGAAGTTGTTGCATGCCAGTACGCAGGTTTCTCTTGTGCCGCAAGATTCGCCTAAATAAGACATTGCGTCAAATAGTGATTTTCTCTTGCCAGTGATACGAATAGCTTATCCCGTAACTTGATATAAATAGCGCGGCAATTACGCTCGAAATATCGCCCTCAATTCCGATAAGACAACGACAGATTTTATTCGCAAAAAACCGGCACTTACATAACTTGCCTCGTAAAGAGTGAAACAACTAGAAGGGCGTTATTTTCGAATGTGCAACCGCTTTTGCCACGGCATGCGAGCGGTTGTTGACCTCTAATTTCTTGATGGCATTGCGAAGATGAAAAATGACGGTGTTTTCAGAAACATCCAGAATGCGGGATGTCGCCCAGGACGTCTTGCCTTTCGCAGTCCAGCTTAAGCATTCAATTTCGCGTGGGGTCAGTGTTTCTATATTGGGTTCATTACCGATAGACGTGGTTGCGATGATTCGCTTCGTCACTTCATGCATGGCGTGTACGATAATTTTTAGTCCGGCTTCGTCATGTATTTCAAAATCAGCATGCTCCTCTTTCGAGGCCAAACTCAGCATACAACCTTCGGCACCCGATCCATGTACAGGCACGCTGATTCCCGATCGTAGCCCGAACACGCGGGCTTGTTCCATGACCATGCGTTCCAAGTCCCCGGTTTTACCTTCCGAATATTCAACCTTGCGCCACACAATGGGGTTGGTACTTGTCCACCAATGCTTCACCGTCGGGTCTATAGCGATGTATCCGTTCGCCTCATACTCTGCATGCCATTCAGCTGGGAACGTACTCCACATAACACTGCTTTCAACCATCGGGTAAAACCCACCGAATAAGTAGTAGTCATAACCCAACGCCTCTGTGGCTGACTGGCAATACTTTTTCAGCTCATCAGTTGTTAACGCTCCACTAATTAAATTCGCCAATTCGAAATACAACAGGCGCCTTGCGTCTTGTGGAAGTTGCTCAACTGATTGATCAAGCGAAGCTTTGTGTACGTCACTTGAAGTTGTCGAACGATTGCGATCAGATACAGTTGGCTCAGACATAACGCAAGCCGTTCGATCGCTTGCGTAGCTCCATCTGTCCAGTGAATAAGTCGTTGTATAAATCGCGCATATCAGAATGAAAATAAAGGATTTTCCAGATCCTCATGTTTTTATACGCAGCATTCTTTGTCAACGAATGACAGGTTACAAAGAACGATAATTCACCGCTCAAAGTGTTCTAGCTATACCCAACGACATATAAATGCAGTCGTCTATTACCTTTGGTATAACTACGACAACGCAAGATACTGATCGATACCTTTGATCTTGTCTTCGGGGTGATGGTTGACATACAACACGGATGTTTCAGAGTCCGCGCAAATTTTCTCAATCAATGCCAGTACACGCTGGCGGTTCATATCATCAAGACCATTGCATGGTTCATCTAAGATCAGCAAAGGCGGATGCTTTACCATCGCTCGAGCGATAAGCAACAAACGTTGATCACCGTAGGAGAGTTTATTGAAAGGCTCATCTGCCCGATGACTCATACCTAAGACTTCCAACCATTCGTTAGCGATATCCCGTTGTCGGTCGGTGTACTTTACATACAAACCAATGCTGTCAAAGAAGCCTGAAATAATCACGTGCCGCAGGCTGGTACCGACTCGATATTCCCACTGAAGTGCGGTTGACACATAACCAATGTATTGCTTGATCTGCCAGATGCTCTCACCCTGCCCGCGCTGAAATCCAAACACATAGATATCATTGACATAGCACTGAGGGTGATCGCCGGTAATTAACGATAACAACCCTGTTTTACCACTTCCATTCGGCCCGGTTAACTGCCAGTGTTGATTGCGTTCTATCGTCCACGATAGATCACTAAAAATGACAGTATCGCCGTACTGAATTTTTGCATTCTTAATGCGTACTAAAGGCTGGTTAGGATCCAACGGCGGTAATTCTGATATCGGGTCGGCTGCGGGAACCTCCAGATCGCTGGTTTTCAGGTGTAGCAGTTGATAAAGCTCGTCGTAAGCCTGCTGATCATTCCTGGAAACCTGATGGCGAAGTTCACCGTTATCCAAATAAGCGATATGTGTGACAAAGTCAGGACACTCGTCAAACCGGTTCAACACCATCACCATCGGTGTCTGTCCCACAAGGCTTTTCAAATGCTCGTGAAGCATCTCGTGAGTTTTTACATCCAAACCATCAAAGGGTTCGTCGAGCACCAAGAGGTCAGGTTTACTGGTCAGCGCTCTAATGAGCATGACCTTTCTGGTTTCCCCGGTAGAGAGTTTACGAAAAGCCCGATCTAGCAAAGAGCCAAGACCGAACTGTTCAATCAACTGCTCGGCTAATGGTTGATCTAAGCACACCGCATCGATAATTTCCCGTACCGGTGTGCCTTCTGAAATAACGTCGAGAATATCGGCGTCATCTTTTTTACGTTCTGCCTCTATCAGTTCTCCCTGAGCTTCATAGGAGACTAATGCCACCCTTTCGGGTAAGCCACTCAGCTCTCCGGATAGGTGATCACCAACGCCTGCCAATACGGCTGCCAGCGCGGATTTGCCGGAGCCATTGGTTCCGGTAATCATCCAGTTTTGACCGGGCAGAATTTGCCAGTCAAGGTCACGTAGCTGAAACCGACCGTCGAAATCGACGGTCAGCTTAGAAAGCTCGATAGAGGCGCTCATAAAACGGGATCAGACAATACGCTTCATGTCTGCCATGTAGCCGCGCAGCTCACTACCGATATCTTCTACCGGATGAGTTCGAATGGCATGGTTGACTTCGATAAGGCGTGCATTATCAACACTCATGTCGTTGAGGTTGAGACCTCGTCCGATAACGTCAGTCTTGATGCCTTTCATGAAGTCAGCCAGCAATGGAACACACGCGTGGTTGTACAGATAACAACCGTATTCTGCGGTATCAGAAATAGTCGCATTCATTTCATACAACTTCTTACGCGCAATGGTATTCGCGATAAGCGGTGTTTCGTGCAGCGATTCATAGTAAGCAGAATCTGCAATGATACCGGCAGACGTCATGGTTTCAAACGCCAGCTCTACGCCCGCTTTAACCATGGCAACCATAAGAATGCCGTTGTCGAAGTATTCCTGTTCGGAGATTTCAACATCACCAGCTGGCATTTTTTCATACGCTGTTTCAGCCGTATCTGCTCGCCATCCGAGTAACTGTGCATCGTCATTTGCCCAGTCAGCCATCATGGTCGCAGAGAAGTGACCCGTCATGATGTCATCCTGATGCTTCTGATAAAGAGGACGCATGATGTCTTTCATTTCTTCAGACAAATCGTATGCTTTGATTTTCGCCGGGTTAGACAGGCGATCCATCATGTTTGTCACACCACCATACTTCAGCGCTTCAGTGACTGTTTCCCAACCGTACTGAATGAGCTTAGAGGCGTATCCAGCATCAACACCTTCTTCGATCATTTTGTCGTAGCACAACAGTGAACCGGTTTGAAGCATGCCGCACAGGATAGTTTGCTCACCCATGAGGTCAGACTTAACTTCAGCAATGAAAGATGACATGAGTACACCGGCTTTATGGCCACCTGTACCAACCGCATATGCTTTTGCCAATTCAAGACCTTCGCCGTTAGGGTCGTTGTCTTCGTGAACAGCAATCAGAGTTGGAACACCAAAACCACGCACATATTCAGCGCGAACTTCAGAGCCCGGGCATTTAGGTGCAACCATGATGACAGTGAGGTCGTCACGGATTTGCATACCTTCTTCAACGATGTTGAAACCGTGTGAGTAAGACAAGCATGCGCCCTGCTTCATCATCGGCATGATGGCATTAACAACGGCTGTGTGCTGCTTGTCAGGAGTCAGGTTCAATACAACGTCTGCAGTCGGGATGAGTTCTTCGTAAGTACCCACGGTAAAACCGTTTTCAGTGGCGTTTTTCCACGACTGTCGCTTTTGCTCAATGGCTTCTGCGCGTAGGGTGTAAGACACATCAAGACCACTGTCGCGAAGGTTCAAGCCTTGATTCAGGCCCTGGGCTCCACAGCCAATAACGACCATTTTTTTGCCTTTTAACGCGTTTACACCGTCGGTGAACTCGTTAAGGTGCATGAAGCGGCATTTGCCGAGTTGTTCCAGCTGCTCACGCAGTGGCAGAGTATTAAAGTAGTTAGCCATGATTGAGACTCCGGCTGTTAGGGGGATTACGGGGTTTGGGCGCAGTTTATAGCGATAAATACATTTCGTAAATTGATATATTTGAAATATATCGTTTCTTTTTACGCAACACTCAGTATTATCGTGTGCAGCTATGAATACAAAGTCTCTTGAGCATTTCCTGCTGCTAGCTCGCACCTTGCATTTCGGGCGAGCCAGCGAGGAAGCCAACATCAGCCTGTCCGCCATGTCGCGAAACATCCGGCAATTGGAGGAAGAAGTCGGGGTTTCCCTTTTCACGCGTGACAACCGTTCGGTGGTTGTTACACCTGAAGGGAAAGCCTTCGAACACTATGCACGGGAGACACTGGCTAAGTGGGATGAGGTTCGCCGTGACCTGAGCGACTCCTCTGGAAAGTTACAGGGTGAAATCAGTTTGTACTGCTCAGTCACCGCCAGCTACAGCATCCTGTTCGACTTGCTGAATCGGTTCCGCCCTGAATATCCGGACATCGATATAAAACTGCATACCGGCGATCCGGAGCATGCGATCTCCAGAGTGCTGTCCGGTGACGAGGAATTCTGTATTGCAGCCTACCCTGCCAATCTGCCCAAACCCTTACTGTTTAAATCCATTACGGATTCACCCTTAGTGTTCATTGCCCCCATTGACCCTCGCGATCAGGATATACCGAGCGAGCCCCCGTTAGACGTTCAGCAATGGGCGCAGGTACCTATGATTTTGTCCCAGGGAGGCATCGCTCGCACACGCGTCGACCAGTGGTTCAAAGCAATTAAAGTGACGCCACGAATTTATGCTCAGGTGGCTGGCAATGAAGCCATCGTTAGCATGGTAAGCCTGGGCTTGGGAGTTGGCGTGGTACCCAAAATTGTTTTAGACAACAGCCCGTTTGCTAAGCGTGTTCAAACCTTATCAGTCACACCGACGCTGGAACCCTACGAGCTGGGTTTGATAACCACCAAACGCAACCTGAAAAACCCGTTAATTAACGCTTTTTGGTCGATGGTTGACAGCTAAAAGCGGTTTAGAAAAACGCGAGTAGCGAGAGGCTTTGTTTCTCAAAGCCCCCATTTAAAATGACGTTGATTTAAGGGCAGGCTATAGCCACTAAACTCACGCCCAAGCCTGCATCCACTGATTCATCAGAGACAAAGCACTCACCCTGATTAAAGCTTGTGCTTTGCTCCAGCGATACTCCACTACTGCTGCTGGCAACACTTGCCGAAATACCAAACGGTCCGTTGTTAAGCACTTGACCTGAATTGTCCCCTAAGCTTTTTAACGTTGTACCAGCCGCCGCGTTGATGCTTAAACTCATTTGTGTATCGGTAGGCAGCTCGGGTGCTGAATTCAATAAATTGTTCATGGTAAACAGAGCCCCTAAAGCACCATCGAAAGTAATCTGGTTTTGTTCTGCATCGATGGTGACATCGAACGTTGATAGGCTGAGTTGAAGAACATTGACCTGATTAATATTTATTCGTAAAGGCGTATCTTTGATGCCTACGTTTGATAAGGCAAGGACCGATGAATTGGCATTCAAGGTTGCCGCAGCAGTCAGCCCGGCCAAGCTGACTTCAGACATAGAGCTACCATCTTCAAAATCGCTGTCATCGGCTATGAGCTGCAGTGCACCCCAATCAACAGACGTGGTGACATTGCCTGTGGCTTCATCTAATGCAATGCTGAAGACAGTGGACGGTGCGAGCGTAAAGGATTCTTCAACAGTCTCTGTGACCCGAAAGCTTAATGCTTCTGTCACTTCCAGCGAAAGTTCACCAGCGACGGCACCTGGCTCATCGTTAGTCACAACTGCAGATAGTCTTAATGCTCCGTCTACGATAGTGGAAGTATCGACGACCGATCCGGCAAGTTCATCAGAACGCTGTGACAGTTGTTGCAGTGGCGCTAGTCGCAATTCATAGGCCATAGAATCAGCGGCATAATTGATGGTGATGATTTGATCATTTTGTAGTGAATAGGTAATGATTCCCGATTCATCGCTTGTGGCCTGAATTTCGACCCTCATGTCACTCATGACTTGCTCGCAATTAGTGAGTGTCAGGCCCGCGAGGTCAAGTAATGGAAATTCGGCCGCACACACTCTGCTTTCATCAGGATCGATAGTGACCACATTGCCTTCACGCGTGACCATGGCGTTGGCGTCGTCTAATCCGAGGGTATTGTTCATGAAGTTACTGTTGGTCGTGTCCAACTGGGACAGAGAATCAACATTGATATCGCCGATAAGATTGGCGCCTATGGAGTCAGGCTGCACACCCGCCAAGGCCTCGTCGCTAAGCTCTTTTAAGGCATCCAGATTGGTGCTCATACCCGATGAGACGGATCGCGCGGCCGTGCGCTGAATTTCCTCGGTAGTTGCTGTAACGGTGGCTACGTTGCCAGGATTTTCAGGCGTATTGTTGTCGCCGCCAGAGCTTGTTGGATCGTTAGAGGGCTGGCTATCAGAGCTGCTACTGCCGCCGCAGGCCACGAGGCTCGCCGTGATTACGCATAGGCAACCCGCATTGATCAGCGATTTGCGGAAAGTCGGACTGTTAATGTCGCGCGTTTTCATGGCTTTTGATTCCAATGGTCGGTCTGGTAACGAAGTATAACGAGTTAGGGGGGCTAACTCGCACGTAGTATTACCTATTGGAACTGAATACACGCTTAACGTGCCACCCCAGATTGAGGGGTGACACGGATCTATCGAACAACTTTACAAAGAATTACATTGAGCAGTTTTCGGCGTATGCATTTGAACGCTGCTTTAATCCAACCGACACAATTTTGTTGGTCAGAATGTCACCTTCCTTAACCACTTCGCGAACGTAGATGTCCTGAATGGGGTGATGGCTGGCGTCGAACGAGAAGCTGCCACGTGTGGAATCGAAGTCTGCTGCTTCTAATGCAGCGCGGAACGCATCAGCGTCAGACACATCCGCTTTTTCCATTGCTGAGATAAGTAACTTACCCGTGTCGTACCCTTGTGATGCATACAGAGAAGGAAGGCGGCCATAAGTTGCCTGGAAATCGGCAACGAACGCATTGTTAGCCTCATTGTCTATATCTTTTGACCATTGAGATGTATTTTTGACACCCAGAGCTGCTTCACCCACAGCACCGAGTATTCCCTGATCGAATGAAAACGCAGGACCTAATACTGGCGTATCAATTTCAGCTTGAGCCCACTGCTTCATGAAGCTAATGCCCATGCCACCCGGTAGGAAGAAGAACACGCTATCAGCATCGGATGCACGAATTTGCGCAATCTCTTTGGCGTAGTCTGTTTGGCCTAACTTGGTGTAGAGCTCGCCCGACAACTCACCTTCATAAAAACGCTTATAGCCTGTTAACGCGTCTTTACCCGCAGGGTAGTTAGGCGCCAGGATAAAAGAATTTTTAAAACCTTCTGTGTTTGCATAACCACCCGCTGCTTCATGCAGATTATCGTTCTGCCATGCGACGTTAAAGTAGTTTTTGTGACACCCTTTTCCTGCTAGCGCTGAGGGCCCGGCGTTTGGCGACAAATAAAATTTCCCCTGATTGACTGCAGCTGGAATAACCGCCATTGCCAGGTTAGAAAAAATGATGCCGGTCATAACATCGACTTTTTCGGATTGAATCATTTTGTCAGCAAGCTGAACCGCTACATCAGGCTTGCGCTGATCATCTTCGACAATAAGTTCGATGTCGCTGTTATCTTTGATGGCCAACATAAAACCATCTCTGACATCGATTCCCAGACCTGAACCACCACCGGACAAGGTAGTAATCATGCCAACCTTTACCGAATCGGCAACCGCCGACAAAGGCAAGGCACACATTGCTGCAACGCACGTCGCAGCTACTTTTTTCATCATCATAGGGTTCTCTCCAACTCCTCAATATTTCGTGGTCAATCGCACAAGAGCCGGTACTGATGCATAAACTCAGGTGCTAATTAGTCTCACCAGTCTAAGCCATTTCCCGCTCTGAGCCGGGCAATTATTGAGACACAATTGGCAATGCCTCCAAACTACCCCACTCGCTCCACGAGCCATCATAAAGGGAAAGATCGCTGAAGCCTATTTTCTCCATGGCCAGCAACAGAACGGCTGCCGTGACACCTGACCCACAACTACTGATGACAGGCTTACTACCCGTCATGCCAGCTTCATCGAAGATCTGTTTCAATGCATCATCTGATTTTAAACGACCGTTCTCGGTCAACTCAGCAATAGGAATATTCTGGCTGTTGGGAATATGGCCGCTGCGCAAACCGGGCCTGAATTCTTTCTCTTGAGCGTGGAATCGTGCAGCTGGCCGCGCATCGACAATTTGAGACATTCCAGTTTGAGACGCCTCCAATACATCACTCGCGCGCACCACCTTGAATGTATTACCCCGGGGTTCCGAAGTTTTGAAAGTGGTTGCCTTAGGAGACGCCTCACCGGACTCTGTGTGAAGACCCTGTTCAATCCACGCCACAAACCCACCATCAAGAACGCTGACCGATGCACAGCCGAAATGGCGAAACATCCACCATACCCTGGGCGCTGAAAACCACCCGTTGGCATCGTAAACAACCACGTGATCGAGCTCGGAAATGCCAAGCTTCCCCACATACTGAGCGAACGCTTCAGGGCTAGGCAACGTATGCGGTAAATCACCTGCTGTAGCGCATACATCGATATCGAAATACACCGCGTTAGGGATATGGGCTTTGACGTATTCCTCGGACCCGTTGCGGCCGGTTGGTGGCAAATGCCATGATGCGTCAACGACACGCACATTACTAAGATTTTCGTGCAACCATTCAACACTGACTACAGACGACACAGACATAACTAAGTCTCACCCTCCGGCATTGGAATACTGTTACCACTGCTGGGCTGGTCATAGCCTTTGATAAATCCCGGACGTTTCGCTAATTCCAAATACCAGCGCTTTACATTTGAATAATCATTTAAGTCTAAGCGTTGAAAATCAAATCGCGACGTCCACGGCCATATCGCGAAATCGGCAATAGACAACTCATCACCGGCAAGGTAGCGAGACCCGCCCAATTGTTTATTAAGAACACCGCTGAGTCGTTGCGCTTCGGCGTGGTAACGCTTTTCTGCATATTCCGATAACCCCGGATTAAACTGCAAAAAGTGATGAGCCTGTCCAAGCATTGGGCCGTAGCCACCCATTTGCCACATCAGCCACTCCATGGTTTGCCAGTATTCTGCACTGCCTTCCGGAGCCAGAAACTTTCCAGATTTACGCGCCAGGTACATCAGCACAGCACCGGACTCAAACACAGTTTGCTCGCCGTCTTTAATGGCTGGTATTTTATTGTTAGGACTTATTGCTAAGAATTCCGGCGAGAACTGATCATCCTGACCAATGTTGATTGGATGAACCGTGTAGTCCAATCCCATCTCTTCCAACGCAATGGACACTTTTCGCCCATTGGGCGTACCCCAAGTATATAAATCAATCATTTAACTACGATTTTCCTCAGTGGTTCATCACTAAAGATTCACACACCTCATTATCTTTTACAAGTCGAGTGGATGCTCTTTAACTGAAAGCATAACCGCCACTGGATTTCTATACGCATGGGGCGAATTTAGATACTATTCACGCACTTTAAAGTGGGCGACCCAGCTGCAAGCGCCCGTACACCGAGAATTATCTTGACGACATTACCCGATTTCAGACTGGAAACTCATTTTTCGAAGTGGGAGTTTAAAGCGCGCTATCACATGACGGCCTCCGATGCACAAAGCATGACCATGGCCGACTTATTGGCCATGGCCACAGACGAAGATCGCGAAGCCTTCGAGCAGCTTTGGCTGGGGTATACCGAAACATTTGGAGCACCTGATTTACGCGCAGCCATTGCAGCAACTTATCAACAACAAGACACAGAAAATATTTTATGTTTTGCAGGCGCTAGCGAAGGCATCTACGCCGCTAACAACATTTTGCTGGATAGTGATAGCCATGCCATTGTTGTGACGCCCAACTACCAATCGCATGAGTCGCTCCCTCAAGCTATTTGCGAGGCCAGTGCCGTAGCATTGGATCCTGATGACAACTGGTCTTTAGATATCGATGCTGTTGCGGATGCCATCAGACCCAATACAAAACTTGTCACTATTAATTTTCCGCATAATCCAACGGGCGCCATACTGCCGCTCGATCGTTATCTCGCACTTGTTGATGTTTGCCGAAAGCATGGCATTTATATTTTGCACGATGAAATCTTTAACGGGCTAGGACCTACCGGTACACAGCATTTACCGTTTATTGCAGACATATACGAACGCGGACTTTCTTTAAACGTGATGTCTAAGTCCTATGGCTTACCGGGTTTGAGAATCGGTTGGATTGCCTGCCAGGACAAAGCGATTCTTTCCAAAATGGAACGCATGAAGCATTACTTGTCGATATCCAACTCTGGCCCCAGCGAACGATTGACCATGGTAGCGCTTAAAAACCGCGAGAAAATAATCGCCAGGAATTGTTCTATCGTTGACGAAAACCTACCCAAGTGGGATGCCTTTTTTGCCAAGTACCCGAATTTATTTCAATGGAGTCGACCAGACGGCTCATGCATGGGTTTTCCAAAATATTTAGGAGACGATGGCGTCGAGGTATTCGCGCAAAACCTGGTTGAAAAAAGTGGTGTGTTACTGCTGCCGGGTAGCATCTATCAATCGGAACTAGGAAGCACGCCTGATAACCACTTTCGCTTAGGCTACGGACGATTGGAACTTGACGAAGGCTTGGCTGTCTTTGATGCACACTTACAACAATATGCATCATGAAGACTGATGTTGTCATCATCGGCGCAGGGCTATCAGGCTTGCGTATTGCACAGCAACTGCATGCAGCTGGCATCGATGTAAAAGTACTCGATTCGCGCAAGCGCGTGGGTGGTCGGATACATTCCAAACACATCGCAAACGATTTTGGTGAAGGCGGCTTGGACATGGGGCCGTCCTGGTTCTGGCCATGGCAAAAGCGCATGATGGCCTTGATGCAGGAACTCGACCTGGAAGCGGGTATTTATGAGCAGTACAGCGATGGACTATCTGTTGCGGAATATCGAAATGGACAATTGCTAAAGCAAGCTGGCATTGCCTCCATGGCGGGCTCCCTACGACTGAAGGGGGGCTTAAAAACCTTGGTTGACGCGTTAAGTAGCAGACTCGCAAGCGATGACATACAACTCGATACTCAAGTGACGGCCGTTGCAATGGTGGATGACGGTGTTGACGTTTCTTATCGTCACAACGGTGAACTCAACACGATAGTTGCATCACACGTTGTCTTAGCGGCGCCTCCAAGGGTTATCGCGCAAACCATTCAGTTTTCGCCCGCCTGGGACGCCAACAATCAAGATCTCATGAACCACACTCCCACCTGGATGGCAGGTCAGGCCAAATTCTCAGCCAGTTACGCAAAACCTTTTTGGCGGGAACAAGGGCTCTCAGGCGACGGGGTTAGTGAGATTGGCCCTTTGGGTGAAATTCACGATGCTTCTTCAGCAAGTGGAGCACCCTATGCCCTGTTTGGTTTTGTAGGCGTACCTGCCTCTGCAAGGGGCGGTCGTGGAGAAGACATTAAAGAGGCCGCAATAGAACAACTCACCCGCATGTTCGGTAGTGAAGCTGCCAGCCCTACGGCCATATTTTATAAAGACTGGGCGGAAGACAACTTAACAGCAACAGATTCTGATAGAGCTGGACCTAGAGCGCATGCCCATCAGACTGTGACTACAGAACCTCATTGGAATCAAAGCCTGTATTGGGCAGGTTCAGAAACCGCATCCACGTCTTCCGGCGACAACGGCTATTTAGAAGGTGCCCTTGATGCCGCCGAAAGAGTGGTAGAACAAATAACTAGTAAGTTAGCGGTGTAGCTTTACCACTAAATACCTTATAAGCGAAAACAGAATACGCCACGATCATGGGCAAGGTTACCAGCGTGCCTGCTAGAATGATGGTTAACGATTCCCTAGCTGCCGCTGCATCCCACACGGTATATTGCTCCGGCACGACGTACGGGAAGAAGCTATACGCCAGTCCTGAGAAAGCGAGGATGAACAAAGCTACCGTCATCGCAAAGGGCGCCCAGCGGTATTTGTCATCGGCATTCGGCAGGCTCTTTAGAATAACGTGTAAACCTATCACCAACGCAACTGACACCAAGGGTATCGGTGCTAAACCGATAATGTTAGGGAAACTGAACCAAGCGTCAAACACACGCGGGCTAACCCATGGCGTTGCAACCGACAACGCTAACATTCCCATTGCCGTACCTATTAACAATTTTCTAGCCCACTCTACCGCCTGTTTTTGCAATGCGTTTTCAGTTTTCGCGATTAACCAACAAGCTCCCACCAAGCCATACGATGCGGTTAAACAAACAGCAACTAGTGATGCAAACAACACCGCGTACAAACCGGTTTGAAGACCGATAACATACTTACCCAACATATAGCCCTGCGACACAGTGGCCAACAAAGAGCCTGCAAAGAATGCTCGGTTCCATAATTGCTTTTGGTGTGCCGGCCCTTTTGCACGAAACTCAAAGGCCACTCCCCGCAGCGTTAGACCCACCAACATAAACATCGTAGGCAGATACAGTGCACCCAGTATGGCTCCGTGAGCCAACGGGAAAGCTACCAAGAGTATGCCAACGGCCAGAACCAACCATGTTTCGTTAGCATCCCAGAAAGGCCCTATTGAACCGATCATAAGATTTTTATCACTCTCAGACTTGGACAATGGAGACAGCAGTCCAACACCGAGATCAAAGCCATCGAGCACGACATAGATCAGTGCTGACAGCCCCATTAAACCCAAAAATACAATGGGCAACCAATCATGGATAGGAAGTTCAGTTACGTTCATGACAACGCCCTCGCTACAGCGCCTTTAAATTGACCTGCATCCAGCTCCTTCGCTTCATCAGAGTTAGCTGCCGTTTTAGCTAAATGCCATAGCGTTCCTATGTAGGCTGCCAGCAACGCGACATAGATGGTCAGGTAAGTTGCAAGCGACAGCCCCAGGATAGGAACCGGATGTGTTGATGCGGCACTGGCAGTGTCGACAATGCCCGTTACAATCCACGGTTGCCGCCCTATCTCGGTGACATACCAACCCGCAAGTGTTGCAACCCAACCGGAGAACGTTGTTCCCACCAAAACGTAGGCTTCCCAGCGAGAGGGTTCACCCTTCTTGTACAGCGTATAAGCCACTTTCCAGCTGACAAGCAACATCAGAATGCCAATGCCAACCATGATTCTAAAACCGAAGAACACCGGCGCCACAGGCGGATGAAGTATTGCTCCATCATCGCTAACGTAATCGTTTAAGCCTGGAACCACCCCGTCGGCTGAATGTTTAAGTATCCAGCTTGCCCCATCGGGTATGGCAATTTCAAAGTTGTTTTGACGCGTCTCTTCATCGGGCAATGCAAACAACACTAAAGGCACGTTAGGACCCGTCTCCCAGTTAGCCTCCATAGCGGCAACCTTTGCAGGCTGATGCTCCAAGGTATTTAATCCGTGCATATCGCCAACGATGATCTGCACAGGTATTAACGCTGCTCCCAGGTATACACCCGTACGCATAGACTTTCTGATACCCAGACTCTTATCGTTCCACAACCAACGCAAAGCACTGATGCCTGCTAAGAGAAACGCCACCGTTAAACCGGATGCAATTAACGTATGTACTAAACGATAAGGCATTGAAGGGTTGAATATGATGGCCATCCAATCTGTTGCAAACGCAACGCCGTCACGCATTTCAAAACCAACCGGTGTGTGCATCCAGGAATTTAGCACCAGTATCCAGAACGCCGACAAGGTTGTGCCGAATGCCACCAGGAACGTAGCCAAGGTATGTACTCTGGTAGATACCCGAGTCGCGCCGAACAACATAATGCCCAGGAAGCCTGCCTCGAGGAAAAATGCTGTGAGCACTTCGTACCCTAATAAAGGACCGGCAATGTTTCCCACCTTCTCCATAAAGCCAGGCCAGTTAGTGCCAAACTGAAAACTCATGGTGATACCGGATACCACACCGAGTCCAAACGATAAGGCAAACACCTTTACCCAAAACCGATACGCTTGCATCCAACCTGCATCACCGGTTCGGTTTGATTGCAGACGAAAATAAAGCAGCACCCATCCCAGCGCTATCGTGATCGTTGGAAACAAGATATGAAAAGAGATATTGGCTGCGAATTGAATTCGGGCCAGTAATAAAGCGTCCATTAACTATTCCCCCCTTTGCCAGTCACTTTGTCTTTGAAGTCGAGTACTTTTTGAGCTGCCGCGCCCATCTTGAGTAGCTTTTCCAAACGCTTTGAATCGACAACTCGCATCTCGTCGTACCACTGCGTTAGCAACTCAATCATTTCGGTGGTTTTCTGAATTCGCTCTTGCGCAAATTCACTACTCGATTCGAAATCATCTTCAAGTTGCAGTTCGCGCAGAATGGTCAGCGTCGGGTCAATTTCACGCGCTTTACGTTGATCGACCAAGGTGCGAACGATTTCCCACAGGTCACCGGGAGTTGAGAAAAAATCACGGCGATCGTTGGCTTGATGCTGAAGCCGCACCAACTGCCAGGCCTGCAATTCCTTGAGACCCATGGATACATTCGATCGGGAGACACCTAACGCCGTCACCAGGTCATCGGCGCAAAGAGGATTCTCAGACAGGAACAGCACCGCATAGATTTGCCCCACTGTCCGGTTCATACCCCACCGGGCACCCATCTCACCAAAATGGATAACAAACTTCTGATGCGTTGCCGATAGCTTCATGGTCAATTTCTCTTGTTTCTGTAATTTCAGTAATTACTGAAATATACGAAATCAAGCGACCAATGGTGGGTTTATTTTTGTTCTTTTTGGGAAAAACTACGATTTCAGGCGGGAAAAGGCGCCGCGGAGGCGCTCGAAATCAGGCCCGATCGGGGTGCTGCTCGAGGGCAATGCTTTCTTCCAACTCATTGATTTCCATCTGCAAATCGGCCAATTCCTCAGCCTGATCCTCGTACAGATCTTTCAGCTTCTTCAGCCGCTTTTCAGGTGTTATACGCAACAGGCGGTTAATGAATCCGAATAGCATGAGCGCTCGCATGGTTTTCATCGCAAGCCCACGCATACGAAATACCCTGCCCATTTTCGCAAGCTTCTGGACTTTGGCTAAACGCGCCAGACGCAAGACCCTGATAGAGCGTAAAAACGAGATGAGGGGCAGAAGGATGATTGCCAGATCAATCCAGTTTTTCTTAACGTAGGCAAACCGTTTGTCGGTTGTGCTCATCATGATGATGAATTCGATGGTGAACGCGCACCAGATGAAACCTGTGCACGCATGCAACAAAATCCGCAGCCACTGATGTTGCTCAACCAAGGATTGAAGCCCGAACTCTATAAGCAGCACGGGTAAAATGAGCAGCGCAATGATCAGCATCGGCTTACTGAATGCGCGCATCAAATTTGCGTGCAACGCTTTTCCTGGTAGACGCCAACCCCAGTTGGGTAACCAGATCTTCCCGCCATGTGCGGCAGACGGCGTCGCCATCCTCAAAGGAGGCGCGATACACGCCAATATCCTGAAAATTTTGCCGGTTTTCGTTGTCAGCTGAGCACTGTTAAGTCGCAATGAAAACGCATATTCCAACCAGAATAATGGCCAAAGCATAAACAGAACGAAGGCTGTTCCCCTCGCCCAGGGACCTGCTTGGCGTACCAACGCATTCTCTTGAACCAAGGCTTCAACCTGATCGAGATCTTCACTGATCTCACTGACAGCTTCAGACTCAGTGCCACCAACAACAGCCAACTCGGCCACCCGTGGAATATCGACACGTAGAACAATCAACGAGGCCAGTAAAACAACAAACAGCACAGACAGCGCAAACATGGCCGGGGCAATTTGACTGGCTCTAGTTTGGTCTTCGGTTTCCTGACTCATTTCAGTGTTGGTTTCAATGGTCGCGGTACGCATGATAATGCGCCAAGGCGCAGGGGTGAGTGATAAATGCAAAACTTAGGCTGATATTTCGCTCTGCAACTCTCCTATTGCTATAGTTACGGCAATATCGACTAACGACAGAGTTTACGCACACATGGGTATAGACACGCCGTCAGGACATTTCTACCTCGGAACGGAACCGGAGAGCCAGCAACCCCTGTTTCTGGAGGCATCAGACCTTACTACCCACGGCGTTATCGTCGGTATGACTGGCTCCGGTAAGACCGGTCTTGGGGTTGTGTTGTTAGAAGAAGCCCTTCAATCCGGCGTGCCTGCGCTTATCATTGACCCGAAAGGCGACATGGGCAATCTGATGCTCACGTTCCCCAATTTATTGCCCACAGATTTCATGCCCTGGATCAGCGAATCAGAGGCCGGTGACGACGTAGCGCAAGCCGCCTTCGATAAAGCCAGTCAATGGAAAGCCGGGCTGGAACGTTCCGGTATTGATGCATCACGAATTCAGCAACTGCGGGACACAGCTGATTTCTCCATCTACACACCGGGCTCCACAGCAGGTATCCCGTTAAATGTCATCGGCTCTTTAAATGCTCCGGCTGCCGGTACCGATGCGGAAACACTGCAAGATGAAATCGAAGGCTTTGCCTCGTCACTATTGGCCTTAGTCGGCATCAGCGGTGACCCACTGAGCAGTCGAGAACACATACTGTTATCTAACATCATTAACTGGTACTGGTCGCAAGGTAAAAGTCTTGATCTGGGCATGCTGATTGGTCTTGTGCAACAGCCGCCCATGCGAAAGCTCGGTGTTATCGATCTGGATACCTTCTTTCCACCAGCCGATCGCGTCAAGCTTGCGATGAAGCTCAACGGACTGGCGGCATCGCCCTCATTTGCCAGTTGGAGTGAAGGTCCTGAGCTGGACATTCAAAGCCTGTTGTACGGCGACGGCAGTAAACCACAGGCAGCTATCATCTCACTCGGTCACTTAAGCGAAGAAGAACGACAGTTCGTTGTAACCTTACTTATGTCCAAGATGGTGACTTGGATGCGTAAACAGCCGGGCACAGGTGATTTACGCGCGCTTATTTATATGGACGAGGTATTCGGATATGTACCGCCAGTAGAGTCTCCTCCCTCCAAGAAACCAATCCTCACCATTTTAAAGCAGGCTCGCGCGTTCGGTGTCGGTCTTGTATTATCAACACAGAATCCGGTTGATATAGATTACAAAGCTATCTCCAATGCCGGTACCTGGATGATTGGCCGCCTACAAACTGATCGTGATAAACAACGGCTGCTCGATGGCATGGGTGCGTCCGATGGGTCCGTCGATCTTAAAACAGTAGCAGATACCATTTCAGCGCTGGATAAGCGGCAGTTTGTATTGCATTCCACTCGCTCTTCAGCGCCGAAGAAATTTTCTACACGCTGGGCGATGTCCTATTTAGCGGGCCCCCTAACGCGGGATCAAATCGGACGATTGACTACCGACGAATCAAGACAAGCGGCAGAAAGCGTTGCGAAAGCTGCAACTGCGGCTCCCAATGCAGATGGCACATCGCCAGCACCGGCTGCAGCTCCTGCCGCGTTGGCAGACAATGAAAGCGCCGTTGCACCGCAAACTGCTGACAATGTCAGAGTACGGTACTTAGATCCATCGGTGCCCTACGCCTCCGAACTGGGTGTAGCTGCCGAGGGTAAAAAACTTGTCGCAGGTTTAGCGGTTCGAGTGCATATGCTTTTCGATGACACGAAAGCCAAGCTGCGCCATGAGTCAGAGTGGGAAGCCATTATTTCTCCGTTAGATGGCCCTGTTGATCCGGACGATGCCATCATCGTTGACTTCGATGATAGAGACTTGGTAAAGCAAGAACCTGAGGGGGCCATCTATGTGCTTCCCGATGCCAAGTTGAAGAATAAAACCTACTTCAATGCGGCAAAAACTGCCGTAAAAGATCACTTGTATCGAAGCCAGGAACTGGAACTCTTCATAAACCGTGAGCTAAAAGTTTTCTCACGCGTGGGTGAAACCAGAGATGAATTTGAAGCGCGTTGTAACACGGTTGCAGAGGAAAAGATGGATGCCGACGCCAACAAGCTACGGGATGTTTTGTCTCGCAAGATAGATCGCATAAATGCAGCTATAGAAAAATCTGAAGACAAGATGCGCGAGATTCAGTTCGATGCAGCCAGCCGCAAGAAAGATCAGAGAACCAGTCAAGTGCTGGATATCGCGGGCGGCCTTCTTGGCAGTTTACTCGGTGGGCGTAGAAGTACGACATCCATTCTTACAGGCGGTATTCGACGCAGCCAAAGCAAAGGGCGCATGGCAGCCAGAGCAGAAGAGCGTTTAAAGACAGCCGAGAATCGATACAACTCTTTAGTTGAAGACAAAGAAGCTCTGGAAGATGAACTCAGTGAAGACTTGTACGAAATTCAAGATGAATGGACGGCCAAGGCATCTGAGATTGAAAGCATGACCGTCGGTTTAGAAAAAACGGATATCACGGTCGATGATGCAACACTGGTTTGGATGCCGGTTAACTAACAGCGCGTACAGGATTCACTAAAGGCTTATGTCAGCACTTTTTACCCCCCATACGATTCGTGGCGTTACCCTGCCCAACCGAATTGTTGTATCACCCCTGTGCATGTACTCAGCCGTGGACGGGTTTGCGCAACCGTTTCATTTCGCCCACCTGAGTTCGTTTGCTCGTGGCAAAGCTGGTTTAGTGTTCACAGAGGCAACCGCCATCGAACCTGAAGGCCGGATTACGCCAAACTGTTTAGGTATCTGGAGCGATGAGCACGCGCAGTCTATAAAACCGTTGGTTGATTTTATTACCAGCATGGGCTCAGTCGCTGGTATCCAGCTTGCGCATGCGGGACGAAAAGCATCAACGTCTGCACCGTTTACCGGCGCGAAGCCATTACTCCCAGGCGATGAAGGTGCTTGGCAAGTCGTTGCACCCAGCGCGATACCCGTTGCTGAAGGCTTCCCCATGCCTAGCGAACTCAGCGTTAACGATATAAAGCAACTGGTGGCATCGTTTGTAACGGCTGCTAAACGATCGCTTGAGTGCGGCTTTGGTGTCATAGAACTGCACGGAGCACACGGTTATCTTTTACACAGTTTTCTGTCTCCCATCGCTAATCAACGACAAGATGAATACGGTGGAGACTTAGCCGGCAGAATGCGTTTTCCACTGGAAGTTTCCCGTGCTGTGCGCGAAGCGGTCGGTGAAGATATCCCCTTGTTCTTTCGTATTTCTGCCGTCGATAACGTGGAAGGTGGCTGGACAATGGATGACTCGGTGGCTTTGTCTAAGGAGTTAGAAAAAGCGGGAATTGATGTCGTTGATTGCTCATCCGGCGGTATTCAGGGCGCACCTAGTTTTCGCGTCAGCAATGATGGCAAACCGCTTAAGCGTTCATCTGCGAGAGCACCAGGCTTTCAGGTTCCTTACGCGCAGCGCATAAAGGATGAAACCAATTTACAGAGCATGGCCGTTGGCGTCATCATTGATCCGCATCAGGCCGAGTCCATCATTACTGACAAACAGGCAGACTTAGTGGCCTTGGGCCGTGAAATTATGTACGACCCGTTCTGGCCATTACATGCTGCACAAACCTTGAACGCTGACCCGGACTTCAACCTGTGGCCACCACAATACAAGTGGGCCGTTGACAGGCGCGAGCAAATAAGACGACTCAATGATGAGTAGCGACTAAACGACCGCACCCACAGACGTTAACTGTTCAATCTCGGTGTCCGAATAGTGATGTTCACGCAACACCTCGTGCGTGTGTTCACCTAATTGGGGTGGTTGTCGTTTTAAACCGATTCTACTTCGCGCATCGCCGAACTCCAGTGGCAACCCCGGAAGCGGTACCTGTCCGGAAACACTTTGCAACGCAACATCTAACAATCCACCCGGCACTTGCAATTGTTCATTAGTCAGTAGATCTTCCGGTGTCCCTACCGGCGACCAGGAAACATCGGCTTGCCGGCAACCCTGCACCATTCGCTCAAGGCTTATTGTTGCGAAAAATGTTACCAACTTAGGCAATAAGGTATCGCGTGCAATGGTTCGCTGCGGGTTCGTCGCTAGTGACTCATCCGCTTTTAATTCACTCAAGCCGAATTCATCGCAAAACCGTAGCCATTGAGCATCGCTTGTGACACCGATAAACAAAGGCTCGTTGTCTTTTGACTTAAACACATCGTAGACACCCCAGGCACCTTTACGAGCGGTCATGGGTGGCACCTTCTCACCCATAGCAGCACCACCGGCAATGTGCGAGGCCATCATAAACGCAGCTGATTCAAACAATGAACTACCCACCCTCTGCCCTATACCGGTTATATCCCTTTGCCTTAATGCAGCCAATGCACCGGTCACTCCAAAGACCGCACCCAATATGTCAACAATAGAAGCACCAGCACGGATGGGTTGATCCGGTGGCCCAGTCATATACGCAAGGCCACTGTGAAATTGAACGACTTCATCAAGAGCCGGCCTGTCTTGCCAAGGTCCCTTCAGGAAGCCTTTAAGCGATAAATAAATAAGTTTTGGATTAACCTCCTTTAATTGCGGCCAATCACAACCCAGCTTTGTCATCGTGCCCGGGCCATAGTTATCCAACACGATATCGGCGTGCTTAGCGAGTTCATGGGCAACGCGCTGACCTTCCGCTGTTTTTAAATTAATAACTATGCTGCGTTTGTTTCGATTGAATGTTGAGAAAAAACCTGCAGCAAAACCCGGTAGGTAGCGTGTTTTGTCACCATCAGGCCCCGGCTCAACTTTAATGACATCCGCACCTAAGTCCGCCAATAACAATCCTGCACACGGCCCCATGATGGTGT
>JAHDGK010000080.1 GCA_020627685.1 Granulosicoccus sp. | reverse complement strand
TCAGAAACAAGATGACAAGCTACTGAGTGGCCTGATGCTATCTGCCGTAAGGGCGGCTGGCTTTGAGAGCATTGCTCTTGTGCTGCCGGGCATCGGTTGGCAAAACGGCATCCTTTAGGCGGACTGAGTGGATCCGGTGGATCGCCTGGAATGAGTATGCGTTTAGTTTCCTGCCGTCGTTTTTTATCAACCGACGGTACCGCTGACAAAAGTGCTTTTGTGTACGGGTGTAGCGGGTTGTTAAACAAGTTTAAGCGGCTGGCGTGCTCAACAATTTTACCCATGTACATCACGGCGACCGAGTCGCACATATGCTGTACGACGCCCAAATCGTGGGATATAAACAAGTAAGTCAGGTCAAAGTCTTTTTGTAGTTTCCGCAGCAAGTTAAGTATCTGCGCTTGTACGGCGACATCTAAGGCCGACACAGGCTCGTCGCAAATGATGAGTTCTGGTCGGGTGGCCAATGCGCGTGCAACACCAATTCGTTGTCGTTGTCCGCCGGAGAATTGATGCGGGAATAAGCGCTGTTGTTCTGGGCGCAAGCCAACGGCTTTAAACAATTCATTAATACTTGCCTGCCTATCGCTAGGATCTCCTGTGCCCAGGCTATCCATGGGTTCGCGTACGACAGCTTCTGCGCGTAGGCGCGGGTTTAGGCTGGCATAAGGGTCCTGGAAAATAAACTGCACCTTTGCGCGTGCCTGTCGTAGCGCTTCATCTTGCAATGACAAAAAGTTCTTGTCACCGAGCACGACAGAACCTGAATGAGCCTCAACCAGTCGGGCAACCGCTAATGCAGCCGTTGATTTTCCTGATCCGGATTCACCGACAATAGCTAATGTTTCGCCACGAGCGACTTCAAAAGAAATATCGTCGACCGCGTATAAATAGGACTTTTTAGAAAACAAACCGCCGCGTTTGACGGGAAAGCGCACGGTTAGGTTTTCAACTTTTAATAGCGGTTTGGTTGAATTCTCACTCATTGCACTTGCTCCGCATGCCAACAGGCGGAGCTCTGTTCGTTTTCAAATTCGACTTCTGGTGGTCTTTGGGTTCTGCATTTTTCATCGGCCTTGTCGCAGCGAGATGCAAACAAGCATTGGTTACGGCCAAAGTCACGCAGGCTGGGCACGATACCCGCCACCTCGGTGAGTTCCGGGCGTTCTTCAGTCAGCGTGGCCATAAGATGCGGTACGCAGGAAATTAACCCTCGCGTGTAGGGGTGGCGCGGATGTTCAATAATTTGTTCCACCGGCCCGGCTTCAGCTTTTCGACCGGCGTACATCACTATCATGCGCTCAGCCATGTCTGCCACTGCACCCATATCGTGTGTGATCAAAATGATGGCAGTGCCCAACTCACGGCCGAGATCGCGCAATAGGTCGAATATCTGTGCCTGGACGGTCACATCTAGCGCTGTGGTGGGTTCATCAGCGATCAAGATTTTGGGTTCACAGGCCAGCGCGATAGCGATCATGACTCGCTGCCGTTGTCCGCCTGACATCTGATGAGGGTAGTCGTTCACGCGGGCGGTAGGGTTGGGTATCCGTACTGCATCAAGCAGCTCTATGGCTTTATTCCACGCCGCTTGTTTGGACAGGTTTTGGTGTCTGCGTAAAACCTCGGCTATCTGCTCACCGATGGTGTAAACCGGATTGAGCGAAGTCATGGGCTCTTGGAATATCATGGATATCTCGTTGCCACGAATTTCACGCATACGGGTATCGCTAGCCTGTGTGAGATCTTCTCCATCAAAGAGAATCTGACCTGAGGCAACACGACCAACACCTTCGGGAAGTAAGCCCATAAGGGCCAAGGCCGTCATGGATTTTCCGCAGCCGGATTCACCGACAAAACTCAGTGTCTCTCCGGCATTTAAAGACAGTGATAAGTCATCAATAACCGGGGCAACGCCGTCGCGCGTGCGGAGCTCTATACGCAGGTTATCTACTTGTAATAGCGGTTTCATTAACGTTGCCTCAGCTTAGGATTGAGTGCATCGTTAAGACCATCGCCTACTAACGAGATGGCCAGTACGGTCAGAAAAATAGCGAGACCGGGGACGGTAACGGTAAAGCTTGCATCAAGAATGTATTCTCGATTAGAACCAATGATTTGCCCCCAGCTAACCACATTAGGATCTGTCAAACCGAGAAAGCTTAGTCCTGCTTCAAATAGAATGGCTGAACCTACCATCAAGGCGGCTTGCACAATGATGGGTGGTAAGGCGTTTGGCAGGATAACTCTGAATATTAGTTTTGCGTTACTCACCCCGCAGGCACGGGCGGCGGTGACAAATTCTAATTCTCGTATACGCAAAAATTCTGCGCGAGTTATACGAGCCACTGACGGCCAACTGACCAGGCCAATAGCCAGTGTGATCATTGGCAGTGATGCGCCAAACAATGCAACGATAACCATGGAAAACAGTAGTGTTGGCAGCACCTGAAAAAACTCGGTTATGCGCATCAATATTTCTTCTGTCAGACCTCTATAAAAACCGGCTAAGGCGCCAACGGTAATGCCGATAAACACAGTTAAGAAGGCTGCTGATAGACCAATCAAAATAGACACGCGGGCTCCATGAATCAGCATGGCTAACAGGTCGCGACCCAGATAGTCGGTGCCCAATAGAAAGCCCTCTTCACCGGGTGGGGAAAAGGGCGCCCAGACCATATCAAACGGGTCGGCCACATACAGATAGGGGCCGAACACACCGCCTAAAATAATTAATATAAGAAGGATTAACCCAGCCATGGCGAGATGGTTCTTACGAAACATCTCAAACGCTTCTGAAAACGGTGAGCGCGCCTTTTCTATCGTGGCTTCCAGTTCCGTGCTCATGATGATTTCCCCACGCGAGGGTCAATTAAACGCAGGACGAAATCGGTAATTAAGTTGCCGACAATGACAACCAGTGCTGAGAAAAAGAGTATGCCTAAAATAGTGGGCGTATCGCGGGCAATTATCGATTGCAGCGCCAAGGTGCCAAGCCCCGGCCATGAAAATACCGTTTCTACCAGCACCGCACCAGACACCACCGCTGAGAACTGTAAGCCTGCCAGAGTCACAACGGGTGATAGTGAATTCTTAAGAGCGTGCTTATAGGTGATTTGCCGTTCGGACAAACCTTTGGCTTTGGCCGTACGAATATAGTCAGAGCCTAAAACTTCCATCATGCTGGCACGACAAAGCCGAGAATAGAGCGCCAGAAAGATAGAGCTTAGTGTTAACACCGGCAATACCATATGCCGAGCAACATCGAGCGCTTTAACGAACCATCCACCTTCAATGGCCACATCAACCATACCGGCTACAGGGAACAGTTGGATTTTTAATGAAAACGCGATGAGTAAGAGTATGCCTGTCCAAAACACGGGTGCGGCATAGCCAAACAATGCGATAAACGTGACCAGGTAGCTGACAATACCGCGAGGGTTGCGTGCTGAGAAGACGCCGAGAAAAACACCAACCACTAGAGCTAATACTTGCGCGGTTATAACTAATAAAAGGGTGGCTGGCAGTTTCTCAAATATGAGTGTGGTGACAGGCTGATTATAGAAAAACGAGTAGCCAAGATCCAGCGTGAGTACTTTGCCGATGTACTGACCCAACTGCACTAAAAACGGCTGGTCGAGCCCGTAGTCCTTACGGATTTGAGCCATCATCTCGGCATCGGCTCCACCAGAGGCTTGCGCGATCGTATCGGCAATATCCCCAGGTGCTAAATGGAGCATAGAGAAGTTGAGTATTAACACTGCGACCAATAACATCGCAGCGTAGAAAACTCTTTGTAACAGTGGCAGTAAAAGATTCATTGTGTCGCTAGTGTAAAGAAGGTCGCAAGAACTAGTCTTAAATTCTTGCGACCCCAGGGTTGTACTCGAACTAGCTTACTTCAAATAGACACGATCGAGAGGCGATGAAGTCGCCCAGATACCACGTGGTGGATTGCCCACTGATGTGTTGGAGATTGTGTGGTAAGGCAGTGTATTAGTCCAGTACACGGGTAGCTCTTCAGCAACGATTGCCTGGAATTCAGCGTAGAGTTCTTTACGCTTCGCTGGGTCGTTTTCTTTGCCAGCCATCTCTAACAGTTCATCAACTCGAGCATTCTCATACTGTTGAGTGTTAGACCAGATAACGCCTTCTTTGATATTTGTTGACTGGTACGTGCGGTGTACACCAATTACCGGATCACCCCAGTTGAACACAGTGTCCCACGTCATATCAAAGTCATAAGTGGAGATGCGCTTTGCCCAGGTTGGGAAATCAGCCGATGCGCGAACTGAAACCGCGATACCGATCTTTTTCAATGCTGCTTTGAGGTACTCAGCTTGTGGCTTAAGCGCCGGCCAACCATAGTCAATAGTGAGTTCAAAGCGAGTACCGTCTCCGTCCTTAGCGTAACCGGCATCGTCGAGTAGCTTATTGGCCTTATCGAGGTCTAGATCGTATGCGTTGACCGCGTTGTCGCTCAATGGGCTTCCAGGATGTATCGGTGCGTTAGCTTGTTCAGCAGCACCCAACATGATGGCTTTGAGAATAAAGTTTTTATCAACCGCGTAAGCGATGGCTTGTCGAACCGCTTTGTCAGCAGTTTTGCCTTTTTTGGTATTGAATGCCAACCAATCGATAGGGCCGATTGCCGCATAGCCGTCAGAGCTGACATCTAAGCTGTCCACTTTCTTCAGGCGATTGATGTTGCGCACGTTGTTTTCAAACGCGACTAATTCAATTTCACCGTTTTCCAGGCCAATGGTTCGTGCCGATGCGTCTTTGATTATGCGCATAACAATTTTGTCCAAGTAAGGACGGCCATCCATAAAGAAGTCTTCGTTGCGCTCCAGGATGATGTGCTGGTCGCGTACGAATTCAACTAATTTAAAGGGCCCTGAACCCACCACATTTTCAGAATTCTGAGGGTGCGCTTTTGGATCTTGCCCGTCACCGTAAACGTGCTTGGGGATGATTGGCATTAGCTGTGAAGACATGGCCAGCATGAGTGCCGGGTGCGGCTGGGAGAGCTTTAAAATTGCTGTGTGTGCATCTGGAGTTTCGACAGATTCCACCGGTGCAAACATGGTTTTGAATGGATGGTTTGCCTTAATGGTTTCGACGGAAAATTTGACGTCTTCAGAGGTAATTGGCGCACCGTCGTGGAACGTCGCTGTTTTGACCAAATTGAGGGTCATTGATAGAGAGTCTTCGGATAATTCCCAGCTCTCAGCAAGGTACGGCTGCGGGTCCCAGTTTTCGTCATAACGTAGTGGTGCCGCGAACAACTGCGCTCCGGGTGCACCGGTAGCAGTACCCGACTGTACGGCCGGGTTGAGGTGGCGCGGCGTCTGCTGAATCGCCATGGTTAAGGTGCCGCCTTGTTTGGGCTCTTGTGCTTGAACGGCTGGCACCATTGCCATCGCCATCACTGACGCGCCGATCAAACTCGCTAAAGTTTTCTTCATATTCGGGTCTCCTCAAAATTCACGTAGGGCCGTTTCCGGCTAAGAAATGTTGGTCTTGACCCCTACAGTAGATCACGCTCATATAATATGAACAAGGTCAGAGGCGGATGAATTCATCAAATGACGATCACGATTTTTAGTGCCAGAAAGATAATTACCATGAACCCGGCGCGTTCGAACACCACCCACGTGGCGATTCGGGATGGCCATGTACTGGGCTCAGGCAGCTTAGAAGAGCTGGCCGGATGGGGTGATTACGTCTTGGACGAGACCTTCAAAGACAAGGTCATCATGCCGGGTTTGGTCGAGGGGCATAGCCATGCAATGGAAGGCACGCTATGGAAGTACACTTATGTGGGATTTTTCGACCGCATGGACCCTCACGGAAAAGTCTGGAGCGGGGTCAAGGCTATTGGGGAAGTGCTAGCTCGCCTCAAAGAGAGCGAAGCCAAATTGAGTGACCCGGACGCGCCACTGCCAGCCTGGTCATTGGACCCTATCTACTTTGACAACGAGCGGGTCACGCGGCAAGACCTCGATAAGGTCTCCGAAACCCGACCAATCGGGGTCATGCATGCATCCGGTCATATTCTCAACGTCAATTCAAAAGCGCTGGAGTTGGCTGGTTTGTTAAAAACCGGTATCGACCACCCGGGTGTGCCACTTGGCGAAGATGGCTTGCCGACGGGTGAGCTAAAAGGCCCTGATGTAATGACACCCGTGGGTGTTCATGTTGGCTTCGATCGTGACATGTTGTCCTGTGATGAAGAAGGCTTAATCGATTTTGCCAAGCTGTGTGTGCGCACAGGTGTCACCACTGCGACCGATCTGGCAGCCCGCCTGCCGGACGATGCGGTTGCCATGATGAGTGACGTGACCGGGCGCGATAACTACCCGGCGCGCATCGTACCGTTGCGATTTCATCACGGCGTGACACCGGTTGATTTGATTGAACATGTACTGAAACTCAAAGAACTCAGTAGCGATCGCTTGCGACTGGGCATGATTAAAGTGGTTGTCGATGGTTCCATTCAAGGGTTTTCCGCAAGAATTCGTTGGCCGGGTTATTACAATGGTGCTGACAATGGCCTGTGGTATATCTCACCGGAACAGCTTCGCGAGATCATCAATATGTCTTTGGAAAAAGGCATCCACATACACACGCATACCAATGGAGACGAAGCTACCGAACTGGTTCTCGATTGCATGGAAGAGGGTTTACGACAGTATCCATCGCTTGACCATCGTTTCACGTTGCAACATTGCCAGCTAGCAGATCGGGCTCAGTTCAGACGCATGGCAAAGCTTGGCATGTGTGTCAATTTGTTTGCCAATCACCACTTTTATTGGGGTGATGAACACTACAACTTAACGGTGGGTCCTGAGCGAGCTCTACGCATGAACGCTTGTGCCACAGCATTGGAAAATGCAGTGCCAATGGCCATCCATTCGGATGCGCCAATAACGCCATTAGGTCCATTATTTACTGCATGGTGCGCCGTAAATCGATTAACAGCGTCTGGGCGAACGCAAGGAGAGAGCGAAAAAATCAGTGTCGCTGACGCACTGTATGCCATTACATTGGGAGCGGCCTACACGCTTAAACTCGATGGTGAGATTGGTTCAATCGAAACTGGAAAACGCGCAGATTTTGCGATATTAGAAGATGACCCTGAAAGCATCGCACCAGAGAAGCTTCGGGATGTAAAAGTCTGGGGCACAGTGCAGGATGGGCGTATTTTCTCAGCCGCTGATTTGTAGTGCATGACACAGGCTCAAAACATACCTGTCACGATTGTCGGCGGATACTTAGGATCGGGTAAAACCACCCTTATTAATAATCTGCTGCGTCATGCCGATGGGAAAAAACTTGCCATTCTTGTTAACGAGTTTGGTGAGCTGCCAATCGATGCAGATTTAATTGAAGCAGAAGAAGGCGACGTCATCAGCCTCTCTGGAGGATGCGTCTGCTGCAGTTACGGCAACGATTTAACCAGCGCTGTCATGGACGTCGCTCAGATGCAACCGACGCCTGATCACATCGTGCTTGAAGCAAGCGGCGTTGCACTACCCGGTGCTATCGCCAGCTCACTCTCTTTGCTGAACAACTGCTCGCTAGATGGCATTGTGGTACTGGCAGATGCAGAGACGGTTAAGAGTAAATCTACCGATAAATACATGAGTGACACCATAATGCGTCAGCTGACAGATGCAGATATTGTGCTGCTCAACAAAATTGATTTGGTAGCTTCAGAAGACTTGCACGCGACTCGTGAATGGCTTAACGGCTGCTCGAATAATGCAAGTATCATCGAAACAAAACATTCAACTGCACCCATTGCAGTGGTGCTGCAAGATTTTGAACGTCAATCACAACCGTTAGATTCCGGCGCGCCACAGCATGTCGATCAGTTTCATACCTACAAACTCGATATGGAAAAATCTGTCGACCCGAAACACTTTGCTGAGGAACTCATCGCAAACACCCCGGGTATTGTAAGAGCTAAAGGCTTTGTGCGCGATAAGAGTGGGGATCTTAAAACCGTTCAGATAGTCGGTAAGCGCTTTGCGATCAGTGAATCCCCTGACAACGTTGAATGCGGCATGGTTGTCATTACTGTCCAGCCGTGACTTCCAATTCAGCTATGCCAATAGCAGATTCACCTGCTCCACAGTAAAACAAGTAAATTTTTCCATCACTGTGTTTGAAAACACACGGGTCTCGCAGTTCGCGGACGCGTTCACGCTCCGCGCCCATCGTGGAGACCTTAACAGGCAAATCTGCCCCTTCCCAGTCAAGCTCTGGCGTTAACAGTTCTTGGGTGGGGCCTGCTTGCCAAGTTTGCCAATCACCTTCCATTGGCACTTCGCAATAGAGCAAACGCTCCGGTGCGTCTCCCATACGAGTAAACAAAATGAATAGGGAATCATCAACAACAAAGGTTTCTCCATGTCGGAACCCTTCGCCAATGCCGTCTTTAGGATCATAGTGAATTAACTGTGGGCCTTCGATAAAAGGCAGGTGCCAATTGTTCGCACGCCATAAACCACCCCCCCAGGTAACGGTATATATCCAGTCATCCCATTTAAAGGCTCGAAAGTACGGTGGTCCAAGTAAAGGTTCTAGTACGTCAAAATTAATTCCGTCTGACGAGACTGCAAGTCGTGTTTCCTGATCACCGTTAGGCAATAGGCCGTGAAAATACATTCTTATGCAGTGCTTTTCGTTATCGATATGAACATCCGGGGATGCGATGTGTGCATATAGATAACCGCCTTTCATGTGTTTTGCCCAAGGGGGTTGCTGGTCTAGCGGTGGCTCGGGAGGGGTTTCGGTCGGGTAGAACGACGCTGCGATATCTAAGGCACCGGGTTCGTACATGGTCCATGGGCCGGTCACCTCGTCTGCAAATGCGAGCCGAATATAGCGGCCTTTATGATCCGCAAAATACAGGTAGTAGCGGCCCAGCGCACCTTCAACCCACTCTGGCACCTCAATGACAGAAGGCCCACAGAGGTTATCTCCCATGCGGGAATCCATGTGAGGGGTGATTATTGGGTCAGCACCTAGCCGTACGGCGGATAAACTGCTTTTCATTACGACTCACGATTAAGCTGCGTCATCATCTTTACCATATCACTCTATATTTGAATGAAATATTATTCGTTGGTAAAAAAAAGCCGCTTGAACAATAATTCGAGTAATCGAAGATTTACGGCTTGAGACAACGCTATGGAATTCAGCATCCAGCTTTCCGCTTACTACCCCGATAAAAGCTATGGCGGGGACCGTGTCTATCAGGACATGATTGAGCAAGCCGTCCTGGCCGATAGACTCCAATACGACGCTGTTTCGATAACTGAACACCATTTGATTAACATATTAATGATGCCTGCGCCGTTACAGTTTGCTTGCAAACTGGCCAGCGTAACTAAGCACGTAAAAATTATGACCTGTATCGTTGTTCTGCCATTGCACGATATGCGTATTTACGCTGGAGAGGTGGTGTGTAGCGACATATTTACCGATCAGCGTCTATTGCTGGGTGTAGGTCGCGGCGCATTCCCATTTGAAATGGAGCGACTGGGTGTCCCGATGGATTCAACACGTGAAAAATTTGATGAATCACTGGATGTCCTACAAGCATTGCTCACGCAGGAAGAAGTATCCTGGGACGGCAAGTATTATCAGTTTGAACCCCTCACCATTATGCCAAGGCCTGTGCGTAAGGTCCCCATCATGATGGCCGTGATGGCACCGGAAGGTATCTATCATTGCACTAAACGCGGTTTCCATATTCAGACAACGCCGCTGGCGGGCAACCATCAATTACTGCTTGATCAAGTCGATGCTTTTAAACGTGGCAAAGAAGAATTGGGCAATGCAGGTGAGGATCTAACACTATCATTGTCACGGGTCGCCTTTTTAGCCAAGAACACTGCTGATCAAAAACGAAAAGTACAACAGGCGCACGATTATTACAGCAGATTTGACAATGTCTATACAGGGCCCGGCATTGTCGAAAACGGAATGATAAAAGCGTTGCCTCGCGAGATGACGTTAGAACAAACGGCTAACAATTTAACAGTGTGTACACCTTCAGAGATGATTGATCGCCTCGGAGTGTATGCGGAGGCCGGGGTTGATCGTTTTATTATGAACATTAACTTTGGAATGGAGCAATCAGAATCGTTAGATTGCATTCAATGTTTCGCAGAGGACGTGATGCCACATTTTACACAACGTAAGATTAGTAACGAGCCGTCTGCCGCTTAAGGCTAGCAACGTTGGTACAGTAAAAACAGAAGAGGGAAATTATGGCTTTAGATTGTCATTTCAGTCGACATGGATCAGGTCCACCGCTGTTTTTAATTCATGGTATTGGTGCCGATGAAAGTGCTTGGCGCTTTATGTTGCCAGCATTACAAAAGCGCTTTACGGTCATAACCTACGATTTGCGTGGCCACGGGAAATCACCCATGCCCACAGGTGAGTTTGGCCTTGATGATCTAGTTGATGATCTAGAGCGTGTACGTGAGAGTTGCGGAATCGAAAAAGCCCATTTCGCAGGTCACTCACTGGGTGGAATGATTGGACCTGCATACGCCTTAAAATACCCGGAAAGAGTTTTGTCACTGGGATTGCTGTCAACTGCTGCAGGAAGAAGCGAGGAAGACAGTCAGAAAGTTTGGGCGGTTGTGAATGCCATGGAGGAGAAAGGCATTCCGCAGGTGCTGGAAACGCTCACCAATCGATGGTTTACTGATGAATTCATTGCATTGAACCAGGATATTGTTCAAGGCCGGTTACAGCAGGTTATCAATACTGACCCTACGGTATTTTTGAATGTCTTTAGAATTTATGCAGGTACCGAGATGATGCCATGGTTGCATCAAGTTCAAGCGCGCTCTCTAGTATTAACTGGAGAAAACGATGGGGGTTGTAATCCAAGGCTCAACGGCTTGATACACGAGGCTCTACAAAATTCAGAATTAATAGTTTTACCGAAATATAAGCACTCTATTCTTCTTGAAGCGCCAGATAGCGTCGTTGAGAACTTAATTCGGTTTATTGAGTCATCGTGATATCAAAGTACGTTATCAAGTCAATGGGGCATCAGAAAGGTATCTTTTGTCGATCGCTCCATAGTGAAACTTTTCCGTGTTCATCAATACCCAATACTTTGGGTACGGTGCGGGTACAGTGGCGCGACCATAAACCGTAAGTGTTAGCGCCTACCTCTTTAATCAGCAGCCAGTCACCTTCATCGATGCTTGGAAGTTCAGCATTTCGAGCAAGGTAGTCTCCTGCAAAACACAGCGGACCGGCTATGTTTACTGTTATAGTCTCCGCCGATTTTTCAGTGCCATCTGGACTAAGCACCGTGATATCGAGTGCGGCAGCTGGTGCGTAGATATGCCGTGTGAAAAGATCGGCCCCTAAGTGCACAAAAATGTTTGGCACTGAGCCATCGCCAACATATTCAACTCTTGTTAATGCGCATCCCGCGGCGCGATGCGTCCACTGTCCGAATTCGGTTCTAAGCTGATAGCTTGGATAGGCGCTGGCTAACTCTCTGACTTGCGCTGCGTAACTGCGCATCATGGGTTGCTCCGCGTCAGACTCTGCTGGCAGGCCACCGCCAATATTGATGGTTTCTATCCGCCAATTGATATTGTTGGAGCTACGATGTTTATCGATTGCCTGAGCCAATTCATAAAGGCGTTTTATCGCTTTCAGCTGAACGGTTAAATCGCTCATTTGCGAGCCGCTGTGCATATGCAATGCCGTGATAGGGTGTTGCAGGCAAGCCGCCAGAATGTCGGGTTCAGTAGCGATAGGCACACCAAACTTACTTTCATCCGTACTGACTGCGTACATCTCGGGAGCACCGGTATCGATGCCCGGGTTAATCCGCAGACCTAGCTGGCCACCAAAGTTATCTGGGTATCGCTGCAATTCACTAAGCATATTGGCGTTAACCTGCATGCCATCGTAGCTTGAGCACTGCATTATTTCCGCACGAGTTTTAACCGGAGAATCAAACACAATATTGTGCGGCTGTGCACCGGCATCAAGCGCAAGCTCCACTTCTTCAATCGACGCGGCTTCCAGGTCGAAGCCGTGCGCCAGAATTGTTGCCAGCATCTGTTTATGGGGGTTCGTTTTAATAGCAACCGCGTGTCGCGTGCCTTTTGGAAACTCCTGGGTGAGTATGTTCAGCTGCTGTGTCAGCACACGAACGTCGGCAACTA
>JAHDGK010000033.1 GCA_020627685.1 Granulosicoccus sp. | reverse complement strand
GGTGGTGGATACCGCGGATTCGAAGCCAGCCGAGACACCAACAGGGACATCTGACAGCGTCCAGCAGGCGGAGGTGCAGGCCAGTCAGGGTTTGGAGGACTACAAATCAGCATTACAGGCTTGGATTTTGGGTCATCACACGTACCCGGCAAGGGCGCTCAGACGCAAATTAACCGGCGTGACCATCGCTGAATTCACGATCGACGACTCAGGCAAAGTTGTTAATACCCGTGTCGTCGAATCCTCAGGGGAATCGATACTGGATAAGGCAGCGCTGTCGACATTGAAGAAAGCCTCCCCCATGCCGGCTCCACCTGAAGGCACGTCGGCGAGGACGTTCCCCGTTCCACTTTCTTTCAAAATGAACCAATAGCCCCTTTTACTGAGGGTTCTTGAGTTACAATTGCGGGTTTTACTTCAGGAGAGATCCGTGAGCAAGAGTTTTCCCTGGTGGGCTGTAGTAGCAATGGCTGTGGTGGTTGGTGCGTCTAATTACCTTGTCGCTATTCCCATCAATGATTGGCTGGTATGGGGCGCCTTAACTTATCCGCTAGCCTTTTTGGTCAACGATTTAGTCAATAGATTTTATGGTGCCGCCCACGCACGCAAAGTGGTCTACGTTGGCTTCGCTGTTGGCGTGGCTCTATCTCTATCAGTTGAGTCGATAGAAACGCGTATTGCGTTGGCGTCAGGCACCGCTTTTCTCATCGCCCAATTACTGGATGTTTCCATCTTCGATCGTCTAAGGGTAGGTAAGTGGTGGATCGCGCCCAGCGTATCTTCGGCTATTAGTTCAGTCGTCGATACCGTACTTTTCTTCGGAATTGCCTTTGCGGGCACAGGATTACCGTGGATGCAATGGGCAACAGGCGATCTGGGTGTCAAATGGGCAGTCGCCGTCGGTGCTTTATTTGTTTACCGTTTACTGTCTAAGCATTTCGCCAGAAACATTGATGATCCGCAGATGGCGTAAGAGAGCCCTAGGAATTTGATTGGCTCTCAAACTTATTGATTAAACCGCGCTGTTGGGCTTCCCTGACACATGAGGTGCGGTTTTTCACATCCAACAATTTGAACAACTGGGATGTGTGGTATTTGACGGTTGCTTCAGTGATGCCGATGATTTGTGAAATTTGTTTATTCGAATTGCCATCGGCCATGAGCTGAAGCACAGTCCCTTGCTTCCTACCCAATTTAATATTGGAATTGGATAAATTCGACGCATCTTTCTTTTCGAAACGCTGGGAAACCCCGGTCGAATTAATAAAACGCTCGGGAAAAAACGTGCCGCCACTAACGATGGTTTTCAGACCGGCAATGACTTCGGCTGCCGGTAGTGTTTTGGGTATAAAGCCAGCAGCACCATTTTCGATAGCGGAGCGAACGTGATTATCGTCATCCGAGCCGCTTATGATGACAACGGGTACGGACTTATCCCGGTTTTTAAGGCCGATGAGTAAACCCAAGCCATCGATACCCGGCATAAGTAAGTCGGTCAGTACAAGATGGAATTTTCTACCTGAGTCGACGATGGACAAGGCGTGTTGGGTGGAATAACACGCAGTGATTGTTGAGGCAGGGCTTATCTCTTTAAGCATAACCTGCATCGCATCTGCAACGAGTCGGTGGTCTTCTACCAACAGAATGTCCATCAAATTCTCCATAATTGATAAATTCTCACGAATTCATACCTTTACGCACAACGAATCGGTGGTCAATTACCTGAATGGATAGTTTGGCGTATTTTGTAATAACAATGTGCTTCTGATAGGTTACGTTTGCTTTTGGGAATAAGACTTTGGAATCACAGGCATTTTTAAAACAGAATTAAACTACATGAATACGACGAATTTACGCGTACGCCCCTTGAGCTCTGATGCTTTTTCTGCGTTTGGAGATATCCTGGAAGTCCAAGATCAGCCCACGGTCATGATTAATCAAGGCAACTGTGCGCGCTACAGTGATTTGGCAACGCTGGATTTTGCCGATGGTCGGGCCGGTATCAGCATCTTTCACGCGAAGCCTTATGCGTCTCCATTAACGTTAGCGATGGTCGAGCGGCACCCTGAGGGTAGTCAGGCGTTTGTCCCATTATCTGACGACCCCTTCCTGGTGATCGTTGCTGAGGACGATAACGGTCGACCTGCTGAGCCTTGTGCGTTTCTAACGAATGGTCGTCAGGGCGTGAACTATCATCGCAACACGTGGCACGGTGTATTAACGCCTTTGCATGGACACGGATTATTTGCGGTTGTTGATCGCATAGGTGCGGGCAAGAACCTCGAGGAGCACTGGTTTGATCACCCTTATTCCATCGAGGTTTGAGATTGTTTGAACCCTGACGTGCTTATTGTGTGTCCAGGCGTCGAGTTGCCATAGCGGGTAGGTAACTATTATCGAAGATATCTGACGCCGCAGGAACTGCAGCGAAGTCGTGGATGGTTGCAAGTTGATCGATTGATTTCTCAAGCCTTGCAGCAACCACATCGCCCAAACCACTGCTTCGGACTTCATCGGTCACGATATGATGACCTATTGCCATAATCAAACGCTTCAGTTCGGTTGCTCTGTCACTTTCCGTATTGCGCGACAACACGTGTTCAACCGCTGCTGACGGGTTGGCGATTGTGGCCTTGTAGCCCTTGACGGCCGCTCTTAAAAACGCCTTAACAGCCCCCGGATTTTTTGTCGCGAAGTCGGGGTTTACGATAATGGCATTGCCATAGAGGTCTAAGCCAAAATCACTCATGAGCATCAGTGATATGTCGCTGGCCGGTACACCGTTTTTCTCTAAGCCCACGTAGGAGGTGAACGAGAAACCGGTAATGGCGTCAACGTCGCCGGAGGCCAGCATGGGCTCGCGAACCGGGAAGCCAACGTCTTTTATCGTGACCTTATCTTCGAGTATGCCGTTTGCTTGTACAAACGCCGGCCATTGCGCATACGCTCCATCGAAGGCGGGCGCTCCCAGGACATGTCCCTCGAGATCCTGAGGGCCGAAAACACCGAGTGAAGGCCTGCCTAAAATCGCGAATGGAGGTGAGTTATAAATAATATAAATCGCCTTCATGTCGATATCGGGGTTTTTGTCACGCCAAGTAATTAGGGAGTTGATATCGGCAGAGCCCATATCAAACTCTCCTGACGCCACTTTAGGCAGGGCGTCTAGTGACCCCTTACCAATTTCCAGCGTGACATCAAGGGATTCTTCGGCGAAAAATTTCTGATCGAGTGCCAACAGTAGTGGCGCTGCTTGTCCCTCCCATTTCCAATCATTGACGAATCGGACTTTGGTGTCTTCGGCAGCTACTGACAAGCTGGTAAAAAGAAGAGCGGCACTGACGACAATATTTTTTATCATTGAAATTGTTTGTACGAAATTATTTAAAGGTGTTTGAATTCGTGACTACCAGATACGGAATAGATACGTAAAAACTCTGTATTCGGTGACGATTTTATAAATGTGGCGATTCAAAGACTGTCCTTGCAATTTGCTGCAACTGCATTTAAGCGATAGTTCATTTCGCTGCACACCGTTTTGAAGTCGTCAGCAGCATCTTCCTTTTTTACCTCAAGCGGTTCGCCAACTCCAATTACAATATGTGCAAAAGGGCGGGGAATCATAAACCTATCCCAGGATTTCAGATGCCAGCAACTGGATGCCGCATAGGCCAGCGGCAGCATGGGTGCTTTGCTCAGCTGGGCCAGCATCGCAACACCCGGTTTGCATTCGTAAATAGGCCCGGTTGGTCCATCAGGCGTTACAATAGGAGATAGCTGATCTTTCTTAATTCTCATGTAGATTTCTCGCAATGCCTGCGCACCACCCCGAGTGGCAGAACCACGAATGATATGAACGCCTTGATTGCCGAACATATTGGTTGCGATATCCCCATCCGATGAGGGGCTGATGAGGTAGCCTAATTTGAGTCGCGAGTCATCGTTCGCCACGTTCAAAAGATAACGAACACAAAAGATTTGTTGCTGGTGCCAGTAACACGGAATGCACGGCTTTTCTTGAGCGAGCACCGATTGCAAATGCTCACTTCCGATGACGGTCTTGATTCGGCAGGTTTTCCAGATCAGCCGAATGATTCCCCACACGATGGGTGGGAAAATCTTAGCGCCCAGACGGCGACGCGCTTGCTTGAAATTCATGGACGAGGGCTCAAATCGGGCTGAATAAGTAGGTGCCATAGGACAAAGCTTAGGCAAACCTATGCCGGAAGACCCAATGATATACTGTGTCGTAATCTAAATAGAAAAATCACTCATCTTAGCGCTCGCATATCCAGGCCTGTTTCGTGTCTCAATCAACTAGTTTTTCTAATGACATTCGCGGCCCAGCGGAGCCTTTTGATATCAACGTCGACGACGAATCGTTCGACAAACTAGCGGTATGGCGCGAGGAGTACGGCGATATCGTGGCGCTAACGCCAGCGCAACGTAAATCCCCGGCCTTTGTGCTTAATAATCCTGAGCACGTTCGCCATGTCCTAATCGGTAACCACCGAAATTATTCAAAGGGTGTTGGTTTTGAGCGCGTCAAGATGCTTCTCGGGAACGGCATTATAGTTAGTGATGGTGATTTCTGGCGTTCCCAAAGACGCATGATTCAACCGGCGTTTCACCGAAAAATCATCGGCTCACTTGCCCAGATGATGGTTAAGTGCAATGAGCGTAAATGTGCTGATTGGCAATTAAAGGCTGAAAACTCACAGGCCATCAACTTAACCGAAGAAATGAGCGAGCTTGCGCTGGAAGTTGTTCTCCGCGCTTTATTCAGCGACGATCTGGACGCGCTCATTGAATCCACCGGCAGTAATCCTTTTGCCATGTTGGTCGAGGATGTGACCAGGGATTTAAAGCTGGCTATGCGTTTTCGCGCCTTAACACGCCATGTGGCGGACATTATGGCCAAGCGGCGAGCGGAATCCCGAATCGAGCTCGATTTTCTGTCCTTGCTGATGGAAACTAAAGATAAAGAAACGCACGAGCCCATGTCGGACAAAGCGCTGATTGATGAGGTCATGACCATCATCGTTGCCGGACATGAAACCACTGCTGGGACACTCAACTGGGCTTGGTATCTTTTATCTCAGCATGAAGATATCGAAACGGCTCTGCATGCGGAGGTTGACGCTCTAGAGGCGGCCCCTCAATTCGGCGAGATACCGCAACTGCGTTACACAAAACAGCTCATCGACGAAACGCTTCGCCTCTATCCACCGGTTTGGTTGTTTTCAAGAAAAGCCATTGACCACGACGAGCTAAAACAGGGCGATGGCGTTGTCAAAATTCCTGCTGGAGCCGATATCTTTTTGTGTCCGTATCTTCTCCATCGTGATCCTCGCTACTGGGACAATCCTGATCAATGCTTGCCGGAGCGTTTTTCTGATGAACAAATAAAGGAACGTAACAAAGACGTCTACTATCCTTTTTCATTGGGCTCGAGACGTTGCATCGGAGAATTCTTTTCTCTGGTCGATATGCAGCTGCATTTGGGCTTGTTAGCTCGTCATTTTTCATTGCGTCATGTGCCTGGAGAGCCGGTTGATATCGAACCCCATATCAACCTGCGGTCTCGCCACAGTATTTTCATGATGCCAGAAGTCAGGAACGCATGAATTCCAAACAGTACACAACCTTAGTTGATGTTCTTCAAGATAGAGCAACAAGCCTCCACGGTATCACTATCGTAAAAGGCCAAGGTGAGCATGAGCGCATTGCCTATGGGCAGATGCTAGATCGTGCGCACAACAGGCTTGCTCAGTTTCAGACACTGGGGCTGGAACGGGGTAGTCAACTGATTATCCAGACGTCTGACAATGCTGCGTTTCTTGAGGCGTTCTGGGCGTGTCTTTTGGGTGGAATAACTGCAGTACCTATTTCCGGTGGCAATAGTCACGAACACAGACACAAGTTTTTCCGAATAGCTGCGAAACTCGATACTCCCGGTGTCTATACGGATTCTCAAACCAGCAAGCGATTGAAAGATTTCGCAGAAGACAACGCGCTTGTCGAAATCTATGCAGATTTGGCTCAGCGCACGATTGACTGTACAGAGGCAGCACCCGAAGGAGGCTCCGCTAATATCGTCACGGCTAACGAAGACGATGTTGCGTTTATTCAATTCTCATCAGGATCAACAAGCACCCCAAAAGGTGTTGTGCTGACGCATAAAAATTTACTGGTAAACACGCGATCCATCATCGTCGGTTGCGATATGACACAGAGCGACCATCTATTTAGTTGGATGCCTCTTACGCATGATATGGGCCTCATTGGTTTCCACTTAACGCCGCTGGTGTGCGATGTCGATCAGGCGCTTATGCCCACGGAAGTTTTTGTTCGTCGTCCTGCACTGTGGTTAACTGAGGCAGCCACTCTGAAAGCGACGATGCTTTGCTCTCCGAACTTTGGCTACCAGCATTTGCTTAAGTCTTTTAAACCAGAAAAGCATGAAGCATTAGATTTAAGCTCGGTGCGCCTGGTGTTTAACGGGGCCGAACCGATATCCGTCGATTTGTGTCAGCGTTTTATGCAGAGTCTTGCGCCGTTCAACTTAGCATCAGATGCTATGTGTCCTGTGTATGGTCTTGCCGAAGCGAGTCTTGCGGTGACGTTTCCGCGTATGGATGAGCGATTTAAATCAATCACCATCGACAGAGGCCAACTTGGCTTGGGTCAGTCTATTAGCCCCTTAGAGAGTGATGCAGCTGCGGGTATAGATTTCGTAGCAGTGGGTAAACCTGTGCAAGACGTAAGCGTCGAGATTCGAAGTGAGAGTGGCGATACCTACAGTGAGGGAGTCACCGGGCTCATCTGCATTCACGGTGCTAATGTCACCTCAGGCTACTATCAAGAGCCTGAACTCAACAATGAGACGATCACAGAATCGGGTTGGTTGAATACAGGCGACTTGGGATTTATTCAAGACGGTAGTTTGTATATCACCGGCCGAGCCAAAGACATCATTTTTGTTAACGGTCAGAACGTATACCCACACGACTTAGAAGAAATAGTCATTCAGCGCGGGCTCGTTGAGCGCGGAAAAGTGGCTATTGCCAGTCATCGTGAAGCGGGGCGAGATGATGAACTGTTGCATGTGTTTGTACTTCATCGCGGCGCTCCCGAAGAGCTTACTGACATGGGAAAAGCGATGACTAAAACACTATCAGAAGCAGCAGGTGTCAGTGTGCATGCCTTGGTGCCTGTCTCACGAATACCAAAAACAACGAGTGGTAAAGTGCAGCGGTATTTGCTGATTCAGGGCTTAGGAGATGGAGAATACACAACGCTCTTGCAAGCTAAATCAGATGCAGGCGATGAACAAGATGCGCAGGCCAGTGAAGGGAGTCAAAGTTTAGATGACACGGCGTCGTTATTATTGGCGATCTGTAACAAGGAAGTAGAGGGTATGACGGTGGCCACAGACGACAATTTATTTGAGTTGGGAATTAGCTCGCTGACCTTGGCCTCGATCCATGCAGCCATTGAAGAACAATGGCCGGATCAGGTCGATATAACCGACCTGTTTGATTACCCGACTGTTTCAGAGTTAGCAGACTTTCTCGATGCCAAGGCTTCCGGTTGAGAACATGAATGGCGTCCTCTGATAACCACAATGATAGTGAGCAGGATGCAAAACTCGATCTTCATCGCTATGGTGTCGTGCGTGGCGCTGCTGAACAAAAAATAGGATTCTACCTAACTGATACGTTTGCTATGTTGCCATTCGTATCTGCTCTTGAACCGCTGCGGGCAGCGAATCGCTTTAGCGGACGCGATCTCTACGACTGGGTGTTATTAGGCAGTGGTACTGAGCAAGTCCGTGCAAACAATGCCATGCAAATCTCGGTGGATGGCAGCATTCACGATATGAGTAAGCTGAATAGATTGATCGTCTGTGGCCCTCATGAACCACACCGTTTTGACGACACTAAAGCGCTTCGGGCATTGCGGCAGCATGCCTCCAGAGGCACTTTAATAGGCTCCCTCGATTCAGGAAGTTATCTACTGGCGCAAGCCGATTTAATCAAACGTCGGCGTTGCACAATTCATTGGGAAAACCTGCCGGGTTTTCGTGAAGCCTTCCCACAGCTGACAGTCTCATCAGAGTTGTTTGAAGTCGATGACGGTCTCTTTACTTGTGCTGGTGGGACGGCAGCTCTGGACATGATGCTGGCAATTGTGCGTGAAGATCACGGCAATGCTCTGGCAACGCAGGTGGCCGATTTGTTCATCGCAACCGATACTCGAGACTCGTCGGCACCTCAGAGGCGAAGCATCGTTGAGAGAACCGGGGTCTATCACCCGGGTGTGGTTAGCTGTATAGAGCTGATGGAATCCAATCTTGAGCAACCGATTAGTACGGCCGAATTGGCCTCTATGGTCGGTATATCGTCGAGGCAGCTGGAGAGACTGTTCAGAGCGCATCTTCGAACAACGCCCACCTTGTATTACCAGCGAGTTCGCCTTCGGGTGGGTCACGAGCTTCTACGGCAGACGGCAATGAGCGTTCTAGAGATTGCGGCGGCCGTTGGATTCACATCAGCAGACTATTTTTCGCGACGTTTCCGCGTGCAATTCGGCTACTCGCCGACAGAGGCCAGAAAGCGTAATTGACCCTGTTTGCGGGGGCAGGCTGGGCTTTCTCCACAGATATCGTACATTAGCGTCATGCCTGTCGCTTCAGTGTGTGTATGAGTCGTGGCGATGCGGCCTAGGTACCACTTCCGGGTTGATACTTGAATGGTTAATTGTTCCTCCCGCGAATGGTACTCATGCTATGAACGACCCAATCAAGAAGCCTTCCCGACGCAACGCGCGTGCTGCTAAAAGAGCCTTAAGGGCTGCGCCATTAGCGGAGGAGGACAAGGCGGTTCGCCCAGGAATGACTAGCGGCCGATATAAGCCGCTGACAGATTCCGATATGGACAAAATTAACGAGGCAGTGATGACGGCCTTGTCGACCATCGGCCTAGCCCAAGCCATACCTTCCTGTGTGGAGGCGGTGACCAAAGCAGGGGGGACTTACAAAGACGGTAGGCTTCTTTTTCCGCGTTCGCTTGTCGAGGATGTCCTCGGGTATTGTGCGAAAGAACTGGTTCTGTACGGGCAAGATCCTAAGCATGACATAGAAGTATCAGGTTCTCGTGTTTATTTCGGCACCGCTGGGGCGGCTGTACACATCGTAGACATCGAAGGTCGGGAGTATCGTGATTCGACCTTGAACGATCTGTACGACATGGCGCGTTTAGTCGACAAGATGGACAATATCCATTACTTCCAGCGCTGTCTGGTAGCGCGTGATGTTGTGGAACCTGTCGATCTGGATTTCAATACGTGTTACGCCGCGGTTAGCGGTACTACGAAGCATGTGGGTAGTAGCTGGGTAGAGCCTGAGCATGTCACGAAATCACTAGAGATGCTTCACATGATCGCGGGTAGCGAAAAGAAATGGCGCGAACGTCCTTTCGTTAGCATGTCCAATTGTTTTGTTGTACCACCGTTGCGATTTGCTGAAGATTCCTGTCATTGCATGGAGACCGCCGTTCGAGGTGGCATGCCTGTTTTATTGCTTGCCGCCGGTCAGGCTGGTGCAACAAGCCCGGCAGCACTGGCAGGTGCAGTAGTTCAAGAAGTGGCCGAAGTATTAGCAGGACTCGTCTACGTTAATTTACTTGTACCGGGTCATCCAGCCATTTTTGGAACTTGGCCTTTCGTGTCCGACTTACGAACCGGATCAATGAGTGGCGGTAGTGGCGAGCAAGCCGTGCTGATGGCCGCCTGTGGTCAGATGGGTCGCTACTACGGATTGCCTACGGGTGTTGCTGCAGGTATGGCGGACGCAAAGCTCCCCGATGCTCAGTCCGGTTATGAAAAAGCCTACACCAATACGCTGGCAGCTCACTCTGGTGCAAACCTTATCTATGAATCCGCCGGTATGCACGCATCACTATTGGGTGTTTGTTACGAAAGCATGGTGATTGATAACGATATGCTAGGAGCCATAAACCGAACGGTCAGAGGCATTGAAGTTAATGATGAAACTCTCTCGCTGGATGCAATGCGAGATGTCTGCATCGATGGTCCGAACCATTTTCTCGGGCATGGACAAACACTGAGCCTCATGCAAAAAGAATACATCTATCCGAACATCGGTGATCGTACAAGTCCGAAAGAGTGGGCGGAACAAGGCAAGCCGGTGTTGATCGAACAGGCGCGTAACAAAGTGGATGAAGTCTTGGGGTCTCATTACCCAACGCATATTCCAGCTGAGGTTGATGCAGCTATACGCGCTAAATTTAATGTCGAGTTACCTCTCGAGGCAATGAATAGAACTGAGGAAGTATCATGAAATCGACCGCTAGAGTTGTCATCATTGGAGGTGGCGTTGCGGGAACCAGTGCGCTTTACCACTTAGCAGAGCGCGGTTGGACCGACTGCATGCTGTTGGAAATGGATGAACTGACATCCGGTTCAACATGGCACGCAGCCGGAAACATTCCAACGTTTTCCGGGTCGCGCAACATCATTAAAATGCAGCATTACAGTACAGAGCTATATGCGAAGCTCTGTAAAGACCCAGAGTATCCCATCAACTATCACCAGACCGGTTCTATTCGCCTTGCTCAGAACAAACAACGCATGGAAGAATTTGAACACGTAACAGCCATGGCCAATGCTATGGGGCTGGGTTACGAAATCATCGATAACAAAGAGATGAAAGCACGCAACCCGTTCCTAGAAGATCATGATGTTCTGGGTGCATTGTGGGACCCGCATGATGGTGATATCGATCCGAGTCAGCTTACGCAGGCATTCGCCACGCACGCACGTAAAGCCGGTGCTACCATTCACCGATTTACTAAAGTGACTGGAGTCTCCCGAACGGACGCAGGTGAGTGGAAGGTACAAACTGACAAAGGTGATGTTCTGTGTGAATACGTCATCAACGCGGGTGGCTACCGTGGCGCTGAAGTCACCGAATTAGGTGGCAAGTTCCTGCCGATGGTCTCTTTAGAGCATCAATACTTGGTCACTGAATCCATTCCTGAACTGGAAGCCATGGATGGTCTTATGCCTTTGGTCCGAGACCCTGATGATTCCTACTATCTCCGTCAAGAGAAAACCGGCTTAATCCTCGGACCTTACGAAAAAGAGAATGCCGCTGCGCGTTGGACCGATGGCAAGATTCCGGAAAAGTTCGCCTATGAATTGTATCCGGACGATCTAGAGCGACTGGAGTGGTACATAGAAAAAGCCTGCGAGCGTATGCCTATACTGGGCAGCGTGGGTGTGCAGCGCGTTATCAACGGCCCCATCCCATATTCACCGGATGGCATGCCGTACGTCGGGCCTGCTTTCGGTCTGCCGAACTTTTTCCACATTAACGGGTTTAGTTTCGGTATTTGTCAGGGCGGTGGTGCTGGTAAGTCCATCGCAGAGTGGGTCATTGACGGAAAGCCAGAATGGGACCTTTGGAGTTTGGATCCACGTCGATACACCGACTATGCGGACCAACCTTATGTGGTTGATAGAGCGCTTGAACTGTACCAGCACGAATACGCGATAAATTTCCCCAATGAAGAGCGTCCGGCAGGCAGACCACGAAAGGTCACTCCAGCCTACGACACCCTCAAAAACAAAGGTGCGCAGTTTGGTGCCCGCGGTGGCTGGGAGCGAGCTACCTGGTTTGCGCGATCCGGTGATACTACAGGTGCGGCCCCTAGCTATCAGCAAGGCGAATGGTTTGATGCGGTGCGAGCTGAATGTTTGAATGTTCGTGACAATGTCGGACTGTTAGATATGGGTGGTTTCACCAAGTACGACGTTCAGGGAGCGGGTACGACTGAATGGCTGGACTCCTTAATTGCCGGCAAAATGCCTCGTGTAGGGCGTTTGTCCTTGTCTTACTTCTGCGCAGACGACGGTGGTGTCTGGTCTGAAATGACCCTGACTCGTCTTGCTGAAGAACACTATTTGCTAATCACAGCCGGTGCGGCTAAGTGGCATGACTATCAGTGGTTAGAGCAACACTTGCCTGAAGGCAGCGACATAAAAATCAACGACATCACTGACGATATTGGAACACTGGTACTGGCCGGTCCTCGTTCCCGTGAAGTCATGCAACAGTTGACCAACACCGACGTCTCTAACGAGTCTTTCCGTTGGCTGACTTATCAGGATATTCAGCTTTCTGGTATTGCAGTGCGTGCACTTCGAGTGAACTACGTGGGAGAGTTAGGTTGGGAGCTTCACGTGAAGACGGAAGATCATCTGGCCTTGTACGAAGCGCTCATGAAAGCTGGCGAAGCGTTTGATTTGAAAGACTTTGGTATGTACGCCATGGATTCTATGCGGCTTGAGAAAAGCTACCGCGCATGGAAGGCAGAGCTTGATCATGAATATTCTCCATTGCGCTCCGGTCTGAATCGCTTCGTGGATCTCTCCAAGCCAGCTTTTAAAGGCAGAGATGCGCTCGTAGCTGAGTCGGAAAAACCCTTGATAGACATATTCGCTACATTGGTGCTGGACGAATACAGTGACGATGACACGGTCAACAAGACTGACGCCTTATACGGATGCCCGGTTTTCCAGAATGGTGAAAACGTCGGATACACGACTTCCGGCGGATTTGGACATCGAATTGGGAAAAGTGTGGCGTTGAGTTATATTAAGCCCGAGTTGAATGAGCCGGGAACAGAAGTTCAGGTTCAGATCCTCGGTGTTCTGCGAAACGCTAAAGTCGTCGCAGAGTCGCCTTACGATCCGAGTAATGAAGCACTAAGGAGTTAGTCCTTGCAAGAACGTAAAATTGGTTCCCTGTCGGTGTCTCCGACAGGTTTAGGCGCCATGAATATCTCTTTCGGCTATGGACCTGCCGATGAGGAAGCCTCTGAGCAGTTGTTGCTGGAGGCTCTTAATGTCGGTATCACGTTTTTTGATACCGCTCATATGTATGGCGCCGGGCACAATGAAACGTTTCTCGGTAAGGTGCTTTCCAGCCACCGCGACAAATTTGTTCTGGCGACAAAATGTGGATTGTCTCCAGACGGAATCAGCGGACGCCCCGATGTCATTCGTAAGCAATGCGAAACTAGCTTAAAACGTTTAAACACCGATGTTATCGACTTGTACTACCTGCATAGAGTCGACCCGGAGGTTCCGATAGAAGAAAGTGTCGGCACCATGGCAAATCTGGTGAAAGAAGGAAAAGTCCGTGAGTTGGGTCTGTCGGAAGTGTGCTGCGCAACCATTGAACGTGCACAGTCGGAATACGCTCTAGCAGCCGTTCAGTCTGAGTACTCGCTTTGGTCAAGAACACCGGAAAGTGGCGTGCTGGACCTTTGCCGTAAGTTGGATATAACGTTTGTGCCATTTTCTCCGCTGGGGCGAGGCTTCTTAGCCGGTTCTTCCAAATCAGTGGACGAACTAGCGGATAACGATCTGCGATGCACCATTGCGCGTCCGCGTTTTGAACCCGACGCCTTCGCAAAAAATCAGGCGCTACTGGTTGAATTTGGTGAAATAGCCAAAGACAACGAGTGCACCATGGCCCAGCTTGCCCTGGCCTGGTTGCTCGCCATCGAAGACGAAACTTTGGTGCCCATTCCGGGTACCCGCAACATCCAGCACATGAAAGACAACGCAGCGTCTGCCAACATTGCGCTATCCGAGTCTACCGTGGCAGCACTGGATGCGCTGATCAACGAGTCGACGGTTACCGGTACGCGCTATACAGCTGATCGTATGCTGCAGACAGACAGCGAGCGCGACGTCTCAGCGCAGTAGATAGAGCCCGAGCGAAGCCCGAGCGCGCTAGGAAGTGAGCCACGCCGGCGTTTGCTGGATCCTGCTGCCGTTACAAGCTGCGTCCACGCAATCTTTCAAGCTACCAAAGTGAATGGGACGTTTAACCAGTCCGGGCCCGTAGTGAGCGTACTTACCCGAATTTGTCATCAGCACAGAGCCTGTTTTCGGAATCACTGGCTCCTGCAGCATGCACCAGCAAGTGTCCATAACAAACTGGACGCCGAACTCTTTCAGTGAGCCTATGATGGCATCGTCAAGGCATTGCTGATAGATATCTCGCCCCAGCGTAACGACAATGTCAACGTCCGGTGATTTAGCACGCGAGTCGCATAGGCGTTTTAACGCTTTAACCTCGGTGTGGGAAAAGTGCGGATTGCCCAGACACACCATATCTACCTGGTTCGTTTGAGCCGTATTCAAAGAGTGCCAGCTGGTGCGTAAATCATCGATAGTTATTGTTTTAACGGGGAGGGTGCTGTGCTCGTCTGAAGCCAGCTGCTGTGACACGTGCGCGGCTTCCGGCGTCACGCCTGCCATGTGAAACATGGGCACAGAAGAGGTGGTGGCGAATGCCGCACTAAACGCTTTTAGATCGTCAGTACTCGGTTGTGCGGAAGACAAACCGCGTACTAATGGTATGGAATTCTCAGCCAACAAACCCACATGGTATCCAAGCAATGGCCAGTAGGAATCGTCTGCCTGTTCGGGAAACTCAGTGTCAATAAATAAAGTAGGTAGGCGGCCTTGGTCCAGGTGGGTGCCCGATGCTGGAGCTCTACCTGTCAGCGCGATACAAATATCCAGGAAATCAGGGTACTTTTGAGTCTTGGCTCCAAGCACGCTATTGGCATAAGCAACTGCGTTAGATTCTGCCCAAACAATTTGTTCACCGGTTTCAGGCGCAGAATTCAGAAGATAGGGGGCGCAGGTAAAACTATTGCGCGCACCCATTGCGACATACGCATCGCCAACCGCACTGGCCGGTTCTCCAAATTCCGGATCAATACCCTGTCCTCGCCACTGCTGCTGATCCACGGAAAGAGCATTCAGCGTGGTGGGTACTCTAACGGTTGCTCCCCATTCAACCAGGCGCTCAGCAAATTTTAAATTAGACAAACCGTTGTAAACACAACCGTCAATATGCGCCTGCGTGATATCGATGAGATGAGTGGCAGATTGTAATTGAGCCATTCTCAGCACTATACGCATGGAGACTTCTGCAGCTTTCCCATACTCCCCGGACAACAGGCGCCTGTCTTCATCGCTAAGATTTATATCGTTAAACTGATCATCGAATACGTCGATATGAATGCGTTGTCCTGCGATAAGTTGCTCGCCGTTTTGCGTAGATACTCTCAATAGATCATTATCAATTTGGGCATCTGCACCGTTGACCAGTGTTTTGAAATCTTCACTTTTAATGCGCAATAGTGGTAGTGATTTATCGAACATGACGCTTGCGATAAGCGCACCTAAAACCAGTATTTCTTCTGCCTCGGAAAATATCAAAGCAGCGGGTGATTTATCGCAATCCAGTAGCTCAAGCAAAACACTACTACCGGAGCACGAACCTCTGCTGCCGGGGATGGCCAGTAAACGTGAAGTGACGTTCTCTCCGCTGAGTGGGTGATGCTCGTCGATGACATCTCCATTAGCCGGGTCTATCCCACCCCAGAAACTGATCGGGGTATCGCTAACAAGTAGTTGCCCGCTAGGGTTAGTCGCTAGCTGGGTAGTCGGTGTGTCAATGTGCATGTGCCGATATTACAGACAAAAAAACGTAGGCACTAGAAATAAGAACGAATACCGACGCTGAGTTGTGTATCGGTATTGGTGTCAGATGTTTTCGCCGATGACAGTTCAACATTGGCAGACCATTGCTCGCCGATAGCAAGCCCTGCCCAGATGTCAGTGGTTGCGATATAAAAATCGCCACCGATTTGATGCCTGACATTGGCAGTTATACCCGTTCTGAAACCGGTTAAAGGTTCCCAATGAGCGCCGGCGCTGGCACCCATTCGTACTTGGGTGCTGTCCAATAAATCGTTGTTGTTGATGAGATCAAATTCACCAAAGGCGAACAGGATAGGGGACTTTGGTTGATGTTGTAAGGCTATGCCTGCACCAACGTTAAAGGTGAATTGGTGGCTTGCAGCAGCATTAGGTTTGTCCCACTCAACGGTGGTGTGCCAAGAGACCGGTTTGTAGAATCTACCAATGGGCTCTACCGACTGGATACTGGCCAGAGTTACCCGTTTAAGGAAAAACTCGTCGTTACTCCTATCATGAGCAACGCTGATACCACCGAGCTCTATAGCAGCCTTATCATCAAAGCCTGCACTTGGATCGCGAAAGTCGTGATAGGCAGGTCTAAAACTGAGTTCCACGATATCAGTATTGTTGTCTGAAAATCGATAACGTAATCCAATGCGAGAGGTGCCGTGTCCATCTACCGGAGTGCTATCAGGTGTTGCGATATCGGGGAGCACTGACTTTATTCCCAACTTGCTGCGACGCGATAAAATAGCTTTTTCCCGCGTACTGCTACCCAGTGCGCTGGGATCGGTTTTCAAGCGATTGTAGCGTTCATAGTCAGACAGTAAATCGAGGATGGCAACTTGTTCTTCCAGCGAACGTGAGTTGAGTTGTGAGTCGATACTGGAGAGATCCTCGTTAAGCGCTGTTAACGCTAGCTGCAGATCGTCTTCACTCATGTTTGCTTGCCGTGCCCTAAGCGTACGAATAGCGGACGGTACAAACCGAGGCTCATTAGCTAAGTTTTTTCGCTCCAATGCCCTAATCGTATCTACCGGAATTGTCCACCAGTTAAATTCATCGGTTAGCGGGTTATCCGGATAGGCAACTTCCAATAGAGACAAAAGATGGTAGGAACAGTTTTCACTGAAAAAGAAGTAGTCAAAATGACTAATCAGCATTTCATAGGCATGCCGTAAAACCAAGTCTACTGATTCCTGATCAAGATCCAGTTCGTATTCCCACGTGTCCCTGTTTTCTATCTGACCATATTCTCGTAACTTAATATGGTACGGGAGCATTCTGAATCGCCCCTCGAAACCACCACTTAAACCTTTTACGGCGTAAGTAAACGCAGGGACATCCGGAGCGACATCCGCAGCAAAGTTAAGACTCATGTTCAGTAGACGGGATTCGGGCTTTTGGTTTTTTTTATCAATTCGCAGCAGCGTATGCCCGAAAGCGGAAGACGGGCTATTCGGATGTGCTGTAGGAAAGACCAAAGTCAGAACGCTAGCATCTAAATAATTAACATAGCGTTCGAACTCAGGGCAGTCCTGCTGTGGCACGAGTAAATCAAATTCAGGTAGTTGTTCACTTAGCCAAACTTTACGAGCAATGAATCTGCAGTGAGCAGTCAATCTAAGCGGCGGTTTTGGCTGTGTCGAAAAGAGAGCGGCGAGGGTGGCGTTGAGTTCAGCCTCTGGGGAAGCTTTGCCCTTGTCTGACATAAAGAAGTGTGCAGAATCTACCTGGCTAAGCCAAGTAACAGACGTCGCCGGTTTGTAGTGCAGCAACGCACGCCATTGAGGTTCCTCACTTAGATTTAGTTGGCTTGCTTTACTAATGAGTGCGCGTAGAGCCGGGTCTTGTTCCGTTAGGAGGCTTAGTTCTACTGCCTCATCGTACATGCCGGCATCGACTGCAGCCTGCCAGGTAGCGAACTCCGGTTTGTTTATCTCGGTGGAGGCGTTCAGTGTAGGTGCGTGAACAGCAACGATCAGAATCAGTGATTGGAGAGCTCGTTGGCTTGCTTGCAACACTAGTTTTGTTATCGACACGCTCTAGACGGCTTTGTAGTTAAGTTATTAAGTGAAAGCTGCCGCCGTGTGCATTGCTTTTTACGGATAGAGTACAGATTTTTTGTTTCACACGGACAGCCCTTCAAAATTGAAGGGCTGTCCGGTCGGTTTACTTTACGACTTAGTTGATAGCGTATTTCGCCAGACTAGAATCGTTCAGCATAGCGATTTCTATGGTTTCGATGACACCCTTCGCGTCATCAGAATTTAAAAACAACTGGTCGAAGTTATCCTGAGTCACTTTTTTGAATGCGTCACGGTCTTCGTCCGCTATTCCCATGAGGTCTGCGAGGACATTTAAGTAGTCTCCACCACCTTGTGCAGCTTCTGAGGATAGTTGGTCCATATTGCGGGCAACAAAAATTTCTGTTGCTTCGTCATTTTGAACCGTTTGCGTTGGATCGCAGCCCATTAGGCCATCACCAGTTGTCATAAAAAACGTGTTGGGTATCACCAGGCCATTTAAAAGCGCCGCTGCGATGTTGGCGCCTTTGCCTTCCTTACCTTCCATCACGACAGCACCGAGGCCACAGCCAGCACCGTCTTCTTGAGCCTGTACGAGTGGGGCGGCAGATACCAGTAGCATTGCACTACATGCGATTAGCTTCTTCATATTTCGAATCTCCCTATGATCCACTGGTTTGTAGGCTGTACTTCGACAGGGTGGGGTCTGCAGACAATGTATTGTCCAGAGTTTCCAACCAGGACTGGTGGTCGGTTGTTGCACCGCCGAACAGTTCGTCGTAGTTAACCTGAGCCAGGTCATAAAATCGCTGTGTGTCCGATTCCTGAATTTGCATTATCTCAGCGAGAGACTGAAGATGGTCGCCGCCACCTTGAGCCGCATCTCGAGCGATGTTGTCGAAGTTGGTGGCAACAAAAACGTTGCGTTGGAATTCAGCGGTTACAACGGTCTCACCATTACAACCCAGGCTGTCAAACGACAAGCCGAATAGTTGGTTACTGGATGAGCCGTTTGTTGTGGCGGCCAATACATGGGCTGCCAAGCCGGATTGCCCTGCGAAAACTTGCTGACCTAAGCCGCAGCCGGGCCCGTTGTCTGCCATGGTGACTCCTGAGGATGCCATGAGTAATGGCACCAGGAGAAGAGGTAATTTTCTATTCATCAACGAACGTATCCTATTGGTTGAATTGAGCACGAAGTTGCATAATCAACTACGAGCTTAGTGTGTGTCAACTAAACCATAAGGCTAGCATCGTACGAAAATTCATTGAGTAACAGAACGTAAAGGCTCAGTGAAGTCATCTGTCAAAAACGTGGCGAGGCAGAGCTTTTGAGATTAACGATAGCTACTCCTTTAGCGATAGGCCTGCATCCACGTGAGGCCCTTGCTGGTGTCTCCGCTCCTGGGCTTGTATTCGGCGCCCAGATACCCACTCCAGCCCATATCGTCAATTGATTTGAACAGGTTTTGAAAATGAACTTCGCCAAGATCCGGCTCACCCCGGTCCGGGACAGCTGCAAATTGAATGTGGCCTACGGATGAGAGGTTGTCGGAGAGTCGGCGGGCTAAATCACCTTGCATGATCTGAATGTGATAGCAGTCGAACATGACCTTAATATTGTCGTGGTCTACTGCATTGATGGTGCGAACGGCAGATTCAATGTTGTTCAAGTGATAGTTAGGTGCATCGTAGTGGTTTAACGGTTCGATGAGAATCTGCACATTGTGCTTTTTAGCAAGAGAGCAGGCGTAGTCAAGATTCTCTCTAAACGTATTTTCAGATGCCTCACCCTGGTCGGTAAAACCCGCCATAACATGCACATTCTGACAATTGATAGCCGCCGCATATTCAACGGCCTGAGCGATGTACTCTCTAGCTTCGTTCTCCCGGCCAATAACCGCCGAAAGACCGTTATCTCCTTTTTCCACATTCCCTCGTTGTGTATTCAATCCAACCATGGGTAGACCAGTCTCTTTCAGCGCGTCGATAACGTCAGACGTGTTTACCTCATAAGGGAAATGACACTCCACCGCTTGAAAGCCTGCTGATTTTGCAGCGAGAATAGCGTTGGGTAAATCGAGCTCTGTCCAGAGAAAACCTAAGTTGGCTGAGAATTTAGTCATAGTAGATGTCGGGATAAGTGTTTAGATGAGTGGTGTGTGCCTGGGTACAAACCGCCAAGAGAATACTTAGAGCGGTTGTCTTTTTTTAAGTTTGATTCGTATGATATTGCGGAACTTCAACAGCTCTGGAAATTGATGAAGAAAGGCAATTTTTTTATCTGATATCGTTTTTGGTGTTAACGGTTTGCTGCGCAGAACGAAATGCACGAAAACCTCTGCAGCATCTTCAACGGGGTTCGTGGCTGCATAGTCACTGACGAAGTGAGATTGGTACTTTTCATAGAACTCGTAAACTTCATCTTCGTTCTCAGCATCTTCGTCGGCTAGAGCTGATGGATTGTCTTGAATAATATCAGCCCAGAATTCATCATAATATTGATTGATGTAAGACTCCGGGTAGGTACAGCCTTCAGTAATCCAGTAGTTTTCGCAGCTTTCATATTCGGTTAAATCCACCTGCGTTGCGTTTAAAAATGCGATGTGTGCGAATTCATGAATGATGGTGTGTATGAAGTCCTTATTATTTTTGTCGCTGTAGTCGGCCGGGTCTATCGCGAAATTCCATTTTTCAACTTCATCATCGTTGAGTACGACAAAGGCGAGGGTGTTGTCTGCACCGTCTGTCGTTACATGGTATTCGACGACCTCCTTACTTAAGAACTCGCTGGGCAAGATGCTCAAGGCTACCGACCAGATCTCCCGATAGTTTGCTTCGTTGGCGGGTTCCAGATTGTTTATAGCGCTTAATTCGAGGGACTTATTCACCGCGTACTTAGCAATCTCCCGGCTATCGATTTCATCAGTATCGATGTCATCGTGTCCATGGAAGTCATCGGCAATGAATGAATCAAGTCCTGAGTAAAACGAATCGTATTGAATGTCGCATTCTTCATCACTGAGTTCGGTGCAATCGAAATAGCAACTGTCTTCGATTTCATCGTATCCCTCTCCGACATAGCAGCCGTTCTCATCCAATATTAACTTGGCATCCAGTTGCTCGATAGTTGGTTTGTCCTGTGTCGTGGCGCAACCGGAAATGACAAGCAAAATTATTGAACCGGATAAGATGTGCCTAATACGGTTGTAAATGTTCGACATAATTAATCCCAGACAGGTGCCCATGGCACTAACTGTTTATCGACGATACGATAGTTTTGGTGTGTTAACGAATCTATTCTGCTGATGTCAACTGCGGATAGCGTAAAGCTTAGAATATCGAAGTTCGCACGAATATTTTCAGGGTTAGTGGACATCGCGTTGACACTGACGCCTTTTTGTAGAATCCACCGTAATACAATCTGCCCGACGGTAACGTCATAGTCTGCCGCTAACTTTTTCAAAAGGGGGATATCAAACACCTTCCCTCTAGCCACAGAACAATAGGAAGCCAGAGGAATACCCGTTTCAGCTGAGGCCTTTAACAGGTTGTCCTGATTCAACAACGGGTGAAATTCAACCTGGTTTGTAACGATGGGACTATCTGTAAGCGCTTTGCAGCGCTTAAGCATTGCGCCGGTGAAATTGCTGACGCCGATATGACGACAAAGGCCTGCTTGCTGTACCTCTAGCAGGAGTTCTAATGCTGCATCAATATTTCCGTCGGCTGGGGGCCAATGCAGTAAGAGCACATCGAGTTGATTGACTTGCAGCTTTTCTAAACTTTGTTCAACCGATGGGCGGAATAGCTCGGCGGAGAATTTATCTATCGGCACTTTGCTGGTTAGAAAAAGCTCGTCTCTGGGTATGTTGCAACTCGAAATCGTATTTCCTATGTCCTGCTCATTGTCGTAAAACTGAGCGGTATCGATGGCTCTGTAACCAACCTCCAATGCTGTTTCCAACGCACGGCAAAGCTCGTTGCCCTTCAGTGGGAAGGTGCCAAATCCGCGTTCGAATTTTCGCTGAAAATACACGTATGGGGTCCTGTATTGTGGATTGCCGGGCTCGATTTTCCGGTGAACGCCGCACTGATTATCCCGCCCGGATACCACCTACTATAAGCGATAAGAGCATGATTCTAAATACAATAGTAATGAGCAACGGTGTGAATGTGCTTCACAGGGTGGTGACGACCTAGGTAGAATGAAATCAGCGGTACGAAAAAGCGCCATCAACATAGACACTTAATTCAGGCAACCTCTTATGTCTTCTGCAAAATCCCAGGAAATCAGCACGCACGACGCGCTTGACGATGAAAGAAATCAGTCGATTCTGATCTACATCAATGGTGAGCTGAAGCCGAGAAGCCAGGCTACGGTATCGGTGTACGACAGCGGCTTTATGTTAGGGGACGGCATGTGGGAAGGCATGCGTTTGTACGACGGCGTGTGGGCGTTTTTTGAGGAGCACATGGATCGTTTGTTCAATAGCTGCAAGTCCGTGTCCTTAGATATTGGTATGGACAGGGAGGGGGTTCGCCGCGCACTTGCGCAGACAGCTGAAGCGAACAACATGCACACCGATGTTCATTGCAGGCTAATGGTTACCCGGGGTCTTAAAGCCAAACCGTTTCAGCATCCTGCACTATCGCGTACCGGCCCGACCTTCGTCATCATTATGGAACACTCAAAGCCATCCCCCGGGCTGCAAGGGCAGGGTATCCGATTGGCAACCGTGCCTCAGGTACGAGGTCTACCTATGTCACAGGATGCAAAGTACAACTCTCATTCAAAACTGAATTGCGTTCTGGCTTGCTTACAGGCTGAACAGGCGGGCGCTGATGAAGGATTAATGCTTGACCCGCATGGCTTTGTGAATACCACCAACGCGTGCAATTTCTTTATCGTTCGCAAAGGACAGGTTTGGACATCCACCGGTGACTATTGCATGAATGGCGTCACCCGACAAAAGGTTATAGATGTCTGCAGAGCCGATGGTATCCCGGTGTTTGAACGAAACTATTCGCTGGTAGATGCCGTGTCAGCAGACGAAGCATTTCTCACAGGGACGTTTGGTGCACAAACACCGGTCGCCGAAATTGATGGCAAAAAAATCGGAAACGGCGACAGACCCGTAACCGCCCGAATTCAGGCTTTGTACAAACAGCTCATCGAAGAGCATGTCAAGCAGATGAGCTAAGGCGAAAGAGCTGAAACTATCCGTTTGCAGCCCGTTTCAATGGCACAACATTGGAGGGTTGCATTGCCGAGAAACTATCGGTGCGCGCCATATCCCAGAATTTAATAAATGCTGGATGCTCTGTGTTTGAGTCAATAATATCGTTCTCACCAAGCCACTCGTATTGACTGGCGGCAGAGCGAACTTCTCGGCTGTTAATTCGAATCATCAAGTGATGTGCAGTGAACTGTTCTGGATGCGTTAATCCGCACGCTTCGGTGGTATGTTTCAACGCCTCTATCGTGTTGGCATGGAACTGGGCGACGCGCTTATATTTATCGTTGACGTCCAGTGCTTTAGACCTGCGTGGATCTTGTGAGGTGACACCGGTCGGGCACTTGCCGGTGTGGCAGGTTTGCGCTTGAATACAGCCAATCGCAAACATGAACCCTCTTGCCATGTTGCAGGCATCAGCACCCAGAGATAGCACCCGTGCTATATCAAATGCACTGACCAATTTCCCGGATGCGATAATTTTTACTTTGTCACGAAGACCCAGGCCTATGAGGGTGTTGTGAACCAACATGAGACCTTCACGAAGGGGAGCGCCTATGTGGTCGGCAAACTCAACCGGTGCCGCTCCTGTGCCACCTTCGGAACCATCTATGGTTATAAAGTCAGGCCAAATACCTGTCTCCATCATAGCTTTTCCAATCGCAAAGAATTCCCAGGGATGTCCCACACAGAGCTTTATTCCAACCGGCTTGCCGTCTGAAAGTGTTCTGAGCTTGCTGATAAAATCCATCAGCTCAAGCGGTGTTGAAAATGCACTGTGAGTTGAAGGGCTGACACATTCAACACCAACGGGAATACCCCTGGCTTCAGCAATCTCAGGCGTTACTTTGGATCCGGGTAGGATACCTCCATGGCCCGGCTTAGCGCCTTGAGATAACTTGATTTCGATCATGCGTACTTGCGGTTTTGCCGCGACAGTTGCGAACTTTTCTTCGCTGAATTGCCCGTGTTCGTTTCTGCAACCAAAGTAACCGCTACCAATTTGCCAAATTAGGTCTCCACCATGAATTTCGTGGAACCTTGAGATCGATCCTTCGCCCGTGGTGTGGGCGAATTTGCCTTCCTTTGCGCCGCGATTAAGGGACTCGATTGCGGTGGAGGACAAAGCTCCGAAGGACATGCCGGATATGTTAAGTATGGAGCTCTCGTAGGGGTGCTTGCAGGTTGTAGCACCTATGGTCGTGCGAAAGTCCCCGTTTTCGATATGGCTGGGAGCCATCGAATGATTGATCCACTCGTGCCCGACTTGCTGAACACTTTTCAGTGTGCCAAACGGGCGTAGCCCTTCAATATTTTTTGCGCGCCGATAAATAAGCGCTCGTTGTTCACGGGAGTAGGGAACTTCATCATGATCACTTTCTAAAAAATATTGCCGTATTTCGGGTCGAATTCGTTCGAAAACGAATCGTAACCGGGCGATAAGCGGGTAGTTTTTCAGAACCGAGCGTTTGTTCTGCAGTAAATCATAGATGCCTATCGTTGATGCGAGCAGGGCACAGCCAAACAGTAGGCCCCCAGCAAATGCATGGGTTACGCCTATAAAGGCACCGATAGGTACGCCTAGAAATACCAGCATCAAGGGTATGTATCGCATTGTCTGTGTCCTTAAGATAAATCAGGATTTAGTAGCAGGGAAAAATTTTTAGCCCAACAGAGCAATGTTCAATAAGTGTGCTGATTAGTCTGATAAGTAACCCAAGACGCGATACGATGTCGTTTAGATTCTCTAAGTACAAGCCCTTGACCGGAGACCTAACAGTGACAAAAGCGGGAAATTCCCCCCAAAGATCGATAGCCGTTATTGGACTGGGAATGGCGGCTGCGCCTCATGCTAAAAGCTTGCAGGAATTACAGCATCGCGTAACCGTAAAAGCTGCCTATAGCAGGACAGAAAATACCCGAAAAGCATTTACTGAACAGTATGGATTCCCGTCGGTGTCTGATCCATCTGACATTCTTCACGATGATGCTATCAGTGCAGTGTTACTACTGACGCCACCGAATGCCCGGTTGGAATGGGTGCAAAACCTATGTAGAAGCGGGAAGCACATACTCATGGAAAAACCGTTAGAGAGAACGCTCCGTGAGGCGACTGTCATTACTGAAAGCTGTCGCAATGCAGGTATAACCACCGGCGTTGTTTTCCAAAATCGTTTCCGTGATGGAGCCGTGCGCCTCCGGCAAAGAATACGCGAGGGTGCGTTGGGCGAATTACACACAGTACAAGTGTGCGTCCCCTGGTGGCGGGAGCAGTCTTACTACGATGAACCTTTGCGTGGATCCTATAGCCGCGACGGAGGTGGCGTGTTGATCAGTCAGGCAATCCATACCTTGGACTTAATGCTGCAACTGGTCGGGCCGGTGACAGAAGTTGCCGCAATTGCTGGAACAACAGCTGCACACAGCATGGAAAGTGAAGATTTTGTTGGCGCAGGGTTACGCTTCGCCAACGGTGCTATGGGCTCTCTGCACGCAACCACTGCACAGTTTCCAGGCGATTTAGAGAGCATCAAACTATCGGGTTCTCTGGGCAGCGCGTCCCTGCTTGGTGGTGAGTTAGCCATTGAATACCGAGACGGTACATCAGAGGCTGTCGGCGAAGCTTCCAGTGGTGGCGGTTCAGCTGATCCTATGGCGTTCTCGCACGAATGGCATTTACGATTAATCACTGATTTTTTAGATGCCATCGATGAAAGCCGAGAGCCTTTAGCCACAATCGAACATGCATTGCAGGCGCAACGATTGATCGAGGCATTGGTAGAATCTGCCGAACATAAGGTTCAAGTGACCATAAACCATTCGCTTTAAAAACTATGAAACCTATTAACGTTGCCATATGCGGTGCTGGCATTGGCGCTGAGCACCTGCAAGCGTATCTGGCGCTACCGGATTTATATCGTGTTTGCTATATCGCAGACCCGGATGCCGATCGTGCTGCGGCTCTGGTAAATCAGGCTAATTGCCATTACCTAGCTTCGTATAATGACGCGTTAGGGTGTGAGGATGTCGACCTGGTCGATATTTGCTTGCCGCCTCAAATGCACAAAGATGCGATATTGCAGGCGCTCGATGCCAAAAAGCATGTCATCTGTGAAAAGCCACTCGTGCCTTCACTGGCAGATATCGATGAAATTATTGCCGCGAGCAAACTGTCTTCGTGCCAGGTTATGCCTGTCTTCCAGTATCGATTTGGCAACGGGCTATCCATTTTGAATACGTTAATGCACAGAGGGGTTACCGGCCCTGCATTAGTTGCAACGATAGAAACTCATTGGAACAGAGATGAAAATTACTATGCCGTTCCATGGCGTGGAAAGTGGTCAACAGAATTAGGCGGAGCCATTGTAGGACATGCCATACATGCACACGATCTCTTAGTACAGCTACTGGGTCCCGTTGCCAGCATTCAGGCTCAGTTGGCAACCCGGGTTAATGATATAGAAGTAGAAGACTGTGCCGGGGTTGTATTTAAAATGAAAAGTGGAGCGCTTGTTACCTCATCAGTGACCTTGGGAAGTGCATCTGATGAATCCAGGCTGCGATTATGTTTTAGCGATATGACGGCTCAAAGCTCCTTGTCTCCTTACAACCCGGGTGCACAACCGTGGACATTCAAGGCTCGAAACACTGCAAAGCAAAGTGTTATCGACGAAGTTGTCATGAATCATGAACCGCACCAAGAAGGATTCGCCCGTCAATTTGAACTGGCGTATGAGGCCTTTACCCATCATGGAATTACGCCGGTCACGCTGAACGATGCAAGATCGTCATTAGACATTATCAGCGGTATTTACCGCTCATCAAGAACGGATAGCACCGTCTCATTGCCAATAGCCAGAGAAAGTGCTGAATATCAGGGGTGGGTTCCGAAGTCTTAAGTGCGCAAAACTAGTTCCCTAACTCGCGCAACAAAGCCGTAATGATTGTGGCCTGAAACACTGGCACCTTTTACCCAGTACTCGTGTCATGCTACTGGCGCCAACCAGTTTCGCCGTCGTGGCCATAGCATTGTTCTGTTTGGTCAAAGCTCAAGATTTAGAACGAAAAAACATGAGCAGTCTGGTCGCGATAGCTTGGCGGGTTATTTATCGTTGCAGGCCCGGATTTATCGCTGCGTGTGGCGATCTTGCGGGTAGCCTTTGCATTTACCCCTCAGCTGATCTCGAAGCTTTATGTGGCTGTAATAGCTGAACTTCCCGTTCGTTGGGTTGTCAGAATTCTCAGCATTTCACCGTTATTAAACCTTACGAAACTGTCAATGGCGTCTACACTTTCAGACTTCGTATCCGGTGTATTGTTGCGGGTCAGAATGCTGGCAAACAGCCGCGTCTGGATACGTATTTCTGTCAAGCAAACCGCCATTGAAAGTCATTGAACCTATCCGCAGAATGGCACAATGTATGACAGTATTGTGTTGGAGATCGATACAATGTTATCGGCCCCAAACGTCGTTGCCCAACACGATGCTTAGGTGCCAATAACCTTCTCTTTTTCGACGCTATCAGCTTGATCTGTAGTCGTCTGTTTTTGACCGAAATCTTTTCTGTTTGTGTTTCAGAGGCTTTCCGATTTTGGATCGCTGATGGCACGAGTGTCTTTGTTGACTCTAAAGTAATAATAAAAATTTATGTCATTTGAAGCTCTGGGATTATCATCTGAAGTATTGAGGGCGGTCACTGAAGAAGGCTATGACACGCCTACGCCTATTCAGCAAGCTGCCATTCCGCTTGTGCTTAGCGGCGTTGATGTTATGGCAAGCGCGCAAACAGGCACCGGTAAAACAGCCGGTTTTACATTGCCAATGTTGCAGCGGCTATCGTTATCTGAGCGACCGGTCAGGGGTAGAAAAGGTCCTCCACCCGTGCGTGCGCTGGTACTGACGCCTACACGTGAACTGGCCGCGCAAATCGCAGAGAGCGTTTCCACGTACGGCAAGTATCTGCAGATACGATCTGCAGTCGTGTTTGGTGGCGTCAGCATTAACCCGCAAATTAGTCAGCTGCGCAAGGGCGTCGATATCCTGATTGCTACCCCGGGAAGATTGCTCGATCATGCCGGTCAAAACACAGTCGATTTATCACGCCTCGAAATTCTGGTGCTCGATGAAGCCGATCGCATGCTCGATATGGGTTTTATTCATGATGTTAAGCGTGTTCTTGCGCTATTGCCTGAATCCGCACAAAGGCAGAATCTGTTGTTCTCAGCAACATTCTCCAAGGACATAAAGCAATTGGCTGGCAGGATGCTGAATGATCCGCAACTTGTTGAGGTTGCTCCTCAGAACGCGACAGCCGATCGCATCGAACAGCAAGTGCATCTGGTGGACAAAAGCCGAAAGCGGGAATTACTTTCGCGCATGATTCGAGACGAGGATTGGCGGCAGGTGCTGGTGTTTACCAGAACAAAGCATGGCGCTAACCGGTTGGCTGAACAGCTGAGTAAGGAAGGACTGTCTGCAGCGGCCATTCATGGAAACAAAAGCCAGGGTGCGCGAACTCGTGCGCTTGCTGGTTTTAAAGAGGGAAAACTCAGGGTACTGGTTGCAACTGATATTGCGGCGCGAGGATTGGATATAGATCAGCTGCCTAATGTCGTGAATTTCGAACTACCTAATGTCCCGGAAGATTATGTCCATCGGATCGGAAGAACCGCCAGGGCAGGCCTGTCGGGCAAAGCCGTATCACTGGTGTGTGTCGACGAGGCAAAGTTGCTCCGCGATATTGAAAAACTTATTAGGCGCGAGCTTCCGCGCATTCATATTGAGGGTTTTGACGTTGACCCGAGCATTAAGGCTGAACCTATTCGTAAGACTTCAAAGCCAACTCCGGGCCCCGGTCAAGGGCGTGGAAGAAGGTCCCGGGATCGTAACGCCGGAAAGAAGCCGCCGGTGGGTGCTCAAGCCTCTGCATCACGAGGCGCGAGTCGGCGTAGAAGAGGGGCGTAAAAACCCCGTCTTTTACCTCTGATTTAGCGTCGCGGCTCTGTTTCGAACAGCCCGTTAGGCAGGTATAGTGTCCCAAAGTGAGCTGGCGTTATCGCCAGCGCAACATGTCTGGACAGAGGCTGCATTATGACGCTCAACTATCAGGATCTCGGCATTGCGAAAGATATCGGGGTCGTCGATCAATTTCTCGATGTAGAGGGGCTTTTTTTAATTGATGCCGGCTGCGGCAGCATGGCTTTAAGCCGCTCTTTGGCTGAGCGTGGTGCGCGCGTGCTCGGCATCGATCCTGACCCTGTGCAGGCAAAGAAAAACCGTGAGGCAGACACAATTGCGAACGTGGGCTTCGCAGAAACGGGAGCGGATAAAATCCCCGTTGAAAGTGGCTCTGTTGATGGAGTTTTGTTCTCTTACAGCCTGCATCACATACCTCAAAATCTTTACCCGGATGTTTTTGCTGAACTGCGGCGTATACTCAAACCAGATGGCTTTGTGTTCGTCATGGAACCTGTGGCATCGGGTGAACTGAATGAAGTCATGAGATTGTTTCATGAAGAAGCACAGGTCAGGCAGGCGGCGCAGGAAGCGTTAGATGTTTACGGAATCCCACATTTTGAACAAACCTCTGTTATCGAATACAAAAAGGCCGTTGAGTATTCGTCGTGGGAAGACTACGAAGCGAAATACATCGGTTCCTCCTACAATTCGGGTAGCTATACTGCGGAAGATGTAAAACACCCGACAGTTAAAAAGCGATTTATCGAAGTGGGCGAACCTCTGGGCTATAAGTTTGAATGCCCTATGAAAGTGACGTTAATGCGTGGCCTGCTTGGCGCACCGGTTTAATCGATCTACGAGTTAGTCGCCTTCGTTTGCCTTAGGATTACTATGCAATGACGTCACAAGCTATCGAACGTGTCGACGTATTTGTCGTTAAAGCCCCATTGGATATCCCCTTTGCATTTTCGCAAGGGTGGGTGCACCAAAGAGCCGCCACGTTGGTACGCATTACCACCAAATCCGGTATCCAAGGTTGGGGAGAAGCGTTTGCCCAGGGTCTAGAGCCGCCGGAAATAGCAGCGGCTGCGGTTTCGCATGCCTTAGTGCCACGCATACTGGGTCAAGATGCGCTAAGCCCGTCTGTGTTGTGGCATTCCATGTACAACCAGACCCGCGACCACGGACGTAAAGGCTCGGTTATGTCCGCTATAAGCGCCGTTGATATTGCACTGTGGGACATCTGTGGCAAGCACCATGGTGTGCCGATAAACACCTTGCTAGGCGGTGCGTTCAGGCAATCCGTTCAACCTTATGCCACAGGTTTTTATCGATTGAACGGGCAGGGTGAATCATCCAGATTGGCTGAGGAAGCTATCGGGCATAAAGAATCCGGTTTTCGCGCTATGAAGATTAAACTGGGTTTTGGTGTTCGAGATGACATAGCGGTTATGGAATCTATTGCTAAGGCTCTGGACGATCCGTCCATAGAAATTATGGTCGATGCTAACCACGCTTATGGTCGTCGTGATGCCATCCGATTAGGGCAGGCTCTACGAGATTTCGATTTGCGTTGGTATGAAGAACCGGTGGTACCGGAAGATATAGAAGGCTACGCAGAACTTCGACGACGATTAGACGTACCCATCGCCGGCGGCGAGAACGAGCACAGTGGTTATGGTTTTAATGCCTTATTCCGAGCGGATGCTTTAGACGTGGCTCAACCGGATCTGGGGTCATGTGGTGGCTTTACTGCCGCCAAAGATATACTGGGCATGGCACAGGCAAACGGCGTTATGGTGAACCCTCATGTATGGGGTACAGCCATTGCACAGGCAGCCTCGCTCCAGTTTATTTCTGCAATCCCTGTGGCGCATCACTCATTGTTTGCAGCAGAACCTCTGCTGGAATACGACATCTCCAGTCATCCCTTCCGGCTCGATCTTATTGCTGAGCCCTGGCAAATGGTGAATGGCCGTGTGGCGATACCGACTAAGCCGGGTTTGGGAATTGATATTAATATGGACACCATAGAGCGGTACAAAACACACTCAGAAAGCTTTGTCGCATCGTGATAAGAGCAGGCGTAGATTGGGGCTCAAGTTCTTTCCGGGCCTATCGTTTTGATGAACAAGGCTCTGTAATCGATAGCATAAGCAATGCGTCTGGACTTCGCGAAATTCACGGTGAGTCAATATCGCGCTTTGAAGCAGTTTTGTTCGATAACATCGGTCACTGGTTATCGGAAGGCGACAGTATCCTGCTATCTGGAATGATAACCAGTAAAGCGGGCTGGGTTGAGACGCAGTACCTGACATGCCCTCAAGACGTGACAGAACTCGCTTCTCATGCAACGAGTATGGATACCCACGGGTGTCATCTTCTTTTCCTGCCCGGAATTAAACAAACTGAGCCCGTTGCCGATGTCATGCGCGGTGAAGAATTGCAATTGCTCGGAGCAAGTAATAGCACTGGACGTAGCACTGTTGTGTTGCCGGGAACCCATTCTAAATGGGCGAAAATGAACGGTACTACGCTTAGTGCATTCAGAACGATTATGACGGGTGAGCTGTTTGCGCTTATTCGTCATCAGTCCCTGGTTGGTGCCATTGCAACATCGGATACCTACAATGAAGATAAGTTTATAAAGGGTGTGCAACAAGGCTACAGTTCTGACACGGTTCTCAGTGAGTTATTCACTTTGCGTTCCTCTGTGCTGTTGGAGCAGTTAACGGCGTCTTCGGTGCATTCCAAACTGTCCGGGCTACTAATAGGGCGGGAAATAAGAGAAGGGCAGCAGCTGATGGGTGACGATTCTGACTCAGTGATCTTGGTGGGTGCGGATAAGCTGTGTGATTTGTACAAGGTTGCCTTTAAAACTCTGGGAACCAAGGTCACTCAGTTTGAAGGTGAAGCTGCAGTATCGGGTTTTCAATTAGTCGCAAACTCTTTGCTAAAGGAAGATTAATTCAATGTCTAGTGCTTCAGCATTATGGGAAGAAGTCCTGACTCAGTTACCGCTCATTGCAATTCTCAGGGGCATACAACCAGAGGAGGCACTGAGTGTTGCTGAAGCTCTGCACGGTTGCGGATACAAATGTCTGGAAATTCCTTTGAATTCTCCACAAGCCTTTAAGACGATAGAAATCATAGCGCGTGAATTTGGCAGCCGTATGTTGGTTGGGGCTGGTACTGTGCTGAATGCGCAAGCTGTCACCGACACATTGTCAGCCGGTGGACAAATTGTCGTATCACCCAACCTAGATGAAGAGGTTGCACTAGCTTGTCGTCATCACAGTTGTATTTATTGCCCCGGGGTGGCGACACCTAGCGAAGCGTTTAGAGCACTTAAGTTAGGTGCGTCGGCACTCAAGCTGTTTCCGGCTGAACTCATTACACCAACGGTGGTGAAAGCCATGCGAGCTGTTCTCCCATCCGACGCTATTGTGTTACCCGTGGGTGGGATTTCACCTGACAATATGCAGGAATATTTGAGCGCCGGATCAAACGGCTTCGGCCTGGGTTCAGGGCTATATAAACCCGGTAAGTCTATTCAAGACATAACAACAGATGCCAACGAATATGTTGCTGCTATGCAGAAGACGTAGCTAGGGCTTTACGTCAATAGTTAATCGATTACCTTACCAATTTTTAAACAAGAGAGTGTCATGGCTTATCACTGCTTTAAAGTGGAGATCAACTCCTACGTTGCGCACGTAAAGTTTTGTAGGCCTGATAAGCGTAACAGCATGACGCCGGAGTTCTGGAATGAGTTGCCCAGGCTGATTGATAAGCTTGATAGTTCTGGCGACGTAAGAGTTATTGTTCTGTCCTCTACCGGTCCGCATTTTACGGCTGGAATGGATCTCTCCGTTTTCGCTGGAGCGTCCGAGGAATCCGTAAATGCAAGCAACCTTCAGGTTCGCGCGGCGAAGTTTTATGACACCGTTAAACGATTGCAAAATACCTTTTCTTGTTTAGCGCAAGCACGAGTGCCTGTACTCGCGGCTGTTCAAGGTGGTTGTATCGGCGCCGGTGTAGATCTGGCAACGGCGTGTGATATGCGATATGCAAGCAAAGATGCGTTCTTCACCATTCAAGAAACAAACATTGCGATGACCGCAGATGTCGGCACATTTCCCAGGCTCGGTGAGCTAATTCCAGACGGCATTGTGAGAGAGCTTGCCTACACCGGCCGTAGCATGCCTGCGGAGGAAGCTCATCGTTGGGGATTGGTCAATTCTGTTTATGATTCGCACGAGGATATGCTTGAGGGCGTTATGAACATTGCTAACGCCATTGCCGCAAAAGCGCCTATGACCATCTTTGGTTGTAAGAAAATGATTCAGTATTCGCAAGATCATACAGTGGCTGACACGCTGGACTATGTGGGAATTTGGAATGCAAGCTTTTTTAACAAGGCTGAAATAATGGAGTCGATGAAAGCTAAACAAGAGAAGCGTGAGCCAAACTACAATGCGCTGCCGGCTAAAGCACTTGCGCATGAAGATACTGATCTTTCGCAAATAGAGTGAACACAGATGCCCGCTTCAAGTCGTGAAGGCACGTATTTCTCTTTAGAAAAGGTAGAAGCTCAGCCATATCCATTTATTGATATAGATTGGACACAAGATGCGGTGTTGACATCTCTGTTGCGTCAATCGTGGTGCAGTCAGTACGCCGAGTACTTAGGCGCAAATAAGGCAGCCGACTTGGTGGAGCATTTACACAGTAACGGGAAGGTCTATGAACATGATCCGGCCGGTACGCTTGTCGTCGGAGACGGTGGTAGACCAGTCGGCGTTGCCGCTATTCGTAAGTTGCCGGAAATTTCCCTGGTCACCTTGTACGAGGTCATCCCGGAGTATCAGCGCAAGGGTGTGGGTCATCAATTGCTGGAATCACTTTGCACGGTGTCCGGGCCGTTGGTGGCTCATGTGTCCATTCATCGGCCCTGGTTGGTCGCAGTCTATGAACGGCACGGTTTTCATCGCTTGGGGACAGAGCACGTTGATCATTTTGGCCACAATTTACCCTTTCAGGTTGTTGCCAGGTCCTAATCGCTGGACAGCTCGCTGCGTCGTCTGTAATCGGCTGTATGTCGCGTTTAGATTCCTTCGAACTGGCACTTTTAGATGGTTTGTTGCACGATAGCGTGGCACTCTACCTATCGCGCACTCAATGTGTCGGCTGATTCAAGTAAGTGTCTGGTTTTAAATCCTATTTTCCTGGCAAGCTGGTGTGTAAGATGTCTAAAGAGTCCGAATCTGCCCCCGATCGTGTCACTCCCAAGAGTGCAGGGGATGACGTCGCCTCGGGGCCCGTGCAATGGCGAACGGCAGATGAGGTCATGCGGCTCTCCCGCTTAGGCTCATTTCACCAATGCAGGCTCTCTTTCATGCGCATCCTCACGCGACGAATGCAGAGAGATAAATGGCAACTGAGTCATCGCGAGTTTTCCATTGACAGTACCGGCGTCGGCTACGCGGTGTACAGCATGCAAGGACCGGATCGCACCTATTCGCTAGTTGCGTTTGCTCATGATCTGCCTGATGAACTTCGTTCTGATCGTGTCATCGCGACCGCGTGGGACGCAACCTTTGCGCTGTTTGACGGAATACCCACACAACAAGATATCGAGCGACTTCAAAACAATGTTCCTGTTCAGGAAGCGGGCAGGGTTAGCCCAACTGAACTGACCTTGTCACGGGCTAATCGCTCTGTGCGCCTGTGGGAGCATGTGGTCTCCGAGTTGGCTGCAGGTCGGCAACCGGACACTAAGCTAATCGATTCTGTTGGCTACCTTATGCGTACCACTGCGGTATACGGTTCCGGGAAATTCGGTGCATCGGATCGGGCCGAGATTTCATCACGCGATGAATTTGATGCACCTTTCCAAGCTGAGATGCTTACCGTCTATTTAATCCGAACCTTTGTGCGCGATCTCGTTCAACATATGGCGAACTGTCGTGGTGGCACAGCGGCGGCTACACTGTCGCCAGAGATTGCCCGACGCTTAGGAATTGGTAATTCAACTGGATTGGGGATGGCTCCGTTCTTAATTAATCATCCTCAGCTTTTTAATAACTGGATCGTTGTGCGAGAAGAGGCGATTATGCGGGTGCGAAATCAGCCGTCTGCCACTGCTGATCAATCACAATGTTTTTTAGATCTGCTGGATCGAAGCATACAGTCGTTTGACTTGTGGCATAGCGAGCACCCTTTACAAGCCGAAAAAATATCCGCGTTGCAAAACGATATTCGGCTTCTACGACAACAGGCGCGCACACAGGATTTCACTCACGCCTACCCATGGAATGCTTTGTATGAATGGGCAACTGATCATGTCGGTACTGAGGCGCAGGAATGTTTAGCATCGCTTATGCTTGAACCTTACGCAGATCTGGTTGATGGTCTTGATCTGTGCATGTCGTCCCCTGACTCAGGAATTTTCAGAATAGACGGATCAATGAGTGTGGGTGCTCTGTCTGACATGATTCAGGAAAACTATTCCTGGGCTTTGTCTATAGATTGGAGTGAACCGGGCAATGCCGCTCGAGCCTGGTATGTTTCAGAAGAGAAACTTGAACCACGACTAGGAGAGAGATTCGAGGAACCCATTGCAGACTACGAACAACCACTGGCACCGGCAAGAGACATAGCGGCGTTATATGAGGCTATTAAGAACGTTCAAGCAGACAAATTGACTGCTGAATTTCTGATGGAGCAACCGGCGCATCGATACGCTGTGAGGCGGGTTCAATTGTGCGCCAAAGCCCCTTATGCAGAAATTCGAGACAACACGATTAGTTCAGAGCTCATTCCCTTCGATATGTTGCGTTGTAAATTATCTTTCTTTGGCGCGACGCATTTCGATCCAAGATCAGATCGATGGTTGAGAATATGTCTGTATGCAAATGCTCCGTATCCCGAAGAGCTTGCAGACGGAGATGCCGACACTTGGGTATACCCGACGCTTTACGCAGTCACCTAAAACCCATTAACTCAAGCATCGTTATTCATGATTGATTTCTCCAGCAATGAAGCCGCATCGTTGGTAAAGCTCGCAGCTCGTGGCGCTGGTTACCCGTGGGGCGTGGCCGAAGAATCTGCGTATGCGTCGCGCTGGTTTGCAAACCAGGAAATCGATGGCCTGTCGCTTTTTGCTGCTTTGTTTAGTTGGTCCGATGGCCATGCTGCAGCGGATTTAAGTATTCGCTGTGAAGGTGATAACTGGAGCGGGCAGAGTGGTCAACTGTGTTCTCTTCTGACTGGCTGTGCAGTCAATGATTTTGCCGATCTTCTGGACTCAGGGCGCACGCTGGTACTTGAGCATGTCGTGTGCGCAGCTGTGTTGCTGCCGTTTTTAGTGCAAGTGTCTTCAGAGCTACAAAAGAGTGTGGAGGTACGCTGGGGAGTCGAATGGCTCGTGTGTGATGCTGCTAAGCCTGAGGCGATAACAAGCTCTGAGCATGCGCGTGAGGAGCTTTCATCTCACCATACTTCTATCACACTATCCATCAGTTGTTCGGGTTCGATAACAGAGAGCGGGAAGACATGGTCTTTGAAAAGCTCACCGCGTGTCAGTAGCGATGTCAGTGTCGTTCAAACACTGAGACAGTTTGCACACCGCACCTACGCACCGGCAACTGAGCAGTCCAGATTGTCAGGTGCTGGAGCAGGTACAAGCGACAACGATTGATCGTCCTGCGCAGAATACCGATACATTTGCTACTGTAGTGAGCGATCCCGTATTGCGCTTCCTATTCAAGGTCTAGAACATGACTACTTACTCCACAAGAAACATTGGTAGCACGACTCTGGAAGTCACTGAGCTCGGATTGGGCTGTGCTGCTATGGCCGGTAATCATCGGCCGGTTCCAGACGAGGACATTGCAGGTGCAATAGAGGAGGCGCTCCTCAGTCATATTCGTTATGTCGATACGGCACCTTTTTACGGATTCGGTCGCTCAGAACACTTTGTGGGAGCCGGGCTCCGGCACCATAACGATTACGTACTTTCAACAAAAGCCGGTCGCTTGTTAGCACCGGGATACCCGCAAGACTCCAGTGCAGGGGAATGGCCGGGCAGTTTTCCGTTCCATCAAATTTATGACTACAGCTACGATGGTGTGATGCGCTCCTACGAAGATAGCCTTCAACGTATGGGTGTCAGTAGCATCGATATTTTACTCTTGCACGATATCGGAGTGATGCAGCACGGCGAATCGGCAAACAAAGCGTTGTTTGCCGATGCCATGAGTGGGGGCTACAAGGCCTTAGATGAATTGCGTTCAGCAGGTGATATAAAAGCTATCGGACTGGGGGTGAATGAACGCGAGGTGTGTCTTGATGCTATGCAGCACGGTCAATGGGATGCTTTTCTTTTAGCGGGAAGATATACCCTGCTAGAGCAGCAACCTATGCACGACTTATTTCCTGCGTGCGAAAAGGCCGGCACGTCCATCATACTTGGTGGGCCTTTTAATTCCGGAATACTAGTAGGGGGAGACACGTGGAATTACGCGAAGGCACCACAGGCCGTTGTGGACAAAGTGTCTGCTATTTCCCGTGTATGCCAGTCACACGGCATTCCGTTGCCGGCTGCAGCCTTGCAGTTCCCGTTAGGCTCTCCCCTGGTTTCAAGCGTTATACCCGGACCGCGCTCCCGATCAGACGTTAAACAAATAATCGATTGGTTTGATTTAGACATACCAGCGTCTATGTGGTCAGACTTAAAGTCCGAGGGCTTGTTAGATGAGAGCGCTCTGGTGCCTGATTAATAAAGCTAGCGTATTGCCGCTAGCTCTGTCGCTTTAGATGGGCGAGAGCATCAACACAACAGCACTTTCATAAACGCCTGGTGTGACACCATCGAAATCTGCTTTGTCGACACGCATACGAGTTAAATAGTTAGGGCTGATGCCACAACCATTGCCTGAGTTGAACGAGTAGAAATTACGTGATGGTCTGCCAGCTACTAGCTGTTCGCCGGAGTTAGGGTTGTTATAGTCCTGCCAGAATAAACTGAAGGGGACTTGATCGCCGATGTCATTGGTAAGGCGAAATGTGTTGGAATTGTTCTGGTCAAGCGCGATGATCCTAAAACCGATCTCCTCGCTTTCTGTCCATGCACAAACAGGAGAACGACCCTCCCAGTAAGCGGCAAAAGGAGACCATGAGCCTAAATGAAGGTTTCTGACAAATTCTAGGCCGCCAGCAAAAGCGCCCTTATACGAATAAGCAAATCCTAAGACGACAATTAGAGCCAGTGAGGCAGCCTTTACGCTTTTCATCAACGCGAGTTATTGTAGAACCTACAACTACTCAGGTTGTACTAGTAATGTGAGCGTATCCTGATACGTGCCGGGCTCTGCTGCATTGAATTCTTCTGGCGTCACGGTCACTTGAAAGATAGCGTTGGTCGTCCCGCTGCAGTTAGTGCTGGCACTGTCTCCAATTAAATCAGGAATAGTTTGGTTGTAGGTAACCGGGAACGAGGTGTCAGTAATCCAGTCAAGTGAGTAGGCGATATCTGACGTGGTTGTGTCCGACTGTAGAACGAACGAACCGTTTACCGAAGTAATAGATATATTGTATGAACCGGTAGAAGAGAACACACAAACTGCATCTGCATCGGTTTTATTGGCATTCAGAACGCCATTTGTACCGAGAAACAAGTCATCAAGATCGGTGATTAAAACCGCATCTTCCTTGATGATGGATATGATGGCCGTACCTTCTGAAGTTGCCCCCAGTGTACCGTCAGTTGCTGCAAATGAATTCAAAGATACTAGGGATAGGCACGCAATGCTGAGTGCGCTCAACAGGCAACGTGGCGTTCTTGTCCCCCATGTCTTAAATTGCATACACTGCGTATCCATAGAAATATCAACTGTTGCACAGCTATCAATTCCTATGCCATGAGGCTTTGCGTATTTCCTGCAAGGCTCATGTGAGTGATGTGTTGATGTCTGAAAGTGTGCACTAGCATCACATGTCAGGCGGCTTGTTTAAAAGCCTTTAACGCTTAATATGCTTGGGGTATGTATTTGCTAAGTCATTGCAGTTATTGGTAAAAGCCTTAGCTATAGACCGTTTAAAATGAAGTGACTGTTGAGGTTACTTTGGAAATTTATAGTTGTCACTGCAACGTAATGCGTACGCATGGTCAGCAGTGCGATCCAAGGTGTAATCAAATGTAAACCGATAGCATTCTCACGTCAGACTTTTGCATTCGTGCGGCTTCAACGCAATATGAAGTACACCACGTACACAAAATTTGACGCCAAAAAATTGAAAAAGCCACAGCTGCCAATGATACGGGAGCCGTGGCTTCTTGCTAGATCATGTCCACCAGCAAGCACCGGTGGACATATAACCTACAGTTTACTCAGGCTGAACAAGCATAGTCAGCGTGTCTGTGTAACTACCTGGATCAGCAGCATTGAAGTCAGGTGCAGCCACTGATACTGCGAATGTCGCGTTAGTACCTGCGTTGCAATCTACTGCTGTTGAATCACCAGTAAGACCCGTGATAGCTGTGTTGTAAACAGCAGTTGTCGTTGTGCCGGCAATCCAATCAACGGTATATGGTATGTTTGTTGTAGTGCTTGCGTCTGTTAATTCAAACGAGCCGTTGGCTGACGTCAAAGTGATGTTGTAGCCACCTGTAGAGGAGAACACGCAAACATCATCTGATTGAGTAGCAGTAGCTGTTAAGTTGCCTTGCGCACCTAAATTAATATCATCAAGGTTAGTAATTTGAACCGCATTTCCTTTCGCGATGTTGATGATAGCCGTACCTGTTGACGTTGCTCCAAGCAAACCGTCTGTTGCTGCCATTGCAGAGCCAGACATTGCGGTGAGAGTAGCGAGCGCTGCTATGCGAAATAGTTTCATAATTTCTTTTACCCTGTAGGTGGTGGTATTTATTTAGTTATCTATCTAAGTATCTAGTTGTACAAATCTGCTTGTTTCATAAAACTTCCCAGCAACATCATCTCTGCGGTGACGAGTTGCTGTGCGTTATCGTTAATGCAGTCATCCAACTTGATGTCGACCATTTAGGGTGAAAGCTGTCTGCATGTCCGATGTAATTGTTAACGGATACACCGTGCATAATCTTGCAGAATATTTGTGGAATTGCGACTTTAGTCTCGGAAGAATCCTGTTGTATATTTCATTGTTTTGTTTTTTGTGAAGGATTTGGCGAAGACATCGAGATTCCCGTCACAGGAATCGAGGCCGGGTTACTCACGCTTTTGCGGTTTTTGGCCGGTGAAAAAATGTAAAACGTGCTGAAATACTGGCGTAATTCACCATGTATCACAGATTTATGAAGACTGATTCACGTTTCAGCCTTCCTTTTTCGCGTGTAACTACTGTGAACCACGTACTTCTGGCGTGCGGAATAGTGCTTGCTATGACCTCGTGCACGGTCATTAAATTCACGCCTACGGAGTTTTATGTTCTTTCACTTTCGACCCATTAATAGTGTTGTTCTTTTCTTGTTTGCTTTGTTGGCATTCTTAGCTACAACGAGCACGGTGCAAGCACAAATTTCGGTTAGCAAATCGGTATTGGAATTTAATGAAGACAATCTTATTCAAGACCTAGATGTCACTAACACGGGTGACTTCAAAATATTCTTAAACCTAACTGTTGCTCAAATTCGAAACCCTCACACAGCGAATCCTGAAAGGGTTGAGCTGACAGATCCGCGAACATCACCGGTATTAGTCAGCCCTAAGCAGCTATTGATTCCACCTGGTCAGCGAAAACGCGTACGGGTCATCTTACGAAAGCTACCTAAGAAAGTTGATAACATTTATCGATTGGCGATTAAGCCGTTTACCGGGGATGTTCAGCTCGACACTGACCGACCGGCTAATACAAAAGCATCGGCTATTAAAATTCTCTTAGGCTATGACATCTTGCTGTTAGCACGTCCAAAAGATGCCGTTGGAAAATTGGCTGTGAAGCGTACCGCTGACAAGTTATATTTTAAGAACATGGGGAACACGAACGTGTTGCTAAGACGTATGCGCCAATGCAATGCAGATGGCCGCGATTGCGTCGACCTGACTCCAAATAGAGTTTATGCCGGAGAATTGTATAAGGTTGATCTGCCCAAAAAAGGCAGTGCAAAGAAATACCCGGTACAAGTGTGGCAGGCTATCGGCTTGAAGAACTCTAAGAAGACCTATTAGGCGTTTACTGAGTGACCTTGCAGACTAGCGGGTCATCCAGTATTAAAAACTCTTCCTCACCACTTGCGTCAGGTACCACCATGGTGCAATTGGGAAGACCTGTTCTAACGACGGTGAGTATTTCACCCGGTGATACTTCCGCTTGTATAAATCCTTCGGAATCAACCAGCACCGGGTTAGGGTCTCTATTGACAAAGCCATCGCGAACAATCTCACCTTTTTCGTCAATGATTGTTGCTATGAGCAATACCCGTACTCTGGACTCCGCGTTAACGCGATAAACAACACCTGGATACACCGTAAATCTAAATGTGTTCTCACTAAGCGTACTGGTGAGTGCAGATCTGGGGATGAGTTTTATGACGTACTCGCGTAAGGGTTCCAATCCTACAAATCGGGTTTCTCCTGCGCGACTTTCACCAGATCTCAGTCCATTGATATAGATATCAAATTCAGTGTCATCATCAACCCCTTTAATTTGGATGATGACACCTGACTGGCCAACGCCGACACCACCAAAAGCGAAGCCCTGACCATCAATTCCGATGTTGGTTCCAAGGCTAATCGAACTGTTTCTGGTGCTTTCATCCTCCTCATTGGTGTTCCAGTCTGCGTTAAATTTTAGCGCGAAGCTCTCATGATCAATATTTGAACTCAAGCCAAGGCCTTCGCTTTCCTCATTGATTTCTGAGCGTAAGGTAGTCTCCCATTGAATTGGATTTTTTTCATCAGAGCGAACACTATGGCTGAGACTGACAAGCCCACTGTCTTCATTGTCCGCGTTCCGTGACAGGTCTAATCCTAATTCAGTACTGCCTCTCGGCTCATCAACAGAGACAGTGAATCCCAAATTAAGTGAGCGTCCGCTGTTGTCTTGCTGATAGTTAAAATTCACGGTTGTCCGCAGTGTGCTGGATTTAAAAAGAAGATGCCTGAATGAGACGTTAACGTCAGAAGTTGTTCGAGGATTGTCTGCAGATCTCCCAACCTTTCGCTGGTTGTACCTGGCGTTTAACGATGACTTACCAAATGTTCTGGTCCAGGAAGCGCTGTACTGGGTGAACGGTCCGGGAATGATACTTTCCAAAAAGGGATCGTCAGTCAAGCTATCGCCGGCTCTAAACCAACTGCCGCTTAGGCTGTAACTCATACGCGCATTTGTGTATCCCAACCTAAGTGTACCGGCGCGAAGTTGTTCGGAACCACCGCTTAAATTAAACTGCAAGGAGAGTTTTGGTCCAAGCAAAATATATTCAGCTTCAGCCAAAGCTAGTGTGTTTGCACCAATAAGGCTGAGCTTCCAGGCAGAGTGATCGGTGAATCTTCTGGCGAAATTCAACCCTCCCAATGAAATATCACTGAGCTCGGGAATGATATTCAGATCGGTAAACTCAACTGGAATACCAAACGTCAAGCCAAAGATAGTTTCACCTCGCGGCGGTATGCTCGTGCTCTTGGTGAACAAACGAAACTCACTACGTAGGCCGGATACCGGATCATAAATTCGTATTTCGACCTCGTAGGTTCCATTGGGCAGTGAGACGGTATTAATAGCCTGATTGCCTGCCGGGTAGGTATCGGCAACGTAGACGCGATCATCGACAACCATCTGCACCTGTGAGCGCCGGGGCAGGTACACCGCGAGTTCCGAACTAAAAGCATCATCTAAATCAATTCTGGTGCGCAACGAGCTTTCGAAACTGGCGCCGAGAATATCCACATTTGATAAAGCTGAGCCCGACTCAAATGCATAAGAGCCGAAAGATAAGGAGTGATTGCGGAAAAGATGGGTCAGGCGGGCAGTTTCTAATCGGGTGCGTTCCGTCCGTGTGTTGTAGTCAAACTCGGCGTAAATGGTCCCTGTCCCATAGTTGGCGAATGCGCGCGCAGCCAGATCGACAGCCTCTCGACCATCACTGGTATTCGTTGCCAAGGCATTTAATGACAGGATTGAGCTCTTGCGATTTTCAGGCTCTGGCAAGTAGCGAGCAGATTCGGCATACTGAACAGACTGAAGTGATTGCTCCAGATATAAGTCCAGTTTTAGTAAATCAGCGTCGTAGATAATCGCAAGCGGGTCAGGATCGATTTGCCCGCAACCTGGTGGGTCGTCGCTTGCGTAACAAACTAAGTGACCGTTGGTGGGTAATACTTCCTGCAGCAGAGCCGTCAAACGCGCAGGATCCTCAATGCCTTCCAGCATGTCGACGACGGCTATCGGGTCTTCAAAGGTGAGTGTTTCGGCATCGGCTGTTACCAGCGTATTGCCCACCTTGCGCTCGTTGTAATGAATATCGACGACAATGGTCTGTGCCTCGATCAGAGATTCAAAACCGGCGGGTACCTCATCGCTGATAGACATCGAACCGCTGCTTTGAGCCAGCAAATTTGAGCTTATAGCGAGCAGCACACAAGCTGCCATTGAGCTGACACGGTCAGGTGCTTTTGATTGGCGTGGCCGGTCACCCCGACAAGTAAAAAACAAAGCTGGTTGATCTCAAACGCAAACAGGTTTTTGTTGCTTGTCAGCTCACGTCAATCGTGCCAGCAAACAACTTAAATGGCTGTCTTGAGTGTAGTTCACCAGCGCTTCAGGGTCGGTAGTTTTAACGATTCGCGGCAGCGCCACTAACCCATGTGAAAGCCCCCGTTAACGGATAGATCGGTGCCAGTAATGTAGCCGCTATCCTTGTTGGCAAGAAAGGCGATAGATTTCGCGATCTCAATGGGTTCGGCGAATCGACCAACGGGTATTTGCTGAATTATTTTGCTTCTTACTTTCTCAGGCACGGCTTCAATCATCGGAGACTGAACATACCCCGGCGACACGCTGTTAACGGTGATGCCGTCTCTTGCCACCTCACGGGCGAGAGCTCGTGTAAATCCTGTCATACCGGCCTTAGCCGCCGAGTAATTGGTTTGTCCAATTTGTCCGCGTTGACCATTGACCGAAGATACATTGATGATTCTTCCGTAGCCTCGCTCTGTCATGCGCGCGACGACCGGCTGACTAACGTTAAAAACGCTATCCAGATTAGTGCGAATGACATCCGACCATTGCTGTGCCGTGAGCGTTGAAATTTTCGCATCTCGTGTAATGCCCGCCGCGTTAACTAAGACGGCGATAGGCCCTATGTCAGCCTCGATGGTACGTATCGCTTGATTGCATGCGTCTGAATCGGTCACGTCAAACGGCACGAGCACAAACGTTGTGTTGGCATCATTGAATTCGCTCTGAATTCGCGTAGCTTCAGCCGGATGACAATTCGCTACAACTGTATATCCCTCGTCTGCAAAGAGTTGGCAGACTGCTGTGCCGATCGCACCTGTTCCACCGGTTACTAATGCCACTGACTGACTCATGTTTAATTTTCTCGGTTGGGCGAATTAAATGGAATTAACTCAGGGCTTTTGTTACTGCTGCCTGTGCGTGGATGGCAGTGGTATCAAACAGTGGGATATCGGTGTGCGACTGATCAATAAGCAGGGTAATTTCGGTACAGCCTAAAATGACAGCTTCCGCTCCTTGTTCTGCCAGTGTGTTCACAATGTCTAAATAGGCTTTTCGAGATTCTGATCGGATATTTCCGAGGCATAGCTCTTCGTAAATTATTTTATGCACAATTGCCTGATCGTTTTCATTAGGGACTAGGACATCGAAGTCATAGTGTGCCTGCATTCGCCCCTTGTAAAACTGATCACTCATAGTGAACCCTGTACCCAGAAGTGCCACTTTTTTGTGTCCAGCTAACGATAAAGCCTCGGCGGTGGGGTCAACAATATGCAGTAGGGGCAAGTTGATATCCTGCATCGTCTCGTTCGCTACTTTGTGCATCGTGTTGGTCGCGATGACGATGAAGTCTGCACCTGCGCGTTCTAAGGATTTGGCCGCTTGATTCATGCATGTACCGGCGCCTTTCCAATCGCCTGCATGTTGCAGTGTCTCGATCGCTGCGAAATCTAAGCTGTTTAGGATGATCCTCGCCGAGTGCAAACCACCCAGTGCTTGTTTAATGCCTTCATTGATTGCCTGGTAATACAGCAGGGTGGACTCCCAGCTCATGCCGCCAATGATGCCTATTGATTGGCTGCTGTGGTTACCCGTTGGGCTGAATGACATAGCGAGACCGCGCGTTAATGTTGCGTTAATGATTGATAGTCGACTGACTTCTCATCCTTAATCATATCGAGTACCACATCGGAACGCACCTCCCTTACGTCTGCATGGGCTAACAACTCTTCGCTAATTAGCGTTGATAAGGATTGCAAGTCTTTAACGCGCACGTGGAGTAGATAGTCTGCGTCTCCTGTGACGGAGCAAGCCAGACATACTGAAGGAAGCTCGTGAACCAGTTTCTTAAAGTTTGCGGACGAACTTTTGCTGTGCCCGTGCAGGCGTACTTTGATAAACGCGTTCAGGCCAAGTCCTAGGGCTGCATGATTAAGTTCTGCCCGGTAGCCGACGATAAGCCCGTCAGATTCGAGTTTTACCCGGCGTCGAGAGATCTGCGAGGCCGAAAGCCCAACCTGCTCGCCGATAACCGTATTGCTTAAAGAGGCATCCGAGGTCAAAAGGCTGAGTATTTGTTGATCGAACTTGTCCATGCGTTTATTGTGCGTTTTATTGGTTTGGAGTGCGTATTATGTGTAATTCAGAATGGATTTAGATGTGAATATGCGCAAAATATGAGCAATATGGTCATTATTATTGTGTTGAAATTATAGCAATAGAGATGTGTCATGGGTCCCTATCCGCACAAAGCCGTCAGAGCCGAAATCACCGCAAACAACCCGATAGGTACGGCGGGTTTTGAGTTCGTAGAATTTGCTCATGAGGAGCCCGCAAAGCTTGCAGCATTGTTTGAAACCATGGGCTTCCTTGCCATCGCAAAGCATCGACATAAAAATGTCACCCTCTATCGACAGGGTGGCGTCAACTATCTGCTCAATGCCGAGCCAAACTCATTTGCTGCAAGATTTGCAAACGAGCATGGTCCTTGCGCCTGTGCAATGGCCTGGAGGGTTGCTGATACAAAACAGGCGCTGGCTCACGCAGTATCGCTGGGTGCAAAGCCCATTCAAGCTGAGTCAAATTCAAGTGAACTGGATCTTGTGGGTATTGAAGGGATCGGCGGATCTCATCTGTATTTCGTCGACCAATTCGAGGGGGACGGTCGTGAAAATTCTCAGACTATCTACGACCGCGATTTTGATTGGTTGGATAAAGGGGTCGAGCCAACAGGTGCAGGTCTTTACTACATCGACCACCTGACTCATAACGTACAACGAGGCAACATGGATCGTTGGACGGAGTTCTACGAAAAACTGTTTGGATTTAAAGAAATACGCTTTTTTGATATTGAAGGTAAGCATTCAGGGTTGTTCTCTCGTGCATTAACAAGCCCTTGTGGTCGAATACGTATTCCTATCAACGAATCACGTGATGATAAAAGCCAGATTGAAGAATACTTGGCTAAGTATCGTGGAGAGGGAATACAGCATATCGCCTGTGGTTGTCGAGATATCTATGACAGTGTCCATGCACTGCGTGCAAATGGTTTGGAGTTCATGCCTGCGCCTCCACCAAGTTATTACGATAGGATTGAAGCCAGACTACCCGGACACGGTGAACCTGTAAGCGTGTTAAGTGATTTGGGTTTGTTAATCGACGGCGAAGTCGTGTTGGCCCGCGATAAAGATGAAGGCAGCATGACGAAGGTATTGCTTCAGGTGTTTTCTAAAACAGTGATAGGCCCAATATTTTTCGAATTCATACAACGAAAAGGCGATGAAGGATTTGGAGAAGGCAACTTCAAGGCGCTGTTCGAATCGATAGAAGCTGACCAAGTTGCTCGAGGTGTGCTAGGTACTGGTTAACGCTTTGCCAGTGCAGGCCGCGAGCTTATACTCAAAGACATATAGTTGCGGACACGTAGCGATTTCGAGGTGGGTGTCGAGATTTTATTCAAGACAGCAGCATGATGTCTTTGGCATTAGAATGTCGAAGACTTATAGAGAATCTGAGTGGAGCGGTATTAACGCCTTCGCGATAGAAAGCTCAGGATAAAGAAAACGACGAGATCAACATGCCTGTACAAGACCTCATACTGCAACGCTTCCCGGAAACATTTCCAGATTTCCAACCCATAGACGATGACCCTGTGTTTAACCCTGCGGTGCATTTAGCACTGGGCCAGCCTGAGCGTCGATATTCATTAGCTGAGTTGGGGTACGAGTCATCTCAACTGACTGAGCCAACACCATCGGCTGTCGCAGCGACTGATTGCTTTCAGGTACTCAGTGACGAGGGCGTGTCAGCGCTGTATCACGTGTGTAAGCAACTGGAGGCATACACAACATCAAACCCGCGAATTGCACGCAACACCCGTGGTGGTGTGTATCGTTCGCGTTTTATACGTGACCTGAGCGTGTCACCAGAGGTCACCGAGCACCTTAGCGCGTTGATAGATTCACCGCTGCTACCTCATGCCATGGGTCACCAACTCGCACATCTCAATTACCAGCCGTTGACCCTAGGGGAAAACGTCGATAAATGGCACTACGATACGCTGCAGGTGGATTACGTTATGTTTGTAACCGATCCCAACGCCGTCGACGGAGGTGAGTTTCAATATTTTCTGGGCACCCGTGACGAGATGGCAGAACTGCACAAAGCTGGAAAAAAGATTCCAGCCGATAGAGTTGTTGCACCGCCTATACCGGGTGCCGGTTATGCCGTCTTGATGCAAGGCAACTATGTCGTTCATCAGGCGTGCGGCTTACAGTCGGAAGGTGAGCGAATAACTTTTGTCAACGGCTACAGCTTTACCAATCCTGCCATTGAAGATTTTACTGCTGTAAAACAGCTGCGCATGGCAGATCCTGCGGAAATTGTTAATGCGGAGTACGCTCGCCAGATGGCTTACCGCAGCGCCCAACATTTACAAGCCTGTATTAATACGCCGAACTACACCGATACAGACGCAACAGTAGAACAATTGCAGCGAGCACGTAACGAATTGGATGTGGCTATCAAAACACTACAGGACTCTGAGGACGAAGCGCTCAAACACTTTGGAGACTAAACAGTGCCAATAGCTCATGCCGGACAGCAATACTAGCGACCCCGCCATTTAGGTAAGCATGTCTTTACCCGTTTTTTATGGAGGAGTTGAATAAGGCCATTGGTAGAATTTTCGCAGTATAAACTCAGGTGTTTTAAGGCGGAATGGTGACGTGCTATAAGCACTTCTCAATCACTTGCACTGGATGCATCTGTTGCAATTCAGAATGATCTTTAACCTGCTCATGGCAGCTAAATCCATTGGTTACCACAATGGTGTCCTTAGCTGCACGTTGTAAGGCAGGATTCAATTTCCGAGTAAAGAGGGCTAAGCCTAGGTGTCGGGTTTTCTCTTTCATTCCAAATGTGCCAGCCATACCGCAACAGCTTGACTCAGGTTCTTCGATAACATTAAAGCATCGCTTCATCCATGCGCGGTCAAATGAACCACCCGAAGACTTCTCATGGCAATGCACGTGTAGCACCGCCTTGTTTAAGGTCGTTTTCGGTTCTATACCGTGTGCGTCAAGGAACTCGGTTAAGGTGCAGGTTCTCGCTCGGATGTCCTGGGCTCTTGAGTCATCAGAATGGGTGCGCTGAATTTCATCTTTAAACACAGACAGGCATGAAGGTTCCAATACGATTAATTTCGAACCGTCAGGAAGATTCGGTTGAAGTTTTTCGCAAACGTCTTGTAGTTGTTGTTTGGCTTGCGCTAAAAATCCGTATTCATAAAGCGGTCTGCCGCAACAAAAATGAGCTCTTGATACAGCAACTCTGAATCCACAGCGGGATAATACCTTGATAGCGCTTATCAACACGTCTGGTCTGTAATGAGTATTGACGGAATCTGACCAAAGAACCACCGGAGGATGGCTTTGCTCACCAAACCAGTAAAAATGAGCGTCTTGAGTCTGTGCGTGCTGTGTTGTCCAGCCTTTAAAATTCAGCTTGGCAAGCTCGGGTAGGTTTTTCTCTTGACTAATTCCCAGCCATTTTTTTACCACGCCACCCGCGGCGCTTTTTTGCAATCGATTGGTTAAGCCTGCAAATGGTGCAAGCTTTGGAAGTGTTGAGCCAATTTTACCGAACACATGATGACTGATAGGGCGTGATTTTCGTTGATAATGGGCGGACATGAATTCCGCTTTATACGATGCAATGTCTACTTGAGTGGGGCATTCATGTTTGCAGGCTTTGCATGATAAGCAATGCTCTAGTGAGTCTGCTATTTCGTCGTTATCCCAGCCATCCTTTATAACGTCTCCTCGCAGCATTTCGTGCAGCAGATGCGCACGCCCACGGGTAGAGTAGCGTTCTTCGCCGCTGGCCTGATAGCTTGGGCACATGGCACCCGATTGAGCACGGCATTTTCCCATGCCGATACATCGCTCAGACGATCGTCCAAATCCTTCAAGGTCTTCAACAAAGGCGAGCGTCGTGGTAGGTGCAGGGCGTTGATACTCAGGACCGAAGCGCAAATTCTCATCCATCTTGTAGGCGTCTATCAGCTTGCCGGGGTTCATACGCTTCTCTGGGTCCCAGGCCGCTTTAAACTGCTGGAACGCACGCATCAAATTATCGCCGAACATGATGGGTAGGAACTCCGCTTTCGCCTGACCATCACCATGTTCACCACTTAACGATCCACCGAATTTAACAACGAGTTCTGCTATCTCCCGGCTAAAGTTTTTCCAATGCTTAACGCCTTCGGTTGTCCGGGTGTCAAACGTTATCCGTGCATGAATACACCCGTCGCCGAAATGTCCGTAAAGGCTGGTTGTGTAGCCGTAGCGATCAACCAGAGCTTGAAATGCACGTAGATAATCACCCAGCTGATTTGGATCTACTGCAGTGTCTTCCCACCCGACGACGGGATCTGGTTGGGTTGGATCGAGATTCATCGCCGTTGCAGAAGCACCTTGTTCGCGAATGCTCCATATATCGGTAACCTCAGAGGGGGCACTGATACGTTTAACCGATCGGACTCTTGCGGAGTCGCGCATAGCGCGTTCGAACCGGTCGCAGACATCACTGAGCTCGGCAATATCACTGGCAGCAAGTTCGGTTAGTATCCAGGCTTTACCCTCGGGCAACAGGGCCACTTCACGCTGCTTAAGGTTGCGATCGTTGAGCCCTCCAATAATGCTCCAATCCAAGCCTTCCATTGCGATAGGTTTAAACGGCATTATCTCTGGGACACAGTCACCTGCGATATAGATGTCGTCGAATCCCAACACAACAAGTTGTTTATGCTTTGGGTTTTCAATGAGAGACACCTTTGCCTGTAGCACGGATACCAACGTGCCTTCAGATCCGACTAACGCGCGCGCAACGTTGAATCCGTTTTCAGGGAGTAGTTGGTCTAGGTTATAGCCGGAAACGCGTCTTTTAATATTTGGATAGCGAGAACGGATGTCATCCGCATACTGATCCCGGATACTTTTAAGCTGTTGGTAAATCTTTGCACGTCCATCATTATTTGAAATGATCTCCTCAAGCTCAACATCGGATGTTGGGCCTACCCAAAACTGATCACCCGCTGCCGTTAACACTTCCAACTCAATGACGTTCTCAACGGTTTTGCCTGCAAGCATAGAATGTGGCCCACAGGAGTTATTGCCGATCATGCCACCCAGCGTGCATCGACTGTGCGTGGCAGGATCGGGTCCGAAGGTAAGGCCGTATTGTTCTGCTGATGCCTTTAGCGCATCGCACACGATGCCGGGTTCAATGATTGCCTCGCGTGCGTCGGTGTCAATGGACAAAACGTTATTCATATAGCGCGAGCAGTCCAGAATGACGGCTTCATTAACACACTGCCCATTCTGCGATGTTCCACCGCCACGCATCAGCACGGCTAAGCTGTGTTTCCGGCAAAGCTCTGTGGTGAGCTTTACGTCGTCGCTGTTCTTTGGGAACACAACACCCAACGGTATCTGCCGGTAGTTGGATGCATCGCTGGTGTACAACGCCACACCGGCAGCGGAGAAGTCGCAATCGCCTTGTAAGGAGGTGCGTAGCTCTTCATGCAGAGACGCTAATTCCGGGTGGTGTGTTTTGATTGTCGTCATTGCAGCTAAAAGTCAGACATTGATTCAACGTGCCCATTGTCGCATTGATTCAAATGGAATACGCTGATGCGAAGTCCAGCTTTCAACACGGTACCCGATTCTGTCCATAGCACTTCTCAAAACGCTCATAGCCATTTCTGATCATGGAAGTTTCAGTAGCGCTGCCGATGCTATCAACATCACGCAGGCGGCGGTGGGGCAGCAAATGAAACGCCTTGAGAGCAACCTGGGTGTCGATTTATTTAATCGTAGTCAAAAAGCACCGCAGTTGAATGCACTGGCGCTAGCGCTTGTTCCCAAAGCGCGAGAGGTTGTGCATTCCTATGAAACCATGCTGGATGAATTAACCGGGGAAGGTCAATTAAATGGCGAGCTGACGCTGGGTGCTGTTCCATCTACCATCCGCGCATTGGTGCCGCTTTCGGTTAGAGAATTAGTACAGATTTACCCGCAACTACGCATACGGGTAGTGCCCGGGCTCACCAGCGATATGCTCGAACAGGTAGAGAGAAATGCTATCGATTGCGCCATATTGAGTGATCCTGGAAATCTGGGGCCACACCTAAACTGGGTACCATTTGCCGAAGAAGAGCTCATTTTGCTAACGGCTGCAGATGTTAAAAAAAGGGATCCCATGAAAATCCTAGAACAGATGCCCTATATACGACATACAAGACGAGCAGCGGTGGGTATGTTGGCCGAGCGGTGGTTAGCCGATCATGACGTATCCGTGAGGGCTTCAATGGAAATGGAATCTATTGAATCCTTAACGAGTATGGTGGCTCATAATTTAGGCGTATCTATCGTGCCCAATGTCAGCGTACCCGATGCCATATTCGCGACATTGCGAAAAATTCGACTGCCCGAACCCCGGCAATCCCGCGTGTTGGGCGTGGTCTCCAGGGCCGATAATAGTAAGATGCGGCTTATCGAAAAGCTCATTGAGCAACTTCAGCAAACCGTCAAGAAACCCACTGGAAAGACTTCTCGCTAACTAAAATAATTGTTTAGTTAGACTTAAATATTTTTTATTTGAGTTAAATTTAGTTTTAGTCCAAAATTCCCCCATTAACCAACTTTGGGGAAGTAGCGTGTCAGTCGACGACAAGATTGTTCAAGACCTTGTGAATAACAAGGTTGAGTTTGTAACCACGGTTCCGTGTAAGCAGTTAGCCGGCGTTATCGATAAAATCGAAGCCAGCAAAGATATCTACCATATTCCGTCTAATAAAGAAGACGAGGGCATGGGCCTGTGTGCTGGCGCCTTCATGGGTGGCAAGCGCCCGGCCATCATCATGCAGAACACCGCTATCGGTGTCACCATCAATACGCTGGTCACCTTAACTCAGTATTACCGCATGCCGTTACCCATGATCATCAGCTATCGTGGTGAACTCGGTGAGCCGGTTGCCTGCCAAGTAGAGATGGCGGTTCACACTAAAGCGTTACTGGCACAATTGAATATTCCGACTTATCACTTCCACAAAGAATCAGATGTGGAAGAACTCGACGCGATCCTAAAACACACTTACATGTGCAACAAGCCAGTGGCCATTCTCACTGATGCTTCATTCTGGAATGGGTACTAATCATGATACGTTCAGAAGTCTTAAAGCAGCTTATTCCTGTAATCTCCGATCAATTTGTTGTGTGCAACATTGGCTTGCCTAGCCAGGAAATGCACCTGCTCGACGATCAACCTACCAACTTTTACATGCTCGGCACGATGGGCCTGGCATCATCAATTGGTCTGGGTTTAGCGCTTGCACAAAAACAAAAAGTTATTTCAATTGATGGTGATGGCTCTGTACTAACCAATCTTGGCACTTTGCCGACAATAGCCAACAATGTTGCTGATAACTTTATCTTGCTTATTATTGACAACGGTAGCTATGGCTCAACGGGTGATCAGCCTACTTACGCGGGTAAGAAAACATCACTAACCGCCGTTGCGAAAGCCTGCGGTTGTGAAAACGTTATTGAGTGTTCAGCAGAAGATACTGTCCAAGTCATGAAAGATGCATTGGCCGGCGACAAAATGACCATCATCGTTAGTAAATGCGAATCAGGAAACGTTAAAGTACCTGTTATCACGATGGACCCCGTTGTTATTCGCGATCGTTTCATGCGTGAATTGCAATCGCGTAACGGCTAGAAAAGTAATACATCCCAACCGATGTCTTCGATACACACGTGTAGCGATGCCAGACGTTTGGCCAAACAGCGGTTGCCCTGGATGGTGTTTGACTACATCGACGGGGCGGCCGGAGATGGCTTTGGCGAACGGCTTAATCGAGAGCGTTTACGGTCACTAAGGCTGCAGCCTCGTGTGCTCAATAATGTCGAGAAACGAAGTATCTCTGTTGAGCTCTTTGGGGACACAGCGGCGCTTCCGTTTGGCATTAGTCCAATGGGCATGTGTAATCTATCGAGTCCGCATGCCGATAAATGGCTGGCTAAACTTGCTGCAGATAAGCATATTCCAGTTGGAGTCTCAACGGCTGCTTCAACCTCTCTTGAAAACATGATAGAGATGGCTGAAGGCTATGCGTGGTTTCAGTTGTATTTCAGTGGTAACGAAGATTCTTCTCAGGCCTTGATTAAACGCGCCGAAGATTCCGGCTATAAAACGCTTGTCATGACTGTCGATGTGCCTGAAGTAGGGCGCAGGCCGCGCGAGCTTAGACGCGGTTTTAAAATGCCCTTCAAAATGGGGCCTGCACAGATTTTTGATTTTGCGATGCACCCGCGTTGGTCCATCAATACCTTACTTCACGGACGTCCGGAACTAGCCAATTTTGGGGGTAAATACGGCGCCTTCGAACGTACCGCCAGCAGAGCGGGTGCTGATTGGAATTTGCTAGACAAAATACGACAAAGTTGGAAAGGCAACCTTGTCGTCAAAGGTGTGCTGAGTTCAGAAGATGCCGTGCGAATGAAAACGATGGGCGTGGATGCCGTGCAGGTGTCGAGTCATGGCGGCCGTCAACTAGAGAGTGCGCCTCCGCCCATAGAGTGCTTGAAACGAATCCGCGACGCAGTGGGTGATGACTATCCGTTGTTTTTCGACAGCGGTCTACGATCGGGTGAAGACATCGTCAAAGCCTATGCAGTCGGTGCCGATTTTGCCTTCATGGCAAGACCGTTACTGTTTGCTATGGCGGCAGAGGGTGAACAGGGGTTGGTCCAGCTATGCGAGGTATTAGCAGCTGAATCGAGCATAGCCTTGGCGCAATTGGGTTTGTGCAGCATTGATGACATCGGATCTCAGGTGCTACACCCTTCCTGAAACCTGTGATATGCGAGTAGTATAACTCTCGGACTTAGTCAGTAAACGGGAGACCTCTATGCTTTACAGACCTTCTGAAGATCGATACAGCAAAATGGTGTATCGACGATGTGGTAACTCCGGCTTGCTGTTGCCGGCTGTGTCATTGGGTCTGTGGCATAACTTCGGCCATGATTTTCACTACCAAACGCAACGCGAAATCTGTCACGCCGCTTTCGATCACGGTATAACTCACTTCGACCTAGCCAATAATTATGGACCGCCTGCAGGTTCTGCAGAAACTGTATTCGGCAAGATTCTGCGCGAAGACTTTGCGGGCTATCGTGATGAACTTATTATCTCTTCCAAAGCCGGGTATCGAATGTGGCCGGGTCCGTATGGCGAGATGGGCAGCAGGAAATATCTAATAGCGTCCTGCGATCAAAGCCTGAAACGTATGGGTCTGGATTACGTGGATATTTTTTATTCGCATCGCTTCGATCCCGATACGCCCTTAGAAGAAACCATGGGCGCCCTGGATCACATAGTGCGCTCTGGCCGTGCACTTTACGCGGGAATATCTTCTTACAATTCTGAGAAAACACGAGAGGCTTCAGCCATTCTAAAAAGTCTGGGAACTCCCTGTGTTATCCATCAACCGAGCTATAACATTATCAATCGTTGGGTCGAGCGTGACGGATTAAAAGATACGCTTAGCGAACTGGGTATGGGGTCAATCGCGTTTACCCCGTTAGCGCAGGGCATGCTTACTGACAAATACCTGAACGGTATTCCAGAAAGTAGCCGGGCTGCACAAGGTAAATCCTTGAACCCTGCGTTTGTGTCTGAGCGCGCAATAGAAAGCATCAAAGCGTTGAACGATGTTGCTGCTAAAAGAGGGCAGAGTCTGGCTCAGATGGCTATTGCCTGGGTTCTGAGAAACAACGGTATAACGAGTGCGCTTATTGGTGCGTCGAAGCCTGAGCAGGTTATTCAATGTGCACAGGCTGTGACCAATCTTGAATTCACGGCCGATGAATTAGCGGCTATCGATGCCAGTGCTTCGGAGGAAGATATCAACCTCTGGGCTAAGTCTTCCGAATAACGATTGCGCTGAGGGGCTGAAAATGGCAGGTGGATGGTCAAGAGATGGTGCGGTACAGGATCAGATCGATGCAAGCGTTGGTGATGCTGTGAAACGAGCGCGACAGCAAATCCCCAAAGGCGAGAGTCTTGCTGAGTGCGAGGAATGTGAGAAACCCATACCTGAAGCACGTCAGCAGGCCATACCCGGTGTGCGTTTGTGTGTGTCTTGCCAAGAGGAAACTGACGAAAAGGCAGCGGCATCAGGATTCAATCGGCGCGGCAGCAAAGATAGCCAACTACGCTAAAACATAGCAAAGGGAAAAACACACTTAATGTTGAGGCTACTCACGTTAGCGCCTGCACTCTTTTTATTGCTTTGGTCCGGCGGATTTACCGTTGCCAAGATCGGACTTAACTATGCTGATCCACTTACGCTGCTAGCTATACGTTACGGCTGCGTTGTTATTTTGTTACTGCCATTTTGTTTGATCTATAAACCCGCTATGCCCAAGTCGCTTTATGAATGGGCGAATTTGGCCTGCGTAGGATTTCTTATACAAGTGGTTTATTTTGCGACAGGCTGGATGGCGTTTGTAAAAGGTAGCTCTGCGGGCAGTCTTGCATTAATAACCTCGCTACAACCTATCTTAGTGGCGCTACTTATGCCATTGGTATCGCGTGAAAGTGTCTCAGCGAAACGATGGATAGGGTTGGTGCTGGGCTTGACGGGCACTTTTTTAGTGTTGTATGGCAATTTGGGAATACAACCTATTAGCGTCACCGTCCTACTGTTTTCGGTAACGGCGTTAATAGCATTCACGTTGGCCACTGTGTGGGAAAAACGATTTGGCGTATCTCATCACCCGTTGACGTCAAACATGGTTCAGTACATCGTTGGTTTCGCGTGTACCTTGCCACTGGCTTTTTTATTCGAGCCAATGAACGTGACAATTACCCCTACGTTTCTCGCAGCGTTAGCCTACCTTGTCTTAGGTAATTCCATTCTCGCTATCAGTCTTCTATTAATGATGATCCGAAACGGAGAAGCTACACGGGTTAGTGCGCTGTTCTTTCTGGTACCCCCAACTGCTGCACTAATTGCTTGGATTATGATGGATGAGAAAATGACGGCTTTGGCATGGCTAGGTATGGCCGTGGCAGCTTTGGGGGTCTGGTTAGCAACTCGAACGAAGTAGCCGACGTCTTGTCCACGCGGCTACACCGATCAGTAGCAACAAAGAAACGTTCGGCGCACCGCCAGAGCTACCTCCTGACGTACTCTCATTGGTGGATGAATCCGCATTAGGATCAGTGACCTCAAAAGGATTGTTCGTGTTCGGGTCGTCATCAGCGGGTGGCGCATCATCTTCCGGGCTTTGAGCATCATCACTAGATGCGTTGTTGTCGTCGGCTGAAGTATCACTTGTTGCATTCTCATCGGATTGAGAAGGCGCATCGTCATTACTATTAGTTGAATCTGTTGTATCGCTTGGGTTGGGTTCAGGTGCTGCTGCTTCAGCCGCCAATCGGCTTTCACGGCTTTGCGTATATTGATTGCAAAAATCACCTGTGCCAGAGATTTTTAACCGAGGTTCAAAGTCTGTTTCGGTTGAGCGCAACAGCACATTGCTGCTGTTATTGGCAACGGCCACGATGATGGTTTCCGGCCCTTGACTCAACATATCTCTTTGCAGGTGAATGAGCTGATAGCCAGGAGTATTGAAGGTCAGTGTTTCTTCGCCTAGTCGAACAGCCGGGTAGGGCAGTTGCTCAAACGACGATGACTCAGACCAGTCAGATGAACTTCCCTGATAGGCTGAAACAGCTGTGGAATCGTTGGTCTGCTCAGTAAACATCTGAAGCGCATAGTCTGCAGTTGTCGCAGGTACATCAACTAGATTGAACAACAGGTAGGCATACTGTTCATTACTACCCACTGTTAGCACCGAGTCATTAACCACGGTAGTCCCTGATAAGTGAATATCTCGCGTGGGGGCTAACGAGGCAGTTGTACCAACACAGGTATTGGCAGGATGCTCGCGATTGGTCTGTAAAACCTGAATGGTAACTGGGTCTGGTTCAGGCG
>JAHDGK010000003.1:129462-202636 GCA_020627685.1 Granulosicoccus sp. | reverse complement strand
TGAGCGGCACCGGTCTCTTCAATGAAACCCATGCCACCGTGCACCTGAACACCTAATGAGCAAAGCTCCACGCCCATCTCTGTGGACCAACCTTTAACCAGAGGTGTTAGTAACTCGCCTCTGCGTTGCATTCGGGCTCGCATCTCTTCATCTGCATGGCGATTCGCCTGATCGAAAGCCGCCGCGCATTCCAAGCCCAAACCGCGCATAGCTTCTATGGTAGAACGCATACTCATCAGGATACGTCTGACATCCGGGTGATTGATAATCCCTTGATCATCTTCACCCTTTCCTAGCAGGGTTTTTCCTTGGCGACGATCGCGTGCGTAACTGACAGCCTGTTGATAGGAACGCTCAGCAATGCCATAGCCTTCAACACCGACGGCATGACGCGCCTGATTCATCATAGTAAACATGTACGCCAAACCGTGATGTTCTTTTCCCACCAGATAGCCGATAGCACCGCCATTGTCACCATAGGACATGACACAGGTTGGGCTGGCATGGATACCTAGCTTGTGCTCGATGGAAACACAATTAACATCGTTTCTATCACCGGGTGAACCATCTTCGTTCAGTAAAAACTTAGGCACAATAAAAAGCGAGATACCTTTTACACCTGCTGGTGCATCGGGGAGTCGCGCAAGCACCAAATGAACAATGTTCTCGGTTAAATCGTGCTCACCGTAGGTGATGTAAATTTTTTGACCTTTGATGAGGTAGTGGTCGCCTGAGGGTTCGGCGCGTGTTCTAACCGCTGCGAGATCAGAACCTGCTTGAGGCTCTGTCAAGTTCATCGTACCGGACCAAACACCCTCAACCATCTTGGGTAAATACAGTTGCTTAAGCTCATCAGAGGCATGATGTGCAATGGCATCAACAGCCCCTTGCGTTAATAAGGGACACAAGCCGAAGGACATATTGGCGCTATGCCACATCTCTTGCACCGCTGCCGAGACACACATGGGCAACCCTTGGCCACCAAACTCAGGAGGAAAAGACAGACTACCCCAGCCGTTTTCGACAAACTGTTGGTACGCTTCTTTCCAACCATCGGGTGTCGTCACCTCACCCTCGTTCCACTGGCTGCCCTGCTGATCTCCCACCCAATTCAAGGGAGCCAGAACATCACCGGTAAATTTTGCAGATTCGTCCAGAATCGCTTCGACTAAATCGGGGGAAGCATCTTCAAAACCCTGCAACTGCGCAATATCCGAAAGACCCACGACGTTGTTGAGCACAAACGAGATGTCTTTTACGGGAGCTGTGTATGTCATTGTGTCTTCCTACTTACGAGATTTGAATTGCTCATTCCACTGGGTAAAAGCCGAGCTGAGTTCGCTGGCAGCCTTTTCCGCTAGATCTTGCATATCAGCGGCCGAGGCCTGAAACTCTTCAGCCAGTTTAGATCCGCGCTCTTCCCAGAAATCCTGGGCTTCCATTTTCGCCAGATGCTGCTTCAGCTCTACTTCATCCAGGATCTTTTTCGATTCCTCTGCTGATCTGGCCAGTACATCATCAAGAACCACACGAGAGGCATCCAATTTATCTTTGGCTTCCATGACACCCAGATGAGCCTGCAATTGAGCCTCCTCAGCAGTGTTGCCAGCTTGATCGACCACTTTCGTTAAAACCGTACCTAAGTGGTCCAACGCACTTTTCGTGGCACGTTTGATTTCTTGCGTGTCATCGGGCAAGTCGTCGATGAAACCCTCAACCTTGTCCTGCATATTTTTGAGTTCTTTTATCGACTCGTCAATCGCATCGCGTATTCGTGTATCCATGAGTTCGGCCCTTTCCAAACACTAAAAATTCAGTATAAACGGTTCTGAAAACGAAAACGGGCCCTGTCAAAGCGACAGGGCCCGTTAAACCATACGAATTGAGCTTGCTAGTCAGATGACTAGGAAAACCCCTAGCTTTCAGGCAATTAGCCTTCTAGTGCTTTCGATAGCTCAGGCAGTGCGTCGAATAAATCTGCAACCAATCCGTAATCAGCTACCTGGAAAATAGGTGCTTCTTCGTCCTTGTTGATGGCAACGATCACTTTACTGTCCTTCATACCCGCCAAATGCTGGATAGCGCCAGAGATACCCACGGCGATATATAAATCAGGGGCGACCACTTTTCCGGTTTGTCCCACTTGATATTCGTTGGGTACAAAGCCCGCATCTACGGCCGCTCGAGAAGCACCGACAGCCGCATTCAGCTTTAGGGCGATTTCATCAAGCATGGAGAAGTTCTCTCCGTTTTGCATTCCGCGGCCACCCGATACAACGATTCCTGCACTGGTTAATTCTGGGCGATCCGATTGAGAGAGCTCTTGACCGATAAAGGACACGGTTGAGCTGATCTCTGCGGCGTCAACAGATTCAACAGAGGCACTTCCACCCTCTGCTGCTGCAGGGTCAAAGGCTGTTGTACGAACACCCACAACTTTTACAGAGTCAGCGCTTTGGACTGTAGCCAGAGCATTACCCGCGTAGATGGGTCGTACGAAAGTATCAGCACTCTTCACTTCAATGATATCGGAGATGCCCGATACATCGAGAAGCGCAGCAACTCGTGGCATTACGTTTTTACCAGCTGCCGTGGCTGCAAATAAAATGTGGCTGTACCCGGAGGCATGCTTAAGTACAACAGCAGACAGATTTTCAGCCAGCTCGTTAGCGTAGGCGGCGTCGTCGGCAACCAATACCTTAGACACACCGGCAATTTTAGAGGCTTTCTCTGCAACACCAGCAACGTCGCTACCCGCTATTAACAAATCAACGTCGCCACCGATAGCAACTGCTGCCGTGACTACACTCAATGTTGCTGGACGTAGTTCACCGGCTTCGTGTTCGGCAAGAATTAAAGTACTCATAATTTTATTTCCTCGAAAGCCCGGCTTAGATGACTTTTGCTTCGTCACGAAGCTTTTCAACTAGCTCAGCAACACTGTTAACGATAACGCCCGCTTCACGCTTAGGCGGCTCATTGACCTCAACAACAGAAAGGCCGCTGGACACGTCAACGCCCGTGTCCGCAACTGCGGTGATTTCCAGAGGTTTTTTCTTCGCTTTCATGATGTTCGGCAACTTCGCGTAGCGCGGCTCATTGAGGCGAAGATCGGTTGTGATAATGGTAGGCATTTGCACTTGAATGGATTCCAAGCCGGCATCCACTTCTCGCGTGACTTTCAGAGAATCGCCTTCAAACTCAACTTTTGATGCGAAGGTGGCTTGAGACATGCCCGTCAACGCTGACAACATTTGACCCGTCTGGTTGGCGTCGTCATCGATGGCCTGCTTGCCTAAGATAACCAGGCCCGGCTGTTCCTGCTCCACTACGTGCTTGAAGAGTTTGGCGATAGCCAGAGGCTCAAGCAACTCGTCAGTTTCTAGCAGTATTCCACGATCGGCACCCATGGCCAAAGCCGTACGGATTGTTTCCTGGCTCTGCGATGGTCCTATTGATACCGCGATGACTTCCTCAGCATGACCTGCTTCTTTGATTCGCAGAGCCTCTTCGACGGCAATCTCGTCAAACGGGTTCATGGACATCTTGACGTTAGCCAGCTCGATGCCTGACTTATCCGCTTTTACGCGGGCCTTGACGTTGTAGTCAAGCACTCGCTTGACGCCTACGATAATTTTCATGGGGCCTTGCCTTTTAGGTAATTCCAGAGTGATTAATGGGCGCAATACTACCTGTTTACGAGCGCTTTAAGCTTATTGGTTTAGCAAGAAATGGCGCTATTGTGGCGAACCTGGTCGCATTGCGTTCAGATATTTGGCATGCGGCGCTCAGAACGCCGACAAACCGGGTTATACGCCGATATCCTCGTTCCATAACGTGGGCTCTTCGGCAATGAATTCTTCCATCATGGCAATGCATTCAGCGTCATCTAACACCTCGACATTAACACCACGACTGCGGACGTACTCCTCAGGTCCTTGAAAAGTCTTGTTTTCTCCGACAACAACATGAGGAATGCCATATAACAAAACGGCACCACTGCACATGTCGCACGGTGACAGTGTTGAATACAAAGTGGCTCGCTGATAGGTGCTAGCGGGTAAACGCCCGGTTTCCTCAAGGCAATCCATCTCGGCGTGGCGGATAGAACTGCCTTGCTGAACTCGCTGATTGTGACCGCGACCGATTATCTCGCCGTCAACGACGAGAACAGAACCAATGGGGATTCCACCAGCCGCTCGACCCTTTCGAGCCTCTTCAACTGCGGCCTTCATGAATTTAGCGTGATCCACGTATCGATATCTCCAAACTGCCGGCCCGTTAGTGTAACAAGCCGAATCAGTCTAGTTGAACCCTTCCGTATATTTGCACACTGACACGACTGGTTCCTGCCTCAATTGCAGGCTCGGAGACCATTGCAGAGCTGCGCATGCTCTCGTACTGCACGGCCGCCATGTCGTACATGGGACCATTGGGTTGATCACTTTGAATGTTCACATCCAAAATTTTATAACCCGTTGCGCCCATATTTCGCTGTACTAATGTCGCCCTCTTTTTAAACGTCGATAAGGCTTCGTTGATGAGCTCATCAGCTGCTGCTGCGCGGGTTTCAGGTTTAGCTGCCAGCTGAATACCTTTCACCTGCAATCGCTCCTGAAGTTTCTGGATTGCTTTACCGGCAGCTTCGAAATCATCTGTTTCTATTTGTATGCTCTGGCTTGCACGCCAGCCTATGAGCTTACGATTTTTACTGCTGTCGTATCTGGGGTATGTCTGGTAATCGCGGGTCTTGGTTTTTAGCGCACCAAATGGACGCAAGACATTCACCGCCCAGCTCATGGCCGAATTTACCTTGCTGGCCAACACCGCAGGATCGCGGTCCTCAGCTTCAACCATGAGCGTGGCAATCATGAGGTCGTTGTCAACTTCAGCACTTGCTTCGCTGTGCAAGGAGAAGACGTTGTATACCGGTTGTTGAGTCTCTTGAGCAAACACCGGAGACACCCATGCAAAGCTTGCGACACACAGAGCAAGGCAGACACTTCTGACGTTCAGCATGATTATTTCTCCAGTATCGCAGACACACCCATGCCGCCTGCAGTACACACAGAAATCAGACCTTTTCCAGCGCCGGTTTGATCCAGTTGTTTTGCCAGTGTACCCAATACTCTAGCACCGGTAGCTGCAAACGGATGACCTACCGCCAGACTCGAACCCACCTTGTTCATGCGGCTTCGATCGATACTACCCATCGCTTGATCGCGACCAAGCTCACTTCGGCAGTAGTCTTCATCTTCCCAAGCCTTCAGCGTACACAAGACTTGTGCAGCAAACGCTTCGTGGATTTCATATAAATCAAAATCCTGTAAATTCATATTCGCCTTGTTCAGCATGTCACTGACCGCGACAGTCGGCGCCATAAGAAGGCCAGCTCCCTGAACAAAGTCAACTGCAGCCGTCGCTGAATGTGTCAGATAAGCTTGAATAGGTAGCCCACGTTCTCGAGCCCATTCCTCGCTACACAATAGTACGCCAGCGGCTCCGTCCGTTAGCGGCGTACTGTTGCCAGCTGTTAACGTGCCCGCCTCACTTCGATCGTACGCCGTGCGAAGTTTGGCTAAAGATTCCATGCTGGAATCTGCGCGAACATTGTTATCCCGAAGCACACCGTCACACGGAATTAAAAGATCATCGTAGAAGCCATCGTTGTAGGCAGCAGTTGCATTAACGTGAGACGCTAAGGCGAGTTCATCCTGGGCTTCCCGGGAAATACCCCAGGTTTTTGCCATCAGCTCGCAATGCTGCCCCATGCTCATTAGAGTTCGCGGCTCGTTAACCGAAGGCGGCACGGGCGCTAACTCTTTAGGACCGAACCCTTTGAACACACTCAGCTTGGATTTAAAATCTCTGGCACGCCCCAAAGACACAAGACGCTTCGCAAATTTTTGACTGAATACAATGGGTACATCACTAACGGTATCTGTGCCCGCTGCTATCGCAGAATCTATTTGACCACAGGCAATTTTCGCAGCAGCCACCAATGCCGCCTGAAGCGATGTTCCGCACGCTTGCTGCAACGTCAGGCCCGGTGTGGAAGGTGCCAGCTGTGTACTGAGTACAGCCTCTCTTGCCAGGTTCCAATCTCGGGAATGGGCGATCACAGCACCGGCGTTCACCTCACCAATATGCTGGCCTTTAAGCTCGTATCGATCAACCATACCGTTCAACACGGTAGAGAGCATTTTTCGGTTAGACAAAGAGGCGTAGGCTGAATTCGAACGACAAAACGGAATTCGCAAACCGCCGACAATGACGACAGGCTTTAGTGTTTGTGCCATCAGATTTGATCTCCTCGATCTCTTAGGTACTGCATTGGACCACCACGAAACGGCGCGAAGCCTGTTCCGAAAATAATGCCGGCATCTAGCAGGTCATCATCTTCTACGATGCCTTCGGCTGAAGCAGCCTGGCATTCAGCCAGAAAAGGCTTCATTAAACGCTCTGCCATTTGATCACCGTAGGGGCTGTTCATGTCTATGGAGCGTCTGTCAGGCTTACCTTTGCTCCAAACGTAAAAGCCTCTGCCTGTTTTCTTACCCAACGTTTTATCATCCAGTTTTTGCTGAAGCAGGTTTCGTTGTGCTTCTACATCGCCCGTTGCTAGTGTTTCGGCGACTTTCATGCAGACATCTAATCCGACAACATCGGCTAGTTCGATTGGCCCCATTGGCATACCGAATCGAATAGCAGCTGCATCAATGGTGTCTTTCTCAATGCCTTCAAGCATAAGTGTAAAAGCTTCCATTAAATAAGGCGCCAAGACACGATTAACTAAAAAGCCAGGCGCACTTTTGGTCGGTAATGGAAAGCGATTAATCTGCGAAGCGAACGAGCAACCGCGTGTGACCATTGCATCGTCAGTACCCTGCCCGTGCACGACTTCGACCAAGGGCATTTTTGCAACCGGGTTAAAAAAGTGCAAACCAATTAGACGCGATGGCTGTGCCAGGTTTTTAGACAGTTCTTCTAACGGCAAGGCTGACGTGTTGGTTGCAAGCACAGCATGTTCGGCCATGCGAGGTTCAATAGCCGCATACAAAGCACGCTTTGCATCGGCATCTTCATAAATGGCTTCGATGATGACATCGGCTAAAGGAACACCATCACCGGCAACATCGGCAATAAGCCTTCCTTGTGCGGCCAGTACCGCAGGCTTTTTCTTAAGCCGCTTTTTGAATAAGGATTTAGCCCGTTTTAACGCAGGCTCAATGTATTTCATTTCGCGATCTTGCAACGTCACTTCCATGCCTTGCAGTACACACCACGCAGCGATATCACCACCCATAACACCAGCGCCCACAACGTGAACACGGCGTACTTTAAAGTCGCTAGCTTTACCCAAACCCTTCATGCGCTCGGTTAAAAAGAAGATACGACGAAGGTTTTTAGCTGTGTCGCTAACCATCAGCTCGCCTACTTCGCGAGCCTCACCGTCGAACATTCGCCGCCGATTATCACGATGCTTATTCCATAGCGATATCATGCGAAAAGGCGCCGGGTAATGATCCGGGTTGGCTTTCTCAGCCGTTTTCTTTTTAAGCACTGCAGCTAAGGCTGTGCGAAACGGTAATCGGTTTGTCAGATTGGCCGCTATTGACAATGGACGCCTGCGGCGTTTTTTTAAGATAGCGCGACGTGCGCTCCACTTAAGCGAGCTGAACTCATCAACGAGTTCATCGATGACGCCCATTCCACGCGCAGCGCCTGCACGAAGCATACGCCCGGTGAGCATCAACTGCATGCCTTCTAGCCCACCGACTCGTTCGGTTAATCGCGTTGTGCCGCCTAAGCCTGGAAAAATGCCTAGTTTGACTTCGGGTAATCCGAAGCGTGTTTCAGGCACATTAAGCGCGATGATGTAATCGCAGCACAATGCGAGCTCTAGGCCGCCACCCAAACAAAATCCATGTACAGACGCCACTTTGTGACACGATAAATTCTCAAGCCGGGCAAACACTTCATGGCCTTGCTTTATTTTGTCAGTAACATCTGATGCCTTATCGAAGTTATCGAATTCGCGAATATCGGCACCGAGGATGAAACTACCCTCCTTAGCGGATGAGATCACTAACCCTGCGGGTGTGTCTGCTTCCAGTGCAGAGACAATGTCCCCCAGTTCTCGAATTACAGCTTCGGACAGAGAGTTTGTTGTTTCGCCCTGACGATCAAGCGCTAACCAGACAATATTTTCTGCGTCGCGCTCTATCTGCCAATGAGCAAACTGCCCAGGTTCTGTTGTCATTCGTCGTTCCTCGTCCAGCCGGAAATCGCCCGACTATAGTGTCAAAATGTCAGACTGGTAGAAACATAGGGCGTCAGCTTCTGCCGCTTAGGATCCCATGCCACATCAATCCGTAAATCAGTACTGGTCAACTGTTCTAGTTTCCAGCGTAAACCGAAACCACCGCGGGCTATCTGTTTAAGAATATTGACATCATCTTTAAGGTAGACGTTCCCGATATCGGCAAACGCCACCCAACGCCAGGCGGGATACGCAAAAAATCCTGACAGATACTCTGCATTTGCCAACACGAGAAAATCTCCTGTGGCAGAACCGGGGCGCATGCCACGAATTAGTTCTCCGCCACCGATACCGTAATTGCGCTGGCCAAACGGCGCCATAGAACTCAAGCCCAACCTCAATTGTAAATTCAGATTGGTTTGCGGTCTTCGCAATGGTAAGTACCACCGTGACAGAGCGTCCATCTGCACATAACTGAAGTCTCCTCCCAGAGCTTCGTCAGCGACCCTGATTGTAACGCCATACTCGTATCCGCGCCGACTAAAAGTCGAACGATGAACCTGTTTTACCTCAAACCCTGTAAGCAACGTGACATTTAAACCATCGCTAAACGGCCCCACTGTTCCGGAACGAATGGCGTAGTCACGACGTTCAATACCAGCGCCAACAAAATAACTCAGGCCTTGTACGCCATCTGATTCATTGGCCCATCTTGCAATACGCCATTCAGCACGTTGCCGCTCCTGAAGCGCTTCACCGTAAACAATGCCGTCTTGTGAAAGTTCTGTGTTGTTTCGAATGCGGTCGAGACTGACACCGAGTCCAAAGCGACTGCCAAAAAACCTGGGGACCGTATAGTCCAGTGAATGCACGTAACCCGACCTTCCCTGCCCGTTATCTTCCTGTCGCTTTTCATACGTCAACTTAAGTTGATGCAAACGTCCTAGAAAATTGTCCCAGCGAAGTTGTGCTCCAAATCGGAGCTCGCTATCAGATGTTCTACTAAACCTAGGAATGGGTAGAAAAAATATTTTCTCCACCACGTAATACACCAACTCCAAACGCCCCTCACTCAGGTGCAGTTCAGCACGCACTGACCTAAAGAGCCCTAAATCCAAGTTGTTTTGTATACCGTCGATAATGTTATCGAGCGAACAGGGCTCGCCGGGCTTTTGCAATAGCTCCCGGTTCATTACCTCGTAGCGAGTCACCTTGTTACCGACAAAGCGGATATTGTCCACGGGGCGATCGCACCATTGCTCACCCGGTATGGCATCTGCGGCATGGACGCTGGCCGTTGGGACAAATAACAGGGTTAGAAGGAATAACAAACGATACACCCAAGCACGCACACGTTCACCGAGAGAGTCAGTAATTTGTCTCCGCAGTGTTCGTTTGTGTGAGAGATAGGTAATGCGAGTGGTCACAGAGTACGTTTGAACAAGCCTCAGAGGGCTCGGGTGGTCTCATACTCTCAAGGATCGTGCCTAGTAATTCGCCCGTTTGGGGCTTTGATATAACCCCCTAAAGGGCTGGAAGTTCCTTGCCGGAACTAACACCTGAACGAGGTTGATCAGCTTGATTCGACGTCACGGCATTTTTGAGTAGTTCAGGTAACTCCTGCAACCGATTACGTAAGGGTGTTGTGTCTCCATCACGACCACGCTGACTGTACAGAGCCGCATCCAAATCGGCTATGAGTGTTCGCGCTGCCCCTACCGGAAGGCGGCCGGCTACATCCGTTAAACTCAGCGGGGTATTGTCGGGCCATTGCCTACTGGACCATTCGATTATTGCCGATCGGATTGTTTCCAATTCACCGCTTTTGCAACTCGCAGCAACACCGCCTAAGGGTTGCATGTTGCTCAATGACTGACTCGCCGCATTTTTTACAGCGCCCAGTTTGCGACGAAGCGGTTCGGTGCCCTCACCCCGATTTGATCGTGATTTCGCCCACCAAAACAACATCGCCGATCCTAACCACAACACCAGAACCCCAATCAGGAGCGATCGCCAGAATGACACTTCATCCTGAAGAGCTATGACGCGTGATTCGAGGCCCGCCGCGCCACTTGTGGCGACAGCCGTTTCATCAGCGGACGTGTCCTGCGCAACCGAGCCTGGTGCCGACCTGATAGTTTGTTGCGGTGTTACGGCTGAATTGATTATGTCCGCATCAGGTCTCTGTACTGAATTTGACGCCGCAGACGAGGTCACTTTTATGGTTTCAGCGGCAAGCGTCGCTTTTTCTATCTGACCCGTGGACGTGTTGAACCACTCCACCACAACGGGGGGCAAACTTACCTGCCCAACGCGCTGCGGAATTAAAGCCCACTTGAGCGTTAACTCGGACACAAGACCCTGCTGGTTGGCACCTAATTGTCTAACCGGTTGCTCTGCGTACAAACTTGCCCCTTCAACCGCGGGAATGTTGATATCCGGCAACTGTGAATCAGCGACACCGCTCGCTCTTATCGTTATTGTTCGCGTTAGCGGTTGGTCCACAGTGGCATTATTGATATCGCCTATCCACTGGCTATTCAATTGCACCGCTTTTGCCGGTAACCACCACGCGGTACCGGATTCGGGTCGGGGTTTTACATTCAACGTGATGCTGTCACTGCGGCGAGTCAATTTGCGAGTGGGGGAAAAAAACGTCCTGACACGGTTAGGATCAGCAGGCACCGAAACGCTTAGCGTTATCGGTTTAAGAGTTATTTCCCCGCTCTTTTGCGGAAACAACGCGAACCGTCTAGTAGTGACACTGTACTGTCTTCCGTCACGGGTCTCCGTACTGCGAACATCCTCGCCTAATCGTTCAACAACCAGATCGTCTGCTTCAGGAACATCCAACCCTCCATCTACAATTTCGATGGCTTGAAAAACCTTTAAGGTCATCAATACCTGAGACTGAACCCACGGCGTAGTGGTATCGACGGAAGCTTCAATAAAGATATCTCTCTGTGCCCCCTTTGGGAGATCATTGACCGTCAAGGTATGAGATTGACTGGTGACATCACCCACTCGAACTGAAGGTACCGTAAACACACCAACATCTTTAGGAAGGAGCTGTACGGTCCAAGTCACTATGCTGGTGGTTCGAAGCTCTCCACTCGTGCTGAGAATACTATTGACCTCTCGTGAGCTTGATCTTCCCGCCACATCGAAGTCTTTTTCCAGTGATGACAAATCCAGTTCTTTGTCTAGTCCAACCGCTACGATTTCCAGTGTCACAGACTCGTCCCGCGTGATGGTGTTGGCGCTCAAACGGCTGTTGACAGTTCCCTCTTGTGCATAGCTTAGGGAACTGGCAAGCAACGTTAACAGCAGCGCCAAGGAAAACACTACAGGTTGTAAAAACGTCCAAACAACGTTCATCGTTTGTGTATTACCAAGGTTTTGCGGCATCACGGACCTCCGGGTATTCACTGAGATGACTTTGCTCAAGCTTTCGGCGTAACAGTCCTCTTGGGTCATCAGGAATACGTCTTAGCATTTGTTCGGTGGCTTGTTCAGATTCTGTTAAAGGTTCATCGTTTTCCACGAACTGCATGGATTCATTCTCACCCTGCTCTTCAGATTGTTCTTTAGCTTGCTGTTCTGCCTCAGCGTTCAGTGCGTCACTGGCTTCCTGAGCCTCTTGCTGTTGCTGCTCTTCACTTTGGCTTTCACTTTCATCCGTATCACTATCGGAAGAACCTTCAGATTGTTGCCCTTCTTCAGATTCTGATTGTTGCGATGAGTCATCACCCTGTTCACCGCCTTCTGATGAATCGGATGACTGAGAATCAGAGTTATCGGGGTCAGCAGATTCTCCACTATCACTTTGTTCAGAGTTTTGCTGCTGTTCTTGTTGCTCCAGTTCAAGCAGCTTTTGCGCTATGTCTCTGTTGTGTTTTGCATCGGGATAGTCAGGGGCTGTGCCTAGCAACTCGTCTAAACTGCTAATGGCCTGCTGATACTGACCCGACATGATGTCACTGAGTGCCTGGTTGTATGCAGACGTTCGAGCTTTAGCTTCGTCACCGTTTTCCAACAATTTTTGCTGTTGATTGCGGAATGTATGCGCAGCCGTTTCAAAGTTACCTGATTGAAATTGTGCTATTCCTTGCCAATTCTCGTCGGGAGCAACTTCTAACAAGGCATCCGCGTTATCTGACTCGTACAAATCTAATGCCTGTTGCTCCGGCGTTTTCCACCAATCTGCCCAACCACCTATGGCATAGGCAGACTGAAAAAACAGTAGGGACGTCAGCGCCATGAAACGAATCATGTGACGATACCTTTGCGAAACGATGCGAGCAATGCGATGACAAGCAACCAGACAGCCCAGGGTGCATACTCGATCCAGTAAATCTGGCTATCTAATGATTCATCAGCACCGGAGCTGATAGCAATAGCTTGGCGAACGTCGTTCAGACGATCGAGATCTGAAGCATCGGCCGTCATCTTTACAGCAACCCCGTCCCCGGCAGCTGCCAATGTTTCCAGAGCATTCATATCCAACTGCGGCACCACGATGGCCCCATTGCCTTCTTGTAGAAACTGACCGGACTCATCTCTCAACGGGGACCCCGCAGCTGTGCCAATACCCAAAACAGAGAGTCTATGACCCTGTGATACTGCACTGGACGCAGCCGATCTGTCTGCATCGTTAACAGCATCATCAGTGATGAGAATAATGTGACCGCGGCTAACACCCGCTTGCATTAGTAAACTCACCGCTTTATCGATTGCCAGATCTAGACGACTGCCTTGTACAGGCATGATATCCGGGTCGAGAGACGGGACAAAAGCTGCGATAGTTTTAGCATCATCTGTGAGTGGGCTAATGACATAAGGGCGTTCGGCGAATGCAATAAGCCCTGTGTTTCGCCCTTTGCTCTGGTCAAGTAAGTCCAGTAACTTAAAGCGCGCACGGGTCAGCCTATCGGGAGAGATATCATCGGCCCTCATTGAGCGCGATAAGTCGAACAGAATCACCTCAGACTGTTGCGCCTGAAATACCGGTACTTCCTGCTGCTGCCAAACCGGACCTGCCAACAACAATAAACACAAACCCCACGCCAAAAATAAAAGCCAGGGGCTAAACCTTTTTGTGGATTGCGACTCTTCAAGCACGAATGGTCGTAACTCTGCATCGACAATGCTTTCCCACTCACTCTGTGCTCTGCTTTGTCTGAACCAGAAAAACAACGCAGCCAATAGCGGAAGAAAACCCCATAACCAGATAGGCCTTAGCCAGGTTAAATCGGTATCTATCATGCCGCTTTACCCGCATGAGATGAGCTACGCTTCATTCCAAGCAATACCCATACGATAGACAACAACAAAGCAGCACCGAGTGGCCAGGCAAATAGCTCACGCAATGGGCGGTACTCTTCAGACTCTAACTCAGTCGGTTCAAGCAGATCAATCTCACGATAAATATTGGCAAGCTCCTGCTGATTCCTTGCGCGAAAATACTTCCCACCCGTGGTGCTACTGACAGCACGCAAGGTCTCTTCATCCAAATCACTACGCTGTGCACCGAAGGCGTTACTGAAGACACTGTCGCGCCTATCAGACCCTACCCCAATGGCATGAATCCGGATGCCGTTTTCCTGCGCAAGCTTTGCGGCATCGATTGGCTCAATGACACCCGCAGAGTTAGCACCATCGGTTAGCAGAATTAATACCCTGGCAGCCTCAGGTCGCTCTCGTAGACGCTTAACAGACAGCCCAATGGCATCGCCAATAGCCGTTGATCGACCTGCAAGACCAACGGCTGCTTCATCGAGAAAATGCTGCACGGTTTGATGATCGTGTGTTAGGGGTGTCTGCACATAGGCCTGCGAGCCGAACATAACAATGCCGACACGATCACCGGTGCGACGAGACACGAAATCTTTGGCAACTTGTTTAACAACGGCCATTCGAGTGGCTCGTGTATTTCCGGCGTATAGATCGGCTTCGCGCATACTGCCGGAGATATCAATGCCAAGCATAAGATCACGGCCGGTGACCGGCACGCCGATAGCATCGCCAAAATGTTGTGGACGCGCAGCAGATAACAACAACGCTACCCAAACCATAAAAACCAACAGCAAACGCAACCACTGAGAGTCACCTGTGCCTTTGCTACTTGCATTAAACGACTTATAGCGCTCGACATCCGGCACCAGTAAGGCTCTTTGCGATGCGGCCGCATAGGCAGGGGCAAATCGATATACCAACAATGGCAAAGGCAGTAATAACAAAACCCAGGGGTGCAGCCATGTGATATCACCAACGCTCATTTGACGTACCTGGCAGCCGAGTGAATCAACTCATCCATCGAGTCCAACAGAGCGTCTAAGTCGGATGGGTTGACCTTGGGATCTTTTTGATACTGGTATGACACCAGAAGCTTACCGAAGCCATCGGCAAACAATGGACGATCACAGATTCCATCTAAAGCTTGCAACCATTCAACACCGTGCAATGAAGCGACTTGCTCGCGCGGTTTCGTTAAAAGCAGTATTTTACGGGCTAAGCGTGAGGTATCGGCAAGCGTCGTCCCTACTGCTTGCTCGGTTACTACACTTCGTATTCTGGCCATTTCCTGTAAGGCTTCACGTTGCCAAAGTCTCGCGCGATAGCGACGAATCCACAGAAGACCTGCAAACACTGAGGCAATAATGACGGCAAGCAATATCCACCAGCCAATAGCGGGTACAGCACTTACCTCGGGTAAATGCACTGATTTCAGCTGGCTTAATAAAGCTTCTTTCTCGTCCACAATTATTGAGCTGCTTGCAACTGTCTGGACACGATCCTAGACGTTATATCCAACAATGAATCACTGGTTAAAGCACTGGTAAAGTAATGTCTATTGGCAGAAAACAAGGTTTTCAATTCCGACTGGCGCTGCAGGAAACGCTCTCGATATTGTTGCTGCTGACGACGCGACCCCACCTGCATGAGCAGCCTCTCTCCCTCTGCTCCGTTGGCACGGAAGGCATAACGTCCTGGCTCCGGAAGCATAAACTCCAATGGGTCACAGACTTGTACGGCAACAACATCGAGTGACTGTAAAACACCACCCAGAGCGGAACGGGAATCCTCATCGAATCCACTAAAGTCACTGAGCAATACAACGGTGCTACCGCCGTGGACACCTTTTCGTAAACGTGCAAGAGTATCGGCTAGAGGATCCCCATCACTAACGTTTTGGTGTTCTTGACTGTCCTGTATTGCGCGAAACAAGGCCATAAGACCACGCCGTCCAGATTGAGGACGGATCTCTCGATGAGTGCTATCAGTGAAAACGAACCCACCAACACGATCCTGCCCGCTGATGGCACACCAGCCCAATAAAGCGGCCAGACGTGCAGCCATAACCGACTTAAACATTCCGCGTGTACCAAAGCGCATCGAATGTCGACCATCCACAACGAGTAGAACCGGCCTTTCGCGTTCCTCTATAAACAGCTTTGTGTGCGCACGGCCTGAACGAGCGGTAACCTTCCAATCGATCATACGAACATCATCGCCGGGCTGATATTCGCGAACTTCGGCAAAGTCCAAACCTCGGCCAAGACGACGTGAAACAGAGCCGCCGCTCATGGGGGCCGCACTTCGTTTCCGGACTTTCCGTTGTAGCGCCTGCGCCGCGCTCCGCAATTTGACTAACTCATCTAACGAGGTCGACGCAGGTGAGTCAAAATTGAAAGATGTCACGGCACCGCAATGAGACTTAATAGTTTCTTAATAACATCGTCTGGGGTAACGCCATCCGCTTCCGCTTCGAATGACAGTAGCAATCGATGCCTTAATACATCGTGGACTATGGCTTGAACGTCCCCGGGAGAGACATAGTCGCGACCATCAAGCCAGGCATGGGCCCGCGCACAGGCGTCAAGACATAAGGTGCCACGTGGGCTTGCCCCAAACTGCAGCCACCGTGCTAAATCTTCATCGTGCCGGCCGGGGTTTCGCGTAGCTGTTATCAGTCTGACAATGTAATCCTCTACATCGTCAGCCATAAAGACTTCCAACACTTCACGGCGGGCACTGTGCAAGTCGTTGAGTGCAAAGCGCTTCGCTACGGGTGTGGAAGCACTGCGCGACTTTTGCTCATTCAGAGCCTCATTTCGCACCATGCGCAGAATTTGTGCCTCATGACTCGCATCCGGATAGTCAATTAAAACCTGCATTAAAAAGCGATCTAACTGGGCTTCAGGTAGTGGGTATGTACCCTCCTGCTCAATCGGATTCTGCGTTGCCATGACCATGAACGGTGTTGGTAGCGCATAGGTTTGGTGGCCCACAGAGATTTGCTGTTCGGCCATTGCCTCAAGCAATGCGGACTGCACCTTTGCCGGCGCTCGATTCACTTCATCAGCCAGGATCAGGTTGTTGAACAATGGACCGTTCTGGAAGACGAAAGTACCATCGGCCGGTCGATAGACTTCGGTACCGGTTAAATCTGCCGGTAGCAAATCGGGGGTGAACTGGATTCGCTGAAAATCCGATTCGATATGATCGGCTAATGCTTTAATGGCACGGGTCTTTGCAAGTCCCGGGGCTCCTTCGACAAGTAAATGGCCGTCAACCAATAAGGCTATTAATAAACGATTAACCAACATCGGTTGTCCGACAACCGAGCCTTCCAACTGTTCTCTCAGTTGGTCTACCTTTTCCAACGCACTCAAAACTTATTCTACCGTTATCGTTAGTGTTACCGTGGGTTCGCCATCGGCGATCTCGGTCGCATTGATAGTCCCCTGCCCTGCAGCCAGCAGTTCGATCGATCTATCCGCTCCAGTCCCCAGTATTCGAAATGGAGGATTATCAACAGCCGTGCCAATAAAACTAGTGACAAAGTCGATGCCTTCCGTGATGTCATCATCGATATCGTAACTACTGCCCGTGGATACTCTTAAGGGGATTACGGTTGAAGTGCTTGCCCGGTTCAACACCAACGTGCTGCCCACCGCAACATTGTTGACTTGAAACGAGAGCGTACTCGTGGTGCTATCGGTTCCAGCCTCGTCTACGTTAATGGTGGCTCGGGGAGCAACATTTCCACACGTAACCAGCACCTGGGCAGTGCCCTCATCTAAACCCGTCAGCAAGCCTCTGGATCCGCGTACATTACTGACAGATGCGTTATCGGTACCGCTCGCAATAGACCACTGCACGTTAGCCGTTATCACCGTCTGACTGGTTGCCGTCGCATTATCGGCATTAGCTCGAATGTAGGTTCCTACCGCGGTCAGATTCAATTCGTCGTTTTCATCAATTTCGATAGGCAGAGTGCCAGGACCAATCGTGATCGTTTGCAGATTGTTCTGGACCTCTATGGTTTTTAAAAAAGCTTCAACCCCCTCAACAGTCGCGGTTAACTGAAGCGTATTTGAGTCATCCGGGACATTGAATGCGTTAAGTTTGGTAGCAGAACCGGTTGTCTCGAACAATTCACCCACGCTTGGGTTGTTTAGAGTCCAGCTGACGTTACTCAGGTTTCGTACGGTATTGTCACTGAATGTCCCTGTGGCGAAATAATCACCCGGTATGCAGCGTTCAAGGGATGCGCTTCCCGATATGTCAGTGACGGAACTCAAGGTGGCATTCGCCACGGTCAAAGAATAGATGCTTGAGCCGATACCACCGACCGAAACAGATACATCCACGGTGCCGTTGGCTAAGGCCGTCAGGAATCCGTTTTCATTAATGGTGGCAACGGCACCATCACTCACCGACCATGCGCGATTCGATGCGGAGAGAACAACCGTTTGATCGACGCCGTTCAAGCCGCGAATTCCGAACTGAATCCCTTCACCGGAATTGAGAAAAATTTGCTCCTGGGAATTGGTCGGAGGCACTGGCTCCAGACTTTGCAGGTTCAGTGTGCGTACTTCAACCGCTTCGGTAAAAGGTCGGGCATCTCCGTCACACCCAATTAGAAAACCGGCAAAAGCGATGGCTATGAATTTCAGCTTACATATGTTCATGGCGTATTCACTCTCAAGCCGAGTAGAACGGCATCAACATGTATTGGCTGGTCAGCGTTGTAATGTCGATATTCAAGCGATACCAGCACGTTTTTCCAACGTTCGAGTCTCTCCATGATGCCGAGACTAACCCGCACGCCGGTGAAATCGCCATTTATCAGTGATCCACCCAGTGAGGCGGTAGCGTTAGCTTCTTGGTTGACGGTAAAGTTAACGGCCCCCAGTACCATATAGCCCTGGATACGTCTGACCGGCGCGGACTGTAAACGCAGTCCGATCCCATAGGCCTCAGTGACCTCTAAATCGAATCCGTTTTTTTTGTCTGACGTAATCCCACTATCTGCGAATACCTCTATGCCAATGCCCTCGCGCACAAAGAGCCCTGCGCTGATACTACCGAAGGTTGGGTAAAAATCCAGATTGGAATGATTGACACCGGCAGCCGCGAGCTGGACCTCAGCATAGAGGGGTCCGTCGGCCTGAACAGTCGATGTTGACACTGCCAGTACACATGCTAATAGCCAGCGCACATATCACTCCCATGAAGTGGAAAGTTATTAAGTACGAAGAAGATAGCACTCAGACACGAACTTCGTCATGACAAGCAATTCAGGTAGGAGCTTCCTACTGCATTAGGGGCATTCAAGTGCTGCATAAACGGGAGTCAATGCACCTTCCTGCACCAGCACAACGCAGCCCTCCCCCTGCCGTGGGGCGGCGATATTGTAAGTCATGTCAACATCGGCACTAATTTGTCCCAATCGAGTTACTTCAAACACAATGTGGTGATTGAGAAGCTCTAGATTTCTGTTCTCTCCACCGGTGATTTTGGTAACGGCGGAATCGATATAACGTACCAGTGTGATATCCGTGCCTGATAAATCTTGCAGCTGCTGTTCATTACCTTCAACTGCAATTCGTAGTACGGACTGATCAGTGCTTAGTGGCCGTTGGCTAATGATAAACGCTGCTTCACTAGGCATCGATAGCGCTTTGCTGACATGTCGGCGATTCGAACCCACCGCCGCGATTCTGCCATTGATGACAGCCTGGGGGGTATAAACACCAGGCCGCCCTGCCAGCTTTGCCGCGCTGTACTCACGCTGTCGCATTGAATACTTTGAGTTGGAAAACGGATCTACAAAATTTCCGTCTCTGCCGTGTACCAAGTTATTCCAGTAATCAACATGAAATTCAAGCGCTAGTAGATCCGGATCGCTTTCCAGTAACTCACCCAACAATTTCTCAGCCGGTGGGCAGGAGGAACATCCGTGAGAAGTAAACAGCTCAATGAGTTTTACGTTTGCGGAAGAGCGGCTTGCCTCTGCGGCATTTGCAACCATTTGGCCGGCAAAAAACAATACAAGCAACACCGATAATTGGATGCTGGAAGAAGTAACCCGTGGGAACCGGGACGTTAATTTTTTCATAGTGGTTTTACGCGCCACATGGCTAATACTGCTGTTTGGTTGCAAGTATGGGCTATTTGGTTCCCTTAATCGTCGAAAATGCATCCAAAGCTTGTTGGCGTGTCACTTTTAGATCAACCAGTGGCTCAGGGTACTCAAGCGATTGACGACTTTGCTCGTCAAGTTCCCAGGGCTTATGTATGAATTTAGGATTCACACCAGCCAATTCAGGTATCCACTGGGTGACATAGTCGCCGTTTTTGTCAAATTTTTCTCCCTGTAGTACCGGGTTGAAAACCCTAAAAAAGGGAGCCGCATCGGCACCACAACCGGCCACCCACTGCCACCCCATCGAGTTACTCGCTATATCAGCATCGACGAGGGTATCCCGAAACCATTGCTCCCCCGCCTGCCAGGGGATGAGCAGATTTTTGACCAGATAGGAGCCGACAATCATGCGAACCCGGTTATGCATCCACCCGGTTGCATACAACTGACGCATACCGGCATCGATAATCGGCACTCCCGTTCGTCCTTGTTGCCAGGCTTTCAGATGGGCCTCTGTCTTTTTGCGCCAGGGAAATGAAGCGAAGCGATTATCTAAGGGCTCATTTGGCATGTGAGGAAAATGGTACAGAAGGCTATAAGCAAACTCTCTCCACACGATCTCCTTCGCAAAGGTGGTCTCATCGTCGGGCAATGATTGAATAGAGTGCTCCTTCGTTAATGCACTCAGTATTTGACGAGGGCTAATTTCACCAAAATGCAAATGTGGAGACATGAGAGATGTACCCTCCACAGCCGGGAGGTTTCGCGCATCACCGTAATCAGAAACAGCATTTTTTAGAAATCGTTTCAGCTGTTTCATAGCAGCAGCCTCTCCAATCGACCAATAGTCGATTAAGGCGTTATGCCAGTCTTTTTCAGGCAACAATTCAAGCGCACTGACTGCACTCATGTTTTTTAATTTTGCACGCGTTTTCTTATCAAGTGCAGGGATGGTTCTGGGAGCTTTGCCAGGCTTTAAAAGATCGGGGCTTTCGTGAAATTTCGCAGCGGCGGCTCTCCAGTAAGGTGTGTAAACACGATAAGGGGTCCCGTCCCCCTTCAAGTTTTGCCAAGGTTCCTGTAGCAGCAAACCATTGAACGTCCGGGGTTGGCAATGGGACAAGGTTTGTTTTATTTCGGTGTCTCTTGCAATCGTCTTGGGGTCATAACAACGGTTCCAAAAAAGGCGATTCGCACCGGTTTTCTCTATGAGCGATTGGAGCACCGCTAAGCTCTCACCTTTGGCCAGATACAGCTCGCTATTCTTAGCTCTCAACGACTCCTGTAAGTCGCTCAGGCTGTGATGAAGCCAAACGCAGCTGGCCTCTCCAAGCTCACTGACAGATTGTTCCATTGGGTCTGCGATGAACAACGGAATGATCGCATCACATTCGCGACACGCTTCAATAAGCGCCGGATTATCTGCCAGACGAAGGTCTTGCCGAAACCAGACGATACCGATGTTTTTTTCAGAAGGTGCCATAGTGCTCATTGTCTCACTTTGGGAGGCCTCTTGAGCCTAAAGGGGTTCATTTGGCTCGCCGATAACCTGATTGGCGACTGTGTAACCGCCTAATTCACCTTCCTCATACGGCGGCAACTTCGGAATGTCTCACAAACGGGCTGTGGCAAGCGATCGAGGTATCGGGCTGTGAGCATCGTCATCCTAACAGGCGGCGCCAGCGCTCAAGGGAACCCGGAACACAGGTACCTCGTAGACGCCTTTCTGGAACGTTTTGGCCATCAGGTTACACGGATCATTACCGCGGAACCTGTTACACGCTCGTTAAACGAGCGGCTACTCAGAACGCTTAAACGCGGAAACTATAAAGAACGGTTAGCTCGTTACCGGTACCCGGGTGGTTATGGGCCTAGCGAACAAGACTTGCAAAAGCGCCTAAGGCCTCATGAAACTGAACCAACGATGCCGGGCGATGCGCGTCGCAGCCATGTTCAATCGCATAACAGTGCAGAGTGCAAAGCGATACTTGAACAGGAAAAACCCAGTGTCATTGTGGTGTACGGAACGCGCATCATTCAGCGGCATATTTTCGAGTGCGCATCGATCATCACGCTCAACATGCACACAGGATTATCTCCTTTCTATCGTGGAGATAGCACACTGTTCTGGCCGGTTTACTACAACGAGCCAGAAAAACTCGGCGTCACGGTACACGAACTGGTTGAATCAGTAGACGGTGGAGCTATCGCAGCGACCGCGCCTGTTAATTATGACATCGGTGATACCGAAGCAGATTTATTCGCTAAAGGTGTCAAGGCAGGCACTGCCATTTATTTAGATTGTGTCGCAGCTGCCTTAGATAATTCTCTGGAACTGACGCCTCAGGATTTATCTGCCGGCCAAGAATTCAAATGGATTGATCGAACGGTCGCCAGTGAACAACAGGTTCTAGCGCAGCTAGAACAATGGGCAAAAAAATCCGCATGAGGGCTTTAATAAAAAGCATTGGTGGAATTCTGAGAACAAACCTCAGATGTCTTGGCGCCGGCCTTTACCATTTGGGGCTTGCCCATTTCGTTATTGGCCTTTCACCCAATCGCGTACGCACACTGTTGTACCACTCAACAGATTCAGCTCCGGATGCACATATTGCAGGTATGAACATCAACGTACCACCGGAAACTCTCGCAGTTCATCTGGACTACGTGAAAAAACACTATTCCGTGGTTTCAATCGATGACGTCACGCATGGACTGTATGGCCCAAAGCCTTTGGTTATTACTTTCGATGACGGGTATAAAAGTGTTGAGACACAAGCAGTCCCCCTTTTAGAAGCGCGAGATCTTCCCGCCACAGTCTACTTAATAGGCACAGCGGTCATCGGTAATATGGTGTGGGTGAATGAACTTAATTATGCGCTCGTTACACACACACAGAAAATCGAACGAATCTTGTCTGATTACCCTTCGCTTGCGGGCTTAGACAGATCGGGGGTCATTCAGACCGTGCAGGATACCTTCAGCCCGAGCGACATTGAGTTATTAATGTACCGGATCGAAAACGAGCTGCCTGAAAAAGCTAATTGCCCGATGCTGTTTTCTGATGCTGACGGCGTCCAGCGAATGAGACAGCGCGGTATTTCGTTCGGCTTCCACACGCGCGATCATTACAATTTGCGCAACTGCGGTCCGGCAATGCTGGAACGACAGCTGAACCCGCGATTCATCCAGTCGCTACTGAACTCCAACACATTTGCCTATCCGTTCGGGTATTTCACCGATATTGCGATTCATTCCTTGGAATCTTACGGGTATGAGGCGTTAATGACTGTCAGCGACAATACCGCCTCTGCCAGTTTACTTCATCGAGACCGCTCAGAAGTCAGGGCGACTAGCGCAGCAATGATGTTCGCTCAGTTGGAAATCGAGGAACCCGCAATGGCGCTTCTTCACTCAGTAAAGCGTTGGGTGGCCAGAAGAATTCAGCCGGCATTCCCAGCTTTGCTGTCCCCAGAAACGAGCAAGCCCCGCTAAAGCGGGGCTTGAGTGTAAAACCAAGTCTTAGAAGACTGATTTACATAGCGGACACATTAACTGCCGCTGGACCTTTTTGGCCCTGCTCGATGTCGAAGCTCACTTTTTGACCTTCGTCGAGTGTTTTGTAACCATCGCCAGTGATAGCGGTGTGGTGAACGAATACGTCCTTGCCGCCATCTTCAGGAGCGATAAAGCCGAAACCTTTCGCCGCGTCGAACCACTTAACTGTACCAGTACTCAAGATAATACCCTGTATAAAAAAACAACAAATGGACGAGGAACCGAAGCGTAGGTAGTCATGTGCTCCAAAACTCTTTGGCCAGACTCGTCTCTTACAATGACTTTTCACGGATAATGTGTGAGCACATCCGCTGCGAGTCGCTAACGTAGAAAACTATCGATTCGCACCGAACAGTCATCAACACTTGCAATATAGGTATTTTAGGCTTCGAATACAAGACTCGGGGGTGAGACTGTGCTTTTTATGTCGTACATTCGAGATACAATTGTGCCTTAGACGTCCTGAAACCCCGCTCCCACTACCATTTGAGCCAATCTGTACAGAATCTGGCTCTACATGACCATTCCTTATAAAATAATAAATGAGCAACGTTTTTACCGCAGGCCAACGCTGGATCAGTGACACTGAGTCCGATCTTGGCCTTGGCACTATTCTCGAAGTAGAGTTTCGTCAAATAACCGTCGTATTCCTGGCTTCCGGTGAAACCCGGATATACGCGAAAGAAACCGCCCCTCTGACTCGCGTGGCTTTCATGCCGGGCGACATTATTACCAGCCATGAGGGCTGGCAGATGCGCATTACCAGCGTCGACGAGGAAGATGGACTACTGACCTACTTCGGTAACCGGGAGGATTCCGGTATCCCTGCGGTATTAAATGAGGCTGGCCTCGATAACTTTCTGCAATTTCGTACACCGCGCGACCGGCTTTTTGCCGGTCTGATTGACGGATTGAGATGGTACGGATTGCGCCGCAATGTTTTCGAGCACCGGAATATGCTCGCTCAATCACCCGTTAAAGGTTTGATGGGCGCCCGGGTTGCCGTTTTACCTCATCAGATTTACATCGCGGTTGAGGCCATGAAGCGTCATCACCCGCGCGTTCTGCTCGCTGATGAGGTGGGATTGGGAAAAACCATCGAAGCAGGCATGATTTTGCATGGCTCGCTGGTCAACAATCAGGTGTCCAGAGTGCTCATCGTTGTACCACCCGCACTACTCCATCAATGGCTGGTGGAGATGCTGCGCAAATTTAATTTGAGCTTCCGCATCATGGATGCCGAACGCTTCGACGAGCTTAAAGATTCAGCCCCGGATGGCAATCCGTTTATGGCTGAGCAACTGGTGCTGTGCTCGCTCGACACACTCCTTGATAACGACGAGATCGGGGACGCAGCCACCATGGCTGACTGGGACATGCTAATTGCCGATGAAGCTCACCACTTGCAATGGGAGCCAGATGCGCCATCTGACGCCTATACCTTGATTGAAGAACTGGCTATGGAAACCCCTTCCGTGTTGCTACTTACAGCAACCCCTGAGCAGCTGGGGCAGTCAGGTCACTTCGCACGCCTGCGTTTACTAGACCCCGAGAGGTTCGGCTCACTCGAACAATATCTATCAGAAGAAGCGGAGTTCGGCTGGGTGGCATCAGTCGCGGATCAGTTATCCAACGAGCAAGCTCTTGAGGCCGCGCAGATCACACAACTGCAATCGCTATTAGGTGAGTCATTTGATGACAATCAAATCAAGACGCTAAGTTCGAACGCCACCATGGCCATGAGCGATCTAGGTCAGGAAATTATCGACAAACTGGTCGATCGACACGGTACCGGTCGATTGATGTTTCGCAATACCAGACAGGCGATTAGCGGTTTTCCCGAAAGACAATTAAGCACCTACACACTCGACGACGACTCATTGGATTCCAAAGCCCTGTGGTTGATGGAGTTTTTGGCAGATCAATACCCGGCAAAAATCCTGGTTATTTGCGCTCATCTCGAATCCGTACAGGCCATTGGTGAAGTGTTAAGAGTCGCTGGTGTTCAGAGTGCGCAGTTCCATGAAAACATGTCTATCGTTGAAAGAGATCGAGCCGCGGCGTGGTTTGCTGATCCAGAGGAAGACTGCCGACTTCTCTTGTGTTCAGAGATTGGCAGTGAAGGTAGAAATTTTCAGTTCCTGCATAACATTGTGCTTTTCGAATTACCGCAAAGCCCGGACTTACTGGAACAACGCATTGGTCGGGTGGATAGAATCGGCCAAACACAAACCATTCAAATCCATGTGCCAGTCGCCTCCAATTCTATAGACGATGTACTATTTCAGTGGTATCACCAAGGGCTTAATGCCTTCGAACGTATTTGCAAGTCAGGCACCGCGGTAAAGGCTGAGCTTCAGGACACATTAAATGCCGTACTCGATCAAGCACCTGATGTCGATAGCGCGGCCTTAACAGCGTTAATTGAGAAAACAAGAGAGACAACGATCAGGCTCGATGCTGAAGTTGAAGCTGGAAGAGACCGCCTCTTAGAATTAAATTCAAACCGACCTGAGCAAGTCCAGGAACACTTGGATGAGTTAGCACGATTAGATCGAAACTATTCACTGCAAGACTTTATGGATGCCGTGTTTGATCGTTTTGGTGTGGATGTTACCGAGCAACGCGACCACTGGATAATCCACCCTAGCGATCACATGCAAGTGGAGCATTTCCCGCACTTACCAGCGGGTGGCATGACCCTGACATTCGATAGAAACACCGCTTTAACCCGCGAAGATTTCACCTTTCTGACGTGGGACCACCCTATGGTTACGGCGTCAATGGATCTCATTCTTGACGAGGGCTTTGGCCAAGCCGATTGCCAAGTGATAAAAGCTGAGGAACTACCTAAGACGCTCACGTTTGTGGAAGCAAGCTATGTACTGCAATGCACTGCAGAGCCTAAACTCAATATAGAACGTTACTTACCTGCTCGTGTTCAAACGTTTGCTGTAGGTATCGATGGCAACGACTACACAGAACTTGTCGCAACACTTGAACTTGACAGTCGTAAGCAACGGTACGATCGCAACGCCTTGAGAAAAGTGGTTGTCAAAAACCGCGAAGCCATTGAAGCACTTATTGATAAGTCTGCAGCGATGGCTGAAGACGCTTTGCCTGCCATGGTCGAAGAGGCTAAAGCTGCACTTGAACAAGAATACGCTGATGCACGTGATCGTCTGGTCTCCCTAGCCCGCGTTAATCCTTCTGTTAAAGAGGAAGAAATTGAGGCCTTAGATGCTCGAAAGAATGCTGCAATAGGGTCACTGTCCGGCACCCATGCCAGACCGGTATCCGTTAGAGTGATGTTCAACAGTTAAGCGAGGACGTCTTATGATTATCGTATCTTTTAACGTTAATAGTGTTCGCTTACGCCTGCATCAGCTCGCAGCGCTTGTTGAAACATACAACCCGGATGTCATCGGTTTGCAGGAAACCAAAGTCGTCGATGCGGATTTTCCCGTTGATGCTATGAAAGAGCTGGGCTATCACGCAGCCTTCGCCGGGCAGAAAACTCACTACGGTGTTGCCATGCTGTCTAAAAATCCCATGAGCGATGTTCGTATCGGCTACTCCACCGATGATGACGATGCTCAGAAGAGACTTATCACCGCAACGGTTGCAAGCCCTAAAGGCGAAACTGTGACCGTTGTGAACGGCTATTTTCCGCAAGGCGAGAATCGCAAACACGAAACAAAATTTCCGGCAAAGGAACGCTTCTACTCAGACCTTTCAGCAAAGCTTGCCAATGAACACTCACCTGAAGATAACCTGGTGGTCATCGGTGATTACAACGTTGCTCCAGTTGATGAAGATCTAGGCATTGGCCCTGACAACGTCAAACGATGGCTGCGCTCGGGCAACACCAGCTTTCTTCCTGAAGAAAGAGAATGGATGCAACGATTAGTCGACTGGGGCCTGGACGATAGCTACCGTGTTAAATATCCAGATAAAGATGACAAGTTCAGCTGGTTTGACTATCGCAGCAAAGGCTTTGACAGAGAGCCGAAACGGGGGTTGAGAATCGATCACCTGCTCAGTACAAAATCGATGACGGCTAAGTTAGTCGATAGTGGCATTGACTACGATATACGGGCAATGGAAAAACCATCGGACCATTGTCCGGTTTGGTCAGAATTCGATATATAACTTTTAACGGCGCTGCAACTGCAACGTTGTTTTCAGTGCGTCTTGGTTAAGGCAATGGAACGTTTAGTCCAAATTGAAACAGGGCGTAAAATCCGCCTACAACTATAAACCCAGACACGATGTAAACAAAGGCGGTTCGAGCGGTCCATTGATCGTGCATCGCTGCAAGTAATGCCCCAAGAAAAGCAACGGCGCTGCTCGTGACAAAACCCAACTTTGGCATCAATAAACACGCAATTAACATCGCACTAATTAGCAAAGCACGACGCCACCAAGCACCTGAACCAAACCCTTCATCGGCAACGGGCTTAAGCAATGTCAGTACGATTGAAACAACAGACGCCAGTATCAGCAAAATGGCTGCCGCTCTTGGAAACACTTTCGAATCGACATCGCTGTAGGACAAGGTGTCAAAAAGCGTAACTGCCCCGACAAGTACAAACAGTAAAGAGACGCATAACGACCCCATCACATTCGGCTTTGTATTTACTGGTTGCGAGTTCACGAGACTTGCTCCGAATTAGATTCTGCTCGCTTATGCTTCCGTGCTGCAAAAATCGGATACAAGATAGAGAGCACAGTAAACGCAACAATCGCTTGCGAGATGGGCCTACCGAAAAACATACCGGGTAGATCACCAATCGCGGACCCGATAATCCAGGTTTGCACAAAACCTTGCTCGGCAATCGGTCCCAGTATTAACCCTAAAACAATCGGTGAAGCAGCAAAACCAAATCTGCCAACAACCCAACCAAACACGCCGAGAAGAATCATGATGACAACATCTGAAACGCTATTGCGAATAGCAAAGGTTCCAATAATTGTCATAAACGCAACTGTTGGGACAAGTACTGCCTTAGGAATAGAAACAATAGACTTGTAAGCATATCGACCGATGATTAAGCCCACTGGCAACATCAGCACGGTGGCAATGATAAGACCATAAATAAACGTGTAGGCAATTGAACCACCACCGGATTGGAACAAGGCCGGGCCTGTTCGAACTCCCTGTACAAGCAACGCGCCGAGTATGACCGCATCGGGAGGTGTACCGGGAATCCCTAGTACTAATGTTGGAATAAACCCGCCTCCAACAGTTGCGTTGTTTGCAGACTCAGTGGCGATAAGACCATCGGGCTCTCCTTCACCAAATTTTTGATGTGGCTTAGCGGTACGCTTAGCTTCTGAATACGCAACAAGCCCCGCGACTGAGCCCCCGGCGCCTGGGAGAATGCCGACGAGTGTCCCTATCACAGACGAACGTAGTAAGTTAAATTTAGAATTCAGCGCAATAAGAAATGCGGGTTTTATCTTAACTGACTGAACACCTTGCTCCACCTTTAAATGTCGATCGGGTACAGCCACTAGATCTATAAGTACGGGTATGCAGTACAGTCCAATTAGCGCACCGACGACGCCAAATCCGCCAATCATAGTCTGGCTTCCGAAGGTTAAACGAATATCTGCTGATACCTCAGCAACCCCTACGGTTGAAAGAATTAGCCCGAAAGCACCACCTGCCAATCCTTTTGCTAAATTGCCGTTGGACAACGATGCAATTAGAGAGAGCCCGAATATTGATAACCAAAAATATTCCACAGGACCAAAAGCTAAGGCGACTTTAGACAACGGTGGTGCAAGGAACAACAACGCAAAGGCCCCAACAAGCCCACCGAACACGGAAGCAAAGCATGCAAGCGCAACTGCTAAATCGCCATCTCCTCGCTTCGCCATCGGATAGCCATCGAAGGTGGTAGCAATAGCCGACGGCGTTCCGGGTGTGTTGAGTAAAATTGCAGCGTACGCGCCACCATAGATAGCACCCGTATAGATAGCGCCTAGTAGTATTAGTGCAGATGCGGGCTGCATACTAAACGTAATAGGCACCAAGACTGCCACAGCCATCGTTGCTGTTAGACCCGGAATGGATCCGATAATAGTGCCTGCAGCAACACCAAATAGTGCGAACAGCAAATTAAGCGGTGTGAGCGCAGACAGGAAACTACCAAAGTCCATCAACTAAAACCCAAGATTACCGAGTAACAAAAAAGCGCCTGATGCTTTATTCATCAAAGCATCAGGCGCCAGAGCGTCGAACGATTACTTAATTAAACCAGCGGCGCGAGCATCGGCTAAATACTGTTCGGTGCGAGCTTTCATAAACTCATCGACCTCATCAGTACCCACGTCGAGCATTGCGAATCCACCATCCAGCATTTGCTGCCTAAACGCAGGGTCCTGATTTATTTCCGCGATCATGCTGCTCCAGAGTTCGGTAGTCTCTTCACTAGCCGTGTTCGGCAGCGCAATTCCTCTGTAAGCACCACCCACCATGTCAAATCCAAGTTCTTTAAAGGTGGGCACATCTGGAAACAAGGGATGACGCTCTTCCATAGCAACTGCAAGCATCCGCACAGCATCACCCTGCTTAGCGCCCACTGTCGTATAGCCCCATTCCGCTTTTACTTGGTTGCCTAATAGCGCAGTTACGGCAGCACCAGTACCCTTGAAAGGTACATAAGTCGTTTTTATGCCTGCCATTTTATCGAACTTAATTTGCGCAAGATGATTGGCCGAGGCCTTACCCGATCCGGATAGAGTGACCGCTCCCGGGTTTTTCTTGGCATCATCAATGAGATCTTGCAAAGTTTGGTAGGGGCTGCTCGCGTTAACAACGATGGCATCGGGCGTAAAGTGGAACCAATGAAAACTGTTTAAACCTTCGGTTGTGAATCCGACATCTTTCTGAGCCGGTTTAATCACAATATGAGGAAGATTGACGCCCATGATTGTTTGACCGTCACCGTTAAGTCCATTTAAAGAGGCCCAACCGACCGCACCGCCACCGCCCGGCTGGTACGAGATAACCATGTCTTGACCAAATTTTTCTTTGAAAAATGGTTGTTGAAAACGGGCACTGATATCCGACTCACCGCCAGGACCAAAAGGGATTATGTAGTTCACTGAACCGCTAAGTTCAGCTTTGGCAGTACCTGCAACACTCATCGATAAGACAGTGGCCGCAAGCAGTGATTTAATAAAAGTCCTACGCATTCTAAACCCTCCGGTTTTATTCAATTTTATTCAGTGATGGTGAATCACCTGTGGAGCTTCAAACGCACGCACGATACAACGCCCTTTTACAGCGGCATTAATTGCGGGCGAATTTTTCCTGCGGATTCAGTATACATGTATGGCAATTGAGTACCAGTTCCTGTACCGATAACCCTATGGATGCTGGCTTTTTCGCAGCAAATGAAATCCCTTCTCTGCCCTCAAATTGTCGCAGGTTCTTAATACTGATAATTTATTGTTATCAGAATTGGCGTTGTAAAGGACCACCTTGATCGTATCTAGCAGGCTTTACTCCTAGCCCCTCGGACTCAGGAGAACTGATACTGGTGAACTTCCAAGCTCTGTCGCAGCAGTTGAATGCAATTGACAGGCATTCCGATGCTATGTTTCAATTTGTGTCTGGGGTGTGCAACGAACCCCATGAGGCGTCAGCTAAATCTTGCATCCTTCTCTTGCTTAACCAATATCTTGGAGGATGCTTCATGGCGTCATTTAACGAAATTTCAGTGTCAACACTCGCCCGCCTCATCGGCACCCCAGAGTGTCCCGTACTACTTGATGTGCGCATCGATGAAGACTTCGATGCAGAGCCCAGGCTCATACCAGGCGCTTATCGAATAAGACATTCAAGAGTATGTGAAACTGTTGCACAACTTCAAAACACGTCAGTAGTTGTCTACTGCCAGAAGGGTTTAAAACTCAGTCAGGGAGCGGCGGCCCTTCTCCGATGTGAAGGCGTCAAAGCAGAAGTTCTCCAGGGCGGGCAGTATGCGTGGAGAGACTCAAACCTGCCCATGGTTGAAGCCTCCAAAATTCCCGAAATAGATACCCAAGGCCGTACAACCTGGGTGACAAAACACAGACCAAAAATTGACCGGATTGCATGCCCATGGCTTATTCGTAGATTCATTGATCCTCATGCACAATTTTTGTTCGTAGCCCCTTCGCAAGTCATCAATGTTGCAGAACGATTTAATGCAACACCATTTGATGTTCATGACGTTTTTTGGAGCCACCGTGGAGATCAGTGTACGTTCGATACCATGGTTGAAGAATTTGGCATTAGCAACGCCGCACTAGCGAGGCTATCGTTGATTGTGCGAGGTGCAGATACTAACAATCACAGTTTGGCACCCGAGTGCGCGGGTTTACTGGCAGCCTCACTAGGACTTTCCCGCATGTATCGCGATGATTTGTCTCAGCTGGAAGCAGGGTTAGGCTTATACGATGCATTTTATCGGTGGGCCCGTGACGCCACTGAAGAAGGACATGACTGGCCGGTTAACAATAACTCTAAGCCATGAAGACTGCACTGCAAACTGGTGATGTAGATCCCCCTACTCTTGCACAAGCGACGCGAGTTTGGTGGCGCATTGGTTTGTTATCGTTTGGTGGACCTGGCGCTCAAATAGCGTTAATGCACAAAGAAATTGTTGAAGAACGCCCCTGGCTAACTGAAGAACAATTTCTAAACGCTCTAAGTTTCTGCATGTTGCTGCCAGGACCGGAAGCCATGCAATTGGCAACCTATGCTGGTTGGCGTTTGCACGGTACGTTGGGCGGCCTAATCGCGGGGCTTTTATTTGTCATACCCGGCGCCGCTGTGATAATGCTACTCGCCCTCATCTACAGTATTTTTGGCGAAGTACCCTTAGTTTCAGCCTTGTTTTATGGCGTAAAAGCAGCGGTGCTGGTTGTCGTGCTCGAAGCATTAGTACGCGTGTCAAAAAAAGCATTGTCGAAAAACATGCATTGGGCAATTGCAGCCTTTGCATTTCTTGCCATATTTTTCTTTTCTGTACCCTACCCCGTTATCGTACTCGGCGCGGCTCTGATCGGTTATGTGTTTGCTATTCAACCCGAGGAACCTAGCAGTAGTGAACCAATAAACCTCTCTGTTAGTAAGCTTGCCTCCACCGTCATAACGTGGCTGACAATCTGGTGGCTGCCCATCGCGCTCCTGGCCTTGTTCAATGCTCACAATATTATATTGGAGGTGGGTCAATTCTTCTCCACCCTGGCTGTGGTCACTTTTGGCGGGGCATACGCTGTATTAGCGTACATGGCACAAGATGTTGTTGTTCAATTCGGTTGGCTGACCGCTGACGAGATGATTGATGCTTTAGGTCTAGCAGAGACCACTCCGGGGCCGTTAATTTTGGTGACACAATTCGTGGGCTACCTAGCGGGGTTTAAAACCGGTGGCATTCTTCTAGGTTTATCTACAGCGCTTGTTGCGCTGTGGGTCACCTTTGCACCATGCTTTTTGTGGATATTCTCGGGAGCGCCTTACATTGACTGGATTTCAAGTCAGGCGAAACTTAAAAGTGCACTGACAGCGATCACCGCTGCCGTTGTTGGAGTCATTCTCAACCTGTCGATTTGGTTTGCACTACATGTGCTTTTTCTAGAGGTGGACAAAACCTCCTATGGTCCACTGACTTTGTGGATTCCTAATATCACAACCATAGAGTGGTTATCTGTCGGACTCTTCGCACTCAGTGGCTTCCTTGCTTTTAAAATGCATTGGGGCATCGGGAGAGTGTTATTGGTGTCTGCAATAACAGGTGCCGCTATAAAACTATTCGTTTAGTTTTGGTAGCCTGAGAAGTTTGCTATGTTTATCTAAACCCCCTGCGAGCCTAAACGCTATGCTGCTGGACCACATTTTCATGATTACAGAGCCGGGGGCGGCTGTTGCGAATGAGCTTATCGATATTGGCCTGGTTGAAGGTACATCCAACACACATCCTGGTCAGGGTACAGCCAACAGACGGTTTTTTCTCAATGGCTTTACCATTGAATTGTTGTATATCGATGATGTGAATGAAGCTCAAACTGGCGCAGGCAAAGACCTAAAACTCTACCAAAGATCAAGGGCAGTCAATGCGTCTCCCTTCGGCATCGTGGTGCGCGTGCCAGAGAAGACACAAACACCAACCTTTCCACATTGGTTGTATTTCCCCGATTACTTTAAAGGTGTCATGAGTTTTCACGTTGGCGAAAATTCAGAGCAACTGGAAGAGCCATTGTGTATCTGCATGCCTCCGCAATTACCCAAAGCGTCGAACATTCCTGACGAACTGTTAAATTCAGATTGGACGTTAACGCAGGTAGAAGTAGATATACCAGTGCCTAATCCCTCACCTACTCTGCAATGTTTCGAAATACTCGATGGCCTAACCCTACGCTACAACAAGCCTCATCACTTAGCTCTGACAATAAATAATAGAAAATCCGGTAATGAAGTGCACCTAGCTCCAAGACTTCCAGTAAGCCTTTTTTGGTAATAATTGCGAAGACTATGTTTAGCCGAGTGATAGTGTTTAAGCGCTTGCACAGACTCAAACACATTTTTAATTTAAGGATTGCTCATATAATCCGTTAGTGGTTTCACGAATGATTGCCTGCAATCGATCAGCTGCAGGAGATGCAATACTGCTAGGTCGATGAAGCATATCGATGGTTCGAACTGCCTGCGAATCTGCTAATGACCGGAACACGAGCTCTTCAGGATGAAGTTTGAGCACAGTTTGAGGTAAAACCGTTACGCCCAAGTTAGCTTTGACCATCGCTAACAACGACACGATATTGTGAACTTTAAGGTTCGCCCTTTGATAAATCGATTGAAACTCAGATGCGCCGATCATCCCGCATAATTCGTTCGCCATAAACGTCACACCCTCCAGCTCAGTCCATTCCATAGGATATGACGATTTTCCCAACGGATGTTCATGTGAACATACCAGTCCAAATCGATCCTTAACCAACGGCGACAGCTGCGCGCCCTGCAAATTTTCAGTAACAGTCGCAATGCCTATATCAATACGATCTTGTCGCATTGCCTGTACAACATTGGACGAGTCCATATCTCGGAGTTCGATGTGAACTTTGGGGTTCTCCGCAATAAATCGCTCAAGCACCTTCGGCAGCACTGTACCGGCGACAGAGGGCACTGATGCGATGCGAACAATTCCGGAACCGCCTTGTGCGAAATTCTCAATGGACAAAATTGCGCGATCAAATTGCCGCAGCTCTGCCTGAGCTAATTCAAAGGTAGTTCGGCCCACAGCTGACAGCTTGCTCTTACGGTCTGTTTCGAACAGGGATTTCTGAAGGTGATCTTCCAGCTGCTTAAGCGTCATGGAGATCGCCGCGGTTGATCGACTGAGACGAGTTCCGGCATCCGCTAAGTTTCCGCACTCAGCAACAGCGACAAAGCAGCGAAGCATATCGAGTTTTATAGCCATGATTAAGTTTTTCTTAAATTCGGTTAAGTTTTTTCAGTTTGACTGAAAACAAACCAAAACTCCATAATCGACCCACTAAAACCGCCATCCCAAAGAGAGTCATACCATCATGCCCGACGTGAATTTGAACTTAATTGCAGGTGAGTGGGTTGGAAGCAATAAGCAGATTGAAAATCGGAACCCCTCTGATCTTGATGACGTTATAGGCCTCTATTCCCAAGCCACAGTTGAGCAACTAGAGACAACATTGGATCGGGCTAAGGTTGCGCAGCTTGAATGGGCGGCATATGGATTGGAGCGCAAATATCAGGTACTGATGAATATCGGTAATGAGCTCATGGCTCGTGCCGAAGAATTGGGGACTTTGCTATCCCGCGAAGAGGGGAAACCCTTTGCGGAAGGCAAAGGCGAGGTCTACCGAGCAGGTCAATTTTTCACTTACTATGCCGCAGAAACGCTGCGGCAGATTGGCGACACGGCAGACTCTGTCAGAGCCGGAGTAGAAATCGATGTCCGGCGCGAGCCTATCGGTGTTGTCGCAATCATTTCGCCATGGAATTTCCCAACCGCGACAGCCTCTTGGAAAATCGCACCCGCGCTCGCTTTCGGTAATGCAGTCGTTTGGAAACCAGCTAATTTAACTCCCGCGTCAGCGGTTGCCCTATCACAAATCATAGACAAACAAGATATTCCGAAGGGATTGTTTTCATTGGTTATGGGCGCGGGCAACTCAGTGGGTCAAGAGTTAATACAAAGCCCGAAGATAAATGCAATTTCCTTTACTGGATCAGTTCCAGTTGGTAAAGGCATCGCAGCAACCGCCATTCAGAATTTCACCAAAGTACAGCTGGAAATGGGATCGAAAAATGGATTAGTAGTTATGAATGATGCCGATATCGATCTTTCGGTCGCTCATGCCGTTGGCGGTGCATTTGGTGGCTCAGGACAAAAATGCACAGCCTCTTCCCGGCTCATTGTGCATTCATCAATTCACGATGAGTTTGTAGAAAAGCTTGTAGCGGCCACCAATTCAATGAAAGTCGGTCACGCGCTGGAGCCCGAAACTCAACTAGGGCCGGTTGTCTCCGAGCAACAATTGCAAGAGAACCTAGCCTACGTCGAAACTGGCAAATCTGAAGGGGCTGAACTGGCCTGTGGCGGGCAACGGTTAGAAAGAAAAACCAAAGGGTTTTTCATGTCACCGGGGGTATTCCTTCAGACAAACAATACTATGCGAATAAACCGCGAAGAAATGTTCGCCCCGCTCGCCGCTGTCATAAAAGTAGACGGATATGAAGAAGCGTTATCTACTGTTAATGACACACGATTCGGCCTAACGTCAGGCATCATGACAAAAAGTCTTGCACGCGCGAATCACTTTCGCCGTCACGCAAAGACCGGATGTGTCATGGTTAACTTACCCACTGCTGGCACCGACTACCACGTTCCCTTTGGTGGCCGTGGCGATAGCTCATACGGGCCGCGTGAACAAGGAAGCTATGCAGCAGAGTTTTATACGACCGTAAAAACAGTGTACATGTCTTCTGGAGAGCCGCAGTAATGCGAATTGACAACCTCCAGTATGCAAAGTGGTCGGAGAAAATTTTCCGCCAAATGCAAACAGGCGGTATGGATGCAGTACACGTGACGATTGCCTATCACGAAAATTTTCGTGAGACCGTTCTAAACATTGAGCAGTGGAATCGCTGGTTTGAAAATTACCCTGAACTAATCATGATGGGTAAATGGGCCAGCGATGTTGATGTGGCGAAGTCGACAAACAGAACCGCCATTTTTTTCGGCTTACAAAACCCCAGCCCTATTGAAGACGATATAGGTCTCATAGAGATACTGCATACCCTGGGCGTGCGTTTCATGCAGCTGACTTATAACAACCAGTCGCTTCTGGCTACTGGTTGTTACGAATCTCACGATACGGGCATTACTCGCATGGGGCGCCAGGTTATTTCAGAAATGAATCGAGTCGGGCTTGTTGTTGATATGAGTCACTCGGCGGACCGCTCGACCATTGAAGCTGCAGAACTGTCAGAACGACCCATTACCATCACTCACGCCAACCCGCACAGTTGGGCTCCAGCACTTCGCAATAAGAAAGATGACGTCATTAGAGCCGTCGTGCAAAACGGCGGCATGTTTGGATTTTCTCTCTATCCGCATCATTTGAAAGATAAGTCCAACTGCACACTGCAGAGTTTTTGTGAAATGGTTGCACGCTTAGTCGATAAATTCGGAGTGGAACACTTCGGAATCGGCTCAGACCTTTGCCAAGACCAGCCAGACAACGTTGTTGAATGGATGCGAGTAGGACGCTGGAGTAAAGATATCGACTATGGCGAGGGGTCTGCGCTTAACCCGGGCTTTCCTGATGCCCCTGAATGGTTTTGCGACAACACAGATTTCATCAATATTGAATCAGGCTTGCAAAGTACAGGGATGAGCCCCGAAGAAGTTTCCAGCATTATGGGTGGGAACTGGTATCGCTTTTACAAAAACAATTTTGTCGGAAGATGAATAGCGAGCCGGCCAAAAACCTCTACCCTCGTCGCGACCCAGCAGACGTTATGAGGATTGATCGCCTGGGCTCTCTCCATCAATCCAGACTCAGTTTCATGCGCATCCTAATGCGCCGAATGGCCAAAGAACAATGGACATTCAACCGTAAAAATTTTGAAGTAAACACACAGGGTGTGGGGCATGCCGTTTACACCGCACGCACAGCAAAAAGAACCTATTCTCTCGTCGCATTCGCTCATGACTTACCGTCCTCGGAACGTTCTGATCGAGTTATCGCTGATGCATGGGATACAACATTTTGCCTGTTCGATGGAGTACCAACAAACGAAGACTTGCAACGATTACAGATTAATGTGCCACTTCAGGAAGCTGGAAGACTAAGCGATACCGAAATCTGTTTATCGCGCGCGAATCGTTCAGTCAGACTGTGGGCGCATTTCGTCGACTCACTGGCACAGGGTAAACAGCCCCGATCTCAGTTAATTGATGAAGTCGGGTATTTGATGCGCACCACAGCCGTTTATGGTTCGGGAAAGTTCGGCGCAAGTGACCGAGAAAGCATTGCACAGAGAGCAGAAATGCAATCGCCCTTTCAAGCTGAATTGCTGTCAGTGTATCTGATTCGCTGGTTTGTGAAAGACCTCGTTCAACATATGGCTACAGTACAAGGTGGAGAAACCGCCGTGTCGTTGGATGAGGACATTGCAAGAAGACTGGGAATCGGCAACTCGACGGGTCTAGGGATGGCGCCGTTCATAATCAATCACCCGCTTTTGTTTAACAATTGGATTTCTGCGCGTGAAGAAGCCATTGCAAGGGTACGCTCTGTAAGAAATCCTACCAACGCTGAAATAAATGTATTCAAAGACACAATAAAGCGCTCAATACTCTCCGTGTCTAGATGGCACTCAGAGCATGATATACAACAATTAAAGTTGAGTGATCTTCGCAATGATCTCAAGACACTAGTCGAGCATCTTTCACAAGTTTCGTTACAGGCTGAATTCCTATGGAATGAGCTAATCGACTGGTCCGAGAAAGCACTCAGCGTTGAGGGACAAGAACTCCTACTGTCTTTACTGCTCGAGCCGTACGAACACCTAGTGGATGAGCTATCACTGCATATGTCTGATAGCAATCCTTTAGCCTTTAACATTGATGGAGCTATGACCGTCAAAGAAACACTCGAGCTCATTGAGCAGAGCTTTGACTGGGCACTAGACGTTGACTGGAACAAAGCGGAACATTGTGCGCGTATCTGGTACGTCTCGGAAGAGAAGCTTGAGCCCCGTTTAGGTAATCGCAATGAGGAATTTCTTGCCGACTATGAACAGGCATTAGCACCTGCTCGAGACGCTGCAGCAGCATATAAAACATTGAAGCTGTGGAACGCCACAAATAAAATTGCAACATTCCTACTTTCGCACCCCGAACATCGACACTCGATTCGTCGGGCACAAATCAGTAAGCAAGCACCTTACAGTGAAATCAGAGGCAACACGATAGGCGAAAATATAAAACCTATCGATCTACTCAGAGCCAAACTGTCATTCTTCGGAGCTACGCATTTTGATCCACGATCCGATCGCTGGGTCAGGATTTGTATGTACGCAGGAGCCCCCTACCCCGAGGCGCTTAACAAGAGCAATGCAGATGACTGGGCATATCCAGGGCTCGTCACGTGAATCTTTCCTTAAATGAGGTTGAAGCGACCGCAAGGAAAGCCGTGCGAGGCGCAGGATACAGCTGGGGCTTGGCAGAGGAAGCAGGTCGAGCAACTCGATGGTTATGTTGCCAAAACATCGACGGCTGCATGGCACTAGCGAACTTACTTAACGAGTTTGACGGAGTCTCGTCAGAAGAGAAGATTGCAAAAGTCGAGTCACACGAATGGATTACTACACACAAGTCAATGTGTGCATTGACAATGGGGGCTTCTCTGTCTGACTTTGCAACATCGCTACACGTGACAGGATTAACAATGAAACGCGTTTGCGAACCGGTATTACTGCTCTATTTTGCTGCGATGGTTTCGATGCGAAAAAACACCACGGTCAGAGTTCAATGGGACAGTAACGTTGCCGTGACTGATGGGAAGCGACTCAATATTAACGCGCCTGAGATGGTGAATAATTCAGACGTTTTTATCGACTTCGAACACACGCTCGGTGCCACTTGCGAGTTGCAATCACGTGCTCACACAACTCGTTTGACCTGGCGAACCCTTAACGTCTATGCCAGTAGAACGTATGCACCGGCTACGGAACATTCACGTATGTCTGGAGCCGGATCAGGTAGCGCTAATGACAACTGATTCACGCCTAATCTAACAACCACACCAACCACACCAAACGAGGCTCATACCGTATGTCGATAAAACCACCATTCACTCAGCTGGATATCAATAAATCCAAAGCTGGGTTTTATAAGGGAAATAGTATTGCAATCGCATTGCTCAGCAAATGCATCATAGTCGCTCTAGTATTGTGGGCATTGATCTGGCCAGCAAACGCAAACAGTGTATTGGGCGGGCTTAATTGGAGCCTGCTGGAAGACTTCAACGCATTTTATATTGTCATAGTGGGATTTTTCGCATTCTTTCTATTCATCATCGCCGCCATTCCCCAAACTGGAAAGAGAATCATGGGGCGCCCTGGCGAAGCAACCGAATTTTCAAACTTCTCTTGGTTCTCGATGATGTTTGGAGCGGGTCTGGGTGTCGGACTTATGGTTTTTGCAACGGCCGAACCACTTGGACTATGGGGATCAAATCCGGTAATAATCTCAGGTGAAGTCGCGGCCAATAGCGAAGAAGCTTTGCAATCCGCATATCGTTATACCTTTGCGCACTACGGATTTCATGCATGGTCAATCTATGTTGTTACCGGTTTATCTCTGGCCTATTTCGCTTATACACGGGATATGCCTCTAACCATAAGAACCGCATTAACTCCACTTTTTGGTCGACTCATGAATGGCTTTCTCGGTCATGTAGTTGATGTTCTGGGTGTAGTCGCCACCATTCTGGGTGTATCTGTCACCATAGGATTCGGAGTATCACAATTCATTGATGGTGTGTATTCCATCACCGGCATGGAATGGATGATGGACATGTCGGGTGATACACCAGCGCCGGGGACTGTTGGTTTGATCGCAGGCTTAGTCACAATCATGGGCTTGTCTATAATATCAGCGGTTTCAGGGGTCGGCCGAGGTGTTAAATATCTGTCCAATCTAAATCTAGTTTTATCGCTTATATTGCTACTGACGTTCATCACGTTCGGGTCTTTCCTGTTTGCGATGACAACCTATGCAAGCGCTTTTGCGGACTACATCATTCAGTTTATTTCCTTAAGTTTCGGCGCATTTAATCCGCTTTCAGCTGCAGACTTTAACGCAGCCCTGCCTGCCGAAGCTGCACCGTTTGCCGATGCATTACGTAGCGGCGCAACCAATGCTTGGGGTTCATTCGATGGATTTCGTTCAGGGTTAGAAGGTGAAGTGGCTAGTCTGCCTGAAGAGGTACTCATGGAAAGTTATGCAGCTGGAGAGCCAGGTCGTCAGTTCGGATGGCAAGCTGGCTGGACAACGTTCTACTGGGCATGGTGGATAGCGTTTTCCCCTTTTGTCGGACTGTTCCTAGCTCGCATTTCTCGCGGACGCACCGTAAGAGAGTTTATCGTCGGGTGTGTGTTCGCACCGGCAATGGTATGTTTCGCATGGATGACCATCCTTGGTGGTACTGCAATCGATCTTGAGTTAACTGGGAGTGCAAACGGCGCTATCATAGGAGCTTCGAATACCGCAAAACTATTCGTCACCTTAGGTGAAATGATCTCGGGTAATTTCCTACAAGCCATTTCTATAATGTGCGTCGTATTGATAATGACATTCTTAGTGACATCCGCTGACTCCGGAATTTTAGTTATGAACACCATTATGTCTGGAGGTGAACAGGAAACCGGTATTAAGCATCGAATTGTTTGGGGGATAATCCTTACACTGGTTATCGGCACACTACTTGTTGCCGGAAAAACAGCGGGTGGTGCAGACCCTATGGAAGCATTGAAAAGCGCCATGATCATCGGAGCCTTACCGTTCACTATGGTGATGGGGTTAATGTGTATCGCGCTCGCGAAAGCTCTCTATAGGGATGGTATCCGCGATAAAAGCTAAAGCCATGCTGCAACATTTTCTATAAGAATTAAAATAGATCGGGCGGTACACTCTTGTACCGCCCTGAGTGCACTGATCGTTTTATCTAAGATCACTTGCGTGGCAAATAATCCAACCATTAAGACTGAGTTAATCCAACGACGACAACACAAGAAGCCGAAAGCTAGAGACTCCGCTTTAACGTGTTTATAGACTCATCATCACCTTCCAGTACCGGCCGCATAAAATGCCTGTCGTAGCGGCGAATACACTGAGTCTTTTTCGCATATTCAAAAGCTGCCAGGCAATCCTCATCTTGCATACTTTTTAGTCGGTACTGCTCATACTCGGCCATAGAGTTAAACGAGAACGCGGCGACTGCCAAGTCGCTCGGCCCTTCGCTAGGTAAAAAATAGCCATGGTGGCGCCCACCAAATTTCTCCACCAGAGGAATCCATGCCTTGGCATAAATTTCAAACTCTTTGAGCTTTAACGAATCAACTTCATAGTGTAAGTAACAGGTGATCATAAGGAAGCTCCAAATAGTTAGTTGTCATAATGCTGATAATACAGTGGGCGCATACACACTATAAAACACACGACTTTGCCCGGCTCACAACGAAAAAAGCCGCTGTGAATGCTTGATTCACAACGGCTTATCGATCGAACACCTATGTGCTCTTACTACATGGTGTGGGAGATTACTTCGGTAAGTCGCCCTGAACACCCTCAACGTAGTAGTTCATTCCTAACAGAACGCCATCATCAATGATTTCACCAGCGCCGACAATTTGCTCGCCTTGCTGATTGTTGATTGGGCCTTCGAAGGGGTGCATGGTTCCAGCAACAATGCCTTCGCGTACGACATCAGCTGCTGCTTTGACATCTTCTGGCACGGCATCACCGTACTCTGCGAAACCTACCATACCCGTGGAAATTCCTTCCCAAGTATCCATTGACTCCCAGGTACCATCAATGACAGCTTTTGTGCGCTTGATGTAGTACGGATCCCAATCATCAATGATTGATGTTAGCTGAGCTTTTGGTGCAAAAGCAGACATATCAGATGCCTGTCCAAATCCCATAACGCCCCGCTCTTCAGCGACCTGTAATGGTGCAGGAGAATCTGTGTGTTGCGTGATGATATCCACACCTTGATCGATTAGCGCTTTGGCCGCATCAGCCTCTTTGCCTGGATCGTACCAAGTGTTTACCCATACCACTTTTACTTCAGCGGATGGATTAACTTTACGCATAGCGATGGTGAAAGCGTTGATTCCACGTACTACTTCCGGAATAGGGAAAGAGGCAATGTAACCAATGGTGTTGGTTTTAGTCATCATGCCAGCCATCGTACCCAGTACAGCACGACCTTCATAAAAACGCGCGCTATAAGTAGACACGTTGTCACCACGCTTATAGCCGGTTGCGTGTTCGAATTTTACGTTAGGGAAATCTTTGGCCGCTTTGATCGTCGGGTTCATGTAACCGAACGATGTTGTAAAAATAAGATCGTGACCGGTGCTTGCCAGCTTACGAATTACACGCTCTGCGTCGGCACCTTCGGGGACGCTTTCAACGAACGTGGTTTCGACCGCATCACCGAACTCGGCTTCGATAGCTTGACGACCAATATCGTGACGGTAAGTCCAACCGTGGTCACCCACAGGACCTACATAGACGAAACCCACTTTTGTAGGATCAGCAGCTGAGGCACTAAACGTAATTGCTGACAGTGTGGCCGCTGCCACCACCGTTAACGCACGCTTTAGATTTGCGTTTATCGACATTGAACTCTCCTTAATTGAGCTTAAAGACCTAGTTTATGTCGGGCCTAGGTCGTAGGATGAAATGCTTGACCGATACTGGCTGGCGCGTTGCGGCGTATCCTACCTCTATCGCGCGAGATTAATACCAATACTAATATTGTTGTGGCGTAGGGTAGCATCGACATAAGCTGTGAAGGTACATTAATTCCCAAAGCCTGTGCATGAAGTTGCAAAATGCTAATACCACCGAATAAATAAGCCCCTAGCAGTAGCCTGCCGGGCTGCCAGACAGCAAAAACAACGAGTGCCAGAGCAATCCAGCCCCGCCCCGCGCTCATATTTTCTACCCACATCGGGGTATAAACCAGCGACAGGTAAGAACCACCGATACCGGCACAAGCACCACCAAACAAGGTGGCGCAATATCTAACGCGAATGACTTTTAAACCCAATGCATGCGCGGCATTGTGTGAGTCTCCTATGGAACGCAATACCAAGCCTGCACGGGATTTATTCAAAAACCACGCGACAGCGGCAACAAGAATAAAAGAACCGTAGACGAGAATGTCATGGCTAAACAACAACTGCCCTACGACAGGAAGGTTACTTAGGAGCGGTATGTTAAGGCTGGGCAATCCGTCGAAAGCAATACCCACTAAAGGTTGTCCAATCAACGCGCTCAGACCCACGCCAAATATTGTGAGAGCCAGTCCGGTTGCAACTTGAGATGACTGCAAACTCAGTGTTAGAAATGCGAACAGCAAAGCCATAAGCACACCTGCCAACATACCGGCCACAATGCCAGCCATGCCACTGCCGGTATAGTGCGCTGTCGCAAAACTGCAAACGGCTCCAGCTAGCATCATTCCTTCAACACCCAAATTGAGCACACCGGAACGCTCTACCACTAACTCCCCGATAGCCGCATAAACAAGCGGTGTAGCCGCTGTAATGATGGTCAGAATGGTCAGGATTAAAATTTCATTCATGACGCTTGCTTCCGGATTATTCGGTAGTTAATCAGGACATCTGTCGCTAATAGGAAAAACAGCAACATTCCTTGAAACACCCCGGTCACCGCCAATGGAAGGTTAAGCGTAATTTGCGCAGACTCTCCACCTAAGTAAGACAGCGCCATCACCAATCCGGCAAACAAAACTCCTACCGGGTGCAAACGCCCTAAAAACGCAACAATGATGGCAGTAAAACCATAGCCAGGTGAAATGGTGGGTAGCAGTTGCCCAATAGGCCCGGCCACTTCAAACAACCCTGCCACGCCTGCACAGCCTCCACCCAGCAGCAGTGCAACCCAGACCAAACGATTCTGGCTGAAGCCTGCATGGACGCCGGCTCGTGGGGCTGCTCCGTTCACGCGCAATGCAAAGCCGAGCAATGTGCGCGACAACAGCAGCCATCCAGCGACAACAACTCCAATGGCCACCAACGCTCCCATGTGTAATCGAGTGCCACTTAAGATTCGTGGCAATAGCGCCGCATCATGAAATAGTCGCGATTCAGGGAAGTTAAAACCATCCGGGTCACGCATAGGGCCTGAGACCAGCCATGACAGCAGCAAAACAGCGACGTAAGTGAGCATGAGGCTGGTTAGAATTTCATTCACGTTAAAACGCGTTTTTAATAGCGCCGGAACCGATGCCCACAACATGCCACCAACTAGACTCGCCAGGATCATTAACGGTAAAACAAACCAGGCATCGACCTCGTAGAAATACAACGCGACCGCTGCACCAAAGATACCACCCAGTATTAACTGTCCTTCGGCACCGATATTCCAGACCTGTGCTCTAAAACCGATGGACAAGGCCACACCGATAATGATCAGAGGCGCCGCTTTCACACCCAGTTCTGCCAACCCGTATAACGAGCTAATGGGTTCTATAAAAAATGCGTGAAAGGCTTCAAATACCGGCACTCCCAGCAAGGCAAACAATAAAAGACCAGCAAGCAGTGTCAGTGCAAATGCAATTAAAGGCGCTAAATAGCCCATTAGTTGCGATGGATTAGCTCTGCGTTGTAGCGCGATCATGAAGCTACTCCCGCGGAACTTGAGTTAGCCGTTGACTCAAGGCTCTCTCCTCCCATCAGCAGGCCAACTTGTTGCACAGTAACGTCAGTAGTGACATGCAACTCGGACAACTGACCGGCACACAGCGCACCGATGCGATCTGAGATTTGCATGAGCTCGTCTAAATCTTGTGAAACCAACAACACGGCAGCGCCACCATCAGCCAGCTTTCTCAAAGCATCATGAATAGCGCGCGCGGCCCCCGCATCAACACCCCAGGTAGGCTGCGATACGACCAACACTTCGGGCGCCTGCAGAATCTCCCGACCCACTATAAATTTTTGTAGATTTCCACCCGACAAACTTCCCGCTAATGCTTCGGGCCCATTGCATTGAACATTAAACCGATCGATGATTTCCGTTGCAAACTTGCGACTTCGTCGGTAGGAAACCAATCCGGCGATTCTCAATGCTTTTCGGTGATGCGCTGTAAGAAAAACATTTTCAGTTAGTGAGAGTGTGGGAACAGCGGCATGACCCAAACGCTCCTCCGGCACACAGCAAAGACCACGACGACGCCGCTCACCTGCCCCGAGCCTTCCAACCGCATTACTTTGCAAGTGCATCGCATCATTGTTGCTAACCAGCACTTCACCGGCAATAACTTGCATGAGCTCATCTTGACCATTACCCGCTACACCTGCAATACCGACAATCTCTCCGGCACAAACAGACAAATTTATATTCTGCAGGGATATTCCGTTCTGATCTTGAGCCGGATGATTTAAACCGGACATAACGAGCATGGGCTCGCCAGACTCATTGCGCTCACGCGTTGAAGCTACCGGGATATCACTGCCCATCATTAGGGAGGCTAAACCTTCGGCGCTCTCCACACGGGGATCTGCTGTGGCAACTTTTTTACCACCTCGCAAAATGGTGGCCTCGTGACAAAGCTTACGAATTTCCTCGAGCTTATGACTGATGTACAAAATGGCCATACCCTCGTCCGCCAGCCGGGACAAAGTCGTAAACAAATCATTGACCTCTAGAGGCGTTAGTACGGATGTGGGTTCATCCATAATTAACAGCTTCGGCTCCTGCAACAAACAGCGCACAATTTCTATTCGCTGACGTTCGCCGACTGATAGGGTAAACACAGACCTATCGGGATTGAGTGGGAGCCCGTAACGCGTCGATACCGAAATTATTTTTTCTTTAAGCACTGCATCGGCATCTGCGTCCATACCCAACGCAATGTTTTCCAGTACCGATAAAGACTCAAACAGAGAAAAATGCTGGAAAACCATGGCGATGCCTAATTCTCGTGCATCTGCCGGTGAGCTAATTTCAACAGGCTGTCCCTGCCAACGAATGCTACCCGCATCTTGCGCCAACAACCCGTACAGAATTTTGACTAAGGTACTTTTGCCCGCGCCGTTTTCGCCGAGCAATGCGTGGACCCGCCCAGCATCCAGATTGATATCGATGGAATCGTTGGCCAGACACCCCGGATAAGCTTTCGAGATGCCCGCCATTTGCACCAACGGAGCGCTATTTTCGGGTGAATCTATCATGTTGAATAATGATAACGCGCTTTAAGACACAGGGTCATTTTTAGGGCACTCTAAGCTGTACACGAGCACAACGCTCAGCAGCCAACATTCTATACCTAGCATTGAGTTTGACAATGGCAAATTCCATTAAGGCCATACACGCCAGCTTCCTCCACTGCCTTGCTAACCCTGACGTTGGCGGACAGGACGTCGTTCAATTCATTGAACACGGCACCATGCTCGTGGCCAACGGCAAGGTGATCAAGCTTGGGACGGCCGATTCCATCGACGTTCCAAATAACGCAACCGTGGTCGATCTAGGCAACAAGCTGGTTATGCCTGGGTTTGTCGACACTCACATTCACTTCCCACAGGTGGATGTCATCGCAAGCTACGGAACCCAGCTGCTTGATTGGCTGGAGAGATATACCTTTCCCGAAGAATCCCGTTACAGCGACTACGAACTGGCAGAAAAGACCGCTTCGTTTTTTCTCGACGAACTACTCAGCAACGGTACAACAACAGCGCTGGTGTTCGGTACTGTTCATCCCGAATCAGTCGATGCATTTTTTTCACAGGCTGCCGCACGAAACCTTCGCATGATTTGCGGGAAGGTCATGATGGACAGGAATGCGCCATCAAACCTGACCGACACTCCGGAGTCTTCATTTGACGATAGCCAGCGTCTTATCAATGATTGGCACGATAAGGGGCGACTCGGCTATGCAGTAACACCTCGCTTTGCTCCAACCAGCTCACCCGAGCAGTTAACCATGGCGCAAAAGCTTCTCGACGATAACCCAACCGTTCACTTGCATACGCATATGGCGGAGAATGGGAACGAGTGTGACTGGGTACGCGAGCTATTTCCAGATGCTGAAGACTATCTGGCGGTTTATGAAAAATATAAACTCGTGCGTAAACGCTCTGTCTTTGCCCACTCTATTCACCTATCCGACAATGCCTGGAAACGATTAGCCAAAGCCGATGCAGCTGTGTCTCACTGCCCCTGCTCCAATTTATTTATTGGTAGCGGTCTGTTCGATTTACGAGCCGCGCAAAAGCATTCTGTCAAAGTGGGCTTGGGCACCGATGTCGGTGGAGGTGATAGCTTCTCACTGCTTCGTGCAAGCAATGAAGCCTATAAAATTCAGCAACTACAAAACCACACATTAACACCTGAACACGCGTTTTATCTAGCAACGCTTGGAGGTGCACAGGCCTTGGACCTTGATAACCAGATAGGTAACTTTGAACCGGGTAAAGAAGCCGATTTCATTGTGATAGATGAACAAGCCACACCATTAATAAGCCGCCGTACGTCCTCACAGACACACTGGCGTGACAGGCTATTCACATTGCTCATGCTTGGAGACGACAGAAGCATTGAACAAACCTGGATAATGGGTGAACCCTATAGTCCGTCCAGTAATTAAAACGCTATCAGCGCTTTGGTAACTCTATATCGCTAAAGAGCAAGTTTCTCTCTCGCTGATTGTTAGTATCCAACGCTTGCGTTACCAGCTCAGCACTCAGGTGCGGTGCAAAGCTGTGAATAAAATCCATCATAAATGGACGTAACTGTCGCTGCCGCCGCATACCGATATGCGTCGTGCTCGATTCAAACAGATGCGAAGCATCTAATAATTTTAAGTCACCATCCAGAGCTGGCTCGTAGGCCATTTGAGCTATGATGCCAACACCCAGCCCGGATCGCACATACGTTTTAATGACATCTGTATCCGCTGCGGAAAGCACCACATCCGGTGTTAAACCTCGACTTCTAAACGCTTTATCTAATTGCGATTGTTCATTGAATCCAAAGACGTACGTGATGAGTGGAAAACTGGCAAGAGCTTCAAGTGTGAGGCTGCCAAGTTGGGCGACTTTAAACAAAGCATGATCGGGCTTTACAACGACACCACGATTCCAATGCGAGCAAGGTAACATCACTAGGTTGTCATAGTGATGCAGGCCCTCGGTGGCTATCACGAAGTCTACTTCACCACTATCAACCATCGTTGCCATTTGCTCTGGAGTACCCTGATGCAAATGAATTTTTACCCGTGGGTATTTTTCTCCAAACGCTTCGATGATAGCCGGTAAAACGTAGCGTGCCTGTGTATGGGTTGTTGCAAGCTTCAGCTCACCACTATTGGGATCAGCATGCTGCCTGCCTAGATTTTTTATGTCTTCAGTACTTGCCAGAATTTTTTCCGCAACAGGAATAATATCTTTACCCGCAGAGGTCACTGCGATTATCTGTCGACCACTGCGCTCAAACAACTGCACGCCAAGCTCGTCTTCCAGTTGTTTAATTTGTTTACTGACACCCGGCTGTGACGTATACAGCGCAAGCGCTGTCTCAGATACATTAAGATTGTTGCGAACCATCGCAACAATGCAACGCAATTGCTGAAGTTTCACAAGACTGAGCTATGCACTGGTGTTATCAGTTTCAACGCCTAAACGCTCGTGCATTAAGGGGCTGGTTGTAGTGTACTGAACGTTCAGTTTTAAGTCCGGCTCGAATTGTTGCTTGATGGCGTATGCCGCTAATGCCGCTTCGTGAAAACCACTCAAAATAAGCTTCTTTTTACCCTTATAGGTATTGATGTCTCCTATGGCATAAATTCCAGGAACAGAGGTTTCAAAGGTAGAAACATCGATGGTGATCATCTTACGTTCGAATTCAAATCCCCACTGTTCTACTGGACCCAGCTTGGGTGACAAACCAAAGAACACGAGCAGATCATCAACCGGAAGCGTTAACTGAGATTTCTCTTCGTCACGCATTGTAAAGGTCACCGCTGTAAGCTTTCCATTAGTCTCTTCAAATGCGTTTAATGTACCCATCAGTACTTTAGCTTTTCCCTCATCAGCCATCGCGTTGAGTTTATCAACGGATGACTGTGCAGCTCTAAAGCGCTCAGTCCGGTTAACAAGCGTCAAACTCTTTGCAATAGGCGCTATTTCTAAGGCCCAATCTAAAGCAGAGTCACCACCACCGAGTACGATAATATCTTTACCGGCATGAGCGGATGGGTCTCGTACTCTATAAAACAGTTGAGTATTTTCAAACTTCTCGATATCGGGTATGCGCACTCTGACCGGAGTAAACGAACCTGCGCCCGCCGCAATGACAACAGCCCTGCATTCGAATTCTGTCCCTGCCGATGTCTTGAGATAAAAATCTTCATCACCTCGTTTTTCCAGCGTATCGACAGACTGGTCTAGATACATGCCAGGATTAAACGGCGCAATCTGTTGCATCAAGTTATCGACCAGCTGTTGCCCGGTGCATTCCGGTACTGCCGGAATATCGAAAATGGGTTTATCCGGGTAAAGCTCGGTGCACTGACCACCGGCTTGCGGTAAAGCATCAACGACACAGGCGTTGAGCCCTTGTAATCCAAGTTCAAATACCTGGAAAAGTCCTACCGGGCCAGCTCCTACAATGACAACATCTGTCTTGATACTCATGCCGCACTCCTTTTGGATACTAGGGTTGCTCTACTGGCTTCAGGAAATATCTGAACCCGACACCAAGAGTCACCTCATCGATAAAATCAAAACCAGCATACGCCTCACCGGGGCCTATGGGTACCGACAAGCCTGCACCGAAACCATACTCGGTTGTACCGTCAGCACCGCCAAATTCAATATTTAAGCGATGGACACCGATGCTTGCATAGCCACCCACACCCTCTTCGGCCAAACCACTGACCAAGAGTTCGAATGAGGTTGCGGTTATATTCAGGCTTCGTCCGCTGACTGTATAACCGCCAGCGTGGTAACTCGCCTTCAGCGCCATATCCAGCCGTTCATTAATTTTTTGATTCGGTAAATGGACAAAGACACCTAACCCGAACGGGGTGCCATCGGATGCGCCAAACTGACTGTTGCCTAAATCGCCAAAAACCACCACTTTATCGGACACCCGTGAATTCACGCGGACACCAAAATGCTGATAGTCCACCGTACCCAGACTCCCTGAGATAACACCTGCCTCAACGGACATGGGTCCGTAGGTGGCAGGGTCGGCAGAACGACCGTTTAGCAGCCCAAGATATTCCGCAACAGCCAAGCCCGGCAAACCTGAAAGCGCCAGAAGCGCGACAAAACACGCGGTTCTGACGGTTAACGGCGACAAGGGTTTAATTGAAAACCTGTTCACGGGTTGCTAGAAACTCAACATCCGGCCAACGCTCCTGTGACATCTGCAGGTTGACTCTGGTAGGCGCTAAGTAGACTAATTCACCCGCGTGATCGTGGGATAAATTCATGTCCAGCTTTCGCGTAAAGTCGCTAAGCATTTTTTCATCAGCACAACGGATCCATCGAGCTTGTTGAACCCCAATGGTTTCGAACTGACACTCGACTTTGTACTCATCACGAAGACGCTGAGCGACGACTTCAAACTGTAGAACACCGACTGCACCCAGGATTAAATCGTTACTGACAAGCGGCTTAAAGAGCTGAGTCGCACCCTCCTCGCACAGTTGGCTTAATCCCTTTTGCAACGCTTTCATCTTAAGCGGATCTTTGAGTACAGCTCGACGAAAAAGCTCAGGGGCAAAGTTTGGAATTCCGGTGAAGGCGAGTTCTTCACCCACCGTAAAGGTGTCACCAATTCGAATAGTGCCGTGGTTATGTAAACCGATGATGTCACCGCTGAACGCCTCCTCAACATGACCTCGGTCGGATGCCATGAACGTAAGGGCATCGTTTAAACGGACATCTTTACCCAAGCGCACATGCCTTGCTTTCATACCTTTAGTAAAGCTACCGGAACAGATACGAACGAAAGCAACCCGGTCACGATGCTGAGGATCCATATTGGCCTGAATTTTAAAAGCAAAGCCTGTGAATTTCTCTTCAATCGCTTGTACTTCGCGCGTAACTGTCGAACGAGGCTGTGGCGCAGGTGCGAAACGGACAAAGTCGTCGAGTAGCTCTGCAACACCAAAGTTGTTAATAGCAGAACCGAAGTACACAGGTGTAAGCTCACCTGCAAGATAAGCATCTTGATCGAACTCATGACAGGCACCCTGTACGAGCTCTAGCTCCTCTCGAAGCTCATCAGCCATATCGCCTAGAATCTCATCGAGTTTCGGATTGTCGATACCTTCAACAACTTCGCCTTCCTGTACCTTGCCGCCATGGGTCGGCGAGTAAAAGTGCACCTTGCCTGTATGTAGGTGATAAACACCTTTAAAGCGTTTGCCCATTCCGATAGGCCAGGTAATAGGCGCACAACGAATATTGAGCATCCGCTCCACTTCGTCCATAAGCTCAATAGGGTCACGGCCTTCGCGGTCCATCTTGTTAATGAACGTCATGACAGGCGTTGTGCGCAGTCGACAAACATCCATGAGCTTTTCGGTACGACCTTCCACACCTTTTGCCACATCGATAACCATGAGCGCAGAATCGACAGCGGTCAGCGTGCGGTAGGTATCTTCAGAGAAGTCCTCGTGACCGGGGGTATCCAGCAAATTAACAATGTGATCGCCGTATGGAAACTGCATGACCGATGAGGTTACGGAGATACCACGCTCTTGCTCCATCGCCATCCAGTCTGAGGTGGCATGACGAGCGGCCTTTCGCCCTTTGACCGTACCGGCAAGCTGTATAGCGCCACCAAATAACAACAGCTTTTCAGTGAGCGTAGTTTTGCCCGCATCCGGATGCGAGATAATCGCAAAGGTGCGCCTTTTGTTGATATTTTCGACGAGATTGGCGTCAGCCATTGACCTTACTGCCTTGGAGTTTCTTCAGCTAACGCTGTTAACCCCAGTATACCTTCTGAGAAGGCTCTAATGCCTGACGAAATCGTCCGTTTCACTGACCAGGTTCTTAGCCATAACCAACGCATCCTCGCGACCATTGGCTGAATCGTAATACCCTTTTCTCAGTCCGATTTCATTAAAACCGAATTGTTGGTAGAGGTTAACAGCCCGTGGATTCGACGGCCTCACTTCCAAAAAAACGATATGAGCACGTCGATTACTGGCTTCCTGAACAAGCTGATCAAGTAGAACTCGCGCAAAGCCCTGTCGCTGCCACGGCCGGTCAATACACAAATTGAGAATATGAGCTTCATCGGCGCCGATTTGCATCACTCCGTAACCGATGATTTCATCATCTAGCATAACAAGGCGCGCAATATACCCGGCCTTAACACAATCCCTAAAAATGCCATCGCTCCAGGGAAACTCGTAATTACGTCGTTCCATCGTGCCAATCAGCGGCACATGGCGAACGTACATCGGAGCAAAAGACAATTGCGGCTGGCTACTCATAATACCGAACAGCTACAACGCTGATTGCAACGCCTGCAAGGACAACCACGCCTGGCGTTTTAATTCGTTGCGTTGTATGAGCAGATCAGGATGAGGAATTCGCCACAGCGGTAAGGACGATTGATCGAGCCGGATATGATGATGCTCAGCAGGCACTGTTTCCGCACTGTCCCAGCATTTCGCCAGCAACAGCACTGCCCGGGTTTGTACATGCAGCTGATGCGAAACAGATTCAGCAATTCCAACAGACGGTTGGTTATAGGAGGCCTCTGAGTGCAAAACACAGTGTTTGCGTTTGGCTAACGGCATAACAATAGCGCGCATCATCAGCTCGAACAGTTGCGCCGACTCTGCATTGAACGGACTTCTCATCGGCTCGGTGTCAGCATCGTTATCCACACCTTCAACCACGACGAGTAGCGGCGCATCTTCCGTACCGCTAAAAAACTGGGGGCCTGTCCTGCCGAGCATCGACCGAACCGGTTGCGCTGGCAGCCAGACTTTCAGCTCTTCCAGTGAATATGGCATGGGCGTAACCAAAGCCTGATCAGCAGCGACACTGTCCACAACATCAACCGGTGCCACGTCGACAACCGCTTGAACCTCTGATAAGTCCGCAGATTTAGACACCCATGGGACGATACCCATTGCCTCTAAACAGTGTTGCTGCCGAGCAGAAAAACTCACCGCTTACTTCACACCACGTGTGTTGCGGCCACGCTTTCGATACCAGCGGAACAGAAAGTATCCTGGGCCAGATAAACCATAAAGCACAGCTGCGATCAGAATCATTTTTGGAGGGTCGACGGCTGTAACCACAAACAACAAGAGCAAGCCCAGCAACATCGCAAAAGGCACTTTCTTGTTAGTCCCGAGATCCTTAAAGCTGTAGTAGGTCAGCGTACTCACCATGGCAATGCCACTGAAGAGCGTCATAACACCGGTTATAACGACCAGGTCCGGACCGCTTTTACCCATATCGGACATCACCCAAACAAAACTTGCCAAAATGGCTGCTGCTGAGGGACACGCAAGGCCTTGGAAAAAACGTTTGTCTGCTGTACCGACGGCAACATTAAATCGCGCCAGACGCAAACCACAACAGGCTGTGTACACAAAGCAGATGACCCAACCAAGCTGACCGTAATGGGCTTCCGTCAGACTGGACAATGACCATGTGTATACGAGGAATGAGGGAGCCATGCCGAAAGAGATCATGTCGGCCATGCTGTCGTACTCCGCACCGAAGGCGGTTGTCGTGTTGGTCATGCGAGCAACCCGACCATCGAAGCCATCCAAAATCATGGCGACTAGAATGGCGATAGCGGCGCTTCTATAGTCGCCGTTATAAGCCAGAATGATACTGTAGAAACCTGCAAACAATGCGCTGGTTGTAAACAGATTTGGCAGCAGGTAGATGCCACGCGATGGCCGTTTCATCTCGCCTGTTGAATCAGCCATTATTGATCTTCTCGTGTAGCTAAGGGGGCTAGTGTAACGCCAGAAACCCTTCTTACGCGAGCATGCTCAAAATAGAGCATGCCCGCCATGCAACAAACGTTAGGGTTTCAGGCTTTTATCGCCACGGGCAACACCGGTGGCACCTGATCTGACAACTTCTATTATGTTGTCACGCCCGACAGAATCAAGGAAAGCATTAAGCTTGTGGTCATCACCCGTCAACTCAATGACGTAGCTTGAGTCGGTGACATCCAGAATTCGCCCACGGAATATATCGTTGAGGCGTTTGAGCTCTTCACGCCCCTGCTCTACCGCGCGAACCTTAACCAGCATAATCTCGCGTTCGATGAACTGAACTTCCGTTAAGTCAGTTAACCGAACTACATCGACCAGCTTGTTTAGTTGCTTGATGATTTGCTCGACAACACGCTCAGTACCAATCGTGACGATCGTCATGCGTGAAAGCGTCGGATCGTGAGTGGCCGCGACTGTTAAAGACTCGATGTTATAACCGCGCGCACTAAATAAACCGGCAACACGAGACAGCGCACCCGATTCATTTTCCATCAAAACTGCAATTACGTGCCTGCGCTTCATGCCAACTCCCGTGCCGGGTTCAGACGCATTTCGTGATGCCCCTTACCCGCTTCAATCATCGGATACACATTCTCACCTTGGTCAGTTTGAAAATCCATGAAGACCAGACGGTCTTTCATAGCGAAAGCTTCTTCCATCGCGGCGTCGACATCTTCAGGATTCTCGATACGCATACCGACATGACCATAACTTTCCGTAAGCTTCACAAAATCTGGCAACGCATCCATATAGGAGTGTGAGTAGCGCTTCTCGTAGCTGAATTCCTGCCACTGGCGAACCATTCCCATATACCGGTTATTCAGGTTAATGACTTTAATGGGAGTGCCGTACTGCAAGCACGTAGACAGTTCCTGGATACACATTTGAATACTGGCCTCACCGGTAATGCAGGCAACGGTTTCATCCGGGAACGCCAACTGAACACCAATAGCCGCAGGCAGTCCAAAACCCATCGTGCCCAGACCACCAGAGTTGATCCAGCGACGCGGCTTATCAAAACCATAAAACTGGGCGGCAAACATCTGATGCTGACCTACGTCAGACGTGACGTAAGCATCGCCCTTGGTCGCACGCCACAGTGACTCAACAACCGCCTGTGGTTTGATCAGCTTAGAGGTCTTGTCGTAAGCCAGACAATCTGAGCTGCTCCAGTTTTTAATGATGGACCACCACTCAGCAAGATCAGCAGGATCTGCCCGCTTTTTTGTGTCCTTTATAAGGGCAATCATCGCCTCTAGCACCGAACTGACGTTACCGACAATAGGCACATCCACAGTGACTGTTTTGGATATTGATGCCGGATCGACATCGACGTGGACAATTTTCGCATCCGGGCAAAAGCTGGACGTTTCACCGGTCACACGATCATCAAAACGAGCACCGATTGCTATGAGCACATCGCAATCGTGCATAGCCATGTTCGCCTCATAAGTGCCGTGCATACCCAACATGCCCAGATTCTGTTTGTTCGATGCCGGGAAAGCACCCAAGCCCATGAGAGTCTGAGTAATCGGATACCCAAGCAATTCAGTGAATTCGGTCAGTTGAGCCGCCGCATCACCCAGCACCACACCGCCGCCAGAGTAAATCATAGGGCGCTTGGCTGAGAGAATGAGATCGACCGCTTTTCTGATCTGGCCGGGATGGCCTTGCTCAGCCGGGCTGTAAGAACGCATGTTGACTGTTTTTGGATACTCAAAAGGGACCTTCACGCCAGGAGCGGTGAAGTCCTTCGGAATATCGACAACAACAGGTCCAGGCCGGCCAGTCGTAGCGACGTGAAATGCTTTTTTAATCGTTTCAGCAAAGTTTTCTAAGGAGTCGACTAGAAAGTTGTGCTTAACGCAGGGGCGCGTGATACCGATGCAGTCAACCTCCTGAAAGGCATCACTGCCAATGAACTTACTCGTTACCTGCCCGGAAATGACAACCATGGGAATCGAATCCATGAATGCTGTCGCGATGCCAGTCACGGCATTAGTTGCGCCTGGGCCGGATGTCACCAGCACCACGCCGGGCTTACCCGTCGCACGGGCATAGCCGTCTGCGGCGTGTGTCGCACCTTGCTCGTGCCTGACCAAAATGTGCTTGACTGAGTTTTGTTCGTACAGTGCATCGTAAATATGCAGCACTGCCCCACCGGGGTAACCAAAAATAAATTCCACGCCTTCCTCTTTGAGGGCCTGGATTAAAACTTCTCCACCTGATAATTCCACCGTCTAATTCCTCTATTCTTTCGGTTCGCAGCGGTTTATGCATGAAGGCCATGCATACGCCGTTACAGAGTTTTATTTAGGGACGCCGACCCTGTTGCACTCCTGACTGGCAGACAGCTCGAAGGCAAAGGATGGCATCGCGAAAGTGCTGCAGAGGTGGCTGGCAACAAAACTGCTCTCGTCTTACGTCAGGTGGTGGTGGGTTTGACCGCCTGTACAAACACCACGAAAGGTAACTCGGGTGCATGAAGAGAACTGATTGCCGGGCCGGATTGTGTCGAACCCCTTACATAAAGCGCAGTATAGCGTCTTGAAACCCGTTTCGGGAGTAGGAATAGCGCTCATGATAGATTGGCACGAACCAAGCAGCACTGCTTGTGGGAATCGGTAAACTGTATATGGCGAACCTACCCTTTTTTGACGCTTTAACCGGCAAAAACAACTAAAAAAACACAGCAAAAACGTTAACGTGCTCTCAGTCTTGCTCCATAGTGTTACTCGCTTCCAAAAACGAACATTTGGCCCTCGCCCTGTTCGCGGCATCATAGCGCTTGTTTTGGGTGCCTTGCTGGCGTTGAGCCTGACATCGGTATCCGGGCAGCAAAACCTGCCAGACATGGGAGAACCCGCTGACAGCGCGCTCTCGCCGGTAGAGGAGCAGCAACTGGGTGCGCAGTTCATGCGCCAGATACGCGCTCAGCTACCCTTGATAAAAGACGTCCAGCTAAACGAGTACATTCAAAATCTGGGTAACAGACTGGTACTGGCTTCAGGGAAGAGTGAATCTCAAAATTTCACGTTTTTTCTGATCGACGACCCGCAGATAAACGCATTTGCTATTCCGGGTGGCTATGTGGGTGTGAATTCAGGACTCATTGACGCCATGGTTCAGGAGGAACAGCTGGCAAGCGTGGTTGCACACGAAGTCGCTCATGTTACTCAGCGGCATCATGCCAGGGCTTTCGCCACGGGAAATCGCGCCACCTTAAGTACCGCAGCGGCCGTATTGGCCGCCATTATTATTGGGCAGGCGTCACCACAAGCAGGCTCCGCAGCGCTGGCCGCCGGACTCGCTGCAAGCCAGCAATCTGCCATCAACTTCACGCGGACTAACGAGGTCGAAGCCGATCGCATCGGTATCGAAATTTTGACGAATGCTCAGTACGACCCGCGCGCCATGGCTGAGACTTTTAGCATATTACGACGTAAGAATTCCCTGAATACTTCGCTAGGTCAGCTGGAATATTTAAGAACTCACCCTCTGGACAATAACCGCATAGCCGAGGCCACTGACCGGGCTGCAACCAAACCGTTACAAGCCCGTGTGAGCGATTTTGATTACCCGCTATTCAAGGCGCGACTCAGCATCCTCAGTTCTAATGATACGGGTCAATTAAAAAGAATCTATCTGGCCGAATTTGCACGGAAACCCACGGTGCAAAATGCTTATGCGCTGGCGTTAATGAGCCAACGCGCTAATCGCGCAGAAGATGCCAAACGGTATCTTGCAGCCCTGGACCAATTAGCGTCCACGCACCCCATGGTTGAATTGCTAAGAGCGGATATAAACGGTCTGGGCAACAAGAAAAGTGATGACGCCTTGCTAGACGAGCTGATAGATCTTTACCCGGATCGCTATTCAATCGTTGAAAAACGTCTGGATCAGTTGGTCAGGGATAGACGTTTAACCGAGGCAGCTAATGTTGTAAGACGCTATATCCGCGACAGTAAAATACCCAATCCGCTCGCTTGGAGGCAATTGGCAAATATTCAGCAACGTCTGCAGGATAAGGCCAGTAGCCACGAATCACTGGCTAAATACTTTGAAGCGATTGATGAGCTTTCACGGGCAGCAAGCCAATTGGAGCTTGCCTTATTGGAAGTCTCCCCTGCTTCGCAGGATAAGGTACGCCTTGACGCAAGTCTTCGAGACCTGCGAGCCAAGGCGAACCGTTTGAGATAGAAAGGTTGCCGGGCTAAACCGAAGGACCTGCACTCACCAGATCGAGTCCGCTTTGCGTATCAGTGTACTGAGCAAAATTCTTGATAAACAGGCGAGCAAGATCATCTGCCTTTTCTTGCCACTCTTCTACGTTGTCATAGGTGTTGCGTGGATCAAGAAGGTGCGTTTCAACTCCCGACAAAGCAGTCGGTACAGATAAGTTAAACGTTGGGATAACGGTTGTTTCGCAATCATCGATTGATCCGTCCAGGATTGCATCAATAATAGCCCGTGTCGCTTTAATCGATATGCGACTACCGGTGCCGTTCCATCCTGTATTAACTAAATACGCTTGAGCACCTGACGCCTCCATACGCTTACCTAATTCATCGGCATATTGCGTTGGGTGCAAGCTTAAAAACGCTTTACCAAAACAGGCTGAGAACGTGGGTTGTGGACTGGTTACGCCTAGTTCAGTTCCCGCAAGTTTTGCGGTAAAGCCTGAAAGGAAGTGGTAACGGGTTTGCTCGGCTGTCAATTTAGATACCGCCGGTAATACACCAAAGGCATCCGCCGTTAGAAAGATGACTTTACTAGCATGCCCTGCTCTAGACACGGGCTTTACGATGTTATCGATATGATCGATTGGGTAAGACACTCGCGCGTTCTCCGTCTTACTGCCATCGTCAAAATCAACGGTGCCATCATCACGAACAACAACATTTTCCAGCAATGCGTTACGTCGAATAGCACCGTAAATATCAGGCTCGGCTTCAGCACTTAATCGGATGGTTTTCGCGTAGCAGCCGCCTTCGAAATTGAAAACACCATCGTCGTCCCAACCGTGTTCGTCATCACCAATCAAGCGGCGTTTTGGGTCAGTAGACAAGGTGGTTTTACCGGTTCCTGACAATCCGAAAAATACCGCAGTATCGCCAGCTTCACCCACATTGGCAGAACAATGCATTGAAGCAATGCCTTTGAGAGGAAGGATGTAGTTCATGTAGGAGAACAGACCTTTCTTCATCTCACCGCCGTACCAAGTGCCGCCAATAAGCTGCATTTTTTCGGAGAAATTAAAAGCCACGAAATTCTCTGAATTCAGGCCGTGTTCCTGCCACTTATCATTAACCACTGATGCACCGTTCATAACAACGAAATCCGGTGTGTAAGTCGCTAGCTCCGCTTCACTTGGGCGGATAAACATATTGGTGACAAAGTGAGCCTGCCAGGCAACCTCAGTGACAAAGCGAACACTGAGACGGCTATTCTCGTTAGCGCCACAGTAGGTATCGACAACAAAGAGTCTTTTACCCGTCAGGTGGCTACTAACCAAACTCTTTAGGTCGGCCCAAACGCTTTCAGAAATCGGGTTATTGTCATTCGAGCCGGCATCCGCCCACCATAGGGTGTCTTTCGTCACGCTGTCTTTAACGATGTATTTGTCTTTCGGGCTGCGGCCCGTGAAAGCACCGGTATCGACTGCGACCGCGCCATTGGCCGTCAGCACACCACGCTCAAGCTCCCGGAGATCATCTCGAAGTTCTTCTTCAAAGAGCTGCTCATAGGACGGGTTATGAACAACCTCTGCTGTGCTGAGGATGCCGTACGGTGAGAGGTCTAACCCAAGGTCCAAGGTTTGAGCCGGTTGATTCATCGATGTACTCCAAGAATTGTTCATTGCGAAATTGGCGGGACGTAAAGCTATCTACACCGCCTCGCGCTCTACGCGTTAGCGGCCCCAATGCGCTGAACTATACTTGAGCTTGATGTGTAAGAGTGTGAACAAATTAGGTAAAAATCCTACAAAAACAGTAACTTGGACGAATATTACCTACTCTTTGTAATATAACTACAAGCGTTTTCCAAACGAAAAACGCCCGCATGTTCTTGTTGCAATAAGGATTAAGCGATGGCGACATAGTCGCAGGGGGGGAATTGAAGCGGTGGCAACCGGTTGCAGAAATTAATTTCTGTAGTTTCAATTCAGACGTGAATTTGTAGGCTGATTCACGTTAAAAATGGCTAAATGAGACTCCATCTAGCCTTTACGTCTAGTTTGATCTTTATGGGATTTACAGAACCGAGAACTCTACACGACGATTGGCAGCTCGGCCTTCTTTAGTCGCATTGCTTGTACGCGGATTTGATTCACCAAATGCCTGTGGCTTGAGACGGCTACCGGCGATCCCTTGATCAACCAAGTAACGTGAAACTGAAATAGCACGGCGCTTGGAAAGCTGCAAATTGCTTGTAGCACTACCCTGGTTATCTGTGTGTGCTTCAACCGTTACGCGAACATCCGGGAAGTCTTGTAATGTCTGGGCGACACCTTGAAGAATCACCAAAGCATCCGCTGTCAGACGATCAGAATTAAGCTCGAAGTTGATACCTTCGATAACACCATCGAATACTGCACAGCCATCCGACTTAACTGGAGTCCCACGCGGTGAAGTCGGGCATTGGTCGATAAGATCGGCTACGCCATCAAAGTCAGAGTCTATGGGTAATGGTTCCGGCTCAGGAAGAGGCTCTATCTCGACCATCGCAACACTTGGCAGTGTCTCGACTGGAGGCGCCGGTGGCGCTGGGCGACGAGAGTTGTTGCCATCGAAACGGTATACAACACCAAGCTGCGCATACTTTGCGTCTGTTTCATGCGCAGTTATCTCACCGCGAACTGCTAAGCCGTTGTCCAGGCCGTATTCAACACCGACACCCGCCAAAAGATGGACATCGTTTACACGGCGATAATCGACGTCAGTCACCTCATTTTGCAAGGTGCCCAGACCGAGCTTACCGAACGCTGACAACCCAGTACGGCGCGAGCGATCCCGCTCATCGTTAATGCCGTAATACAGCGCACTGACACCTGCAACGGAATAACCAACAGTCCCGTTCGGCGTCAGAGTGGCTTCGCCCAAGTCAGCATAATGACCTTCAACACTAATGCGGTTGGAGACGTCGTAACCTAAAGTCACCGAGGCACCTGAGCTATCAGACTCGCTGACGCTAGTGCCTGCCACGTTGTCGGTATTCGGCTCCAGCTGACTCATGAGAGCACCAGCACCGACGTAAAAACGGTTTTCGAAATCTGGATCCGGCGCAGAACGGCCGAAATCCAGATCGATACCTAAAGTGCTACAGCCGGCGAGAACCGCCGTGCTAGCCACAAGGGCAGCACGGGCGATTTGTCGTCGCTTTAAACGGAATGCCAGGAACATCAGGCTACCTCCTAGCAATAGCGGGATCATTGGATCAATCTTAGACGTTGAACCCACACTTGCAATGCTGCAACCGAATCCTGAACCACCCAATCCTGTTTCAATCAGACCGCTGCTATTACCGGCAGGGTTCTGATTGACATCAGGGATGCCGTCGTTGTTGCTGTCTGGCAAAGTAATTGGATCGCCCTGAGACAGGCCGTCGCCATTACCGTCGTTTACCGGACCGGCAAAACCATTGCCGTCACTGTCAGGATCTTCGCTATCAACAACGCCGTCACCGTCTGAATCCGGTCCACCGACGAAATCAACATCGTGAGCATCGTCGATACCGTCACCATCTGCATCGGCACCTCCTGTCACGTCAACATCGTTTCGATCAGGAATACCATCGAGATCTGCATCGTTCAGTAGATCATTACGGTTGTCACCGTTGCTATCAGTACCGCCCGCTTCCGTTAAGTCGCTAACACCGTCGTTATCACTATCCAGATCCGTACTGTTAGGATTTCCATCGTTATCAGTATCGGTCTGCGGTGTCGGGTTGGCAGCTACAGTGTCATCCAAGCCATCGCCGTTACCATCAGTGAAGTTGTCAACGGTACCTGAGTTGTCCTGATCCATTGAAGGACCAGCCATTTCCAGAAGGTCAGACAATCCATCTTGATCGCTGTCCAAATCACGGAAATCAGGTATGCGATCGCTATCGGTATCGCGCAGTACTGAACCACGAGAACCCATAGAATCATCTGCACCGTCGCCGTTTTGATCAACAAAAGGCGTTATGCGTCCGTTTGCATCTGCACGAGGATACCCTTGCTCAATGACATCGAGCAGTGAATCGTTATCTGAATCAAGGTCAAGCATATCGACTACGCCGTCACCATCTGTATCCAAGCGGACATCGCTGGCACCTTGCGCCAAACCAAAACTATCGACTGTGGCAGAGGATGAAAGACGACCCGTGCTCGCTACCGCATCACGACCTGCTTCAGGTGCGTCGTAGATACCATCGTTATCACTATCTAAATCAAGATAGTTCGGCACACTATCGCCGTCGGTATCAATGGCAGTTTCAACGCTATCCAGAACACCGTCATTGTCGCTGTCGCGATCTAAATAGTTTGGAACACCATCGCTATCGTTGTCGCCAGTGCCTTCAATAACGTCGGTTATGCCATCGTTATCGTCATCAGCATCTTGCGAGTTGATGACACCATCGCCGTCTGTGTCGTCAGTGCCAGGCACTTCCCCGCTAGGACCATTACCCTGCCCGCCGAATTGCATTGAGCTGTCCTGATAGTCAGGCAGTTCATCGTCGTTAGTGTCAATGGGATTAAGTGGGTCTGGGCCTGCCTCGATAGTGTCGGAAACACCATCGTTATCTGAGTCAGTTTCACGGTAATCATCAGCACCATCCTGATCAGAATCCGTTGGCCAAACGAAGAAGCCACCACTTTCGACCGAATCAGGCAATGTGTCGTTGTCTGAATCTAAGTCGAGATAGTCACGAACGCCGTCGCCATCCGTATCGAATATTGGCAGCATGGACGCTTGCAGTTTGTCATCAACACCGCGGTTGTCGATATCTTCGAAGTAGTCAACACGACCATCGAAGTCATCGTCCTCGCCACCGGCTTCAACCACATCAGCGATGCCATCAGCGTCACTATCGATGTCCATGAAGTTAGGTGTGCCATCGCCATCTGTATCAAGCAGTGGTGTGATAATAATTCCAGAATCTACCGCTGTTTCGATAGCGTCAACAACACCGTTTGCACCTACTGGAATTGACGATGGGATAGAACCCACATTTGTTGGATCGAACTGCGCTACCAAATTTGAAGGCAGGCGAGCTTCAAACACGTCAAGGATACCGTCATTATCAGTATCTAAATCAAAGCCGTCTGGCGTACCGTCACCATCTGAATCGCGTGAACCCGCATCAGGCACACCATCAGCGTTAGCGTCAATCAATCCTTCTTCGGAATCCAAGACTGAGTCGTTGTCATCGTCAAGATCGATAGAATTTGGAACTCCATCACCGTCATAGTCGGTAGCAGTGGGTTCGTCATTCTGCGGAGGGTTTGAACCGTTGTCTGTTCCGCTTCCGTTATCCGTTCCACCACCGTTGTCAGTAATGACTGACGGATCCTGGAAATCAGGCGTTCCGTTTGAATCTGAATCGATAGGATCTTCTGGGTTGGCACCTACTTCTGTTTGATCACCAACGCCGTCACCGTCGCTATCTGTTTCACGATAATCACCGGCACCGTCAGAATCCGTGTCAGCCGGCTGACTAGGGTTACCACCCGCTTCAACCCGGTCAGGCACCGTATCGTTGTCTGAGTCGGTATCACGAAAATCAAGTACACCGTCACCGTCTGTGTCAAACAACGGTAATGCAGAGGCCTGAATCGTATCGTCAACACCCTTGCCATCTGAATCATAGAAACCGTCAGTGCGTCCGTCGGTATCGCTATCTACACCACCGGCTTCGACAACGTCATAGATACCGTCGTTATCACTATCAAGATCGCGGAAGTCTGGCACACCGTCATTGTCAGTATCTGGAACGGTATAAGTCAAAACACCAGAATCTGCTGACGTTTCAATAATGTCGGGAATACCGTTGGCACCGACTGGAAAAGAAATGTCGATCGCACCATTAGGGTTTAAGTCGAGTGCGATAACGTCGGCACGATTTAATCGCGCTTCCAGGATGTCAAGAATGCCATCGTTATCACTGTCTAAGTCATAAACATCAGGTGTTCCGTCAAAGTCGGTGTCGGTAGAACTGGCATCTGCCAAACCGTTACCGTCAGCATCTACTCCACCTTCAATAGCATCAGGGATACCATCGTTGTCATCGTCGAGGTCGATTAGATCAGGTATGCCGTCACCATCAGTATCAGGGCCTTGGCTCATACGAGCCTGAAGCTGTGTGAGCGAGTCAGTCGAAATTGAATCTGTAGTTTGAGCAAAAGCTAACGAGGACATCGTGCCCAGCGCAATGCTTATCGCAACCGCAACAACACTCGGCATAGCCGAGGGTTTCGCGCCTGTCAAAGATAAAATCTTGTGCAAATTGTTATTAATCATGTGTTTCCAACTGACCGATCTAACGGTCCATTAAAAATAGTTTCCTTGTACTCCGGATACCACATCATCTCCGGCACTTGGATGTACGATAACAGCTAACTACGACCCAACGCACGATCTGGGTTGACACTATCGCGCTTAGTTCACGAATTATTACGGTTGTGTACGGCGGCATTTGAATACCTGTCACAAACCTAGTTTGACGGCTTAGGTAATACCCTGATTTCCACCCGCCTATTTCGAGCTCGGTCTTGTTCAGTCACATTCTGTACCAAAGGTAAGGATTCACCGTAACCTTCTGCTTGAAGTCGGTTTGGGTCCACTCCACCGACAACCAGAAAACTGAGAACTGCGCCCGATCTTTTTAACGACAGGTTCACATTTTCACGTTCATCTCCCACGTCGTCTGTGTGGGACATAATCGCAATAGAAACATCCGGGTTTGCCAATAGTTTGATGAGAATCGGTTGTAACGCGGCCTTCCCTTGCTCACTAAGTTCAGCAGTGCCCGATTCAAATTCAACACCATTAATAACGCCGGACAAGTTTAATCCGGGGGCATAACCAGGCTCCGGTATAGGGGTTACTTTCGCATCTGATCCTGAGCTTGTCGAAGGCTCAGCCTTATCGATAATCTGTTCATCCGCACTTTGTAATGAATCAGCGTCAACTGCGGATTCAGCGGATTGCAGCTCTGGCTCTTCACCTTCTTGTACGGGCTCTGTAATTTCAATAGTCGCCTGCACCTTACTTTGTGCAGCTGTCTCGGCACCGGCCGCCATCACTGCAGCCCCCGGATTAACACGTTGAGTGAGTATTTCATCACCTAGATCCGGGTTTGAAGGGGCATCAAGATCAGCGATCGTGATCAGCTCCACACGCCGGTTTTGCTGTCGACCATAACTGGTTTCATTCGATGAGATTGGATAGAACTCTCCCATTCCTCTGGCTTGAAGCTGTAGCGGGTTAACGCCGCGACTTTGTAAATACAAAGCGACTGCTTCAGCTCGACGAACCGAGTGTGCAAGATTTTTGTCTTCCGCACCTTCAGAGTCCGTGTGCGCTCTTACTTGTACGCGAGCCTCTGGAAAAGCCAATAATGTTTGTGCAATTTGATTCAACTGTTCTCTGGCAGGCGTTGAAAGCACATGCGAACCAGTCGTAAATGTCACATCACTCAACACGCCATCAAACAGTCCACAGCCATTACTGCCAACAGTCACGGATGCTTTGGTGGCCGGGCATTCATCCTGAATATCAATGACGCCATCTGAATCGGAATCGTCGGGACGTTGAGACGGTCGCCATCGATCTGCCAAAGTATGTTGAAAGAGTTGCTTTTGTTCTTGTTCCAACAAGTCTTCCGGTGTCGGTACTGAACCATTCTCTTCACGTGTCGAAGACACTGAAGGACCGGGTTCGGCTGCAGCAAGGCTGGGTTCAGATGTTTGTTCTACAAACCCTGATTGGGTACTTGAAGAACCGAATCGGTAAACAAGGCCGATACCCGTTAATAAGGAGTTCTGGTCGTAGCGAGTCAGCTCTGCACGAACACCTAAGCCCATAGATAGACCGTATTCAGCACCTAAGCCTAAAACCGGCTGAGCCTCATTAAATGTAAGCTGATCAACCACAGCTGCAGTATTCAAAGTACCGTAGCCAATACGCGCATACGCCGAAAGTCCCTCACGACGCGAACGTAGGTTGACGCCATTTAACCCATAGACCAAAGCACTAACAGAAGATGACGAATATTTATCGTCTACAAAGGCGTCTCTGAACGCGGTGACACCGTAGGTGGCAACATCAAACTCCAATGCAAGACGGTTGTGAATATCAAATCCAAAGCGAACCTGACTACCGCCCGCATTTTCGATTGCTACGCCGCTTTCACCGTTAAGCGCATCTTTATTGAGCCATGATTGCCCGTAAGAAGCGCCGGCATAGAATCGCCCAGCGAAGTTATCTGACCCGTTGTTGAGTTCACCAACAACGGGCTCAGCGTAAGTCTGGCAACCGCTTATAGCAACACAAAGCACCGACACCGCAAGTGATCGGCTCACAAAGCGTCCGAGTTGACAGGTCAATGCCTCGTGCATTTGCATTACAGCACACGCAGGGCCAATCGATTATTCAGTCGCTGGCTTTCAGGTGAAGCATCGTCAAATCGAGGCTCCTCAGAGCCAAAAGCACGTGCTTTTAAGCGTTGTACATCAACCCCTTGCGAAACCAGGAATCGAGCAATTGCTAATACTCGCTCTCGCGAAAGTTGCATCGCACGCCCTTGCTCAGCGTAGTCTTGTGTATGGACCTGTAGCTCTACAACAAGTCGAGGGTAGTCGTTCAAAGACGTTGCTAGGCCTTGCAGCAAGAATCCTGAATCGATCGATAAGATGGCTGTGTCGCCGTCAAACTCGATACCTTCGAAAACACCGGTGAACATGGCGCATCCGGCCGCATCTGTGGGTTCGCCTGCCGCAGGTTCATTACACTCAGCAGATGACGCTACCGGGAATCCATCAAAGCCAGGATCTGCGTCAAGAGTTTCAAACGGATCTTCGGCATCCATCATTTCAGTTTCGAACGGATCGTCCATGTCCAGATCAGTGGCATCTTCAAATTCAGCGTCAGCGACCTCTCCATCAACATCGAAGCCGTCAAACTCTTCAACCTCACCGAACTCATCGTTACCAAATTGATCATCACGGCGCGAAGAACTTGGTGTGCTGCGACTCGTCGAAGACTCTGTTGTAAAACCACTATCGAAGTCACCATCATCTCTCGAACGCCAATATAGGGACGCTAAAGCGACTTGAGCATCACCATCGTAGCTCGCAACTTCAGCACGCAACCCGAATCGATCTGTCAGTGGGTATTGCACACCGGCACCAATCCAAACTGCCGTGTTGTCGGCTTCATTCAACTGGATATTCGATTCATTAGTAATGCTGTTTAAGCCTAAACGCACGTAACCGGAAAGACCGGACTGTCTGGAGTCCATTCCTCGATTACGATAAACGTAGGCGACACCTCCAACTGAGATGGCGGTATATCCGATGTATTGATCATTGGACAGACCAGCTTCGCCAAGATCTGTGTAAGCGGCTTCAGCGCTTAACCAGTCGTTGATATCAAGTCCCAGGTAAACACTAGCAGCACTACCCTGCTCCTCTTCAAGCATGAAAGCGCTGGTCGTCGTGTCCGGATTCAGCTTGGAGACTCCGCCACCCAATCCGACATACCATGCACCACTTGCTAAAGCCATTTGGCTTGAAAACAGTAGACTGCCACCCATTCCGATAGCCAACGCTACGGATCGTTGCTTTAATCCCGACATTCAGAGACTCATTTATTTGGTTCGAAAACCGAATACTGAGCATTTAACACGCCAGAAACGCCAATATTTGCGTATTGGTTCAGATTTTAGTGCGGGTTAGCTGAGTCGCTGGCCTAAAAAGATAGCCGTCCATGGCCGCCTTGGGGTGTCCTTACCTGCAAGTACCACTTGGAGGAGGTTGCAGTGTGATTTTTATCACATAACTGCAATTCCATTAAAGGCTCTTGAGAGGAAAGAGTCAACCAGAACGGTATCTTTACCGCTTATTTAGAGTTACTCAACTTTCGTATTTTTAGGTCGAAACCTGATGGCGCTGCGTATGGCGACGGTAAATCAGCATACCTAAAAGAATGGAGATGACCAAAAGTACCAGACTTAAAATGAGCTGAACATTAGAACCCAGCCTGATACCGGAGCCTAACAGCGCAAAAACCAGCATCTGCGGCACATAACCGACAGCTGATGCGCCCATAAAGGCTTTCATTGAAATAGACGTAAAACCCACGCAAACGTTAGTTAATAAGTTTGTGCCTAAGGGCTGAAGGCGCAGGGCAAGTATTTTGACGAAGACATCGTTTTGAACCAACGCGTCCAGTTTAGCGATGAAGTTCGGATAACGTTTAACGATGCCCTTGGCGAAGAAACGTTTGGATACGTTGACAGTCAAGTAACAGCCCAACAAAGCCGCGCATAACGACAAAAACACGCCTGTAGCAACGCCATACGCAATTCCAGCGATAAATGCGACGAGTTGGCGTGGCAAACCCACAGCGGTAGCCAGCATTCCGGCTGCCACAAATATCAACATGCCGGATACGCCCTCAGACTCTAGAGCGATGCCCCACTGCTCTGCAGGGATCCATTGGGCTGGGGGAAATAAAATAGATCCGACGACGATGACCAGCAACAGAACCAATAGCCCTGCCCCAGCAAATCCGGGAAATTTAGGCATAGGCCCGGCTCAGTGGCCCCACTGTCAGACGTAGCGCAAAGTTACACACCTTCTGTTGCAAATGCGCTTTTCGCCCCGCTGCTTTTTTGCACTTTGAAGATGGAAGAATTATCCGGTGGTGGCGGTAAAGGCATTCTCACGGGCACCGATTCCATTCGAGGCATCAAGGTTTGCTCACCGCAGATGAGTCTGTCCGACATAAATTGCCAATATTCCTGAGCACTGATGCCGGTGTAGGCACTGGCGTTACCGCCCAGAGACCAGGCATCGGCAGCGCCACACTCATAAAACAAAATCATGCGATCTTGATCGGACATATTCGGTGCTGAGCCGTGCTGGGTTCGGACATGGTGGATCGTCATACTGCCGGCTCGCCCCGTCAAAGGGATGGCTTTATCCAACGCAAAGGCTGGGTCCGAAGGATCGATAGCGCCGCTGAAAACACCATCGACAGAGTGATCGAGAACCTCTCCCTTATGGGAGCCTGGTATCACCATCAGAGGTCCGTTTTCCATACCCACATCGTTGAGCATGATTCCTAACGCCAGCAAATCGTCGTTTGTATGGGGATAGAAAGCCCAATCTTGATGCCATTCAACGGCGGCACCTCCGCCTGGCGCTTTTGTATTCAATTTGCTGTTGTGGAGCCTTACATCCGGGCCCAGTAGAGCCTTTAATAGACCCGTCATACGATCGCTTACCAGCGTCTGCCAATAAACGTCATGCTGGATGTGCGGCTGTTTTATGCGCGTTAGCCGTGGCGAGTCTTTGCTGTGGCCATCATCAAGATCAAACAGGTCATTGTTTTCAGCGTATTCACCCGACTTTTCAATGAACTCCTGCGTGACCTGCTGCAATTTGAGTAACTGTGCAGGTTCAATGGCATCTTCAACCATCAGGTAGCCATTGTTCTCGTAAAACTCTATTTGTTCTCGGGTCAGCATGAATTAGTCACTCTGTCGTATTCGGCACCAAAAGTGCCCTCGCCGTTCACTACATTAGCACCGAAAAGTGGCCCCTGTCGCAACTGGCTAGGCGAGCGGCGTCACGAGCTGTGTGCCACCCGATTTTCCACTAGAATTACAGGATATAGTCGCTTTTTTAATTTCGTGGGAGTCTGTTGCACTCCTGCACAGATGAGTTTGAAGTCATGGCTAGTTTTCCCTCCAGTGCAAAGGTTGTCATTATCGGTCAAGGTGGAATCGTAGGCGCCTCTGTCGCACACCACTTGATCGAACGCGGCTGGGACAACATTGTCGGTATTGATACATCGGCGGTGCCAACCGATGTGGGTTCTACCGCTCACGCCTCCGACTTCTGTTATGCCACCGCGCATGACAACATGACCTGCTACACCACGAAATACAGTATTGAGTTTTTCGAAAAACTGGGCCGATACGAAAAAGTCGGAGGCCTGGAAGTCGCGCGTGTCGGTGATGACGACCGAATGGGCGAACTTAAACGCAAAGTTGCCTCTGGAAAAGCTTTCGGTACAAATGCTCGTATGATCAGCGCAGCTGAAGCCAAAGAAAAAATGCCCCTGCTGGAAGAGAGCATGATTCAAGGGGCTTTGTGGGATCCTGACGCCGGTCTGGTTGCCCCCCGCTCCCAAGTCGTAACCGGTGAAATGGTAGAAGCGTGTGAAAAGACTGGCAAATTGTCCGTGTTCGCCAACACGTCAGCCACAGCGTTGGATATCAAGAACGGACGCATAGTGGGTGTAGAAACCACCCGCGGCTACATCGCAGCCGAACACGTCGTTGTTTGCGCGGGCCTCTGGGGCCGTCTCATTGCGCAAATGGCCGATGAAGATTTACCGGTCATGCCCGTCGACCACCCCCTGTTGTGGTTCGGCCCTTACAACGAATTCGAAGGCACCGGCAAAGACATTGGATACCCGCTATTGCGTGACCAGGGTAACTCTGCGTATTTACGCGACACTGGCGACCCGAAAACGTCCGAAGGCGGCATGATTGAGTGGGGTTACTACGAGGAGAAAGAACCTCGCATGTGCCACCCCAGAGATTTACAGAAAAAAGAAGAAGCACGGTTATCACCGTCACAACGTGATTTGGAAATGGAACAAATCATGGAGCCGCTGGAACGTGCCATGGAACTCACACCTATCTTGGGTGAACTGGGTTTCGACGAGAAGCGATCATTCAACGGTCTGCTTCAGGTCACCGCCGACGGCGGTCCATCCGTCGGTGAATCCAGCAAGGTCCGAGGATTATGGTACGCCGTGTCAGTGTGGGTAAAAGACGGACCAGGCACCGGCAAAGTTATTGCCGACTGGATGACCGACGGCCGAACCGAAATCGATCATAGTGGTATTGATGTCGCTCGCTATTACCCATTCCAACAAGAAGAGCAATACATTCACGATCGATGCTACGAGACGGCATTCAAAATTTACAACCCTGCAGTACATAACCGCGAGCCGTATAGCAAAGGCCGTGGTGTTCGCCAAAGCCCCTTCTATGAAAGAGAGGCTGCGTTGGGCGCCTACTTTATGGAAGCCGCTGGTTGGGAACGCGCGCACGGCTATGCCAGCAATGAACATTTGCTGGAAAAGTTTGGTGACAAAGTTCCCGTGCGCGAACACGAATGGGACAACCGTCACTTCTGGCGCGTATCGAATGCCGAGCACCTGCAACTTTCTGAAGATGTCGGCATGGTTAACCTGTCGCACTTTGCCATTATTGATGTCACTGGCGATGATGCAGAAGCCTTGATGGAATATGTATGTGTGGCCAAGGTGGGTGGTGACACCCCTGTCGGGAAAGGCATCTACACGCACTTCCTCGATGATGTCGGCGGTGTACGAGCTGACTTAACCGTCATTAGGATGGCTGAGAATCACTTCCGCGTTATGGATGGTGGCGATTCAGGTGCACGTGACCTTGTCTGGTTACAACGTATGCGTGATGACCGAGGCTATAACGCCACGGTAGAAGATAAAACCACCGAATACTCATGCTTGGGTCTGTGGGGTCCTAACGCACGAACCACATTGCAGAAAGTGGTTAACGATGCGGATGCAGTCACTCATGAAAACCATCCCTTTATGGCGGTGAAAACCATAGACATCAATGGTGTCAAGGTTGCCGCATTCCGGATTTCTTATGTTGGCGAGCAAGGTTGGGAGCTGCACTTCAAATACGAGGACGGTTTAACCGTATGGGATGCATTGGCTGCCGAAGGCGTTACGCCTATAGGTGTTGAAACCTATGCCAATAGCCGTCGCTTAGAAAAGAGTCTGCGCTTACAAAATGCCGACCTACTGACCGAATACAATTTGTTGGAAGCAGATTTGGCACGCCCCAAAGTTAAAGCCGCAGATTTCTTCGGCAAAGAAGCCTACGTTGCACAACGTGGCCTCGACCATCAAGTTGCGTACTTATGCACATTCACCATGGTAAGCAATATCGATAGCGAAGGAGTTGCCAGGTACCCTGTTGGCATATGCCCCATCATGGATCCGGCGACTGGTGAAACCATCGTCGACGAAAAAGGCAGACGCTCTTACACCACCAGTATTGCCTACGGCCCGACGATTGGAAAAAACATTGCTCTGGGATACTTACCGTTCGCCCATTGTCAGGTTGGAAAAGAATTCCACATTGATTACTTTGGTGAAAACTATCCGGTGCGAGTAGAGTCGGTTGGTTATAAACCGTTGTATGACCCTGAAAACTTAAAGCCTAAGTCTTAACAGGCAAAACATAAGGGGCGTTAGATCGCCCCTTTCCGGCCGCACCTAGCC
>JAHDGK010000003.1:80427-129362 GCA_020627685.1 Granulosicoccus sp. | reverse complement strand
GCTGGAAGTTCAAGGCAGCTTCTGACAATGCGCGCAATGGTTGGGTATGGCTCTGTCTCTATACCGAAGCGTTTATTGTTTATAGCTTGCGATACTAAGCAAATATCTGCCAAGGTCGGTGAATCGCCATGGCAGTATCGACCGGTTCCCTGTTCACCCGATAAGCGCGCCTCGAGGGCTTCAAATCCTTCACACGTCCAGTGTTGAAACCACTGTTTTACAGCAGCGTCATCAGCATTGAACTCGGAGCGTAAGTACTGAAGAACACGAAGGTTGTTAACCGGGTGAATATCCATAGCAACGATCTGCGCTAATGAACGCACCCTTGCCCTGTCCATAGGCGCTGAAGGAAGTAACGCCGGCTCTGGGTGAACCTCATCCAGATACTCAAGGATTGCCATCGATTGCGAGATAACTCCCTCTGGCGTTTCCAGTGATGGAACCAGACCCTGAGGATTCAGCTTAAGAAAATCCTCGCTCTTATGTTCGTTGTTGAGTAGCGCGTACGAAGCGTATCGATAGTCAACACCTTTCATCGCTAAGACAATACGCACGCGAATAGAGGTGGACGAGCGAAAGTAGTTATGCAGTATCAATGACATTGTCGATCAAACTTGGCGCTGTTTTACCGTTTGATAGATCTCACCGAATATTGAATTACCGTCAACATCTTTCATGTAGATTTTGACGGTGTCACCGAACTGCATGAATGCAGTAGACGGCTTACCCTCGTTGATGGTTTCTATCATTCTAATTTCGGCGATACAGGAGTAGCCGACACCGCCCTGATCGATGGGTTTGCCAGGCTCACCATCCATTTTATTGCTGACAGTACCTGAGCCGACAATAGTCCCTGCACCCAGCGCACGAGATTTACTGGCATGGCTAACCAAGGTGGGAAAATCAAAGGTCATATCGATGCCCGCATTCGCTTTACCAAACGGCTTATCGTTGTAATCAACTAACAGTGGCAAGTTAAGTTTTCCGTCAACCCAGGCATCACCCAACTCATCGGGAGTAATAGCCACGGGTGAAAACGCCGAAGAAGGTTTGCTTTGGAAAAAACCAAAACCTTTTCCTAACTCAGCAGGAATAAGTGCCCGTAAAGAAACATCATTGACCAACATGAGTAGACGGATGGAGCTTGCGGCCTGATCTCGGGTAGCGCCAAAGGGCACATCACCGGTTACGACGGCAACTTCCCCTTCCATATCGATGCCCCATTCAGTGGTCGGCATTTCGATATCATCACGGGGACCTAAAAACGTATCCGACCCGCCCTGATACATGAGTGGATCAGTCCAGAAGCTCTCAGGAACTTCTGCCCCACGCGCTTTCCTGACCAGCTCTACGTGATTAACGTACGCAGAGCCATCTGCCCATTGATAGGCTCTTGGAAGCGGTGATTCAACGGCAGACTGATCAAACGCATCGCCCATATCCGTATTGCCGTTGAGTTCAGCGGACAAAGCTTGAAGCGCCGGCTCGATGTTGTCCCAATCATCCAGGGCTGCTTGAAGAGTCGTTGCAATATTCGTCGCGGCGATATATCGACTCAGGTCTGTTGAGACGACAACCAGTTGCCCATCTCTGCTCGAGTTACGTTTTGTAGCTAGTTTCATTGTTCGGTTATATCCGTTCCGGTGGTCGAGAAGCTCCACCGCGTTTATAAATTCAATTTTGTTTGGGGAAACGACGCTTTAGATCGCGCCAGCAATCGATGTAATCATCCTGCAACCCCGGTAGTTTACTCGCATAGTCTGTCACCTTCTGCGCGTAGCGTGTCTCAAACATAAATGCCAAGGTATTCTCCAGCTTGACCGGGGCAAGGGTTGCATTGGACGCCTTATCAAATCCAAATGCATCGGGCCCGTGCGGAAGCATCTGGTTGTGCAAGCTTGCACCGCCAGGAACAAACCCTTTCTCCTTGGCATCGTAGGCACCTTTAATTAATCCCATGAACTCACTCATAATATTCCGATGATACCAAGGCGGTCGGAAGGTATTCTCAGCCACCATCCAGCGTGGTGGAAAAATGACAAAGTCAATATTCGCAGTACCCGCCTGCTCTGTTGGAGAGGTAAGTACGGTAAAGATTGAGGGGTCCGGATGATCAAACGCAATAGCCCCCACCGGTGAAAAGGTAGATAGATCGTATTTATAAGGTGCATAGTTGCCATGCCATGCAACCACGTCTAACGGCGAGTGGCCGATCTGAGTGCAATGAAACTCCCCACTCCATTTATAGATCAACTGGCAGTCAATCTCTTTGTCCTCAAAAGCTGCAACCGGTGTTTTGAAATCGCGCGGGTTGGCTAAACAGTTTGCCCCTATAGGCCCACGCTCAGGCAACGTCAAAGGCGCGCCATAGTTTTCACACAGATAGCCCCTGGCAGAATCTGCCTGGCAATCGATTCGAAAGATCATGCCCCGAGGCACCACGGCTATTTCACCAGGGGATACTACTAAGCGACCGAGTTCGGTAAATAGTTGCACATCACCCAACTGAGGTACAAACAACAATTCTCCATCAGCATTACACAGGTAGGTATCCGCGTTGTTGGTGTTGAAATCATAGATGTGCGCAGCCATGCCCGTTTGAGTTTGCACATCGCCCGCAGTGGTCATTGTGTTAACCCCTGCCAAGAATTCAGTACCGGGTTTTGCAACCGGTATGGGATCCCACCGGTACTGCCCTAGCGGTAACGACGACGGTCCGCTATGCGGAGCCGACATCCACAGTGGGCATTCCATACTGTTGAACCGGTTGGTATGCAACACGCTAGGACGAATACGATATAACCAAGAGCGCTCATTCTGCCCGCGCGGTGCAGTAAACGCAGAACCGGAAAGTTGTTCGGCATATAAACCGTAAGCACAATTTTGTGGACTGTTCTGTCCTTGCGGTAAAGCACCCGGCATTGACTCGGTTTCAAAGTCATTACCAAACCCGGATTGATACTCAAGAGCCATGATCGCTCCCAGCGATGAATTAAGTTACAATTGTAACCATTGATTTTGTAACTATCAACGTCGATGAAAAAAACCAGTGACACCCTGATACTCGAGGAATTTCTTCCCTTCAGACTAAGCCGGCTATCCGAATCTATCAGTCTAAAATTTGCTCAACACTACAAACGGGAATACGGCATGACCCGGCCGGAATGGCGAGCCTTAGCAGCACTCGGGCAACTCGGTACGCTTACCAGCACACAGATTTGCCAGCATTCCAATATGCATAAGACCAAAGTGAGCAGAGCTGTTCAGTCACTGAGTAAAAGAGGATGGTTAATTCGGAAGCGAGACGATAGTGACCGGCGTGTGGAATACCTACAACTGAGTGCAATAGGACTAAGACGCTATTCAAAACTGGTGGAGCTGGCTCAGCAGTTTCAGAATGAACTGCTCTCCACCATGAGCCCTTCGGCTATATCAACGGTCAACAAAGCGCTTCTTATTCTTGAAAATTTGGAGCTTAATAAGGATTGAGTCAATCCGGCTCTACCCAGTGTTTCGCACGATTGGGCTTAAGCTTCGGTACGCAAATGCTCTATGAATTCTTTAGTTAGAGAATTGTTCGGGGCCATATGCACTGATTTTTTGTACGCTCTGACCGCGGCGAGCGTTTTAGTACCGGCGAGGCCGTCTATTGCCCCCCGGTACAAACCCATAACTTTCATGGTTTCCTGAACCATCATGACCTCATCGGTCGACGCTAATGTATACCCGCGGTCATTTACACTCATACGCGGATAATAAACGGTTTAACGCTTCAAGCCCATAACCTTTGAGAAGAATCCACCGGCAGAAATTGAACGGATTCCCTGTTTTGGGGGCGCGGCTTGTCCGGAACTGTCCACAATTGATTCTAATGATTCTTCGTCGTCGTCGGAAGCTTCACCGATCGAACTCAACACTGGCAATGGATCCACGAATCTCCAGGCGGGCAAGGAAGACAAGACACCGCCCATCAAGGTACCTCCCCTGATAAGCCAGATAAGATAACCGACAGACAACCCGGTTGATATACCGGTTGACGTACCGAACAATGCTTTCATGGCTGCTGATCGCTCTTCATCAGGGTACACCTTGTTATCCATACCCACGGCTAGCACAGCCGACTGCGCATCGAAAGCAGCTTTTGAATCAGCAAATATTTGTGCCAAGTCTCGAGTATCTATATCGGAGCCGACGTTAGATGCTAACGATGAAGACGTCTCCGAACTGTTGTCGTTTCCGAGTTCCGCCAATACCAGCGTACCGAAGGAATCCAGCGGTTTTACCAGATCATGAATGTCTACTTTTTCATACAGTCTGGCTTCACGTTCCTCTGCCTCTTTTTGAGCGTTCAATGCCAGTTCGGCATCATCATCACGTGCATCGATAACAGACTGCTGTGTTGACACCACACCACCAGTTCCTGTGGCAGCTGCAGAGGATGATGTGTCAGGTTTTTCTGACTCTGAACTGCTAACATCCATCTCGTCTTCTTCATTCGAGACAGTTGTCGGTGCAGCAGCTTCCAGTGTCGGTTCCGGCTCAGGTTCAACCTCAACCTCAACCTCTTGCTCAGGGTCAGTGGACTCGCTATCTGTCTGAGACTCAAAATATAGCTTCAAAGGCACTGAATCAGTACCTCCAACGCCATCATCAATGCTTACCATGAGATCCAGATTTCTTAGGTCCGGTGATTCAGGATCAATCACCTGAAACTGACGAGATTCACTATTAAAAGACAGCCAATCAGGCAACGGCGACCCGTCGATCAATGTCGCTGAAAACAGTAAGTCTTCTGCGTTGTTGTCCTGATCTTCAACCCATGAGCTATCGAAAGTATATCCATTACCCACAACCTCATTGGTAACTGCTGACAAATTTATAACTGGCGCATCGTTAACATCTTCAACCTGAATTAATTCTTCCTGCTGAACACCCTGATACGTCGGATTTCTTACAACGTTAGGGTTGGTATCAAAAGCTGTCACTTCCAGGTTGAATCTTCCGCTTGAAGTAGCGTCAACTTCAAAGTCGACGGACTGCCCTGACGCTAGAACCACGGTGTAACTGTTGTCGACACCAACATCTGGTATCAGCTCAAACCGATTATCACTAAGGGTCACCTCAATGACATCACCGGTATCAGAATCCGACACGCTTAGCTTGCCAACAACACCCCCTTCGACATTCTCTACTAGTGGCTCATCAGATGGTGTAAATGTAAATACCGGCAAATCATTAGTACTCTGCACGTCAAAAGTTAATGTGACGGCAGATGAGTCTGCTACACCATCACCGACGGTAAAGACTATTTCGTCGGTATTGCCTACCACATCAGGTTCTTCACCTGAGTGCTGATAAGACACTCGACCTTCGGTCAGATCAGACAGCATGAAAACATGACTCGGCTCACCATCGACTAGTATCTGACCCTTCGCCTCAGCAGACAAAGTCGCGGAGACGATGAGATCTACATCGTTGGCATCCGCATCGATAATAGTAAAGTCTGCTCGTTGAAAAACGTAGCTACCACCCTCATCGACGGTCATTCTGTCCGATGCCATCGTAAATTGAGGGATATCATTGACAGGTGTTACCGATATATTGAGCAATTTTTCGTCAGTGATGGTAATACCATCACTGACACGAAACGCAAGCTGAGCAGAATCTAATTCCCCACCATCATGTCTATAAACAACATTCCCTACGAGTAAATCCCTATAAGTGAATGTGTAGTAACCATCGTCATCAATTTCCTCAGGTGCAAACAGAATGGAGAGAGTACCGTTGGTGTTTTCTGTTGGCCTGTACCCAATCACCCAATCATCACTAGACGTATCTGAATCACTGACAACAAGATTGGCAATAGTCAGAATAACTTCTTCTCCCTCTTCTATCTCTAGTGGAACAGTGTTCAGCTCCGGCGCATTATTAATACCCGTTAATTGAACATCTAGTGCAACAGGTCCCGAATCATCTCCCTGCGGATCAGTAGCAACAAAAAGAATGCTGTAAGTCGAATTTTGGTTTTCAGATATATTGACTGACGGGGAGTAAGACACAAAACTATTGTTAAGATCTATTTGAGAAAACGTATCGGACGTGGACGTCAACGTTACGTTACCGACTCTTACAGTTCCATGACTAGGCATCTCCGCCAGACTATAGGTGACTAACTCAGTCCCTAAATCAGGATCGCTTATCATCAGGTTTTGATTACTGATCAATACGGTTCCATTTTCAAACACCGAAATGGGAGTCGTGGTTAGAACTGGAGGGTCGTTAACCAATTGAAAATCAAAATCGACGGTCACAACTCCTGACTCATTGTTTTCAGCGGCACCATCAAACACTTGGAAATCTAAGCTATCGGGTGCAATCTCAGATCCGTCATGCTCAAACACGACCTCGCCGGCGGCAAGCTGAGCGCCGGTAAAGGTCGTTGATTCAACACCTGCTACCAGGAACCTGCCGGCTGTCGTCACAGAGTTCAGCGTATAGACCAGGCTGTCTGCGGGCGTTTCAGGATCCAAACCGATAAGCAAACTTGGGGACAGGACGTGAACATCGTCCTCTTCCAGATACATGCGCAATGAAATATCATTGATATCGGTTGCAACGGATAGCGTAGGCGCATCGTTAACCTGATTGATTGATATATCGTATTTGAATCGATCAGAGCTATTTAAACCGTCAGATACCTGAAACTCTATTTGGTCAACAAACGTTTCAGTGCCATCGTGCCTATAAACGACGATATCGTCATTCACGTTTTGCTGAGTGAATTGAACCGTAGGTAAACCGTTTAACAATACTTCTCCATTCTCTGGAGTATCGGTCACGGTATACACAAGTTCATCAAGATCAGAATCGGGGTCGAACGCGCTAAGTTGCAGCTCCTCTATCAGTTTTTCCGACCCTTCATTCAGATTCAGAGGATTGTTAGTTTGAATAAACGGCGTGTCAGTGACCGACGTTGTTCGCATCGTCGCAATATCTTGAATAGCACTAGGGTGTACATAGCGCGATACGGCTGTTTCATTGATAGCATCCGTTGTATTAATGCTGTTCGCCGAATCTGAAATCCAAACGATTCGATCTTCAGACTTTCCATAGGCAATTCCTGTCGGCGATGTGTCCGGGTTTTGCGTGGAAATCTGAGCCTGCAATTGTGTGTCAAAATCATAATGACTCACCAGATTTGACGCAGTCTCGGTCCAATAGACTTCTGTTCCCTCCGGATTTAGTGTTACTGAATCAGCAACTACCGATGCAGAGACTAAATCGATTGTATTGGCCGACACACTCAAAACTCGTATGGACGCAGGAACGGCTCCATTACCCTCTTCGACCCAAACCAATTGTCCGGTATTGGTATTAAAGGCAATCTTGCCCGGGTTAGCAATGATCTCTGTAGGGTCCAAAGACGTTGTAAAGCTCGCACTATTATCAACAACCGTGGTAGGAGCAGCCCCCAGATTATTTAAATCGTATCGATCAATTCGCGGCAGAGCACCGGCAAAAGACACATATAAATGCGCAGCTGCTGAATCTAACGCCAGCCCGGTGGCCGCGACAAGATTCGTCAACAATGTGCTTTGCCCGCCAACACCGTCCAGGGTTGACGATGCTAACTCAGTATTGCCATTAGCAAGCCAGTAAACACTCGCAGTGGATTCACTTATTTTAATCGACTCAGGCGTAATCGCCGCATCGACTATCTGCTGTACATTAGAAAACTCAAGATCAGACCTGAAAATATCACCATTGGTATCTGACCAGACGACGACAGAATCCTGCCCATTGTGCTCAGAAGATCCAATGTCTGATATTTGATCACGCGGCAAGCCTTGAGCATCTTCAGCATTAGCCGCGCTCACTTTACCCGCATTGATTGCCTGACTACTATCTTGCAATGCGTGAACTTTTACGTAGCTATCTGCAAGCATTGACAGCGGATCCAGTTGGGCAGCCACGCTCCCTGTTACCGTATTAACTATGTCAGTGTCCGCCACAGACAATTGTGCGCTAGGGTCAAAGTCGAACAAGTTAAAACCTGCCGACGCTACCGAACCAAACACAATATGTTGAGGTGAAACAACAACCAGGCTCGATCCCGCCGCAGCCGGGCTGATAAAGCCATTGTCTGAAAATAACGAACTGTCTATTTGAAGCGATGCTCCGTCAGACCAAATGGATGCGGCATTTAGTATTGCCTGATTATCCACAAATGTGGAGCTTGATACAGTTGCAGTTTGATTGGTGTAAACCGCCCCGCCTGACACTGCTTGATTTGCAGAAAACGTCACATCGGAAATAGCCAGAGAACCGCTACCGCTATGATAGATTGCCCCGCCCAATGACGTGAGGTTCACATTTCGTGTCTCGTTATCGTCAAAGGAACTTCTGTTCACAACGATGTCAGATGTACCCGCAACCGCACCACCGTGGCCGATAACACCACCTGCGTCAGGCGAGTCTGTATAGTTACCCGTGAACCCAGAGTCTTCTATCGACAGCCTTTGTCCGAATGCATAGACAGCGCCGCCATCATCGACTGAATGATTGGCAACAAACAGACTATCCTCTATTGTGATTTCCCCTTCGCTGTATAAGGCACCGCCAAAAACATCACTACTGTTATTACGAAGCTCAGAGCCCTGAACCGTTAAATTGCCCAAAGTTGCAACAGCGCCGCCGTCGAAAGCACTCGAATTATTTTCAAGTTTTGCGTCAATCAATTCAACATTCGCATCGGAGTAGACCGCACCACCACGACCCGCTGTATAGCTAGCACCTTCCAACGTGACATTGTTCAATGTCAGTGTTCCACCATCGCCGCTTATAATCCGATTATCTGCAACACCTTGTTCAAGTACGGTCGGATTTAAATCATTACCCAAGCCAAGTAGAATGGTGTCGTCCGAAACATTCAAGTCACCAGTCTTGCCATCATCGGCACCCACAGGCGCAATCGTCAAAGTGTAGTTACCACCCGGCAAACGAATGGTATCTATATCATCAAAATTCTGGGCGACATACACAGCTTCTCTTAACGAGACTTCAAAATCATTGGCCATCTGGTAAGAGGCCAGGCTCCCGATGTTCCAAGTGTCTTGTATTACGTTCGAAAACTTATCGGTAAATGTATCGACGGTGATTGTGCCGAGCGTGTAAGTCCAGTCGTCCTGAAATTCGCCAATGGGCTTCCAATCAACATTGATATCACCAACAACGTATTCTAGCTCCCAGTCTCCCCCCGATCGGGCGTGCCCGGTTTTATCAGTACTTGCAGCTACATCACTTCCAGCCAAGCGAGCAAGTTGCTCAACAAAACGAATACCGGCATCACCGCTCGCTACATCACACCCTAGGAGAAGAATATCCCCGTCAATGTTCAATGCATCTGACCAGGAAGCAATAGCGTGCTTTTCATCCAATAGCGATTGCTCAGTAATTGACTCCCCACCAAGAGAGAGCTGACCGCTGCTACCGTGTGAAATGATTTGTACCGATGAAAGGTCACCGTACGACTTCAACGTTTGAGTTATTTCGGCAATAGCATCTGTTTGAGCATCAACAACGAAAATTTCCGTCTGATCCTTGTTGATGGCATCCAGCAAGCTGTCTATTTCAGGCACTGCTGAATCAACAAACACCACGTGTTTAATGGGAACTAAGGGTTCACCATGTTGCGCTCGCAAATCCGACTCGGTCAGCACAGCCTCCGCATCTGACAACACAGATGGGTCAACCGAAGGAGCAACGTCCAATTCGTCAGGCAATAAAAGAGGCAGCAAACTGGCCACGGAATCGGCCGAATACAATACCCTCGGCTCTAGAATCTCGACCACAGGAAGCTGTCTGGTTCTAATCCTTTGGTGCTTTTTCCACGTCTGTCGCCAATTAGCCATAGATCTCAAACGAGTGAGGTTGAACAATCCGTCTGTCCTATTTGGATAGACGGCCACACTCAAACGAATCGGCTATGCGCTTTGATTCCGCAGGTTACTCAGGCTTGATAGAGAGACTATATTTTGGATTTGCGTGGGCAGTTCAATCACGAGTAACTGTTAGCTGCAATCCGGCTTTCGTGGCCTAGCTTGAATTCTTATCAACAACCAGATTAAGCAGAGGGCTTAGTTCATCTGCAGTCAGGTCGCGCCACTCACCCGGTGCTAATCCGTCAATAGGCACATGCATAATGCGGATACGCTGAAGTCTTTCGACGCGGAAACCAAAATGCGAACACATTCGGCGAATTTGGCGATTCAGTCCTTGGGTTAAGACTATACGAAAGACAGTTTCTGATTCGGCAATCAACGAGCACGCATGAGTCGTTTGACCGAGTATCGAAACACCATGACGCATACCTTCAAGGAAGCTTTCGGTGATTGTCTTATTCACAGTCACCCGGTACTCTTTCTCGTGACGATTCCCGGACTGGTTGATGCTATCCACCAAACCACTTTTATTCGTTAGAAAAATGAGCCCTTCTGATTCCTTATCTAACCGCCCTACCGGGTAAACACGCGAGGAATGACCAATAAACGCAACGATATTGTTTTCAGTTTGCGCGTTGGCAGTACACACCACACCTCTGGGCTTATTGAATGCGATGACGATGACGTCATCAACGCTCAACAGATTAACTTTCTCTCCTTTGAGCGTAACTGAGTCGTGTTTGGACACTTTATCGCCCAGCACGGCTAAGCGGCCGTTGATCAATACCTCTCCCCTGCTGACATACTCATCAGCAGCTTTTCTCGAACACAAGCCGGTAGCACAGAGAAATTTATTGATGCGCATCGAGGTGTGATATTCAAACGTTCGAGGGAATTCAGAATCAGGGTTACATGCCGACTACTTAATATAACAGGCCTGCTATTGTCTTTTACGACGATATTCGCTGTAAATTTTTAACACCTGCCCTTAAAAAGGATACCCGATGTCAACTGCCGCTGAAGACGAAACTTCACTCACCACCGAAGCTACGGCATACCCGTTCGAATTCCGAGGAAACGGATTTGAATATTTTAAGATTTGGATCGTCAATATTCTGCTTACGATTCTTACCTTGTATGTCTATTCAGCATGGGCGAAGGTTCGAACAAATCGCTATTTCTACGGCAACACCTACTTAGATAATTCATCTTTTGAGTACCACGTTAAGCCCCTGCAAATATTGTTATCTCGGCTGATCGCGGCGGTTCTTATGGCGCTCATTGTTTTCGGTCAGAATTTCAGCCCAATAATTAGCTTAAGCGCATGGGGAATAATCATTGTGTTGTTCCCATGGGCATTGTGGCGTTCGCTAAAATTCAACAGCTATATGTCCAGCTATCGGAACATCCGTTTTGGTTTTGACGGCAAGTTGGGTGAACTGTATTTCATTGCGATAGGAGTTCCCATACTTAGCATCATTGTGCTGGGAATAGCTGCATTTTGCATCTCGTTTGTGGGAAGCAAGGTGCTGACCACCATTGCCGTGATAGCAAGTGTCATAGGCTTCTACGCTTTATATCCATGGATGAAGAAGCTTATCACTGCCTACATGTTGAACAACTATCGATACGGCAGAACACCATTTGCAGCAGAGCTAAGCACAGGCTCCTACTTTGCTATTTACGGAAAGGCAGTTTTACTATTTATAGCATCGTTGCTTATTGTCGGTGTCATTGGGGCAGTCGTCTATAGCGTCGCGGGCAGCGGCATAACCGATGTGTTGCGCTCGATGAAAGAAAACGCTTCCGGCGACAACGATGAGGCCATTGGAGCGTTTATCGAAAAGCTCACGTTCATATTCATCCCATTGACTTATATATGGTTCTTTTTGCTATATGCATACATCAGTGCCCGTGTGAGAAACTACTCACTCTCACAAACTACAGTAGGCACAGATATCAGTTTGAAGTCCGACGTCGGTGCGCGAGCCCTAACCTGGTTAACTGTATCTAATTTGCTTATCATCATATTTTCGGTGGGGCTTGCATTTCCTTGGGCGAAAGTTAGGGCTGCTCGATTTTATGCTAAACATACGACTCTTTTATCCACTGCATCCCTTGACCAGTATATCGCCAGCGAGAAACAAGAAGTGGGTGCCTTTGGTGAAGAACTGGGAGATGCCTTCAATCTGGATATTGGTATATAGGGATTAGCCGCCGACATTTATCATGGAAATCAAGGGACACTGGTACTCAGCAGAATCATCCAGGAGACAGGCAGCACTGCTCACAGTGACAGGTGGCTTCTACGAACTCGTCATTGACGACGAAGACGGCTCACAGCATGAAAACCAGAGCGGCTCGATTGAGTCGCTTCGTGTGTCCGATAGAATCGGTAATGTGCCCCGTAAAATCTATTGGCCGGACAATTCACTGTTCGAATCAAGCGATAACGACCTCATTGATACCGCACTACTTACATCACGAAGCAAGCATAAGCCCTCTTCGCTGATCGATAAGATTGAGAAGAATACGTCTTGGGTCGTAGCAGCTGTTGTCATAACGGTGGCATTCACAGCCGGGTTCTTCAAATACGGACTACCCTACATTGCTACCAAAGCGGCGTACAGTATTCCCATCACCGCCACCGAGCATATCTCCGAGCAAACACTGAGCACGCTGGATCGTTTTCTTTTTGAAGAATCCGCATTACCCAAACAAAGACAACTGGAGCTAACTCAGCGGTTTAATCAGCTGACGCAGTCAGTGGACGGGCACGGCTTTGACTTCAAACTCCATTTTAGAAACATGGACGGTATGCCCAACGCCATGGCGCTCCCAGGTGGCGATATCGTCGTGACAGATGCGTTTGTTCAGCTGGCTGACAAACCAGAGGAAATAGACGCTGTTTTACTTCACGAGATAGGCCACGTTGTTGAGCGGCACGGACTCACTCAAGTGATTCAAGCATCAACCGTGTCTGTCATAGTGGCTATTGCAATCGGTGACGCAAGCGGCGCTAGTGACCTTATGGTTGGTGTGCCTACTATGCTGATGCAATCAAGCTACTCGCGAGACGCAGAAAGTCGCGCAGACGAATACGCGTTTTCTCAAATGGCGGCTTTGAACATAGACCCGATCCACTTTGCCACCATCATCCGGAATCTGGGTAAAGCTGCAATCCCCGCGGGTTCAAATTCTGATTCAGACACAGCGGATAAGACTGACGACAGCGAGAAAGAGGAGTCGGAACGTACCTCCAAACTGATGGACTACTTATCGTCACACCCGCAAACGGAAGCCCGCGCAAAACGCGCTATCGAATTGTCGGAGCAGTTCAGACAGAGCAACTAATTGGCTCTGTACCATCTGTGCCATCGGCACTGTTGCCCCCTATTTACAATAAACGTTAGTATTGACTAACGCACACCTTAAAACGCGGTGAGTTCAAATCTAGCACCGCTACGATTCAGCTCAATCGGTTTCAAACACTATTTCCGTTCAATATCTACGTGTCAGGAGAAATACAATGTACCGTAAAACGTTAGTACCGATGGCTCTAGATCACGAGATATCCCCAGCAACTCTTGCCATTGCCCAGCAGCTAACCGCCGATGATGGTGAAATAATTGCACTTCACGTGTTCGAAATTCCGCCTGGCACGGGCAGCGTTGACCTCGATGAAAAAGTCGCTAAAGAAGGAATTGAACAAGCAAAACGACGCCTTCATGAAAAAGTTGCGGGTACTACTGGAATTAAAGCGGAGCTGATCAAGGGGCACACATACAGAACCATCATCCAGTATGCGAATGACAATGGAATTGATTGCATCGTTATGGGTTCCCACAAACCAGGCCTAAGTGACTATCTTTTGGGATCTACAGCTGCACGAGTGGTGCGACATGCCCCCTGCGCTGTTCACGTGCATCGCTCTGTGTAAAACCGTATTGCGTTTGCGTTAATACAGCAGATCGAGATCTATGAACTACGTGAGTGAGGATAGATGAAGATCGCAAAATACTGGGCGAAGGAATCAGACAAAGCTACAAATGCTTATGGATTAGAATTTCATTTGGTAGCCTGGTCGGGTTCAAATCAGAGCCTGCAGTCTGCTAAAGAGAAGGCCAAAGCCAAACTGGCGCTATGGATCGCAAAGTTGGGTCGTGACGAGTGTTTAATTGACCCATACCCTTATGGTCGTGATGAAGCGATTCGCGAAGAACTCATCGAAGAGATAAAGGATAGCAAGGGTGCGCTAATCGCAGCCATAACACGTAACCGATACGGCGCGTTGGTACTTAATTCAGCCAACGTGATGTTTATCGATGTGGATTTACCGATTCCCATTAGGCAGCGGGAGCCATTGCTAAAGCAATTGTTTTCGATATTTAGCGTAAAGAAAAAACAAGCTATCGTTGAACAAGGGATTCGCGCTGAACTAATTAGTCGTTTTGTTGAATTTCAATCTAGACACCAAGATCTTGCGTTAAGGATCTATGAAACTGCTGCTGGATTTCGACTGGTCGTTCTCAACAAGACCATGGACCCAACAAGCGACGAATCTCAAAGCATTATGAAAGAGCTTGAAAGTGACAATCTCTATCAATTGCTCTGTCAGAATCAGCAATGCTATCGTGCGCGGCTAACACCTAAGCCGTGGCGATGCGGCTACAAATCTGCACCTAGATGGTTCCCACGAGTTAAAGCTGAGCACATAAAGGAATACGATGCGTGGGTTCAAACCTATGAAGAACGCTCGTCAAAGTATGGCATTTGCCGCAAAGTTGATGATTTAGGCATCACCGCTTTGGATACAACGGTGCAACAAATTTTAGATGTACATGATAAGTACACGCTCAATTCAGAGTCTAAGGTGTTGGCTTGACTGTTTTACAAACAACTCCACCTAGGTAAATCCTTTTCCCCTTTATCTGGGTTTTTCAATAGAAGGCCTAAGCCCTGCCCGAGCTTCATCAAACCAAATTACTCCGCGGAGTAATTGACCGAACTGCTTTTAGGGCTTTGCAGCGTCGCAACTCACCAAAATGGAGATGATGGCTAGACGTGCGTATGGGTTTAGGTTTGAGCCGACGAGCCGAGCCGGAAAATGGTGGGGCGTGCAGGATTCGAACCTGCGACCACCTGATTAAAAGTCAGATGCTCTACCAACTGAGCTAACGCCCCCAGGCGATACTGATTTGGACTGAAGCCAATGGCAGCTGGACACTCAAGCTTGCCGAGCGCGAATGATACCGCATAAATTATGGTTAGTGGGCACTTTGAATCGTCTAATGCGACTTACTGACCATCTCTGTCCATTTTCTGCAAACGTTTACGAGCTAAAACTGCTGCAGAGCGACCCGGGTAGTCGTTTTGAACCCCTGTCAGAATACTTCTAGCTTCGCCAAACCGGCCTTGTTCGTACAATGCAAAGCCGATTTTTAACCGTGCGTCAGGAACCTTTGTACTGGCGGGAAACGAATTGACGACCACCCCGAAGTTTCGCAGAGCAGAATCAAAATCACGCTGGGCATACATGGCCTCACCCTGCCAATACCAGGCATTGTCGGAATACGGCCCGTCTGGAAAACTGACAAGAAATTCATTGAAAGAACGGACGGCGCTTTCATTCTGACCACGAACCAGCAGGTCGTATGCGCGGGTATAGCCGGCCTTCTCTGCTTGAGTGGCGGTGTCTCTCAGCGCACCGGTTGGCGGTCGGGGTCCGTTACCAAAATCTGCTGAGATCGGTGTAGAGACCGAAGTACGTGGCTGTGCGACAAAGACTGCCGGCGCATCCTCTGCAAGACCCGCAGCTGGTTGCGCAGTTTCATCTAAAAAGCCGCCACCGCTAAAATCGTCGTCGGAAAAACCTGCTTCGGCATTTAAAAGATCTAGGGAATTTTGCGACTCTTCTAGCTCCGTAACACGACGGTCCGTATCCGCATACAAATCTGCATTGCGCTTGGTGACCTTATCAATTTCGTAGTTAAGGCTTTCTATTTCACCGCGCAAAGATCGAATTTCTCGCTGTAGTGAATCTACCCGCTGTAACTGCTCGAGCAGTGATTGATCCAGCACTCTTTCAATTCGGGCCAGTCGGGCATCAAGTGATCGAAGCGTTAATTTGTCCTGCGCTATGGCAGCACCAGAACCAAACACAAACAAAACACTTAAGGCGCATATGGCCTTTCGACACACTGTAACCAGACCAGGCATTAGTTTTGAACCGCTGTTTCGTAAATGATATTAACGCGACGATTTTTAGCCCAGGCATCGTTATTGTGAGCATCGTCAACCGGCAGCTCCTCACCGTAACTGACGGTACGTGTCTGCACTGCATTGACGCCTTGAAGCTGAAGCATTCGGGCTATGGTTTTGGCGCGCGCTTCACCCAAGGCAATGTTGTACTCGCGAGTTCCGCGCTCGTCGGTGTGCCCTTCCAAACGAACACGCCCTGCAGGGTTTTGCGCCAGAAAACGTCCGTGCTGGGCCACGATGTCCAGAAACTCTGCTCGAAGTTCAGCTTGATCGTAGTCGAAGTAGATGACCCGATCAGCCGGCGCTTTTCCGGCAATGGAATTAGGGTCAATATTTTCAAAATCCTGCACACCGTCGATAGTGACGGGACGCACCACAGCACTATCGTTGGATAGAGGGATGACATCCTGTGCGGAGGCGTCGTCCCCTCCTCTCTGAGGCAAAGAGCCGCAAGCGCTGATTAACGTTGAGGTCACCAAAACCGCGACAAAGGAAATTTTTTTCATGATTCTATCCTTATAAATTCTAAAAGCTATTGCGAGTACGGAGACCAGGCAGGCTCTCTAACAGAACCGCCGTCATCGAGTGTCAGGCTTTGAGACACGCTGCCATCCAGGGACAGGGCCCCCAAAGTACCGCGTCCGTTTTTCTCGGTCGCAAAAATAATCATCTGACCGTTAGGCGAGAAACTGGGCGAGTCGTCCAGCGTACCCTGAGTCAGAGTCTGAAATAATCCGGTAGGTCGATCGATCACGCCTATTTGAAAACCTGAACCCGCTCCATGAACGAACGCGACACTGGAACCGTCGGGCGAGACTGTCGCGCTTGCGTTGTACTTTCCTTCAAATGTAATGCGTTCCGCACGCCCACCACGCGCTGACACTTCGTACAGCTGCGGCCCGCCACTTCGGTCTGACGTGAAAATAATCGTGTTGTCATCCGCCCAGACAGGCTCTGTATCGATAGCTGCGCTATCGGTAATACGACGCAATGTTCCACTCTCTATTTGCACAACGTAGATATCAGGGCTTCCCTCGTAGGACAGGGTAATAGCCAGACGCTTTCCGTCAGGGGACCAACTGGGGGCTCCGTTGATACCTTCGCGTGAAATAACTTTAATTCGGCTGCCCAGTTGTCGGTTTTGAATGTAAATCGCCGATTGGGTTCTATTTTCAAAAGAGACATACGCGATACGGATACCGTCAGGCGCCCAGGCCGGAGACAAAATAGGCCGTGGGGATGTCAGCATTGCCTGCGGGTTTTCCCCGTCAGCATCTGCTAGCTGCAACTTGTAGGTGCGCTCGCCTACTTTTCCTGATACCGAAACGAATGCAATCTGCGTATTAAACGCACCGGGTATACCCAGAATTTCTTCGTAGACTTCATCGGATATCTGGTGGGCAGCACTGCGCAAAGTTTGGTCGGTTACCTGAAAACTGAAGCCAGACAGCAGTGCCTGCTGTAACACATCAAACAATTGAAATTCAACAACATAGCCACTGCCTTCTGGACGCATGCCACCGATCAACAAAAAATCAGCGCCGGACAGGCGCCAATTAGCAAATCGAGGAACATCACCGCTAACCGGGTTTGCGACAAGATCGTCGCGGTTGAGCGCTGCAAAGTTACCGCTTCTTTGAAGGTCTGCTGTCACGATGGCAGCGATATCTTCGGGAGGCGACCCGCTACCAGACCAACCAAACGGCACAATAGCGATGGGTATCGCGTTTTCGCCACCCTGCGTAATTTCAATTTCGATGACGGCCTGGGCAGGCGAGGCAGCTAGGCCTAGCGCAAACAGCACCGACACCACCCATACTCTAAATTGTTCGTTGAAATACAAGGCTACGGTGTCCAACATTAAATGAGTAATAAGGGAATCCTAAACCATCGGCAGCGAAAACGGTCCCCCTTATATGAGACTGTTGTAATTTAGCCGGCGCACTCCACGACTAAAAAATGGCACTTAGCGCTAACTTGGCTTGAAGAAAAAGCGCACCCTACGATCAAACAGCTTCGGATCTGGCGCTGCCGGCAAAGGAGACGCTGCCCAAACGGCATTTTCCACAGACTTTCTCAAAGCAGCGTTATTGCCGTCACACACATCCACTTTTACGTTGAGCACCTCGCCCACCGGAGATTGCAATACGCTAACAGTGCAGTTGACCTGACCGCGCAAGCCCGATGGTTTTCGCCAGTTACGCTCAACGCGCTGTCGTATGGAATTAAAGTAGAGTGTTCGGAGCCGAACAAGTTCACGTTGTTGCTGTTGTGCCAGCCTTGTATTTTCTTCAGCGGCCAACCGTTCCTGCTCGGCTTTCTCGGCTGCGGCTTTGGCCTCTTGCTTTAACCTCGCCTCTTCCGCCCTTTGGGCCTCCAGTGCTTTACGCGCTTCCTCTTCTTTGCGTGCTTCTTCGGCCTGACGAGCCTCTTCCGCCGCACGGGCAGCCTCTTCCGCTTTACGAGCCTCTTCAGCGGCTGCCGCTTCCTCAGCCTTTCGACGCTCTTCCGCCAAACGCTCCTGTTCGGCAACTCTTGCAGCTTCAGCTTCTCTGGCAGCTTTTTCCTCTTCTGCAATGCGCCGCGCTTCAGCGACCCTGGCTTCTTCCGCCAAACGTCTCTCTTCGGTCAGGCGAAGCTCTTCAGCGGCTCGTTTTTCTTGCTCAACACGGGCTTGTTCCAACTCGCGTTTCTCTGCCTCTATGCGCGCCAAACGCTCTGCCTCCGCCTGACGTTTTTCCGCTTCGAGACGCGCAACCTCATCGGCCAGGCGTTTCTCTTCGGCTACGCGGGCCTCTTCAACCTGACGGCGCGCTTCTTCGGCCGCGGCTTGCTCTTTTTCCGCTTCTTCTCTTAAACGTTGCTTTTCAACCTCCGCTGCAGCGAGTTCCTGCTCGAGTTTTAATCTGGCGGCCTCAGCGTCTGCCTTCTCCTTTTCAGCTTGAGCACGCTGCTCGGCTTCCAAAGCTTCGCGTCGTTCTTGCTCAATTCGCTCTTTTTCTAACTGTGCCTGCCGCGTTTCTTCCTCAACTCGCGCTTTTTCCTCGGCAGCCTTTCTGGCTTCTTCTTCCAAGCGAGCTTTTTCCTGCTCTGCCAGCCGGGCTTGTTCTTCCAGTCGAGCTTTTTCAAGCGCCGCTGCCGCTTTTTCCTCGTTAGCTTTTCTGGCTTCTTCTTGGAGCTGTCGAGTTCTTTCTTCCGCTTCTCGCTGAACTTCTGTTAGCCGTTCACGTTCTTCGTCTGTTTTCAGGCGCGCGTCTTCAATTCTTTGCGTCTCACGCTCGAGCTGTTCTTGCGCAGCGCTGATACGTTCCTCTTCGCGGAGTCGCTCTTGGCGAAGACGCTCCAACGTGGCTTCTTTTTCCAGCACTTGCCGTTCGGTCAAGCTCGCTTCCTGTTCTCTCAATGCCTCCAGCTGAGCCTGCTCCGCCGCCGCGTTCGCACGCTGCAATTCGCGTTGGCGTTCGAGTTCCAAGGCTTGATTTTGCAAATCAGCGATACGCGCAGCTTCTTGTTCGGACTCTGTTCGTTGTTGCTCGGTTAGCTCCTCCGCTTCTCGAAGTCTGTCTTCGGCGGCTTTTTTCGCGTTCTCTAATGCCGCGACTGTTTCTTCTAAAGCTTGCTGCTCTTCAATAGCTTCTTGAGCTCGTTGTTCTTCCAACGCTTGCAGACGATCAACCTCTGCTTGAATATCTTCCTCACTGACCGCAACTGCCTGAATGGGCGCATCACCTGAAAGCTCAAAGCTTGGCGTATCCGGCGCTTTGCTGATCTGGTAGATAAGGGCTGCGACCAGTCCGCCGTGCAGTAGCAAGGAAAACAGAACAGCGATAGGGTATTTGCGCAATAAATTGAACATGTCGCTATCGCGCAGGGTCCGACATCAAACCAATTTCCGGTGCGCCGGCAAGCTGGAGCGTCACCATCGCCTGCATTATCTGACCGTAGTCGATGCTCTTATCACCCGCTACCAGCACACGGCGACTCGGGTTCAATCTTAAGACGGCCGTTGCCAACCGCAGTATTTCCTCGCGCGCCAATGGTGATTCAGGGTCTTCACCCACATTGAGAAACCACTCGCCCGCACTATTGACTGACAAAATTAATGGCTCAGTGGATTCCCCGGCATCAGCAATAGGCGTTGCTGCTGCATCAGGCAAGTCGATCTCAACGCCAGTTTGCAATAAGGGTGCGGTGATCATGAAAATGACCAACAACACCAACATGACGTCGATATACGGAACCACATTAATCTCAGCTACCTGACGGCGGCTTCGACGGTTGGGTCTGAAATGAGCAACGGCTCTAGCCACAGTGCGTTCCTTTGCTATGCGATCGGCTGTTTTCTAACAGGCGCACTTATTGGATCTCAGCGTCTTGTCCGGCACGACGAATGGCCTGTCGCTGCAGAACGGTTGAAAATTCTTCTGCAAAATTTTCATAACGGTTTAGCAATCGGTCTACATCGGTTGCAAATCGATTGTAGAAAATAACCGCTGGGATAGCTGCGAATAATCCAATGGCTGTTGCGATCAGTGCTTCAGCAATACCCGGCGCTACCATTGCCAAGGTTGCTTGTTGCACGTTGCCCAGCGCAGTGAAGGAATTCATGATGCCCCAAACTGTGCCAAACAAACCGACATAGGGGCTGATTGAACCGACAGTTGCTAAAAACGGCAGATGATTTTCGACAATATCGGCTTCACGCGAGACGGCAATTCGCATGGCACGTGTTGAGCCATCCATGATGATTTCATCGCTGCTGGTTTTACGTCTGAGTCGGCCAAACTCTGAAAATCCCGCTTCGAAAATTCTTTCCAAGCCATCGAGCGTGCCGCGGCGCATGGTCAATTTTGAGTATGTGCCCGAGATATCTGACGAGCCCCAGAAATCCTGCTCAAAATCCTCAGCCATTCTTTTGGCTCTGCTCAGTTGGCGAGATTTACCAAGAATCAATGCCCAGGACATAACTGATGCAATAACAAGTATCACCATGACAGCCTGAACAACCGGACTGGCATCGATGATTAATTGCAGAATAGACAATTCAGAATTCACGGGTCATTGCCTCTTTTATTTCGGGTGGTATGCCGCAAGGACTTAATGTATCGGCGTTGACGCAAACCAGTTTCACTGACGCGTCGGTCAGTAGGGTACCGTCACGCATTATGGGTTGTTTGCAAATCACACTGGCGGATTTCAATGTCACTAAATTGGCACATACGGTTAATTGGTCGTTAAACTTAGCCGGCGAGTGAAAATCGATCTGCACAGATCGCACAACAAACAGCTTTCGATGCTCATTCTGCCACTCATCCAGCTCCACACCACATGCTCTGAGCCACTCGGTTCTTGCGCGCTCCATGAACCGTAAATAATTCGCGTAATAAACGATACCACCGGCATCAGTGTCTTCTATGTACACCCTGACAGGCATCGAATATTGCAGCATGCGATAGTATTACAGACAAATACTCGAAAATACAGGCGTTGGGTTTCTTATCACAATGAAATTTTTGATAAAAATCGCGACAAACAACCCAAACGCAGCCAGCCCCATTATACCGCTCCTAAACAATTAGGGCAGCGACTTTCGGGTTATCGCTCAACGACCGCCGGCGCTTCCAAACCGAAGTGTTTATAGGTATGCGGAGTCACCACTCTGCCTCTGGGCGTTCGCATCAACAACCCTTGTTGTATTAAGTACGGCTCTATCACTTCTTCAAGTGTGCCGGTCTCTTCACTCAAGGCCGCGCCCAGGTTATCGATACCGACAGGTCCACCGTCAAATTTATGGATGATTGCATTCAGCAATCGACGATCCATGGCGTCCAGGCCCAGCCGGTCAACGTTCAGGAGATTAAGCGCTTGGTCGGCCGTGTTGGAGTCAATGGTGCCATTTGATCGAATGTCGGCAAAATCTCGCACCCTGCGCAAAAGTCGGTTAGCAATTCGCGGCGTGCCTCGCGCGCGTCGGGCGATTTCGATACAACCCTGCTCGTCAATGACTACATCCAATAACCTGGCGGACCTGGCTACGATGCCGGCTAGATCGTTAACCTCATAAAACTCCAATCGCTGCACAATACCGAAGCGGTCCCGCAGCGGAGAGGTCAATAAACCGGCCCGGGTGGTCGCACCCACCAAAGTAAATGGCGGCAAATCGATCTTGAATGATCGTGCACTGACGCCTTCACCGGTCATGATGTCAATTTGATAATCTTCCATGGCTGGATACAAAACTTCCTCCACCAGCGCACTCATTCGATGAATTTCATCGATAAAAAGGACATCGTTCGCTTCGAGATTGGTCAATATAGCCGCCAAGTCGCCGGGGCGCTCCAAGACGGGTCCGGACGTGTGCAAAATGCGAACGTCTAATTCATTGGCAATGATGTTCGCGAGTGTGGTTTTTCCTAGCCCGGGCGGACCAAAAACCAGCACGTGATCCAGCGCTTCCTGACGCAATTTAGCGGCTGAGATGAATAAGTCCATTTGCTCAGTGACTGCACGCTGACCATGATAATCGGCCAATAGTTTTGGGCGCATAGCCCGTTCTTGTGCATCTTCATTGCGAGCATCAGCAGCTATCAGACGATCGGTATCATCACTCACAATGCGCTCTCCCCTAAGACGCCGCTATTTCCGCGATCTTTCATTTTGCAGCACCGCGTAGCGCAGACCGGATCATTTGTTCAACCGTTTGATCTGCGGTTGTGTTTTTGTCCAACAAACGACTGGCTTCAGCAGGCTTATAGCCAAGAGCTGCGAGTGCCTCTTCTGCCTGAGAGCGTGCAGACAACTCCTCCGGAGCATTCGGAGCGCCGCCTGACGGCGCGACACCAACTCCCAGAGAATCTACTTTATCCTGCAATTCGATAAGCAATCGCTCAGCTGTCTTTTTACCAATCCCGGGCACTCTAACCAGTGCTGCGACATCTTTTGTCGCGACACAACTTAAAAATTCATCCGTACTCAATCCTGACAAAATAGACAATGCAACCTTGGCCCCTACACCATTGACCTTTAACAGTGCACGGAACAAGACTCGCTCTGTTGATGTAGCAAAGCCAAACAATAAATGCGCATCGTCTCTGACAACCAGATGAGTATAAAGAGAGACCGTTTCACCCAGCGGCGGTAAGGAGTAGAACGTCGACATGGGCGCATCGACTTCGTAACCCACCCCCTGAACATCAACCAATAACCCGGGAGGATTCTTTTCCAGTAATTTTCCGGTAAGACGACCGATCATCGACGTAACCCTCTTCCTCGTGCTCGCTTTCTCGGCGCAAGGACCGAGGCATTATCTGACAAAGCTGCGCGTGAATTTCGCGAATGTGCATGACAGATGGCAATGGCAAGTCCATCCGCAGCATCAACCTGCAGGGTTTTAGTTATTTGCAACATAGCCCGCACCATGGTTTGCACTTGATGTTTGTCAGCGGAACCTGAGCCCGTGACCACTTTTTTAACGAGCCTTGGGGCATATTCAGCAACCGTCAATTGCCTGGATACTGCGGCGGTTATGGCCGCGCCGCGAGCTTGTCCAAGCTTCAAAGCGGACATGGCATTGTTGCTTAGGAAAACTTGCTCTATAGCAACTTCTTGAGGTTGCCATTCGGTGATGACCTCACCTAAAGCAAAATGAATATGCCCTAGGCGTTCTGCAAAGCTATCTCCCTTGACACGGATATGCCCGTGCGCCAGATGAAAACTGCGCGCCCCATCGGATTCAATCAGTCCGAAGCCTGTGACCACAGACCCCGGATCTATACCCAGGACTCGAATCAATCCATTAGGGCGCGAGGAACTCACTCGTAGGCTTCGCTCGGAATCTCAGCGTTAGTAAAAACATCCTGTACATCGTCGAGGTCTTCTAAGGCATCTATCAGCTTTAATAACTTTTGACCTTGCTCAACATCGAGTTCAACCGACGTTGCTGCACGCATCGTTACCTCGGAATGTCCAGCCTCAAGATTGATAGCGGCCAGCGCTTCTTTGACATCCACAAAAGACTCTTCGGTGGTGAGTACTTCGATAGATCCGTCTTCATCGGTAATGATGTCTTCCGCACCCGCTTCCAACGCCGCTTCCATGACCGTGTCTTCATCAGTACCACTGGGGAAATTGAGTATGCCCTGCTTTTCAAACAGGTAGGAGACGGAACCTTGGGTTCCCATGTTGCCTCCGTATTTCGTAAAAGCATGCTTAACTTCAGATACTGTTCGGTTCCGGTTATCGGTCATGGTGTCTACCATGATGGCTACACCATTAACGCCGTAGCCTTCGTATCGGTTTTCCTCATAAGCAACATCTTCCAACTCACCTGCGCCTTTCTTGATCGCGCGGTCGATGGTGTCTTTTGTCATGTTGCCGCCAAGTGCCTTATCGACGGCCAGGCGCAATCTGGGATTAGACCCGAGATCGGAGCCACCCATTTTGGCGGCTACATTAATTTCTCTGATGAGCTTGGTAAACAGCTTGCCACGCTTTGCATCCTGAGCGTTTTTGCGATGCTGAATATTGGCCCATTTACTATGTCCGGCCATGTACTGCCTCTTTTATTATGTCAATCAAGTGGATATTTGCTCTATTGTCGCCCATTTGGAGGGGGAGTGACGAACAAGCTAAGCCCTAAATCTGCCGTTTATTAGAAAACACGATACATATTCTGAACATCGGCGGGAAAATATCAGCGCCGAATGCGATAAAGGCAGAGAGATTCTGTCTGTCGTCTTATCCAGCAAAGTCTCACATTCCAATACCACTCCGTCGCTTTCATCCCCTGTGGGATACAAGAGTGCTGACAGGCCGAGCTTCCCCTTACCTGTGATTATACCCAGTGGTCGATCAAGGGCAAAGCCTGGAGCGCCTCCCAGCAATCCTTTTTCGACTGAACGCCCCAACAAGGGTCTCAGCACGGGAACTTTGCTCACGCGCTTAGCCACGGAACTGCCTTTGACAGGCGAACCGATCAGGACAACTTTGCCAATGGCAAGATCAGGATACTGGTTAAGTAAATGCAAAATGACAATGCCACCCAGACTATGACCGACCAGATTGACTCGCTTCGCACCGAGGAGTCCTATCTCATCGTACAGATGCTGGGCATTCTCAGCCGGGCTGCTGTTTAAGAAGTTATAGCTGATGGCTTTCGTGCGAAATCCGCGAGACTGCAACATTTTTCCCATCACAGACATCAGCGGGCCCTGCATCCACAACCCGTGGACCAATACGGTCACTTCGTCTCTGGAGGGAATAAATCGTCGTTTCAAAACGCCTTCAGCCTTCTGCCTTGAGAATATTCTGTAATGCTGCCCGGTTGCTTCGAGAAGAGACGACGGCAATCGCCTCAACAATCGGCAACCACTGGTAATCAGAGTGTTCTTTGGGATCTAATTTAACGGCAACTCTTTGTGGCAGCTGAACGCTGAACTCATGCTCAAGATTCTCTGTGACACCCGGTGCATATCGATGCTTCCACGCAGATTTAATCGGAAAAACCCGCTGGAAGCGATGATCAACAACCTCTTGAGTAATGCCGGTTTCTTCTAATAATTCTCTTTGAGCCGCTTCATTCGGACTCTCTTCCCGCTCTAAACTGCCCGTGACGGACTGCCAGAATCCAGCAGGATTCTGGCGGCATATCAACAGGACGTCTAAATCAACGGTATAGACAACGACCAGTACCGATTCGGGTCGCTTGAAAAGCGACCGTACCTCGGAGACCGGTGGTTTTCTATCAGGCATCAGTTGCCTTGGCTGCAGCTTTTGCACGAGTGCGCAAATGCAGATCTTTAAGCTGCTGATCTGATACAACGCTTGGCGCGCTGGTTAACAAGCAGCTTGCGCTTTGCGTTTTTGGAAACGCCATGACATCACGAATGCTTTCCGCACCCGTCATCAACATGACCAGGCGATCCAGACCAAAGGCGATTCCACCGTGCGGAGGCGCTCCGTATTTCAAGGCGTCGAGCAGGAAGCCGAATTTATCGTTAGCTTCTGCTTCATCGATTCCCAGCACGTCCAGTGCTTTCTGCTGCATGTCGGTGTTGTGGATACGAATTGAACCACCGCCAACTTCTGTACCGTTTAAGACCATGTCATAAGCTCGTGACAGGCACTTGCCCGGATCGGCATCCAGTTCCGCTTGCCATTCGTCGGTTGTTGCAGCGGTAGGCGCTGTGAACGGATGGTGTATGGCCTGCCAGCGATCTTCTCGCTCATCGTGTTCAAACATGGGGAAGTCGACAACCCAAAGCGGGCGCCACCCTTCTTCGACCATGCCCATTTTATTCCCCACTTCGACCCGCAAGGCACCCAAGGCGGCTTCAACAACACTCGCTTTGTCCGCACCAAAGAAGATGAGGTCGCCGTCTTGAGCGCCGGTTCTTTCAATGACAGCGCTGAGAACCTCTGCCGGGAAGAATTTGACTATCGGTGATTGGAGGCCGTCAACGCCCGCAGCGATATCGTTGCATTTGATGTACGCCAGACCTTTCGCCCCGTAGCGGCCGACAAACTCAGTCAACACGTCTATCTCTTTACGCGTCAGCGAGTTACCACCGGGGACCCGCATAGCAGCCACTTTGCCTTTCGGGTTTTTCGCAGGCTCTGCAAACACTTTAAAATCGACGTCTGCCACCAAATCGGAGATTTCAGTGAGCACCAGAGGGATACGCAAATCAGGCTTATCCGACCCGTAAACATTCATCGCTTCTTCGTAAGACATCCTTGGGAAAGGCGTATTGGCGTCGCCTCCCAAATCCACATTCAACACGTCTTTGAATAGAGACTTCATCATGGACTCCATACTGCTCATGATGGTGTCCTCGTCTACAAAAGACATTTCGATATCCAGCTGCGAAAATTCCGGCTGACGATCCGCTCGTAAATCCTCGTCTCGAAAACAACGAGCCACCTGATAATAGCGATCAATACCCCCCATCATCAGCAATTGCTTGAACAGCTGTGGCGATTGCGGCAGCGCGTAGAACTCACCCGGATGGTTGCGACTTGGCACCAGGTAGTCGCGGGCACCTTCTGGAGTGGCTCGCGTGAGCATGGGTGTATCTACTTCAATGAAGCCGTCATCTTCCAGTGCATGGCGTAGCTGGCGAACAACTCGGGCGCGCAAGCGGAGCTTTTCCTGCATTTCAGGACGCCGCATATCAATGTAGCGATACCGCAGCCGGTTCTCCTCGGACACATTTGTATCATCCAATTGAAACGGTGGAGTTGCGGCTCTATTCAGAATTTCCAGCTCGTAGCCAAGGACTTCTATTTCTCCGGTCGTCATGTCCGGATTGATGGTGCCCTCTGGCCGGGTACGAACCTTGCCAGTTATTCTGAGTACAAACTCGTTGCGAACTTCCTCAGCGCGTGCAAATGTTTCTTCTCGATCCGGATCGAATACCACCTGAACCAAGCCGGTGTGATCTCGTAAATCGATAAAAATAACGCCGCCATGGTCGCGTCGGCGGTGGACCCAGCCGCAAAATGACACTGTCGCGTCGAGCTGATCTCGGGTTATGACCCCACAGGGGTGTGTGCGCATTGAAGACCTCTAAGGGCAAAACCGACAATTGTAGATAGTTATCTGTCGCGCAACCAGCGATAATCCACATCCATTTCATAATGAACGGAAAATTTATGTCTAAGTATCACGTCTACGGCGTGGGTAATGCCCTTGTCGATCTGGAATATGAGATCCCTGAAGCACTTTTAGGGGAACTCGGTGTCGACAAAGGTCTCATGACGCTGATTGAGGAAGACCGGCATCACGAGCTCTTGGACAAACTCAGCGGCATCGAGTCCAGACCTTGTGGCGGAGGCTCTGCAGCTAACACCATCACAGCCGTGGCGCAGCTGGGTTCCAACGCTTTTTATTCCTGCAAAGTGGCTGGCGACTCTACCGGCGAATACTTTTTGGACGATCTCACCGCCAATGGTGTGGAAACTAATCTGGTATCCGGTCAGCTGGATCCGGGTCATACTGGCAAGTGCATTGTGCTGGTAACACCGGACGCGCAACGAAGCATGAATACATTTTTGGGTATTACCCAGAAAATCAGCGTGGCAGAACTGAACGAGTCTGCTCTGGCAGATTCTAAGTACGTGTACATCGAGGGTTACTTGGTACCTGAGATCAACGCACGGGCGGCGGCTGTCAAAGCTCGCCAGATTGCGGTTGAGAAAGGCGTGAAAACGTCCTTGACCCTATCGGATGCCAATATGGTCAACTTCTTTAAAGACGGCTTGCAAGAAATTATCGGCGAAGGCCTCGACCTCATTTTCAGCAATGAAGATGAAGCCAAGTTGATGTTCGCAACCGATGATATTAATGAGTGTGTCGAAGGTATGAAAACCATCTCTTCTCAGTTTGCCATTACTCAGGGTGCAAACGGTGCACTGGTATTTGATGGCGAAAAGCTCCACGACATTCCTGCGCAACGTGTAACGGCTGTCGATACCAACGGCGCTGGAGATATTTATGCAGGGACTTTCCTGCATGGATTGAGTCAGGGTATGTCTTTTGAACTCTGCGCTGAAATGGCTGGCCATGCTGCCACCACGCTTATCCAACAAATGGGCGCTCGCCTCACCAAAGAACAAATGCAAGCGGTAGGCGAACGATTTGCCTAGTTGGCTCACCCTCCCCGACCGCTGCCCAGCCTCCTTAACACTGATCGCGATCACGGTTGCACTTTACCTGGCGCAGATAAGTACCCAAGGAGCGGTAACTGACCTCGGCATGCTGTACGGTCCGTTCGTACAGCATGGCCAATGGTGGCGCTTGCTGAGCTCCGGGTTTATGCACGGCGGCCTATTGCATGTCGCATTCAATATGTACCTGTTGTATGTGCTTGGACCTCAACTTGAACGATGGCTCGGTAGCGTGCGTTTTTTACTGATCTACTTTGGCGCCATGCTCGGTGGTTCACTTGCGGTCATGATGTTCGGCTGGGGACAGGCAACACTTGGCGCTTCAGGTGCAGCATTGGGTTTAGCCGGTGCCATGGGGGTTGCACTGCATGCACGAGGGGTTAGTCCGAGGCAATCCCCTGTCATGGGTTTAGTCGTTCTGAATCTGGCTTTACCTCTCCTAGTTCCTGGTATCTCCTTCTGGGGGCATTTCGGTGGCATCCTTTCAGGTGCGTTCATGGGTTACTTACTTATATGGCAACCCACTCGCTCCAAAAACATTTCTCTGCAAACATCACTGGCTAGCGGCACTGCAAGTCTGGTTCTTTTTGCTGTGTTGGCTTTTATGTTTGGTCGAATGGGCGGACTTTCCATCTAGTTAAAAAAAGTCTGTAAGAATTGCCCCACTTACAGACTCAGCTGTACTACGCTACCCCTAATGCAGAAGTAACCACGCGGCACCGTTATAAAAGAGAACACGCACTCAATACCGTTCTCATATAACACTGCGCTGGCAGGCTAACTGCAGCATCACAAAGTTAACCTTTGACCTTCCTATTAGGAGCGTAACGCCATGTCCGATCCGCAAACGGGTCTGAGTGCAGGTGTTTCTAATCAGCAAAACCTGATCACTGCCATACTGGAGTCGTTACCGCGCTCCTTAAGCGAACTTCATAGAACACAGCTAGAGGCGTTTATTCCCGTCTATTTCAAGCATGTTCCATTCGAAGAGCTATCAAGCATAAGTCCGGACGATTTAGCAGGATTAGCCATGTCGCACTGGCAACTCGCGCGAACGGCGATAGAACAATCGCCTCACGTATTGGTCTTTAATCCTTGTTTCGATTCTCACGGTTGGCAAAGTGCACATACCGTTATTCAAATTGTCGCCAATGATCAACCCTGGTTGGTAGCTTCACTACAAGCAGAACTAGACAAAGCCAACTTAGCCGTACATCACATCATTCACCCTATTATGCATGTGAGTAGAGACGATAAAGGTCATTGGGTAGACATCAATAATGACGCTCCGGGTGAGTCCTTAATTCACATAGAGATAGACGCACAAACTGAAGAAGGACAAAGCTCGGTAAGAATACTACTCGATAAACTATTCACCTCTTTGGCAATCATTCGACATGACGCTGATTCAGTTCGTCAGCATATGCAAGAGGTTGCTGATTCCCTAAACAGCGAAGAACAAACTGCTTTTGTCCGATGGTTAGACGAAAAACAATTTGCTTGGATCGGTTACGCCGAATTGCAGGCAGACGATGGTTTTTCATCAATGATGAATACTCTCGGCATTCTGGATGAAGACGCAATGGACGCACGCTGGAATACCAGCGATCTTCTTCCCGAGGGCTATGATGCACAGACGCTAGAGGCAGTTTTCAATAACGATGAACTGGTGGTCTGCAAATCGGGCATGACCTCACCCATCATACGAAACGAACCTGCTGATTTAATTATTCATGCCCAACGTGATAAGAACGGCAAAATAAATTTACTCCGCTGCAGTGTCGGTCTATTTATCGCGGGCCTGCAGCATGAGGCCGTTAGCAATATTCCCTGGATGCGCAACCGGGTCGACCGCGTTCTACACGCTTCCGGTACTGATTTGGAGTCTCACGATGGCAAGGCACTCGCCTCTGTCCTGAGAGGCCTGCCGCGAGACATGCTGATGCAAACTCGCAGCAGCGAGCTCTTCGATATGGCAAACGGTATCGTCAGCCTTCAGGAGAGACAGCAAGTTAGATTGTTCTACTCCAGTGATGCACTCGGCCGCTTTTGCAATTGCCTGGTTTACATTCCGCGAGATGCCTACAGCCGCGACCTGCGATTGAGTATCGAACACATACTTAAAGCGCATATTAACGGCGCAAGCGTTGGATTCGACATCCGATTTTCATCTGAGTCTAATCTTGCACGACTGCATTTTGTCATCCAGAAATACCCGCCGTTTATGGCTGATATAAACTGGGCTGAAATTGGCAGCTACATTCGAAAAGCCAGCGTCACCTGGTACGACAAACTGGAATTTACGTTAAAGCAGCAACACGACGAAATCACAGCCATCCGACTACAAAACCGGTACGACGGTGCATTTCCTTCAAGCTACAGAGAAGATTACTCTGCCAGGGCTGCCGCCGCTGACATCGATTTTATTGAAAACCATGTACCGGAAAATGCGCCGGTCATGAGCTTCTATCGCCATATCGTGGCGGACTCGGGAATTATCAATTTCAAATTATTTGCCCTGAACGAACCTGTCTCTTTGTCAGACGTCATTCCCGTTATCGAGAATATGGGTTTGCGAGTTGAATCTGAGCACCCGTTTGAAATTCGACGGCAGAACGCGCCCAGTGTGTGGATGCATGAATTTACCGTACAGCAAACCAGTACGGTTGCTGATAACAACGGTGAAGAAACGGCCGCGCGAATTCAGGTGGCTTTCAACCACATCTGGCGTGGCCATGTTGAAAATGACGGCTTCAACCGCTTGATGCTGGATGCAGCACTTGATTGGCGACAAGTCGTAATCTTACGAGCGCTATGTAAATACTTATTGCAAATAGATGTCCCGTTCTCACAAACCTACATGATCGACAGCTTGGTGGCCAATGGCACCATCACAAGGCTATTAGTCGAGCTGTTCGAAGCGCGCTTTCATCCAGAGAAAGGACAGGATGAAAAACACGTTGCCTCACTACTCAGCGAGATAGACGCAGCACTGGACAACATCGTCAGCCTCGATGAAGACCGTATATTACGCGGATATCGAAACTTGATTCTGGCGATCCTGCGGACCAATGCGTATCGCACCGACAATGACGGGGAGCTACGCGAGTTCTTGTCGTTTAAGTTTGATTGCGCAGCCGTACCGGATTTGCCATTGCCACGACCCATGTACGAGATTTTCGTCTATTCATCTCGGGTTGAAGGGATACATCTTCGAGGCGGCGCTGTAGCCCGAGGCGGACTACGCTGGTCAGATCGTCGTGAAGACTACAGAACTGAAGTTCTCGGTTTAATGAAAGCGCAGATGGTTAAAAATGCGGTCATTGTTCCGGTGGGTTCCAAAGGTGGCTTTTACGTCAAAGCTGCTCTGCCGACAGAGCGCGAAGCCATGATGGAAATCGTGGTCGATTGTTATAAAACGTTTCTCAGCGGTCTTTTAGATATTACTGACAACCTTGATGGTCAGAACGTCATTGCACCCCCTAATGTCGTTAAATATGACAAAGACGACCCCTATCTTGTTGTTGCAGCCGACAAAGGAACTGCAACATTTTCTGACTACGCAAACGCAGTTGCCAAAGACTACGGGTTCTGGCTGGGCGATGCATTCGCCTCCGGTGGATCAGTCGGCTACGATCATAAAAAGATGGGCATTACTGCCCGCGGCGCTTGGGAATCTGTAAAAAGACACTTTAGAAATTTAGGCGTCAACACTCAACAGGACTCGTTCACCGTTGCAGGTGTAGGCGACATGGCAGGCGACGTATTCGGAAACGGCATGCTGCTCTCTCCGCATATAAAATTAGTCGCCGCCTTCAATCACCAACACATCTTTATTGATCCCAACCCGGATGCAGCTCTTGCCTATGCTGAACGTCAGCGACTCTTTAACTTGCCCAGATCAAGCTGGTTAGATTATGAAGATGGCATCATTTCTAGTGGTGGCGGCATCTATGCGCGGGATGCAAAACACATTCAATTATCGGCAGAGGCCCGTAAAGCACTAGGCACCAGCGAAGAAAACCTAACGCCAACCGCACTTATCTCAATCATACTCAAAGCGCCAGTCGACCTACTGTGGAACGGCGGTATTGGAACCTATGTAAAAGCCACCTCAGAAACTCAGGCTGATGCAGCAGATAGAGCGAACGATGCATTGCGTATTAACGGATCTGAACTTCGCGCAAAGGTGGTTGGCGAAGGCGGAAATCTGGGCTTTACACAACGCGGCCGAATTGAGTTTGCTCAGAAAGGCGGTCTCATTTACACCGATGCGATTGACAACTCAGCAGGCGTTGATTGCTCGGATCATGAAGTCAACATTAAGATTCTGGCGAATGCCATTGTTGCCAGTGATGACATGACCATCAAGCAGCGCGACATCCTCTTAGAGTCCATGACCGATGACGTCGCGTTGCACGTACTGCGCGACAACTATCTGCAGACCCAATGTGTGGACTTATGCGCGGTTGATGGCGCTGCTGCATTTAATGAGCAATCTCGGTTTATGCAGCACCTGGAAGCTATTGGACGACTGGATAGAACGATCGAGTTCCTACCCGATGCTGAAGAGATAGCCGAGCGCATGGCAAACGACAAATGCCTGGTTCGTCCTGAAATTGCGGTTATCGTCTCTTATAGCAAGATGGTGATGTTTGATGAATTAATGGCATCGAATTTCACTGAAGATGCCGCTCTGGAAACGACGCTGATGGACTACTTTCCCAGCGCATTAAAAAGCGGTCATGCCGAACAAATTCGGACGCATCGCCTGCGCCCTGAAATAATCGCGACCATCGTGACGAACGATGTTGTTAACCGACTCGGACCGACGTTTGTATTCCGGATGCACGAGGAACTCAATGCCAGTTCCAGTGATGTAGCTACCGCGTTTGTTATCGTTAAGGAAATTTTCGATTTGCCACAGCTTTGGTCATCGATTGAATCACTGGACAATAAAATTTCCAGCGACGAGCAATACCGGATGCAAATACTGGTACGCGGATTAGTCGAACGCGCGACGCACTGGTTAATCAGAACGCGCAAAACAAACAGCACCATTGCCGATCTCATTGGAAAATTCAAGCCGGGCCTTGAAGAGCTGATTGCCGCAATGCCCGAATGCCTGTCCCCTGCTGAAAAAGAAACGCTGGACCAACGCGTGAAACATTTCATGGAAGCAGGAGCACCAGAAGACACCGCCTACGCAGTGGCGAGAGTCGTCCCGCTTTCATCTTCGTTAGATATCGTTGAGATCGCGCGTTCACTCGATCAACCCGTTGCCAGTATTGCTTCGGTGTATTTCGATCTGGGTCAGCACTTGGAACTAAGCTGGTTACGCGAACGCATCGGTACCCTGGTTGCCACTTCGCACTGGCACAAACTGGCTACTGCCGAGTTACGGGGCGACCTGCACTATCAGCAACGCCACCTGTGTGCAGAAGTGGCCAGCGGGACAGAGGAAGGGCTCGACTCGGGTGAGCGTGTCAGGCAATGGTCCGATAGAAATGCGTCAGCCACGGCACAATACAAAGCGCTGGTCTCTGAATTAAAAGCGAATGCGACGGTCGATTTTGCCATGCTCTCCCTCGCCATAAACGAGGTTCACAAATTGTTAAGATCAGATCGACCGTTGGCATCCTAGATAATCGTTGGCCTATACTTGAACGCGAAACATCTGTGATGTAAACCCCCAACAAGCGCCAGAGACATAGCGCCCAACACAAGGAGCAACCCCACGTGCCAGTCGCAAATCTCATCCTCATGCTATTGATTGGCATCGTTTTCGGGGGCATCGCAGCTGTTATCCTCCGCGGTCGCGGGGTTGTATTCGTTGTCAATATTTTGCTCGGAGTCATCGGCGCCTCTTTAGGTGCCTTTTTCCCGGTCCTTGTGGGTCAGGCGCTGGCTGTAGACGTAAGCTCTCCCGACTACCTTCTCCGAGCCCTGTTCGGTGCCTTTTTGCTCGTTCTGATTGCAAGCTTGTTCCGATCAGCCAAGCCTAAAGGAGCGGCCTAATCATGAAGATAGATGGCAACTATGAATTCATCGAAATCGGATTTGATGACGGTGTCGCCTGGCTGACGCTGAACCGCCCAGACAAACTCAATTCATTTAATGCCGGAATGCATGAGGAAGTGGCAGAAGTGTTGTCGCAAATACAACAATCTCCCACGGTTCGCTGCCTGGTCATCTCGGGAGCTGGACGAGCATTTTCAGCCGGTCAGGACTTAGCCGATCTGGATATGTCCAATTTAGGCGATGTGGTTGAACGCTATTACAACCCGTTGCTCCGAACCCTCACGCAGCTCCCCATACCGGTCATTGCCTGCGTCAATGGGGTTGCTGCTGGTGCTGCCGCCAATCTGGCCTTGGCCTGTGACATCGTATTGGCAGCTCGTTCAGCCAAATTTATTCAATCTTTCCACCAGCTGGGCCTAGTCCCTGATGGGGGTGGCACCTGGACACTACCCAGACTCGTAGGTTTAGCCAGGGCGACCGCACTGTGTATGACCGGGGAAGTCGTATCCGCTGAAAAAGCTGAAAACTGGGGCATGATCTGGCGGTGTGTGGACGACGAGGAACTCAACACCGAGACGACTCAGCTGGCACACACCCTCGCTAAGAAGGCTACCGTAGGTCTGGGCTTCACGAAACAGTTACTTAGACTGTCGCAAACACGAACTCTAGACGAGCAGCTCGACCTTGAGCGGGACTACCAGCAGGCTGCCAGCAGCACCAAAGATTTTGCCGAGGGCGTTGACGCGTTTCTTAATAAGCGCAAACCGGTGTTTACTGGCGAATAAGGCACAACTTGTGTACCTGTTTGTCATAAGGCGGACCCTTGAGGCGGCTAAAAAACGCGAACCACATCCGTTTTCGGCTGTCTTCCGTCGGTCCAGATGAAAAATTGTCGCGAATCGATAAGTTATGAGTCGTGACTAAGGCATTACATGAGTTCTGATTGCCGATAACCCTAGTTACCATGCACGTCTACTGAGGCGAATAACAATCCCATGACCGATCAAGACAACTACGACGACGAAGAAGACATTATCCTCGACGAGCTTAACGATGATGAGCTCGTAGAGCAGATGCACGATGATCTGTACAACGGCATGAAAGAAGAGATTGAGGAAGGCACCGAAATCCTTCTCAAGCGTGGTTGGGGACCGGACAAAGTCCTAAACGATGCACTAGTTGAGGGCATGCGAATCGTCGGAATCGATTTCCGCGACGGTATCCTTTTCGTACCTGAAGTACTCATGGCAGCCAATGCGATGAAAGGCGGCATGGCTATTTTGCGCCCTCTCCTGGCTGAAACTGGCGCTGAGTCAATCGGCAAAGTTGTGATCGGTACCGTGAAGGGAGATATCCACGATATTGGTAAGAACCTGGTGGGAATGATGCTCGAAGGCGCCGGATTTGAAGTTTTCGACATTGGCATCAATAACCCGGTCGAAGACTACCTGGCAGCTCTGGAAGAGCATAAGCCGGATATTTTGGGTATGTCGGCTCTTCTGACCACTACTATGCCTTACATGAAAGTTGTTATCGATACGCTGAAAGAGCAAGGCATGCGTGATGACTTCATCGTACTAGTCGGTGGCGCCCCTCTTAATGAAGAGTTCGGCGAAGCTGTCGGTGCTGATGCCTATTGCCGCGACGCTGCTGTTGCCGTTGAAACCGCTAAGAGTTTGATCGCGGACAGGCGCGCAGCGAGCTAGTCTCGATGCTTGGCGGGTAGGCAGTGATCAACCAGATGGAACGCACGTTGGTTATTGCTTGTGGCGCAATTGCACATGAGCTGGTTGCCGTTATTAAAGCCAACCAGCTCAAGCACATCGATATTCAGTGTTTACCTGCAGAGTGGCACAACACCCCTGAGAAAATAGCCCCGGCTGTTGAGGAAAAAATTACCCTCGCCCAGTCCACCCACGCGAAAATTTTAGTCGCCTACGGTGATTGTGGCACCGGAGGGCTTCTTGACAACGTGCTACGTAAATACGATGTCGAACGCCTACCCAGCGATCACTGCTATGGTTTTTTTGCTGGCAATGAGGTTTTTGACGCCATGGCAGAAGAGGAACTCGGCACTTTCTACTTAACAGATTATCTGGTCGACAACTTTCAACGACTGATCCTGGATGGTCTGGGTATCACAAAACACCCGGAACTTCGAGACCAGTATTTTTCTCACTACAAGCGCGTTATGTATCTAGTTCAAGCGGGCAAATCTGAAGAACTCAGTAGACGAAAGCTAGCGGCGCAAGAAGCCGCTGATGCGCTTGGTTTAACACTGGCTATTCACGAAACAGGGCTTGGCCCTTTTGAACAATCATTGCGCGGCATACAGATAACTGCCGCGTAGTCACAGTCACCACATCAGTAAACCTCCGGATTCAATACCCTGCCATGCCTGAACTCATCAAAATTTACTGGCGCGACATCCCATCGCAAGTGATCGCAAAAGCCGGTCGCAAGAGCGCCAAAGTAATGCTTCCGGAACGCTTTCAGGAAGCCATTGATCGCGCAGCTATGCGTGCGGGTAAAGGTTCTAGTGATGCGTATATGGAAGACTGGCGTAGAGATAGAAGCCCGTGCAGTGGAGACTTGCAAGCAGAAGCTGATGCGGCCGCCGCAGAGCTGGTATCTCAATGGAACGATGAGACCCTTGAAACGCTGACCAAAGCTAAAGGTGTTGCCGAAAACATGGGTAAATCTCGTGCAGAAAGAGCTGAAATTGCCGCAAAAAATTCTGCCGACTCAGCTGGTGGTGATTGACGATGTACGCAATTAGAAAGTGGTCAGTGCGTCATGCGCGATTACTCGAACGAGTTTATGCAGGCGTGGAAAAATCCCTGCTGTTTGCTGCCCCGCTAATAAATAAGATTGGGCATGAGCGGCTTGAAGCACCCGTAGCCGCCATTGAAAAAGGTGTCAAAGGCGTTTTGTTTGACTGTCAAATGTGTGGTCAGTGCGCACTGAGCAGCACCGGCATGTCCTGCCCAATGAATTGCCCAAAAACTATTCGCAACGGCCCCTGCGGAGGTGTTCGTCCGGATGGGTATTGCGAAGTTAAACCGGAGATGCGTTGCGTTTGGGTTGAAGCCTGGAAAGGCGCAAGCCAAATGGAAAACGGAAAAGACATAACCACGGTTCAGTTTGCCGTGGATTATCAGCTCAAAGGCAAATCTTCTTGGCTCAAAGTGGTCCGGGATAAAGCGCCTGCTGATAAAAACTCGGAGGCACCTTCATCATGATGTTTACTGATGAGCCAGTACCGGGCTACCCCCTGCCAATGCTTAACGGGCATAGCTCCCCTGGAAGGTTCGAGCGAATTTTGCGCGCCGGACATTTTGCAGTAACCAGCGAGCTCGCACCGCCTGACAGTGCTGATCCTGCTGCGGTCTATGAACGCGCTGCACTTTTCGACGGTTATGTAGATGCTATTAACGCAACGGACGGCAGCGGTGCTCATTGTCATATGGGTTCGCAGGCTGTTTGTGCCTTGCTGACCCGTTTAGGGTATGCCCTTATCCAACAAATATCCTGTCGCGATAAAAACCGCATAGCAATCCAAGGAGATATTCTTGGCGGTGCTGCAATGGGTGTCTGCAATATGCTGTGCCTGTCGGGCGATGGTGTACAGACAGGCGATCACCCTGAAGCCAAACCGGTGTTCGACCTTGATTGCATGTCGCTGTTGGAAATTGCTAGAACCATGCGTGACAAATCTACGTTTCAAAGCGGACGCAAACTGGACTCACCACCTAAAGTATTTCTAGGTGCAGCAGCCAATCCATTTGTTGAACCTTTTGATTGGCGCCCTATTCGTCTGGCAAAAAAAGTAGCTGCTGGAGCACAATTTGTTCAAACACAATACTGTTACGACGTGCCACGATTACGTGAGTACATGAGCCGGGTTCGTGATCTTGGGCTTCACGAAAAAGTCTTCATTATTGTGGGCGTTGGCCCTTTAGCTTCAGCAAAATCTGCAGACTGGATTCGCAAAAATGTACCTGGCGTACATATACCAGACAGCGTTATCAACCGACTCAAAGGCGCTGAAAACCAGAAAGCTGAAGGTCAGCAACTGTGCGTTGATCTAATTCAAGAAGTTCGAGAAATTGAAGGTGTCGATGGTGTACATATCATGGCCTACCGACAAGAACACACCGTTCCAGATATTGTCAGTAAATCAGGCGTATTAAACGGAAGAACCCCATGGCATCCAAAACTTTATGACGGCGATGCCACCGTCCAGAACCATTTGGAAAATCTATAATGACCGACACGATTATCAGTTCAGCCACGCGTGAGCACATCATCGGGTCTGACCACGCCTTCACCATTATCGGTGAACGGATAAATCCTACCGGCCGAAAAATTCTTGCAGAAGAAATGAAAGCCGGCGATTTTAGTCGTGTTGAATCAGATGCTCTAGCACAGGTAGCAGCCGGCGCTCAAATGCTGGACGTCAATGCGGGTATTCCACTGGCTGATGAACCTGCCCTTCTGGCTCAAGCTGTTAAATTAGTCCAGTCGATTACCGATGTTCCTCTGTCAATCGATTCATCAATCATCGAAGCACTGGAAGCAGGTTTAGCGGTCTATCAAGGCAAGGCACTGGTCAACTCAGTAACCGGTGAAGATGAAGTACTAGAGAGAGTCCTACCTTTAGTTGCAAAACATAAGGCAGCCGTTGTCGCAATTTCCAACGACGAAACAGGCATTTCAGAAGATCCCAACGAGCGCTTTAAAGTTGCGAAGAAAATTGTAGAGCGTGCAAGCGACCACGGTATTCCAGCAAGCGATGTCGTTATTGATCCTCTGGTTATGCCCATCGGTGCTATGCGATATGCGGGGCGACAAGTATTCGATATTCTGGGTCGTATCCGCGATGAGTTAGGTTGCAACACCACTTGCGGTGCTTCTAACGTGAGTTTTGGTCTACCCGAACGTAACGGTATCAACGGTGCTTTCTTATCCATGGCAATCAGTGCGGGCATGACATCAGCCATCACGAACCCCTGTCATGAAGAAGTTATGAGATCCGTTATGGCTGCAGACGTGTTGATGGGTAACGACCCCGACTGCCTGGCTTGGATACGTAAATATAGAGCCCCTGCAGAACCGGGTGGTGAAGGAGCTGGACGAGGACGACGAGGTAGTCGACGAAGACGCGCATGAGCGAAACAACAGAACACGCACTAGTCGTTTTTACACCCAGCGGCCGCCGGGGCAGCTTCCCTATCGGTACGCCCGTATTGGATGCTGCCCGGGATTTAGGGGTCGATCTGGATTCAGTCTGTGGTGGCCGCGGACTATGCGGACGTTGTCAGGTGTTATGTTCTGAAGGCGAGTTTTCCAAACATAATATTGTTTCGCGTCTGGATAACTTAGGTGAAGGTACGCGTGTTGAAGCGCGCTACCAACGCATCAATGGTGAATTTGCCAAGGGCCGTCGGCTAGGTTGTCAGGCGACGGTTCAAGGCGATCTTGTCATCGACATTCCACCCGATAGCCAGGTACACAAACAAGTCATTCGTAAAGCTCTTGATCACGCCAACATGACGGTTGATCCAGCTGTTCGATTGTACGTGGTTGATGTACAGGAGCCAGACATGCACGACCCGTCGGGCGACTTGCGACGCTTAAAATCAGCGTTGAACACCGAATGGGGATTAGAGAATTTAAGTGCAAGCCTGGTTATTCTAAAGTCGTTGCAAACAGCTTTGCGAAAAGGCGAATGGCAGGTCACCGTTGCTGTCCATAACTCCAACACAGACAGCGACGATAAAAGTGGTGAAATCATTGGCGTGTGGCCCGGTTTTAAGGACGCCGTTTATGGTCTGGCGATTGATGTAGGTTCCACCACCATTGCCGGTCATTTGTGCGACCTGGCAACCGGGACTGTTTTAGCCAGTAGCGGTGCGATGAACCCTCAAATACGATTCGGCGAAGACCTCATGAGCCGAGTCTCGTACGTCATGATGAATCCGGGCGGCCACGAAGATATGAATTCGGCGGTCATCGGCGCTATCAATGAACTCATTACCGACGTCAGCCTGGATGCGAATATTGAAGCGACAGACATCCTCGAATTAACCTTCGTGGCCAACCCTGTTATGCATCACTTACTGCTTGGCATCGACCCTGTTGAATTAGGGGGTGCTCCGTTTGCGCTGACAACTGACGAATCATTGGAAGTGAGTGCAACTGAGATGGGAGTCCAGGCACACCCACTTGCGAAGGCTTATTTATTGCCGTGCGTTGCAGGGCACGTTGGTGCAGATACGGCTGGAGTTGTTCTATCAGAACAGCCGCAAGGACTGGACGACATTACTCTCTTAGTAGATGTCGGTACAAATGCTGAAATCGTACTCGGGAACAGCAAGCGTCTTGTCGCCTGCTCCAGTCCCACCGGGCCGGCCTTTGAAGGTGCACAGATCAGTGGTGGCCAGCGCGCAGCACCCGGTGCTATTGAACGGGTCAGAATCGACCCTGAAACACTCGAACCTCGATTCAGTGTTATCGGTAGCGACACGTGGTCGAATGAGCCGACGTTTAAAGATGCAACTGCTGCCATAGGCGTCACCGGCATCTGCGGATCCGGCATTATTGAAGTCGTCGCGGAAATGTTTTTAAGCGGCATCATCGACACCGATGGCGTGGTGAATGGCGAACTAGCCGCCAAGAATCCACGCATAGAAACCAACGACAGAACCTTTTCATATTTACTGCACGACGGTGACGTGACTGTGCGTATTACGCAAAACGATGTGCGCCAAATTCAATTAGCCAAAGCTGCGTTGTACGCTGGCGTGCGCTTGCTAATGGATAGGCTCACTATCGATAAAGTCGATCGAATCCGCCTTGCCGGTGCGTTCGGCAGTCATATTGACGTGAAGTACGCGATGGTCTTGGGACTGATACCGGACTGCAATTTAGAACAGGTTGGCTCAGCGGGTAATGCAGCCGGAACCGGGGCTCTGATGGCCCTGCTAGATAAAGGTGCACGCCTGTCGATTGAAAAAACTGTCCGCAACATCGAGAAAGTTGAAACCGCCGTTGAGGCTGACTTCCAGCAACACTTTGTTGAGGCGATGGCTTTTCCACACAAAACGGCCACATTTCCTGAGCTGGGAGCCGTGGTCAAGCTACCGACGCCCACGAGTTCTGCCCCGACCCGAAGACGTCGCTCAAGACGGGCATAAAAACCTCCCGGAACCGCCACTAGCGGTTTCGGGAACCCACCAAGCGCGCCTGTATCCAGAGAATTGGCCAAGTGTCGCTCTGTGCCCGTATCCGAGTGGTTTGTGTAGTGCGTTCAATGATATAAAGGTGCGCAGCAATCCCCATTACTCATGAGGCACACAATGAAAAACAACAAGCGACTTCCTATCAGCCGACGTAAGTTCCTGGCTGGCGCTGCGGCAGTAGGTATCTCCTTCAAGCTACCTAAAGATGCATTTGCCGCAGACGGCAAAGTCAACTTCTACAACTGGGATACCTACATTGGTGAAACCACCATTGAGGATTTCGAAAAAGCCAGCGGCATTGAAGTGCAGTACGATTTATTTGCTGACAATGACGAGCTTTTTGCAAAGCTGCGTGGTGGCAACCCGGGTTACGATTTAATTGTTCCCACAAACGACTATGTTGAGCGCATGTTGGTAGCGGACATGCTGCTACCTTTGGATCATTCCAAAATTCCTAACATGAAGAACATCGAACCTGGATTCCTCGATCCTGCTTTCGATCCGGGCCGTAAATACAGCATGCCTTACATGTGGGGTAGCATCGGTGTTGGTTATCGCAAGTCTGCTGTAAAAGAGCTGCCTACTTCCTGGAACGATCTGCTTAACTCAGACAAATATTCAGGCCGCATTGCCCTGATGAGCGAGCCTCAGACAGTCATGCAAATGGCATTGAAGGCCATGGGTAAATCATTAAACGAATGGTCTGATGAGAATATCGCTGCCGCTGAAAAAATGATCAGCGACCAGAAAAAGCACGTTGTCGCATTCGCCCCTGACAACGGACAGGATTTACTCCTCGCTGGTGAAGTAGATTTAGCAATGGAGTGGAATGGTGACATTCTGCAGGCAATGGACGAAGACGACGATATTGCGTACCTGGTGCCTGACGAAGGCGGACTGCTGTGGGAAGACACTCTGTGCATTCCTAAAGGCGCGCCAAATGTTGAAAATGCACATGCACTAATCAACTTCTTGTTAGATGCCGAAGTCGGTGCAGCTATCGCAGATTTTGTTTACTACGCGACTCCAAACGCTGCAGCCAAAGCGCTTATGAGTGAAGAGTACACAGGCAACTCTGCCATCTTCCCTTCTGCTGAAGCGACAGCGAAAAGCGAAGTGTCTATCTATCCGGGTCAAGACATTACGCGAAAGATCGACGAAGCTTGGACACGCATTAAAGCGAGCTAAGTTTTAGTTTTATCATTAAGTAAGATTAAGCTAGGGCTACTGAACAGTGCAAAGTATCCGCAACAATGTGGGTGTGTTTCTCTCGTTCAGTGGCCCTACGTTTATTTGGTTACTGTTATTTTTCGTTGTACCTTTAGGCATTGTCTGGCTTTACAGTTTCGGTGAAAACGTTTCCCTGACGGAAATCGAAACAACTTGGACGCTGGACAACTACCGGCGGATGCTGGAGCCCGAAATTTTAGAGCTAATGGGCCGCTCTGTGTGGCTGGCCTTTGCCTCCACCGTTATTTGTCTGCTTGTCGGGTTTCCCATGGCCTTGGTTATTGCAACAGCGTCACCCAACGCAAAACCGTGGTTGTTGCTTCTTATCATGTTACCGTTTTGGACTAACTTGTTAATCCGAACGTACGCGCTTTTAAACATTCTTGGCACTCGCGGCAGGCTTAATGACTTACTGCGCTGGATGTATGAAAAAGCCGATGCCTTTTTAAACACGATTGGCTTGGGTAACTATGCGCTGCTGGGTGATGGTTTCACGCCCTTAAAGTTATTAGGCACTCAGACAGGTGTCATATATGGAATAGTTTACGTCTCCCTGCCCTTCGCCATCCTCCCGATATATTCATCGCTTGAACGTATGGATAAGTCGTTACTCGAAGCAAGCATGGATCTAGGTGCTAGCCAATGGCAAACGGCTAAAAACGTGCTCATTCCTCTCGCTATGCCTGGCGTTATTACCGCTGCCATTATTACGTTTATCCCTGCTCTCGGACAATTTTTAACACCGGATTTACTCGGACGCGGTCAAGTCGATATGATCGCTAACGTCATAGAACGACAATTCAAACGCGCTAACGACTGGCCTTTTGGTTCTGCTATTTCACTGACGCTGCTGTATGTCACGTTTATGATTTTGGCTATCCGGTCGTTTAACGATGCAGCACGTGCTAAACGTGCAGGTAGGCGATAGAGATGCCGTTTTTTGGAAAAGACAAAAAGGCAGGACCTTTTGACTACAGTCGGAAATGGTCCTTGAGAACAGTATTCGCCCTGGGTGCTGTGTTCCTCTATGCGCCCATCGTTGTTCTGGTAATTTTTTCATTTAATAATTCCCGACGCGGGGGGAATATTATCTGGAAAGGTTTCACCACGAAGTATTATGAAAAAGCATTCGGCAATGAAGAGCTCATGCTGGCCTTTGCCAACTCACTGACCATCGCGATTGCATCCACCATCATCAGTGTGTTCCTGGGTGCTTTAACGGCTATCGTTTTGTGGCGGTTCCGCTTCCCTCTTAAACCCGCCTATGAGGGTTTGGTGTCACTACCCATCGTTATTCCAGAAATATGTATGGGTGTCTCACTGGCGATGTTTTTCTCAAAAATGGGCATGATGCAAACAGGTGACTCTGTTTGGCCATTCAATCTAACCAACATTATTATTGCGCACATCACCTTCTCTTTCCCGTTCGCTGCAATGGTCATACGAACACGCCTGCAAAGTTTTAATCGCGAAATGGAAGAAGCTGCAAAAGATCTGGGCGCCAACGAGTTTCAAGTTTTTAAAGACATACTGCTACCGCATATGAAACCGGGGCTTATTGCAGGTGCATTGCTTGCGTTTACACTATCACTTGACGACTTCGTCATTACCTTTTTCACATCGGGTCCCAATACAGTTACGTTCCCTGTAAAAATTTATTCTATGGTGAGGTTCTCTGTGACACCGGAGATTAACGCAGCCTCCACGATACTCATCATCTTGACTCTATTTTTAACTTTTATAGCCCTTCGGTATCAGCGTATGGATTCCACATCATGAGCGACTCCATAGTATCCATCCGAAACATCAGTAAACAGTTTGGGTCTGTTAATGCCTTAAGCGATGTCTCAGTCGACATTCGCCCCGGAGAGATATTCGCATTGCTCGGGCCTTCAGGGTGCGGTAAATCGACACTCCTAAGAGTCATTTCAGGATTTGAGGCGCCTAGCTCCGGTGAGTTACTCCTGGATGGTGAAGACATGACACGCTTGCCACCGAATAAACGTCCAATCAACATGGTGTTTCAGTCCTACGCTGTTTTTCCGCATATGAGTGTTGAGAAAAATGTTGCCTACGGATTGAAAATGGATAAAGTCCCGGCGGCAGAAATTAAGACTCGGGTTAACGAAGCTTTAGAGCAAGTGCATTTGGGTGACTTCGCTACCCGTATGCCAGATCAACTTTCCGGTGGACAAAGACAACGAGTTGCACTTGCACGCGCATTAGTTAAGAAACCACGCGTATTGTTACTCGACGAGCCTCTTTCAGCACTCGATGCAAAGCTACGTGACGCGATGCGTTTAGAGCTAGTCAAGCTGCAGGAATCTGTGGGCATCACTTTCATCATCGTCACCCACGATCAGGTTGAAGCGATGGCCATGGCAGACAGAATTGCAGTTCTTGAAGCAGGAAAATTAAGGCAAGTCGCTAGCCCTGAAGAACTCTATGCCAATCCTGTCGATGGATTTGTGGCAGATTTTATTGGCAATATAAATTCGTTTGATGTCGCTTCATGGTCACAGCGTGACGAAGCACTTGAACTAGCCGTCAAAGAACTAGGAATAGTCAGCCTCGCCTCCAAGCAAGCCCCAGATTTTTTAAAGCAGGAAGGTAACGCCGCCGACGCCGTGGTGTCGGTCAGACCTGAACATGTGGATGTCTCGCTATCAAAACCCGATCCATCACTGGTCTCATTGCGCGGCATTTTGGGAGATATCGCGTTTCAGGGTCAACACTGTATTGCTGAAATACGGCTCGAAAACGGCACTTCAATGAACGCAATCATCGACAACGATATTGCCAAGTCATTGCCTTCTGCGTTGGAAAAGTCACCTATCTGGGCCTTCTGGAAAGCGACAGATATGATGCTGCTTCCGCGCAAAATCGATTGATACCCTCACCAATGAACCCATCGAAAAATTCAGAATCGGCGCGTATCGATTCTGATGTAGATGTACTTATCGTAGATTGGCATGGTGGTCTACGCGGAAAACGTTTGCCGGTTTCCATGCGACGCAAAATCGCTGATGGCGACGCACGCATTCCTCTCTCCACCCAAGCCATGGATATCTGGGGCGATGATCGAGATGAAATAACCGGGTTAGGCCTATCCATTGGAGACCCCGATGGACTTTGCATACCAGAGGTAGACGGGCACGGTTTTCATCCGCAGCCGTGGAACGAGGGTAACGAACAAATATTATGTTCTTTGTATAAAACCAATGGTAAGCCCAGTGAATTTGATACGCGTTCTATCTTGTCTCGCGTGGTCAAAGAACTAAACGATGATGGACTGTTTCCAGTCGTTGCTGTTGAGCTTGAGTTCTATTTACTGGATGAATCAACCACAAGAACCGGTGTTCCAAGTGTTCCCAAGGAACTCACAATCGCAGGAAAACCGGACGACTTGCAGCTCTATGACATGCGGGTTATGGATCGCGTATCAACCCTGCTTCAACGTATTCATCGCTATGCGAAGATTATGGGTATTCCAGCTGAAACGTCATTGGCAGAATTTGGGCCCGGTCAATTTGAAATCAATCTTAAACATCAAAGTAGTCCAGTACGCGCAGCTGATCATGCGGTTTTGTTTAAACAATTAGTTGATCGCGCAGCGAACGAGCATGGGCTACTCGCCTCTTTCATGGCAAAGCCTTATACGGAGCACGGCGGCTCCGGACAACATGTCCATATTAGCTTGCTGAATGAAAACGGCGATAACGTATTCGATAGTGCTGATGACTCTGACAATAAACTTCTTCACGCGGCTAATGGCTGCCTTGAACTGATGAGCGAATCTCAACTGGTGTTTGCGCCACATGCAAATTCCTACAGACGACTTCAGCCAGATAGTTTTGCACCGGTTAAATGTGACTGGGGATACGATCATCGAGGAGTTGCTATTCGTCTGCCTGAGACAAGCGGCAAGGCTGCTCGTTTAGAACATCGCGTATCAGGTGCAGACGCAAATCCCTATTTGGTACTGAGCACATTACTAGCAAGTGTTCACGAAGGATTAAAGCGCGCTGAGCCGCCTGCGGCAAAACCTTTGTTATCTGGCGAACAATCATCAGCTCCAACACTGACCCATGACTGGCTTACAGCGATAGATCATTTCGAAAACTCTCCAACACTTAGTCGTATATTGGGTGAAAAGTTTTGCGAAATTTTTGTGCGAATGAAGCGACACGAGGCAAGCACATTCAACCGGCAAGTTTCAAACGTTGATCTTGCCACTTATCTCACCCGTGTATAAACAACAGATGACACCCGCATGAAGGCTTCGGAGAGAATCGACAACTACTACAACGCAAGTCGAAACGATCATACGCAGTACCCTGTGCTTGAGGGCGACAAGCGCGTTGACGTCGTTATCGTTGGCGGCGGTTCAACCGGAGTCTCCACCGCTGTGGAATTATCCGAGAGAGGATTTAACGTTGCGCTTGTTGAGGCAAACAGAATCGGTTGGGGAGCCAGCGGACGCAATGGCGGCCAGATAACGGGAAGTTTGTCCGGTGATGCGGCAATACTGAAACAGTTGAAGAAAAGTATTGGCTCTGATGCTATTGACGTTGTACGTATGCTCAGGTGGCACGGACACGACATTATTAAACAGCGCGTTGAGCGATATGGCATTCAATGCGACTTGCAACACGGGCATTTGCATACCGCTTACACGACAGACGATATACCGGAGTTACAAGCTGCTTTAGACGATGCTAAGGAAGCTGGACTGGGTGACGATGTTCAATGGCTCGATAAAAATCAAGTTCATGAAAAACTGGCAACCCCGCTTTATTTTGGAGGTGTATACAACCGTCGAAACATGCATGTGCATTCACTCAATTTGTGCCTGGGCGAGGCAGCAGCTGCCCATTCACTAGGCGCACTTATCTTCGAACAGTCCCCGGTTTTGAGCATTGAATACGGTGATACTCCGAGTGTTGTCACGCAGAACGGCCGTATCACTGCCAACTCAATTGTACTGGCAGGCAACGCCTACCACCGTTTAGCTCAACACAAACTTAAAGGCTTAGTGTTCCCGGCCATTTTAGGCAACCTGACCACAGCACCACTAGACGCTGAACTGGCACGTTCCATAAACCCTGAGAATCTGGCGGTTTACGACAGTCGCATGGTGTTGGACTATTACCGAATGACGGCAGATCATCGCCTGATGTTTGGTGGCGGCACCAACTACTCCGGTCGTGACATCGATGATGTTGCAACAACGCTTCGACCAGCGCTTGAACAAACCTTCCCGCAATTGAAAGGAATTGGTATCGACTACGCCTGGACCGGTACTGCGGGCATCATTATCAATCGCATCCCAGCACTAGGGCGAATTGAAGACAATGTTTACTACGCTCAGGGCTATTCCGGTCACGGCATTGCCAGTTCTCACATCATGGCCGAGGTCATGGCTGATGCTCTCAGCGGCACCCTGCACCACTTCGACCTCTTCAGCTCCCTAAAGCACATCCGCCTCCCCGTAGGCCCCCGCCTAGGCAGCGCCCTAGTCGCCCTAGGCATGACCTACTACCGCCTCAAACAAGCCCTCTAAAAATCCGGG
>JAHDGK010000003.1:0-80327 GCA_020627685.1 Granulosicoccus sp. | reverse complement strand
CTAACCCCATGATTTTCATAAATAAAAGCATTTTCTCAAAACCTTTTTTGCCCTTAATCTGTGCTTTTCCCTATCAAATCGGCCGGTTTAACGCTCCACTTACTCCCGTCTGTGCACTTTTAAACTGACCTCACAAGCACCTAAAAAGGCGAATTAAGCCACGAAAATGGCTATTTCCGAGGCTGGATCTCTTATTTATTAGAGACCTATCATGGTCCGACCCGGTGGGGGGAATAAACTGGGGGTATGAATAGTTCAATAGCATCAGATAAGCGCGTGAGCCTCGAGAGGCGAACGTACACATTGACCACGCTCAGGCAATGTTTGAACAGCCCGCGACGCATGCAAGGGCGTCGTAGCGAGGACCGTCAATATCCGGTTCTAGATAGGCTGGATACAGGCGCGGTTTGCATGGGCATCGCGTTGATGATTCTGTCGATCATGGACTCACTGTTCACCCTGACCATCCTTGCCAACGGTGGCACTGAAGTAAACCCGGTTATGAATGCGCTGCTACAACACAGCGTCTTTACATTCACCGTCGTCAAGATGACCCTTACAGCGGTACCGGCAGTGCTACTAATAGCCACCGGAAACGTCCTAGTGTTTAATCGCTGGAGAGCCCGATCTATTCTCGCAACCTTCGTGGGTCTTTACTCAGGGCTGATTGTCTACGAACTGCTTATATTGTCGACTATATAAATCCGCGCTTACCCAGTTTTGTATTGGTGCGATTATCACTAAGTAGCCCAGCTGCACGCCGCCTCTCATCCCGAGGTGGCAATGAGAAAGTATCCCGATAACACTTTGAGAAGTGCGGTGCCGAAATAAAGCCGCACGCCAGAGCGATGTCAACAATGGGCATACTACTTTGCAACAGTAATTGGCGCGCTCGTTCTAACCGTAGTTCCAAGTAGTAACGAGTGGGCACACAGTGAAGATAGCGCTGGAACAATCGCTCTAACTGCCTTCTCGACAAACCGACATGGTGAGACAGCTCATCCAGCGTCATGGGCTCTTCGATATTGGCCTCCATCAAGGAAACCGCCTCGGCTAATTTAGGCTGATTCGCCCCTATACGTTGCGTCAACGGAACCCGCTGTCGATCGTTTTGGTCTCGAATACGCTCACACATAAACTGCTCGGAAATGCGCGTCGCCAGTGCCGAACTATGACGAGCTCTAATCTCGCTCAGCATCATATCCAACGGCGCTGTTCCGCCAGCGCAGGTATATCGATTGCGATCGATTTCAAACAGCTCAGACGAGATAACCAACTGTGGAAATTCTTCACGCGCAGCCGCCAGATTTTCCCAGTGAATCGTGCACCGGTAATCGTTCAGTAGTTCCGCTCGCGCCAACAGGTAGGTACCGGTACAAATCGCACCAAGCACGCAACCTTGCTTATCCAGCTGTTTGAACCACTGCATACCCAACTCATCATGAACCAGATGGACATTAATGCCACCGCAAACGAATACGGCATCGTAGGTATCACGTGAACCAGCGCTTTGAGTGACGGGGAATTCAATACCACTACTGCTGACCACGTTTGCACCATCGGACGAAATCAGGCTCCAGCGATATAGGACATGACCACTATTGTGGTTCGCCATACGCAGAGCTTCCAATGCGCTGCTAAACGCCAGCATGGAGAAATTCGGCACCAAATAAAATCCGATGCGCGTTGTTGTCTCGGCGGAGCCGATCATTGTTTGAACAGGTAGATCATTGACCAAAACACTCAGGCGTTGACAGTTGAACAGGGCCGTTTGTCAGCCCTGCTCCTTTATACCGGAGTGTGACTAATAATTAGCGTCAGGAAAAGAGTCTTTTCGCATTTTTATGAACGCTTGCAGTGCTTCATCGACCGCCACATCAAGCGCAGGCGCTTGATATTCGGCTAATGCCGTCTTCCACTTGCCGTTGGCGCGCTGTGCAGCATCCAGAGAACCTTCAGATTCCCACTGTTCGAAGCTGTTATTGTCCGAGATCTCTGAGCGCCAGAAAGCACTTTGAAAGTTGCTCTGAGTATGTGCGCAACCCAAAAAGTGATTGCCGGGCCCAACCTCTCGAAGCGCGTCAAGGGCCTGCCCATTTTCTGACAGATCGACTCCACCCAACAGCACAGCCAGCATGCTCGCCTGATCCGCATCCATCATGAATTTTTCATAACCCATTGCAAGACCGCCTTCCAACCACCCTGCAGTGTGCAACATGAAATTTACGCCTGCCATGGCTGCTGACTGCAGAGTATTAGCAGCTTCGTACGCTGCCTGAGCATCGGGTAGTTTAGAAGCACATAGTCCACCGCCACTTCTGAACGGCACTTTGAGACGCCGCGCCAGAGCTGCGCAAATATACATAACCTGCGTAGGCTCCGGAGAACCGAATGTGGGAGCACCGGACTGCATAGACACTGAGCTGGCAAAAGTGCCAAACACCACAGGCGCGCCAGGGCGAACCAACTGAACAAATGCCATTCCGGCCATTGCCTCAGCGAGAATTTGCGCAGCCGTTCCAGCAACAGTTACCGGCGACATCGCACCGGCCAGGATAAACGGGGATACGATACATCCTTGATTGGCTCGTGCGTACACCTTTGCGGCGCCCAGCATGGTGTCATCAAACGTCATCGGTGAATTGGCGTTGATCAAATTCACGACCACCGTTCTTTCTTGACCGGTTTCCGGATTAATCCAATCATCGCCGAACAGAATTTTCGCCATATCGACCGTGTCCTGAGCCCGCTCAGGTGCGGTCACGGACCCCATAAAGGGTTTATCCGAATAACGCATGTGCGCATACACCATGTCGAAATGCCGCTTATTTACCGGTAAGTCCACCGGCTCACACACAGTTCCACCCGAGTGATGCAAGGAATTACTCGAATAGGCAAGCTTTACAAAATTCTGGAAGTCCTCGATGGTGGCGTATCGTCTGCCCTTATCAAGGTCGTGTACGAACGGAGGCCCGTAGGCCGGTACCATGACCGTGTTATTGCCTCCGATAACCACTGAACGCTCAGCGTTTCGAGCGTACTGGGTAAATTGCGCAGGCGCACTATCTGTGATGAGCTTGCGACACAAACCACGAGGAAATCGTACCCGCTCTCCTTGAACATCGGCACCTGCTTCACGCCACATATCCAACGCTTCAGCATCATCACGGAAATCGATACCGATTTCTTCAAGAATGGTGTCGGCATTCCGCTCGATGAGTTCAAGGCCCTCTTCATTGATGATGTCAACGAAAGGAATATTGCGTTTTATGTATGGCGCAACAGGACCGCTAGCCGATGCTCTAGCGCGTTTTGCCTCGCGACCACCGCCTCTTCTACCGCGGCGGGGGCTAGATCCTGTGGTACTCATATGCGTAACCTTCCAATCCGTTAATCGCTGAATGATGGCCCTTCTAACCGGGCTTGCGTGTTGCACCTAGCGACGCGGGCATAGCACTCAGCGACCTTAACTATGGGATGCGAGGCATTTTGCCGAATGGCGCTATTTTCCTATGACTAATCGACCAGTGAATAACAACTACGAACAAAATTGGCTTGCGCCTTATTTTGAATGCGCCGCCTGTTTTCACGACGTACACGACGAATTGCCTGCTCAGGCTCGACACCAAATTCCACGAGGATGCGAGCCGCAATCATGCCCGTCCGACCAAGACCCGCATAACAATGAATAATAACCCGTTCACCAATACGCAATGCGTGACGAATACGTTCACCCTCTACGGCCCAAACGTCCTCGAACTCCTGATTGGGGATATCCATGTCGATAATGGGTAGATGCTTCCACCAGATGCCCGCGTTTTGAGCAGCTGCCGGCAGGCCTTCCACCTTATTCATGGTCAGCTCATGCGGCTCTACCAGACATAAGATCCCATTGGCCCCCCACTCAACAATCTCGTCCAGATCGGTTTGTAACAAACGTTTGTTACCCGTCGGGGGTTTATCGATACGGGTACCGGGGCAGGCAACCATCCCTATACAACCCACTGATCCGGGGACCGGTATTGTCGTGATGAGGTTCGCTTGTGGCGGCTTACCAAGTCCAAATAACATATCAGCAGCTACGCCTAATTCTGTAGATGCACCCGGAGGTGCGAATGAAAAATAAAACGGTTTTAAACAGGTTAAATTTCCTGATTAAAAAACCTCTGACTGTCGAGATACCGTTCATAAAAAGTCTGAAAAAAGAACCATACAAAATCTATCGGCTGAACAGGCGAAGCACAAGAGCGGCAAAATCGCTCAGATAACATGTGCACTATTGAGTTCAGCACCCTACTCCAACTACAGATCGGCACCCAATGCATCCCGGATCAGAATAGTCACTGGGGAAACCCGGCTAGCGATTATTGCATCTGTGTCATAGCATACATGTAACCTGCGGTTCCGCGATAAGGCCTGCCGCGCGCATGCTAACCTCCTCATTATGACAAATAAACTTCAAGAATTACTCGAAGAAAAAGGCCTGCTGCTTGCTGATGGTGCCACTGGTACAAATCTATTTGACGTTGGCTTGCAAACCGGTGATGCGCCAGAGCTGTGGAATATTGATCATCCAGATCGTATCAGTAACCTCCACCGCTCTTTTGTCGAAGCAGGTTCGGACATCATTTTGACCAACAGTTTTGGCGGTACCCATTTTCGACTGGCCTTGCATGATTCTTCGCATCGCGTTCACGAACTGAACAGCCGTGCCGCAGAACTGGCTCGAGCTGAGGCCGATAAATCAGACAAAACAGTGTTAGTCGCAGGTTCGATGGGACCCACCGGGGAAATTCTCGCGCCTAACGGGCCAGTGAGTATCGATGAAGCTCGCCAAGCTTTCGCCGAACAAGGCAAAGCGCTCGCTGATGGTGGTGCCGATATTTTATGGATTGAGACGATATCATCGGCGGAAGAGATTGAGGCTGCTGTTTTGGGCGCCGCCGATGTCGGCCTACCGCTTGTCTATACCGTCAGTATCGACACTAACGGCCGCACCATGATGGGGCTAACCCCTGCAGAAACTCTAAAGATCAGTACCGGACTTGATGCCCACATCACCGCCATTGGCAGTAACTGCGGTGTTGGTGCATCTGAAGTGGTTGCGGCTGTATGCAATCTGGTGAACGCTGCGGACTCGATGGAATCACGTCCAGCACTGGTTGCTAAAGCCAACTGTGGTATCCCGGACTATGTAGACGGAAAAATTGTGTATAGCGGCACACCGGAACTCATGGCCGAGTACGCTGTGCTGTCAGCTAACGCTGGAGCTTCAATTATTGGTGGTTGTTGTGGCACCACGCCTGTACATGTCAAAGCCATGCGCGATGCGATTGATACTTACCAAAAAGGTGATTCCCCTTCCATCGAAGCCATCACCGAAACACTGGGTGAGTTATCACAAGGCGCAAGAGCTCAAATGGCGGGCGATTTATCGATTGAAGGCGGCTCAGCCTCTGGTCGTGGTAGTCGGACTTCTCGGAGAAGACGCCCCAAATAGTGAGTCATAGCGAGTAAAATCCTGCCTATGCTGGATAAACATCTCACGCCCAATCTGCTGGCGCTGTTATTAATACTAATAAGCTTCGCGGTGGCTGAACCTTGGAGTGCCCTGGTACTGAGTACCGGCTTGTTTGCGCTGTCAGGTGCTTTAACAAACTGGCTGGCCGTGCACATGCTTTTTGAGCGCGTACCCGGCTTGTACGGATCAGGCGTTATCTCCCTGCATTTCGAAGATTTCAAGGCGGGAATACTACGAATGGTTCACGAAGAACTGTTCAGTAAAGACAACGTTGAGCGACTTCTCAGTGCACCGGCAAAAAACGATTTAACAACAACATCAGACGACCCACAGTCATCAGGCTCTCTAGTAGATGCCGTCGATATAGAGCCGTTGCTCAACGCTATTGATTTAGACGCAGCCTATGACCAACTTGTGGCCACAGTCGTCGAGTCGTCCTTTGGTTCCATGCTCAGCATGGTGGGTGGTGAGGCCGCACTTCAGCCTCTGCGAGAACCGTTTAAAGCACGCATGAGCAATTTTTTAACAGAGACTGCTCAATCCCCCAAAATACAAGCCGCCATTGGAGAGCAGCTCGGCAAGGCTGCCAGTAGTGATCAGTTCGTCGGAAAATTAGACCAGCTACTACGTGCAAGACTCGATGAAATGACGCCCGACATGGTGAAGGAGATCATGCAACGCATGATAAAAGAACACCTGGGGTGGCTGGTTGTGTGGGGTGGTGTATTTGGTGGAATTATCGGCCTAATTGCAGGACTGCTGGGTTTATAACTCCTTAGCTTTTAGCGCGTAAAGGCACGCCATCAAATTCGATCCCGGCCCATCCGGTTTTAATAAACTGCCGAATGTTAGGGTGGCTATCACCATCGGGGGTTTTTAAGACGTCAGCCCGATAGAAGGCACCGAAAAGCGCCAGTGTTTGCTCTTCAGTCAGCTCATGCAAACGAGCGAAAGCAAATATTTTACAAGACCCCGTATTCTGCCCCGCTTCGTTGTGAATATCATTGTTTCGAAACGCGGTAGGGATAAACGTATATTTACTGTTTATCAACTCGATAACATCGGGAAACTCAACCGTCTTGGGTTGCATTTCCAATCGATTCAGGAAGAGCTCAAGTTCCATAAACAAACCATTGGTTGTTATAGCTAGCGACAAACCTTGTGTCTTTAGCTTTTATTGTTCGCTTTGTAGTCAATTGCGTCTACGGCTGCGATTGCACATAAATTAACGATACCACGCACCGTCGTTGACTCTGTCACCACGTGGGCAGGCTTGTCCAGGCCCATCAGCATGGGACCCACAGGCAACGCGTCACCTAAGGCCTTCACCATATTGTACGTAATGTTTGCAGCGTCTAGGTTGGGCATGACCATTAAGTTTGCTCCACCTGTGTAGCTCGCATTCGGGAAAACACGATTGCGTGTCTCTTCAGACAGCGCAGCATCCGCGTGCATTTCACCTTCAACGGCTAAGTCAGGGTAGCGCTCTTTAACGATTTGAACAGCTCGTCGCATCTTGACAGCGGACTCGTTGTTTCGGCTACCGAAGTTTGAATGTGACAACATGCCAACCTTGGGCACCATGCCAAATCGTTTAACGATTTTCGATGCCATGTGTGCCGTCTCTGCTAATTCTTCTGCACTTGGGTTTACGGTAACGTGCGTATCTGTCAGGAAAACCGTACCCGTACCCAGAATCATCAACATGAGTGCAGAGATATCACTGAAGTCTTTATGTACGCCGATAACGTCAACCAGATAGCGAATGTGCCGGGCATATGCGCCCTGTGTACCACACACTAAAGCATCCGCTTCGCCACGTCGCACCATCAGTGCGCCTAAGGCTGTGGGGCGTGTACGAATAACATTCGCTGCGTATTCAGGCGATACTCCCGCCCTTTCCATCAATCGGTGATAAGCATCGACATGTTCATCAAAGTTAGGGTTGTCGACAGGATCAACCACACTGAAACCCGTGCCGATGGTTAAACGCAGGGCCATGTCGTCAATCTTCGCCTGAATAATTTCAGGTCGACCGAGAATAACCGGGTGACAAATAGCGTCGTCAACCAGTATTTGTACAGCATTCAAAACGCGTGAAGACTCTCCTTCAGCAAGCACCACTCGCTGAATGTTGGCCTGTGCCTGTTCGAACATCGGCTTCATAACGAGGCCTGAACGGAACACAAAACTACGCAGCTTTCGACGATAGGCATCAAAGTCTTCAATAGGTCGGGTGGCAACACCACTGTCCATTGCAGCTTTAGCCACGCGCTGAGGAATTTCCATCATCAAGCGCGGATCAAAGGGTTTGGGAATCAAATATTCCCGACCGAACTTAAAGGGCTTTCCGCCATAAGCGGCCGATACAACATCCGAGGCTTCTTTGGTGGCTATGTCAGCAATCGCTTCAACGGCTGCCTCCTGCATAGCACCATTTATTTCAGTCGCCCCGACATCGAGAGCCCCTCGAAACAAGAACGGAAAACACAACACATTGTTCACCTGATTAGGATAGTCAGATCGCCCCGTCGCCATAATGGCATCATCCCGAACACCGTGAACTACATCCGGACTAATCTCCGGATCCGGGTTTGCCAGTGCAAGAATAAACGGTGAATCTGCCATTCTGGCAACCTGCTCACCACTAATGACGTTAGGTGCCGATAAGCCTAAAAACACATCGGCGCCATCAATCACATCGTCAAGTTCGCGAGCGTTGGTGTCACGCGCATACTGCGAGTTGTAGGGGTTCATGTTCTCGTTGCGTCCTTCGTACAACACCCCGCTACGATCACACACCGTCACTTTGTTTTTATCTAATCCCATATAAACCAAGAGATTCAAACACGCGAGCGCCGCAGCCCCGGCACCCGAGCACACCAAAGAGATGTCCTCAAGATTCTTACCGGCGACCTTTAAACCGTTACGAATAGCGGCAGCGACAACAATGGCAGTGCCGTGTTGATCATCATGAAATACCGGGATATTCATTCGCGCACGCAGACGCTCTTCAATCACAAAACATTCCGGAGCTTTGATGTCTTCTAAGTTAATGCCACCGAATGTCGGCTCAAGCAATTCAACCGCATCGCAGAATCGATCGACATCTGTTGTATCCAGTTCTAAATCAAAGACATCGACATTAGCGAATTTTTTAAATAAAACTGCCTTACCTTCCATGACAGGCTTTGACGCCAACGCACCGATGGCTCCAAGGCCCAGCACCGCCGTGCCGTTGGTTATGACAGCAACCAAATTACTGCGCGCCGTGAGTTCAGCGGCCTGCAAAGGATCACGCTCAATTTCCTGACACGCGATAGCCACACCCGGTGAATAAGCCAGCGCCAAGTCACGCTGGTTCACCATATTTTTAGTTGCCGATATTTCTAATTTTCCCGGTATAGGGTACCGATGATAATTCAGGGCTGCCTCAGCAAGCGATTCTGGGGCAGCTTGGCCGGAGACGGTGACTTTTTTGTTTTCTGTATCGCTTGTTTGATCACTCATCTCGTTGCTCCGATTTAGGTTAAGAGTACGTTGGCTTTAGCAGTTCATCGTTAACAGCGCGATTGAACGCACTACATACAGCCATGAGAGAGGCTGACACAATATTACTATTCAACGCAGCACCATAGCGAGTAGCACCTTTGCCGGCTTGAATCTCAAAATAACAGGCAGATTGAGCATCGGCTCCAACACCGGTTGCATGCTGATGATAATCAACTACCCGGAAATCGACAGACAAAGAGGTTTTGATGGCATGTACAAACGCATCGATAGGGCCATTGCCCTGCCCTGAGATTTCTACCTCTTTTCCATTCAGCAGCACGACAGCCGTTAGAGAGCGAAGCGAGTCATCGTTAGGGTCTTCTACACTGGTATGCTTGATAAAAGACAGTGGCTGCAGCGCATCGAGAAACGTCTCATCAAAGGCTGTTTTGATGGAAGCCGAATCGACTTCTTTTCCCGTCTGTTCGCTAATACCCTGCACCACTTGACTAAATTCCATTTGCATACGGCGCGGGAGTTCCAAGCCGTGATCGCGCTCCAAAATGAACGCCACACCACCTTTACCTGATTGGCTGTTTACTCGAATGACCGCTTCGTACGTGCGCCCCAAATCCGCAGGATCGATGGGCAAATAAGGCACTTCCCACAATGGCGAGTTGCTTTTGCGCATCGCAGCAAAGCCTTTCTTTATAGCATCCTGATGCGAACCGGAAAATGCGGTAAACACCAGCTCACCGGCATAGGGGTGACGTGGATGTACTGGCAATTGATTACAGTGTTCAACTGTTCTCATGACTTCATAAATATCAGAGAAGTCCAGATTCGGGTTAACTCCCTGGGTAAACAGGTTAAGAGCCAAGGTTACGATATCAACATTTCCGGTTCGTTCGCCATTGCCAAACAATGTGCCTTCTACACGATCGGCACCTGCCAGCAAACCGAGCTCAGTCGCCGCCACTGCGCACCCACGATCATTGTGCGGATGCAAACTCAAACAAATGCTTTCTCTGTTTTTGACGTGCTTTAAAAACCATTCGATCTGATCTGCGTGGACATTCGGCATCGACATTTCGACGGTTGCCGGCAAATTCAGAATAGTCGGGTTTTCCGGGGTGGGTTGCCAGACAGCATTGACCGCATCGCACACCTCTACGGCATAGTCCAGCTCAGTGCCCGTGAAACTTTCGGGGGAATATTCGAACTGCCAGGCGGTATCTGTCTGCTTGGCCGCATACTCGGCGACGATTTCAGCTCCGTCTGTTGCGATTTGTTTGATGCCCGCACGGTCAAGACCAAACACCACTCGACGTTGCAATGTTGATGTTGAGTTGTACAGATGCAATATGGCACTTCGACAACCTTTTAAAGACTCAAAAGTACGCTCGATCAGCGGACGTCGGGATTGCGTCAATACTTGCAGCGTGACGTCGTCAGGGATGCGGTTTTCCTCTATCAGCTGCCGGACAAAATCGAAGTCTGTCTGTGAAGCGGCCGGAAAGCCTACTTCTATTTGCTTGAAGCCGACAGCGACAAGCAAGTCAAACATACGCAGTTTACGTTCGCTTCCCATGGGCTCGATGAGAGCCTGATTGCCGTCTCGTAAATCGACGCTACACCACAAGGGTGCCTTATCCAGTGTTTTGGATGGCCACTGACGATCTGTCAAAGGCACTGAAGGGAACGCAGGGTATTTAGTACTAGGATCGTTCAACATGTTTATTTTCCTGATGCAAAGGCTTGAGATTTCTGCGCAGAACGATTAGCCGCCGCCCGGTTACGCGATTCCGGGCGACGGCATCTAAGTTTGCGATCTACAAGCAACAAGGCACCAAAATCTGGTCTGCAAGGTTCGAAAATAAGTGGCGTTAAATGAGGCATGACGTTCTCGAAAGCTACACCGGGGAAATCGTTTTTTGATGTTCCGGCTTCGGGTCAATCTTGATGGGATTGGCCATTGGCTACTGTTAGTGGTGCTCTGCTTGTTCGATACAGAGAACCAGGCATTGCTGTCCCGGCCCGCTCTATACAGCGGCCGGGCGCATAAGGCTTAACAGAAGCGCGTTCGTTGTCATACCCTCAGATTAGTCCTGCTGGCTTAAGGGGTCAAGCTTCGGTTTGCGATCAAGAACCGGACGAATCAATTTTTCCAACCCGTTTAACTTAATTTCGTAAATCAAAGCCATTCTTTGCCCCAGCAAACCGGGGGGAAAACCCTCGTTTTTAAACCATACGATGTACGGTTCGGGTAAATCTATGAGCCGCCTACCCTCAAATCGACCAAATGGCATGAGCATTGAGGCGGCCGCTAGTAGTTCCTCCGATTGCGCATCCAGGGTCATCGTCTTCTATCACGCATTTTTTTGGAAAATCATAATTTCCAGCCTAGGGACCGGATTTTGAAGCGTCTTTGCGCTGGGATGAGAGGCGGTCGGTTTCCATCGACTGCGCCTGTGGGCCCCCTGCCAAACGCACATTTCGTGTTCTCAGTACTGGCTGTTTCACTGATGCAACAAGCTCTCGCCATAAAAACAATAATCCTGAACACACAATGACGGCAGAACCCAACAGAACCGTCCGATCTGCCGACTCATTGAAAATCCAGGCTCCATAAATCAGTGCCCATAACATTTGGCTGTATTGCATGGGCGCGACGAACTGAGCTTCGGAGCTGCGATAGGCCTGAATCATCAGACTTTGGCCAATAACACTGAGTATGCCGATACCACAGAGTTTTAGAAGCACCTCACCAGACATCGGAACATACACAAACACAGTTGCAACTCCTGTCACCACGACGTTGGTCAACATGGGGTAAATGATCAACGTCACGCTGTGCTCTCGTGAGCCGATTTTGCGAGTCACGATGGAATTACAGGCGACACAGGCAGCCGCTGCCACAGCGGCCAGATGCTCCAGGCGAAGCTCAGCCGTACCTGGACGCAGAACAATCAGCACGCCAATCAGTCCCAGAACGATTGCAAACCAACGTATGAGCCGAATTCGCTCTCCCAATATCGGGATAGCCAAAAGGGTGATGAGAATGGGAGCGGCAAATAGTAATGAATAGACCTCAGAGAGAGGCAATTTGCCAAAGGCATAAAACACCGACAGCAATCCCACAACTGTGAACAGGCAACGTAAGGCCACGAATAGCGGTAGTCTGGGCCGCATGGATCGCTCGGCGCCATCGAATGCCAGAAACAGTGTAAACGGTACAAAACTGAATAGAACGGCAAAAAATGCCACCTGAAAAACAGGAATTCCCTCTATGCTCTTGATAACTGCATCGTGCAGCGAGAAAATGGCAAAACCCACTAGACTCAAACCGACGCCCTTTAACGCATTATTTGTCGTGACATCCGGGGTCATTGTTGCGAGTGAAAGGTTATGTATCGTTGGGGTCACTATCTTAACTGAAGACAGCTTATGCGATTGCTCATACCTCTACTGATTGTTCTTCTGGGTGTTCTGTCTGGATACCTGGTAAGCAAGCTTTTCAATCAAAGCGATCGAACGCTTAAGCCCAGCCTAATCGCCGGCGGTATTGGTGCATTTGCAGGGCTGCTCGTTCGCGATGCCTTGGACATTACAGGCGATGGCCTACTAAGAGGCGCTGTCATGTCCGCCATCCTCGGTGCCGTCGCATTCGCGATAGCAGTGAATTTATTTGATCGGTTTAATCGGCGTTAAGTTGTCGTAATCAACATCCGGGAATGCCAGGCTTCTGCCACATGCACGGCCGAACCCGATATCAATATTCAGAGCTTGAGCGTGTGATAGCAAAGCCTGTGTATCTATTCCCGCAGCGCAGACTTCGCGGTGCTGACCATGAGCCGCTTCTACCAGTGATTCAAGCTCCTGACGTTTTCTAACATCATTAAAAGAGGCTTGAAGCACTTTCGCAGATATCCACAGATAGTCAAAACCTGCCAGATTTTGTAAGGCTGTGAACTGTGGTGCCGACCCGACCCCTTCTAACATCAGACGAATTCCCTGACGATTGAGCCGTCGAAGCACCGGCATAAAGGTGCGCAGGTCTTTTGAAATTGTTTCAACGCTCAACAGCAAGCAAATATCAGATGGAGCAATGCGTTGACTTCGGCATCGCTCTTTTAACCAATAGGTAGCTTCATTGGTAAGTTGAACCGCGCTAATTGGCAGAATCAACAGGCTCTCAAGCGTGGGACGCGACAGTTTTAAATTCAATGCCAGCGCGTTTAACGCCGTCTCAAACATCGGGCTTTCATGAACTGCATGGTCAGACGATGCAAACCCGACGGATTGCATGCGATAACAGCTCACCAACAATTTCTGAGAGAGTAAATGACCTGGTTTTAAACGCCAGTTTTGCGGCGACATTTCTGCATTGGACTGAACATCCACAGGCGTATCCGCGGTATTTTCAGTCTTTCGGGTTACCTGGGCGACTTCGCGTTGCTCAGAAGTAGCATCTCCAAACGGGACCACTTCACCCGAAACAGGCGCATCCGATTGCATGAAGGAACGGATTGTCGACAACAATATTGACGCTTCACTTAGTGCACGCGTGTTTACCCCGGTCTCTTCAATATTGGGTGCACGATGCCGGGAAGAATCCAGAGAGACGATACGAAAATTAAACCCTACTAAGGAGCGCTGTACCTTGTCGTCAAAAGCAACATCATTGAGTAAACCTTCGTACTGCTCAGCGATGATGACGGCATCACTCTCCTGACACTGGCGCAACAATACGCACAGCGAATTCTCACCGATTCTGCCCAAAGTATCTCGCCGTCTCAATCGGGTTTCGATAATGGCAAGCAGGTTTTTCAGGGTTGACGCGGCGACGCCTCTCCCCTCCTCTTGTCCTAGGTCCAACAACCCTGGGAAATGCAAGATTAATAGACACCCACGACGCTTCTCTGTTGCCGATTTAATTTGCGCTTCTCTAACCTCTTTTAGAAACGCAGCTCGGTGCAACAGACCTGTCGCAGGATCAACTGATGAATCGTCTGACATAATTAAAACTAAGTGTAGTCGCCAAACGCCTCACTTAGGCGTGCAACAATCCAACGCAAACTCACAGGGATATCCAGACGCTCGGCCGCCTTGGATGAATCCAACCAAGTATCTTCTTCCCGAGCTCCGACAAGAATCAAAGGGCGGTTGTTCACTAACTGATGCTCCAGGTTTTCACACAATCTTTTTGCGGTCATGTCAGGAAGATCGCTGGTAATAATAAGTACGTCATAGTGATTCTCGCGAATCAAACAAAGCGCATTCTCAGAATTCAGGGCCATATCGACTTCATAGCCGTGACGCCCGAGATTCAGTCGTATGACACGCAGAATGTGGGCCTGTTCATCAACAAGCAACACTTTGCGCTGTGCTGCCCCTTCACTATGCACCACATTGGGCAGCTCTGGGTCGTCCTGATACATCACATTTTGTGCGCTGGCGCTCATATTCTTAAAGCCCTTGGCTTAGTCTTCGCGGGTACTACAGAAAACTAGCGGTACGCTTTGAGGTCACTGAACCCCCAGGCTGGCAGACTGCGCAAGATGCACACCCGTTCTGTGGACTGGAAAGCACCCAGCAAACACTAAAGTCCTAAAGTGTGATGCTCAATCAAAGTGCATCGGAGCGTCTCGCGTAACGCATGGACATTTGGTGAATTAAAAAGCATATAAGCGAAAACGAGGAATTTTCGTTACTCTCCCAACACATCAATAAATCCAACCGGATTCATTCATTTATGAGCATGCTTTATCTTGTTCGACACGGCCAAGCCTCTGCCGGTACCGATGACTATGACAGACTGTCCGAATTGGGCCGGAAACAGGCCGTTTTGCTCGGAGACTGGTGGGCCAATCAGGGGTTTACGCCGGGCAAGACATTTCACGGCTCACTGCTGCGCCAACGCGATACCGCCGAACTTTCCCTGAAAGCCTTGGAAGACGCGCCGGCTTCGTCGGTTCATACTGGTTTGAACGAATACGATCACCATGTTGTCGATTCGGTTTTTGGTCAAGGCGCTAAAAGTGATTCTGCGGAAACCATGACCTTCGAAGACTACTTAGGAATAATGCAACGCTGGCGCGACAATGACAGTCACCTGAGCGAACACGATGCCGAACCTTGGACTGATTTTTATGAACGCGGCTGGCAAAGCGTTAAAGAACTTCATGAGGCTTCTTCGGACAACCACAATCCCGTTTTTTTTACCTCAGGTGGCGTCATTGCTAGTGTAGTCTCCGTCATTCTGAATCTCGATTTTGAGCACACTATCGATGCGATTTGGCGCATTCGTAATTCATCCATAACCACCCTGCATTTTGATGGTACAAAAGCCAGGCTCGTGGATTTCAATACGGTGCCCCACTTGCAAGTTCACCACGACCCTTCCTTAATCACACTCATATAAGTAAATTTCAGGCGACGACTATGACCTCTCTGAATGAAGCTGACAGGCAGTTTGCCCTTCACCCGTTTACCAACTTGTCGGGCCACCAGGCAGATGGACCCTTCATTATTGAAAAAGGCGACGGTGTCTATGTTTGGGACGATCAAGGGAACCGCTTGCTTGAAGGTATGGCAGGTCTTTGGTGCACGTCTTTAGGTTTTAATGAACAACGCTTAATAGATGCGGCCGCCAAGCAATTTGCGCAGCTCCCGTACTCTCACATGTTTACGCATCGATCAACACCTCCAGCAATCGAACTGTCTAAACGATTGGTCGAAATGGCTCCAGAAGGAATCGGCAAAGCATTTTTCGTCAACTCAGGATCAGAAGCTGTCGATACGGCCGTAAAAATGGCCTGGTACTACAACAATGCGCTGGGTAGAACGGCAAAGAAGACCATCATCGCCAGGCTCCGCGGTTATCACGGTGTCACTGTCGCCGCGGGTAGCCTAACCGGCCTACCCTATGCACAAGATGGTTTTGATTTACCGGCTATCCCAGTTATGCACGTTGAGACTCCTCACCACTACAGACATGCAGAACAAGGTGAATCAGAAGAGGCTTACGCCAGTCGCTTAGCGCAATCTCTAGATGATCAAATTATGAAAGCCGGTGCAGATACCATTGCAGCTTTCATCGCAGAGCCTGTTATGGGTGCGGGCGGCGTGGTTATCCCTCCAAAAACCTACTTTGAAAAAGTACAAGCTGTGTTGAAAAAACACGACATTCTGTTCATCGCCGATGAGGTCATTTGCGGCTTTGGCAGAACCGGGAACACTTGGGGAAGCGATACTTACAATATTCAGCCCGATATTATGACCTGCGCAAAACAGCTTTCATCCGCATACTTGCCCATCGGTGCAGTATTGGTATCTGATCATCTCTATGACACATTCCAAGACTACAGCGATAAGTTGGGTGTGTTTGGAACCGGCACAACCTATGGCGGTCATCCGGTGTCAGCAGCTGTGGCCTTGGAAACGCTAAATATTTATGAGTCAGATAATATTTTCAGCCACGTTAAAGCAAGGGCTCCACATTTCAAAGAACGTGTTCAGGCATTACAGAACCATCCCTTAGTCGGTCAGGCACGAAGCGTCGGACTCATTGGCGCCATTGAACTCGTGGCCGACAAATCAACAAAAGAGCAATACCCTGCAGAGCAAAAAATGGCAGCCAAAGTGATGGCAGCCGCTCGCAAGAGAAATCTTATTCTTCGGGCGACGCCGGGAGACAGCGTAGCCTTTTGCCCGCCTCTAATTATTAACGATGACCAAATAGATGAGATGTTTGATGCCGTCGCTGATGCACTTAACGATGTGCACAGTAGTCTTTAAGTGTCATCTTTAAGAATAAAAAAGGCCGCTCTAAGCGGCCTCTTTTGATGCTTGCTAAAAGCACTTAGTCAGTGTTTTCTGCTTTTCTGTGAAAAGCCAATCCTTCGCTATCAAACAAATAGCAACGATGCGCCGGAATATTTAACATTATGTCGTCACCATGGCCAGTTGCCTCCATACCAGGCCTCTGGACGACAAAGTGCTTCATGCCGCCACACTGACCGTAAAGAAACGTAGACCCGCCCAGTCGTTCTGCAACATCAACTTTCATGGACATTGAAAAATCACCTGAGTCACCACCAGCATCTTCAGGACGTATGCCTAGAGTAGCTTTGTCACCAGCAGCTGCACGCGATGCATCAACGGCCACCGTTGCTGTCGATGAATCAGGCAGTTCCACAATAGCCTGAGTTGCACTACCCTCTTTAATGGTGACATCGATGAAATTCATTTTTGGTGAGCCGATAAAACCTGCAACAAACAGATTATCCGGATGATGGTACAACTCTAAGGGCGAACCGATTTGTTCAACATAGCCTGCTCTGAGAACCACAATCTTATCGGCCATTGTCATGGCCTCAACCTGATCGTGAGTAACGTAGATCATGGTTGCATTAAGCTCGTTATGTAACTGCGCAATCTGCAATCGCATTTCTACACGCAGTTCAGCGTCTAAGTTTGACAAGGGTTCATCAAACAGAAACACATCTGGATTTCGTACGATGGCGCGGCCTATTGCAACACGCTGGCGTTGGCCACCCGACAAATTTTTGGGCTTGCGATCAAGTAGTTGCTCTAGTTGAAGAGTCTTTGCAGCAATACCCACTTTTTTCGCCACCTCTTCTTTATCTGCACCACCCATGCGTAATCCGAAACCCATGTTTTCAGCAACCGTCATATGCGGATAAAGCGCATATGATTGAAACACCATAGCGATTCCTCTATCAACGGCTTCTACCTGAGTCACATCACGACCTTTGATATGAATGGAGCCTTCGGACGTCTCTTCCAGACCCGCTATCATGCGTAACAAGGTTGATTTGCCGCAGCCCGATGGACCAACAAATACGATGAATTCTCCACTGGGCAGCTTCATGTCTACGCCATGAATCACTTCTGCATCACCGTAGCGTTTAAAGGCTTTACGTAGTTCTACTTCAGCCATTGCTCATGTCTCCGTTGGTGTTACGATAAAACGAGTCAACCGACAACTCTATAAAACTTACATTCGTGCAGCTAATGTGGAGATTCCGGAGAGGCACCTGTACGAGGTGCCTGACGCCTGGAAATTTCCGCGGCAGCTGCTATCAATGAATCGCGCCAACTAGCCAATTCATCTTCAGAAGTTCTGAATGCAGGGGCTGTAATACTCAGTCCTGCAATAGCCCTTCCAGTGGAATCGACAACGGGCGCTGCTATCGAGTGCGAGCCCAGAAAACGCTCCTCCGCATCGATGGCAAAACCCTGCTGACTCACTTTACTCAGCTCTTTCGACAGAGCTACTTTGTCAGTAATTGTGTTGGGCGTAAAGCGTGCAAATGAAATTCGGCCCATGATGTCGTTTTGTTGCTTTTCATCGCACCATGCCAGAAGCACTTTTCCTGTGCCGGTGCAGTAAACCGGTTCGCGATTACCCACACTAATTGAATGCCTGACACTGCGCGTGCTCTCGACATGATCGATGACCACGACATGTGTATCTGCCAGTACGGCAATTTGCACAGTCTCACCGCTTAGCGCGTTAAGCGCTAACAGCTGATCGCGCGCTAGTACCCGGATATCTGATCGCGTCCAAATACGGTTGGCCATTTCGAGTATTCGATAACCCGATGACCACGTTAAAGAGCGCTCGTCCAGTTGAATTAACCGCTCGTCTGCCAGCTCGTTGAGCAATCGATGCAGGGTCGCCTTGGGAATTGCGCTGAGTTCTTCGAGTTCTGCGAATCGCAGAGGACCTTCGGCAACAATGAGATCCAGCAAATGAATGGCGCGCACTACCCCGCCAGCGGCTCTCCGAGTGCTACCGGAAGGGCTCCCTTTCACAGATTCAGCACTTTTAGAATCTTCAGTCATAAATAAGCGATATCACTTTGCCGTTTTCAATTGACAGCTTTTAACCGTCGCTCTTATAATTTTGGAACATTGTTCCATTATTATCCGTCACGTGCAATGTGCAGACTCAGCAAATTCATCAGATTGCTCTCGAAACTCAAGCCAGAGCGAACTGAAATTTCTGAATTTGTACCGGCTATGATGCGAATGATGGATCCGAACCGGCAATCTGATCACGCCTCAATTGGCGCATGTTCAGATAATCCGGCTACACCGCGATAACACGATACTCGAGCAAACGATCCACCCATGTCCACTCAACCAGCAATCTGGCGATTAGATGGCACCTCCACCACGCTCATGGTGGTGCAGGATCATGACGTGCCCAGACTATTCTGGTCGGGTAGCCAATTAGCTGAGGATGTATCCGTTGAATCGCTATTGGCCTTGGACGATACGGCGCTGGCATTCGGCACGCGGGATAAGGTCACACCACTTTCGCTCTTCCCGCAAGCGAGCAGCTCTTATGTCGCCTCCCCGGCCCTATCGGCTCATCGCTCCGGAAAACAGTTTGCGCATCGACTAAACACACAGTCCGTCGACGTTGAGGGTCAAGTGCTGACCATCACATTGGTGGACAAGAACACCGAAATTAAAATTGAAATCATTCTGACACTGCATGCTGAAAGCGACGTGGCCACCATGGCCACACGATTGATCAACACCGCTGAAACTGACCTGACGGTTGACTGGTTAGCTGCCGGCACACTCCCGGTTCCCCGCCATTTCAGAGAGTGTCAAACACAACATGGCCGATGGGGGCTGGAGAATCAAACTTACCGACGTGATATCACGCTGGGAAGAATTGACATAAGCAACCTACATGGCCGAACCAGTCACGAGCACTCACCGAGCATGGTGTTGGGCAGCACCGGTTTTTGCGAAGACAGCGGTGACGTCATATTTTCTCACCTCGCTTGGAGCGGCAATTTCAGCCTGCGTGTGGAACAACTGAGTACCAACGAAATATCGTTGCAGTGCGGCGTTCACTATCTACCCGGTGAATGCATCCTGAAAACAGGTGAAGAAGTTTCTACCCCTGCAATGGTGTTCTCGCGCGGGCAAGGCATGAATCAATGCACACAACGATTTCATCGATACATGCGCAGTTCTGTGCTGCCGGAATGGACTCGCAACACGCGTCCTATCCACGCCAATAGCTGGGAGGCTCTTTACTTCAACCACGATGAAGAAGCGTTATTTTCATTAATTGATGCGGCCGCAGGTGTCGGCGCAGAACGATTTGTTTTGGACGATGGATGGTTTCTGCATCGTCGCACTGACAATGCCGGCTTAGGCGATTGGTATGTAGATGAAACGGTTTACCCTAACGGACTTCAACCCATCGTAGACCGGGTCCGCCAACACGGTATGCAATTCGGCCTTTGGTTTGAACCTGAGATGGTCAATCCTGACAGTGATTTGTACCGCGCCCATCCCGACTGGGCTTTGCACGTGAACGGTATCGATACACCATTAGCCCGCAATCAGCTGGTTCTTGATGTGTCAAAAGAGGAAGTATCCGATTATCTTTTCGAGCGAATCACCTCCCTGGTTCATGAGTATGCAATTGACTACATCAAGTGGGATCAAAACCGCGATTTGGTGTTGGCTGGCGATGGAAATTCAGCACAGGCTGCTGAGCAGCCAAAGGCGCTATATCGACTACTCGCTAGAATACTTAGCGTATGCCCCGGACTTGAAATTGAGAGCTGTGCATCAGGGGGTGCCCGGATAGATATGGCCGTGTTAGAACACACTGGACGTGTATGGACATCCGACAATATCGACCCCATCGAACGCTCGAGTATTCAACAGGGCTTCCTACGATTTATGCCTCCGGAAATTATGGGAGCACATGTTGGTCACAAGACTGCACACCTGACTGGACGAGTGACGAGCTTACATACGCGCGCTATCGTCGCACTGCAGGGTCAGTTTGGATTTGAGCTGGATGCACGTCGCCTGGATCCACAGGATGTCATTACGCTGCAGCACTACACACAGTTGTATAAGGCTAATCGTGATTGGTTATCAAACGCGACCTATTGGCAGATACCCACTGACTCGCCAGCAATACTTGCCAGCGGCAACGTCGACGCTGAAAAGGATAAAGCTTTCTTCAGCATCGTCGCCTGTAGCAACCTTAAAGCCAGTAAACCCGGTAACTTACGATTGCGGGGTTTAGACCCGGCTATGAATTACACGGTTAAACTGGAAAGTATTAACGTTGCCGATCTAGCACCATTTAACGCAATAATGCCTCATTGGTGTGAAAACGAAGTGACCACCACAGGTGATCTACTCATGAAAATTGGTGTGCCTCTGCCTGTGATGCCTCCGCAGTCAGCCGTGTTAGTCGGTTGTCATAAGGAGCTTGTCCAATGAGTGCTATTGTCGAGCAGAGCAATGAACGTTTGCTGGAACGTTTCAATCAAAAATTCGGGCGCAATGACGAACCCATATTCACCTTCTTTGCGCCGGGTCGAATCAATCTTATTGGCGAATACACTGACTTCACCGGCGGCTTAGTGTTTCCATGCGGCATTACTCAAGGCACCACCCTGCTCATTCGCAGAACCCATAACAATCAGTACCGTTTCGCCAGTACTAATTTCGATTTAATGGCACAGCTTGAACAGTTCGAAATTAATCAGACATACGGTGACAATTGGATTAACTATCCGCTAGGTGTTCTCGACCAATTCAGTAAGCTCGGTGTGGAACTGGACGGGTTTGATTGCCTGTATTCCGGCAACGTACCCAACGGAGCCGGCTTAAGTTCATCCGCCTCTATTGAAGTCGTCACAGCCTATGCCTTAAACACATTAATGGGTACTAAGCTATCGCTACTTGAACAAGTCAAAATATCGCAGGCAGCTGAAAACGATTTTGTCGGCATGCAGTGCGGGGTTATGGATCAGTTCGCTGTTGCATTTGCCCAGGAAAATCAGGCCATGATGCTTGACTGTCATACGCTTGAACATCGGCAGGTACCGCTTCATTTGGAAAACATATCCATCATTGCCACCAATACCAATCAGCGTAGAGAGCTTAACGAATCCGCGTATAACGATCGCGTTTCTGAATGCCAAAGGGCATTGGAATTACTGCAACAGTCTATCGACATCTCGCACTTGGCAGAGCTCACTCCTGAGCTTCTGGATCAACACGAATCTTTATTCGCCGACGACCAAACACCGTTAATGAGAGCCCGACACATTTGCGAAGAGAACGCTCGCGTTAGAGCCGCTGTTCCAGCGCTGGAATCTGGTGACATCAAAAAATTCGGGCAGCTGATGAATGCCTCACACGATTCACTGCGAGATCTATTCGAAGTATCCAGCGAACCTCTCAATCAGCTTGTTAACCTCGCTAGAAGCCAAAACAACGTATTGGGTAGTCGCTTAACAGGGGCAGGCTTCGGCGGATGCACCGTCAGCCTCGTACCTAATGAAGATGTGGAAAAATTTAAAACCGTTGTCGGCAGCGCTTATACCGCAGCTACCGGTTTAACCGCTGACTTTTACATCATGCAACCGGGCAATGGCGTCAGGCAACTTAACCTAGAGGCCACTCTGTGAGCGGTAACTGGCAACGACGCTGGCAACCTCTGCTTCAGCAGTGGGTCATGATATCTGCGCGTTCAGCAGCCCGCCCTTGGTCCGGCGCTGTGCCAAGCCGCAATGTCTCAACAGCAGCCTCTCACGATCCGGACTGTTATTTGTGCCCGCGCGTTGTTCGAGCCAACGGTACTCACAATCCTAACTACGCGGGTGCTTACGCATTTGACAATGATTTCCCCGCCCTCTCCTTCGAAGCACCCGGTGCGGCAGCAGACGAAGATAGCGCATGGCAAACACGCACTGCCCCTGCTCATGGCCAGTGCCGAGTGCTCTGTTGGTCAGAGCGGCACGATGCGACGCTTGCAAGCTTAAGTACAACTGAGATGCGTGCCGTTGCAAAGCTGTGGCAGGCGGAATACAAGCGCTTGTCAGAAACACCGGGTATTGCCAACGTTTTAATATTCGAAAACAAAGGCGTTGAAATTGGCGTATCGAATTTGCACCCACACGGACAAATTTACGCCAGCTCATTTCTGACAGACACTGCAAGCAGAATGAGAGAAGCGCAGTGCCAACACGCGCAAAACAATAACAATGAATCGTTACTGATAAGCCTGCTTAACGACGCACATACCCAAGAGCATTTGGTGGTTGAGGAGAACACCTACTTCTCGGTGATAGTGCCATTTGCCGCGCGATTCGCCTATGAAACCTGGATAGTGCCGCACAGGCATGTAGCCAGTTTGAGCGACATGGACGACGAAGAACTGCAGGAACTCGCCGACGTTTATCAACGCCAGGTACGACGTTACGATTTACTGTTCCAGCGTTCTGCGCCCAATATCACCTTACTTCATAATGCACCTTGCAATGAAGAAGAGTCAGCACTGAATAAGCAATGCTGTTTTCACTTAGCGTTCCACCCCCCGCTCAGAGACGCAGAAAAATTAAAGTATCTGGCAGGCTTCGAGTCGGGCTCCAATAACATCGTAAATCCCGTTCAACCGGAAATAGCGGCGGAGCAACTTCGCGCTATTGATTTACAGGAGTGGCAACCTTGAAAACAGGCGTTTGCTATTACCCGGAACACTGGCCTGAAGAACGTTGGGCAATCGACGCAAAACAAATGCGTGAAATGGGCCTGCAAGTTATTCGCATTGGTGAATTTGCGTGGAGTAAATTAGAAAATCATGAAGGGCAGTTAAGTTTTGACTGGTTGGAGCGCGCTATAGATACGCTTCACAACGAAGGCTTATCAATCGTACTGGGAACTCCGACAGCCACGCCTCCTCGCTGGATGCTGGACAAGCATCCTGACATGTTAGCGGTAGATATCAACGGACGCATACGGGATTTCGGATCACGCCGACATTACTGCTTTTCTTATCAACCCTATATAGAAGAATGCAAACGCATCGTCACACTGCTTGCGCAAAAGTTCGGAACCCATCCGGCTGTTATAGCCTGGCAAACGGACAATGAATACGGATGCCATGAGACCAGCATCAGCTATTCGAAACACGCTTTAACCGCTTTTCAACACTGGTGCAGTGAACAATACGATTCTATACATCAGCTTAATGAAGCCTGGGGTAATGTGTTCTGGAGTATGGAATACGACAGCTACGATCAAATCGGTTTGCCTACTGGCACAGTCACTGAGAGCAACCCGTCACATCAACTGGCGTATTGGCGATTCTCTAGCGACCAAATTCGCAGCTTCAACAAAGCACAAGTTGACGTACTAAGAGAGCATTCTCCGGGCAAGGATGTCTTGCATAATTTCATGGGCAATTTTGTAGAGTTTGATCATCACCTCGTGTCCAAAGATCTGGATATTGCAACGTGGGACAACTATCCGCTGGGCTTTCTGACACGCGACAATACGGACCCATTGGATCAGGAACGCTTCTCCCGAACCGGTCACCCTGACGGATCATCATTCCATCATGACTTATATAGAGGTTGCTGTAACGGCCGCTGGTGGGTAATGGAACAACAACCGGGTCCAGTCAACTGGGCACCGTACAACCCCTCTCCTGTGGATGGTATGGTTCGCCTTTGGGGCTGGGAAGCTTTTGCTCACGGTGCAGAGGTCATGAGCTACTTTCGCTGGCGTCAAGCACCTTTTGCTCAAGAACAAACACACGCCGGCCTGTTGTTATCAGACGCCACTGAAGATGTCGCGGCACGGGAAGTGGCGCAGCTCAATAGAGAACTTCAAACACTTCAGACGCATGCCAAAGCTCACTCTCTGATTGATGCCGGTAGTCAATATGCAATAAACGCTGCAGACTCTCTTAAATCTGATATCGCAATTGTCTTTGACTATGCAGGTATCGCTATTCAGGACATTCAACCGCCCGGTGGCCAACACTTTAGTGCTTTAGGATTCTGCCAAAAGGTGTACGGGGCGTGTCGCCAATGGGGAGCGAACGTCGATGTTGTCTCACCTGATGCTTCACTACTCAGCTATAAGTTAGTGATCCTCTGTACCAGCACGGAAGACAAACCTGCCCTATTAGAAAATTTACTCAACGCTAAAAATCAATCGAATACGGTAATCGCGATTTTTCCTGGAACGGCTAGTCGCAATTCAAATTACCGAATACCGGAGATACTTCCGCCTGGTGGTTTACAAGAACTCATCGCATTGCGCGTAATACGCAGTGAATCCTTGCCCCCACATGAATCATTAACTGCCCAAACGGATGACAATCAGACATTTGCGTGCGGACAATGGCGCGAATGCATACAAAGTGATTTAAAACCCGCTGCGGTTTTTGAGGATAACTGGGGCTTTCACTATGCAGATAAACGAACTCATTACGTAAATGCGATTCCGGAAAACTCAACGTTGTTGAAAATTATCGGGGATTTTCTTCGTGAAGCCGATATCGATGCAGTTGATTTAGGGCCGTATCTAAGAACGCAAAGAATCGGGCCCTGGCGGCTCGCCTTTAATTACGGCATGGAAACGGTAGATTTAGCCAATAATCTGGGCCCGCTTTTCAATTTTGATGATCAAACGTCGGTCATCATTGGCTCCCGCACACTGCACCAAGGCGAAATTGCTGTCTGGGCAGCCGGATAGTGGGATAATGTTATTGTTAGGTTCAAGCAAAATTTGTACTGGTGATTCAAATGTCGACAGACATATCACCTCGATCCATACAGGATCACGGGTAACGGCGATGCCCGTAAAATTGATTGCCAAACTAAAGTAAGCCATTTTTTGGAGATTATGAATCGTATGTTCAATACACTTAAAAAATCCGCTGCTGCACTGGCAATCGCCAGTCTGATCAGCGCACCGGCCATTGCCGGTGACTTGGTCATCAATTTTGATGATCCAAACCCAGCACCTAAAGAAGGTTTTGAAACTGCAGTTGAGAAGTTCAAAGCTGCAAACCCTGACATCAACGTCATTGTGAACATCACTGATCGTGAAGCTCACAAGACTGCGATCCGTAACTTCCTGAGTGCCGACGCACCTGACGTCACTTCATGGTACCCGGGCAACCGTATGGCTCCTTTCGTCAATGCAGGTCAGTTCGAAGATGTTTCTGATCTTTGGGAATCAGAAGGCTTCAACGAGTCTTTGGCTTCTACAAGCTCTGCAATGACTATCGATGGTAAGCAATGGGGTGTTCCATACACTTACTACCAGTGGGGCATCTACTACCGTAAAGATGTATTCGAAGCCCAAGGCATCGACGTACCTGCAAACTGGGAAGAGCTACTGGCTGCATCTGCAAAATTAAAAGAAGCAGGCGTAACTCCTTTCACTATCGGTACTAAGTACCTTTGGACCGCAGCAGGTGTATTCGACTACCTGAACCTGCGTACCAACGGCTACGATGTTCACAACGATCTGACTGCTGGAAAAATCAAATACACTGATCCACGCATCGTTGATGTGTTCGAAAAGTGGAAGCAACTGGTTGAGCCGGGCTACTTCGTAGAAAACCACGCAACAATGAGCTGGCAGGAAGCGCTAGCACCTTTCGTTGCAGGCGAAGCTGCTATGTACGTTATGGGTAACTTCAGTGTTGCTGCTATGCGTGACGCTGGTCTTACTGATGATCAGATTGACTACTTCCCATTCCCAGAAATCACTCCGGGAGTTCCTCGTGCTGAAGAAGCGCCAGCTGATGCTTTCTTCATTCCTACCAACGCGAAGAACAAAGAAGATGCTCGTAAGTTCTTAGCATTCATCGCACAGCCTGACGTTCAGACTGAGTGGAACGCAACTATCGGTCAGCTACCTATCAACAAGAACGCTTCTGTTGGCGACGACAAGTTCTTGCAGAAAGGTTTTGAAACTGTAAGCACGGCCAGCGGCCTGGCTCAGTTCTTCGACCGTGATGCTCCAGCTGAAATGGCTAAAGCAGGTATGGAAGGCTTCCAGGAATTCATGGTTAAGCCTGACCGTTTAGACGCAATCCTTAAGCGTTTGGACAAAGTTCAAGAACGTGTTTACAAGTAATACTTAAGTATCCGTAGTAACGCGGCAGTGGGTTAGGGAATTTCCTTACCGGCTGCCGCGGTTTGTAATCAACACTGGGGAGAACGAATTATGTCTAGCACCGATAGTGCAGAACTCGCTTTAAACAATTCAAGCGGCCCACCCAGTGGTCAACGAAGCTGGCTTCATCGAAACAGAATCAAGCTAGCTCCCTGGTTATTCCTTCTGCCAGGGCTTATCTTTTTCTTTATTTACGTTATCGCACCCATTTTCCAGTCTATCTGGATCTCCTTTTACGAATGGGATGGACTAAGCGATAAAGAATGGGTCGGCTTCGCCAACTACGTCGAATTAATGGATGACGACCGATTCTATACCTCATTGGTCAACAACGTTTGGTGGTTGCTTTTGTATATGCTGGCCGTCCCAGCAGGCTTAGGAATCGCATTATTCCTAAATCAAACTGTTACCGGAATTCGTCTTTATAAATCACTCTTCTTTTTCCCTTTTGTTATCAGCCAAGTGGTTGTGGGCCTGATTTTCAGCTGGTTTTATAACCCCGATTTCGGCATTGTCGGTATTGTATGGGAATTCTTTGGCGCAACACCGCCGGCTATTCTTGCCGATGAAGATCTTGTCACCTTTGGCATTATCTTCGCCGGGCTATGGCCACAGATTGCCTATTGCATGATTTTGTATCTCACAGGGCTTAATAATGTCTCGCCCGATCAAGTAGAAGCAGGACGACTAGACAATGCCAAAGGTTGGAAAATGCTCTGGTACGTCATCTTGCCTCAGCTAAAGCCCGCGACATTTATTGCCGTCGTTGTGACAGTTATTGGCGCTTTGCGCTCGTTCGATTTAATCGCGATCATGACTCAAGGTGGACCCTACGGTTCTTCAAACGTACTGGCGTACTACATGTTCGAGACTGCCCTATCCGAATACGGATTCAGAATGGGATATGGCTCGGCAATAGCCACGGTGCTATTTCTGATAATGCTTGTGTATATCAGTTTCTTCCTGTGGCGTATGTACCAAGACGAGAGAGGATAAGAGTATGTTTCCCAAACCGATAGAAAAATCCTCGGCCGGTGTACGCAGGGGTTATCAAGTTCTTCTGCCTATTGCGTTGTTCATTTGGCTATTGCCTTTGCTGGCAATATTTTTAACGTCAATCAGACCTGCTATAGACATCAACTCGGGGAATGTTTTTGGTGTTCCCTCTGACTTTCTACTTATCGAAAACTACAAGGCCGTATTCGTTCAGTCTAAAGCAGGCATGTACCTATGGAACTCGGTCAGAATTACCATCCCAACAGTCATTTTTGCTGTCGGTTTATCCTGCCTTACCGGCTACGCGCTGTCGGTATATCGATTCAAATGGGCTGTTCCTTTATTTTTCGTGTTTGTTGCCGGTAATTTCGTACCATTTCAAATACTCATGGTTCCGGTACGAGACTTATCCGTTAATACAGGGCTGTACAACACAGTTACCGGTTTAGTTTTATTTCACTCGGCATTCCAGCTGGGTTTTTGTACGCTCTTTATGCGTAATTTCATCAAAGCCCTACCCTATGAACTCATAGAGTCTGCTCGCATAGACGGCGTCGGTGAATTCAAAATTTTCTGGTACCTCGTTTTACCGTTGGTTAAGCCTGCAATCGCGGCGCTATCGGTCCTTATATTTACCTTCATCTGGAATGACTTTTTCTGGGCCACGGTGCTTATTCAAGGGGACCATGCCCTGCCAATTACTGCAGGCGTCCGAGCGTTGAATGGCCAGTTTGTCAGCCAATGGCAATTGGTATCAGCCGCTTCACTACTGGCTGCGGTACCACCTGTGGTCATGTTTTTCGCCATGCAAAAACACTTTATCGCTGGTCTTACATTGGGAGCAACGAAAGGCTAAGCTGTTATAAGATTAGCTTCCGTTGCAGAAAAGGGCCCTACGGGGCCCTTTTCTTTGTCATCAAACTCGTTCTTTCACACACGCTTTCTATGAATACAGCAAACAATTCAACCTTGAACGTTGGAGTTTTCGGTTTAGGCTCAATGGGTTTCGGCATGGCAAAGTCGGCTCTGGCAGCAGGTTTTACTGTCTACGGATTTGATCCTAATCAGGACGCAGTACAACGGTTCGTAGGTTTGGAAGGCAAGCATGCTTCTCTGGATGACATAGCTGCAGAGTTAGATGTCGTCGTCGTTGTGGTGGTCAATGCCGCGCAGACCGAATCTGTACTCGCCGGTAACAATGGCATAGTGGATCGCATGAAGCCGGGTTCAACGATTGTGGCGTGTGCAACCGTTCCACCGGAATTCGCCAAGCAGATGGAAGCACTATGCGAAGCACGAGGCATTCACTATCTTGACGCTCCCATATCCGGAGGCTCAGTGAAAGCGGCATCAGGTCAACTCACCATTATGGCGAGCGGCACGCCACAGGCATTCGACTGCGCTAGACCCGTACTGGATGCCTTAGCTGAGAAGGTATTCGAGCTGGGCAATGCGGCGGGCCCCGGCTCCGCGATGAAAGTGGTCAATCAGTTGCTGGCCGGCGTGCATATAGCCGCAGCGGCCGAAGCTCTTACATTCGGCATCAGCCAAGGTATCGAGGCATCCGATTGCGTCGATGTGATATCACAATGTGCTGGTACATCATGGATGTTCGAGAATCGAGGTCCTCACATTGCACAAGGCGACTACACCCCTCATTCATCTGTAGAGATATTTGTTAAAGACCTTGGAATAGTGAGTGACATCGCCAGACAAAGCCGGTTCGCAGCCCCTATTGCGGCGACTGCATTGCAACAGTTTATAGCTGCCTCCGGCATGGGTCTGGGCGGTGAAGACGACTCGGCAGTAGCCAAGGTATATGCGGCTCAAGCGAATCTGACGCTACCCGAAGGAGATGACAAATGAAGATAGGGGTAATCGGTGACGACTTCACTGGCTCTTCCGATATTGCGTTAACGCTTGCACAAGGCGGTATGAATACTGTCCAGTATGTACGCACCCCGTCCGTGCCCGCAGCGACTAACGTTGAAGCTGGAATCATTTCACTTAAGTCACGCTCCTGCGCTGTCGAAGTCGCCGTTAACGACTCACTAGAGGCATTAAGCTGGTTGTTGGAACAAGGCTGTGAACAGATTATTTTTAAATATTGCTCAACGTTCGATTCAACGCCTGAGGGCAATATCGGACCTGTGATCGACGCGCTTGTGGACGCGTTGGACACTAAAGACGCTGTGCTCGTTTGCCCAGCCTTTCCGGCAACCGGCCGCACTATCTATCAGGGTCATTTATTTGTATTCGATACTCTGCTCTCAGAGAGCGGCATGCAAAACCACCCTATTACTCCGATGACCGATTCCGACCTGCGCCGTTGGCTGGGGCATCAAACCTCAGTACCCGTCGGGCATTTACCCTTAAACGAACTCAGAGATGGCAAAGCGTCTGAGCAATTGACGAAGGAAGTTTCAGCCGGACGCCAATACATCGTAGCTGATGCAGTAGCCGACAGCGACTTAATCAAACTAGCCGAAGCAACACAAGGTTGCAAACTTCTCACTGGCGGCTCAGGCATAGCGATAGGTCTTCCAAAGCTTTACGGTAAAACAAGTTCCGATCAAGCACACTGGCGCGGAGAGACTGGCCCAACGCTTGCGTTATCCGGATCCTGTTCTTCAACTACCCTCTCTCAAGTGCAGCATCATGTACAACAAGGTGGTGCACATCAGGCTATCGATATCGCAGCGCTTTTAAGCGGACAGGTCACCCCAAGCGATGTCGTAGAGTGGGCTAAAGCACAAAGTACACTACCCCTAGTGTCAACATCAGACACGCCAGACAATGTTAAAGCGCTGCAGCAAAGCCACGGAGCGGAACACGTCGCCAGCACCATTGAACAGTTTTTCGGTCAGGTAGCTGTACTGGCGCTGGAAAATAATTTTAAATCGCTTATCTGCGCGGGTGGGGAAACGTCTGGGGCTATCGTTCAGGCACTTAATCTGGAAGCGCTTGAAATCGGTCCTATGATAGACCCTGGCGTTCCTGCATTAAGAATCAGCGGTAAAGCCGTAACCATTGCGTTGAAATCAGGAAATTTTGGCGCTTTGGATTTCTTTGAAAAGGCCAACAAAGTACTAAGCGCTTAAGCCCGCGAACGAGTTAGTACCAGTACAGCGGTTAAAATTAAGGCTGCACCTATCCAAGCGATGATGCTTAATCTTTCGCCCAGCATGACATAGCCTGCCGCCGCGGCAAATAAAGTTTCTGTCGAGAGCAATATGGACGCTCTCGGTGCTGCGACATGTTTGAGCGCCATTGCCATTAAAGCGAACGTAAACGCAGTTGATAGTAAGCCCACATACAGGACAGGAACAGCCGCTTGCTTAATCGATTCCCACTCCACAGTTTCAAACAGTAATGCCGAGAGTAGTCCAAGAACACCCACAACGAAAAACTGTATGCAGGTATAGCTTAGCGGCTGCTGGTGTTTAGCAGACTCACCGGTAGTAATAAGCAAAAGAGCCCAGAATATCGAAGAACAGGCGACCAGAATATCCCCATTCGATAAACCGTCAAGTGTTCCTCCACTCAATCCCCAGACACCAAAGAAAGCTAAGACAACCGCAAACCAAGTTACCTTATCCGGCGCACGCTTTTTAATTATCCAATATAGGAATGGCGTGATAACCACATAGATTGCCGTTAAGAATCCGGTATTCGTCACTGTTGCTGTGACCAGTCCAAGCTGTTGAATAGAACCTGCAATAAAAAAAAGCAAACCACCCAACATGGCAATGGGTAACAGAGATGTCACTGGAGATGAGGTGTTTTTTCGTTCATAAAACGCTAAGGGCAACAAGGCCACTGACGCCAGCATTCCTCTTAACCCAATAAACAGCAATGGACCAATGTCATCCATCGCTGTTTTTTGAAAGTAAAACGCAACACCCCAAATAAGAGCAGCGGCAAGCACTAACACATCAGCACGATGACTTTGTTGGGGTGTAGTCACGACGGTTCAGATACCCAAATACTGTTGTACAACCGCGTCAGACAGCGCAGCCGTTGTACCCGACCATACAGATGAACCCCTTTCTAAAATGACCACCTTATCCGCAACTTGTTTAAGTTCGCTTAGCGACTTATCCACTACAAGCAGCGATAAATTCGAATTATTTTTTAAGGAATGTAAAGCGGACCAAATCTCTTGTCTGACCAATGGCGCAAGGCCTTCTGTCGCTTCGTCCAATATAAGTAATCTGGGGTTAGTCATCAATGCACGCCCTATCGCCAACATCTGTTGCTCTCCACCCGATAAAGTGTTTGCCATTTGACTACGGCGTTCGTGCAATCGTGGAAATAATGTTGATACCGACAATAAATCCCAACTGCCGGGTCGTGCGGCCGCAATGAGATTTTCTTCTACGGTCAAATTGGGAAAACACCGACGTCCCTCGGGTACAAGGCCTACGCCAAGACGGGCTACTTTGAAGGACGGCAGGGTGTTGATATTTTTCGACGCAATGTATATCTCACCACTACCGACCGGTAACATCTTACAGATCGTTTTTATGGTCGTTGACTTCCCCATGCCGTTCCGACCCATCAGTGCCAGAACCTCTCCCTCCTCAAGCGAGAAGGACACATCAAACAGGGCCTGTGTACTGCCGTACCAACTGGCAACCTGCTTAAGGGATAGTAAACTCATCACTCGCTACCAAGATAGGCTTCGCGAACAGCATCATTCGATCGAACCTCATCAACGGTTCCCGTGATAAGTATCTCTCCGTAAACAAGCACACTAATTCGATCGGCCAATGCAAATACCGCATCCATATCGTGTTCGACTAACAGTATAGGAGCCTCTTCCCTCAAGCCATCTAAAAACTGCGTCAACTGCTGAGAACCTTCCGTACCGAGTCCGGCCATCGGTTCATCCATAACAAAAACTTTGGGGTTGAGCGTTAACGCAATGGCTATTTCCAATTGTCGTCGTTGACCGTGCGATAACTCTGAGGTACGCGAACGCGCATAGTCAATAAGACCGACCCGCTCCAGCGCATGTTCAGCCATCGAGCGCATCGTCGGCTCTGAGACTGCTGCACCAAAAAACTTAAACGATTGTCTCGTCTTCCCCATTGCACCCAACAATGTATTTTGTAGAACGGAGTCTTCCATGGCCAGAGCTGACACTTGGAAAGTACGGGCTAAACCGAGTCTGGCACGACTGACAGTGGATTGCTTTGTCACGTCTTCGCCGCATAAATGGATGCTACCTGAGTCGGGGATCAAACCGCCTGCAATTTGCTGAATGAGCGTAGATTTACCCGCACCGTTAGGACCAATAAGCGCGTGTATCTCACCGCTACGCAGATCTAGATTTATTTTATGTGCAGCACGAACGGCACCAAATGACTTACAGATATCTCGAGTCTCGAGCAGCGGCTTATTCATGCACACGCTCCCGGCCTAGCAGCATTCCGATTAAACCACCTCGCGCAAACAACACGACTAACAGCAGTAGCGCCCCTAAATAGATATGCCAGTAGTCGCTTAGCCCGCCTAAAAAATGCTCCAGTGCGATAAATACAACGGCCCCTAAGATGGGCCCACTGCGCCTGGCAACACCGCCCAATATAACAAACACCATGATCTCACCACTGGTCTGCCAACTAAACATACTGGGGCTTATAAATCGATTTAAATCGGCGAAGAGTGCACCGGCTAAGCCTGTGATCATTCCGGAAATAACAAAGGCGGTTAATCTTAGGTGGTATGGATTAATCCCGACTGTCTCTACCCGCTCAGTAGACTGACGAGAGGCATTAAGGGCCAATCCAAACGGAGATCGTATAAGCGTTGCAGTGAAAATCCAAACCACAAGCAACCAAACAAAAACAATAAGAAAGAACTGGATGGGGTCTAAGGTGTTGAGTCCGGGAAAATCGTTACGCAGGTAAATGGATAGACCATCGTCACCGCCATAGGCAGACCAACTCACCGCAAAGTAATAAAACATTTGCCCAAAGGCCAGTGTGATCATAATGAAATAAACACCACTGGTTCTCAAACTCAAAGCACCGATCAATAACGCCGCAATACCCGACGCAAGCAGCGCAACTACCCAAATGACAGGCATTGATTTTGTACCTTCAATTAAGATTGGCCATTCACTCAAGGGCATATACGTTTGTGCATGGCTAGCCAAAATTCCCATGGCATAGCCGCCCAAACCAAAAAAAGTGGCGTGCCCGAGACTGACGAGTCCCCCCTGCCCTAAAACCAGATTTAAGCCAATACCCGCTATGGCAAAAATAGCGGCTCTTGTTGCAAGCGTAATAATGAAAGGTTCTTCAGCGAAATGCGCCCAGATAGGCACCGCGGCCAGACACAGGATAAGCACACAATCAAATATCGACTCACGGCTCATCCTTTGGCACCGAACAAGCCCGTTGGCTTAACAATGAGTACAACAGCCATCAGTATGTAAATGGACATAGACGCCAACGATGAACCTGCCGATGCTGCCGCCGACGCATCCATAAATAACTCGAAAAAAGGCGGTAAAAACAAGCCACCCAAAGTGTCAGTCAAGCCGACGAGCAAAGCGCCGACAAACGCACCTTTTATCGATCCGATTCCGCCAATGACAATAACGACGAAAGCCAGTATCAATACCGGCTCTCCCATGCCAACCTGCACCGATTGAATCGCCCCGACCAAGGCCCCGGCAAGGCCTGCGAGAGCGGCACCTAATGCAAAGACAATGGTATAGAGCTTTGAAATATCAACACCCAACGCGGCGATCATTTCCCGATCACTCTCACCAGCGCGCACTTGAACACCCAGGCGGGTATGGGCAATAAGAAAATACAAACCCAGGGCTATAAGTAATCCGACAACTATAAGCGTGAGTCGATACAGCGAATATCGAATACCACCGGGTAGCGTGACGGACCCTGAAAGCGCTTCAGGTATATTCAGGTACAAAGGGAATGAACCAAACACCCATCGCGTACCTTCAGAGAAAATCAAAATTAAAGCGAAGGTTGCCAACACCTGATCCAGATGGTCTCGCTTATAGAGACGGCGGATAACCACCACCTCCATTAACGCGCCAGCAGCGGCAGATGCCGCCAAGGCGGCTATTAGGCCAAAGGTAAAAGAACCACTAACACCCGACACCCAGGCGGCTGAAAAAGCTCCCACCATAAACAAGGAGCCATGTGCGAGGTTGATTAACCCCATCACTCCGAACACCAGTGTCAGACCAGCCGCCATGAGAAAAAGCATGACGCCGAACTGGAGTCCGTTAAGGAGCTGCTCTGCGATAAGAAGGTAAGGCATTCTCTATTTCTGGGAAACTGCTAGCGAATTCCAGCCGAAATAGTACCCTTAACTGAGGGTGCAGATCTTGATATTTTTGAGCTGCAGCCTGCTACTGATTAAGACCCGCGTTTAGTGACCACCCACGGGGTTGGGTGAACCCTGTCTGCTTGAAATAATGGACATCGCGTTGTTCAGAGCAACTGAGACTTTTTTGTACTCAAGCTCAATCCTTTGTCTTTCCGTACGCTCACGACGAGCCATTTTCTCAGCCATTTTTTGATTCTTGCGTGCACCGTGCATGAGCTTGATAGCATCGCGCGCCATGCCACGATTTCTAACATTGGCCTCGCGCTCTGACTCTATTACCGCATGCTGAGCAATAACAAGCTTTTGTAGTTTGCCTTTCTCTTCTTTAAGTGACGTCACCAGTGTCGAGATTTGCTCGGTACTCATGGCACTTAAAGCGGTCGAGTCGGTGGTATCCATCGATTGATTCAGTACCGACTGCGGGACGGCCCGTATCGGCTTGTCGACGATTGGAATAGCTGAATCGTCATCAAGGTTGCTATCACCACCAATATCATGAGACTGAACAAGCTTTGAAACCTGACTGAGCTGTTCTTCGACTTCAGGGGTCGTGCGGATAGTTCTGTTCTCATCACTACCCAGAATTATGGAGCGCGAGCTTTCGTCACGTTCCTGTCCAAGAGAAATGGCGTCTGACCCGCCTTGGCTGGAGTTCTCTGATGCGAGTTGAATCGGTGTAGAGAAACGATCCTTCTGCGTTCCTGATGAAAGTGGGATTGCACTCGCTTTCTGATCGCTAGAAGGCTCTGCGGACAAATGAATTGCCGAAGTTGATCGACGGCCAGATGCATACTCAGAAGAGAGCGGAATCGCTGAGGATGATTGACGACGCTGAGTATCTTCTGACGAGAGTGGGATTGCTGTTGAGCCGGCTCTGATGGCAGGTTCTGCTTGCTTTGCTTCTACCGTAGATGCGGCAGCTGTAGCGGCTTGCGATTTATCACCGTCAGAGTCAAACCATTGCTCTTCATTGTCGTCGTCATTGGACCATCGAGAAAAGCCATTAGACGAAGAACCATAATGAAGAGATGCCAACAGGTGAAAAACAATAGCCGGGATCATGACCAAAGCGGTTATGAGCAAGCCCTGAACCAGACTGCTCATTCCGTGCACCGGCCAAGCCAGTGTGAGCACAGTGGATAGAAGCAACATGAAGACCGCAAGACGACCTAACCAGATCTTTCGACGCTTACGGCTTCGAAATTTCTTGGAGATGTTTTTATCACCACCGAACAACGGTAGAAAAATCATCATTGCTAAAGCCACGAATGGCAGCAGCAGTACTGGATACATTGTCATGTCAATAATCGCTTATTCCCTGCGCTCTGACGATTAGCGCTAATTATCGATCAATGGATTTCGTTAACACAAAGAGCGTGTTCCCAAGATCTCTAGTGACATCATTATGCTGCGAACATAGTCCAGCTGCAGGACTTAATGAGTGAATCGTGATGTGAACAGCACAATGGTAACCATACCGGGAACAGCTATATCGGGTTGCGCTTTTACAAAGCTAACGAATAAGCTAAACGCGCCAAACAATTAAAGCACTAACGACTTAATCAAACTGTCAACTAGTGTTGCTAATACATCAAATTTGATTACATATCTATAACTCGCCAGCCTCTTCCAGCACTTCTCGAGCAACTCGGAAACACTCTAATGCCATAGGGACGCCACAGTAAATCCCGACGACATGAACAATGGCCCGTATTTCCTCCTTAGTCACTCCGTTGTTTAGTGCACCCCGACAATGGATCTTCCATTCGTGCATCCTACCCAACGCACCAATCATGGATAAATTCATCATTGATCGGGTCTTTGCATCGATAACATCATCACCCCAACCAAACCCCCAACACCAAGCAGTCATGGCTTCTTGAAAAGGGCGTGTAAACTCATCCGCTGCTGACAAATTGTTCTCAACATACTCCGCACCCAAAGTTGCCTTTCGTTGCTCTAAACCTTTCTTAAATAGATCTTCGTCAAATAATTCTGTGCTCACGAAATCGGTTCCTGTTTTTGATTAGGGTTTTAACGACTATTGTTGCTGACGGTGTTACCAGCGGTAATTACGCCCTCTCTCATCCATTGCTGAAGCACTTTGATTGAGTGTTCAGATTTAACGCCACAAGATGGATCCAGCACCAGAGGGCCCGGCCTATAACCCCGACTCTGCAAGCCTCGTTGTACGGATTCAACCAGGTGTATATCCTCTTCGACAGTCGTTTGCCTATCCTGCACCGCTAGAGAATGAATAACGTTTTCGTCAATGCCTTGCATGGAGTACCAGCCACGCCAAACTACCACGTGCTCGTGGTCTACCACCCTCCAGTGATACGTGTTCAATATATTTCCCGGATATACCTGAAACGAAAACAGCGGCCACAAAAACCATGATGAATATTCACCGGCATGTTCGTTCGAGCTTAAGTCAATTGGGTAGGACATCTTGTCCAGATTCTGACATTCAGTGGTGTGTCGCAAACAATATCCCTGAGGCTGGATATCGTAAGTTTGTGGTTTAACAACTCCTCGTGCGAAGGTTGGATGATTCAATTGGCAGTGATAGCACTCAGAGTAATTCTCAACCGATACTTTCCAATTGCATTTTTCAGGTATGGAAATCCATTCCAACGGTTTGAGAGATTCAATGTGCGGAACAAAACTCGTTAACTCTTCACGGACGTTTGGGAAGCACTCATCCATTGATTTCGCATCCGGGTCAAGATTGACGAATAGAAATCCGCAAAAGTTTTCGAGCCTGACATCACTCAGACAGATGCTCTCTTTTTTAAAGCCCGGGACAACCTTTATGTTCGGACCACTACGTAGCTCTCCCGTTAAGGCATAGGTCCACGCATGATAAGGGCAAACAATCGTGTTCATATTGCCCGCACCTTGTACTAATTGATGAGCGCGATGTTGGCATACGTTGTAAAACGCTTTGATCTCCATGGTGGCCGTGCGAACACAAAACAGACTTTCACCAGCAATCTCGAAAGTGAAATAGTCCCCAGAATTTTCAAGCAAAGAAGCGTGACCGGCGAACTGCCAGCTGTGCGCTAATACACCGTGTTTTTCGCGTTCAAAAAACTCCGGGTCGACGTAATACTTTGCGTCTAAGGATCTAATAGCCTCAGTTTGACTGTCCATTTAGCATTCCTCTTCATAAATGCCAAGTTGATGCCGCCTATCATGAAACTCTTCAACACGACTGACCACATTGGGTGTCGCAACCGCGATAACAAATGACAATAAGGTTTCTAGTAACGCGATAGTTGAGACTGATGAGGGAAAAAACTGGGGAGTATCTGCAGAGACTACAAAACCATGATCGGCCTCCACAATGATCGGAGAAGCTGCACTATCTGAAATTCCGATGACTTTGACGCCCTGCTCTTTCGCTACCCTTACAGCTTCCACCACCTCTGAACGATAAGGCTTACACGTTATGGCTATAAGCACATCACGTTTGTCAGCCCAGGCCAGATCATCAATGGGTGTACTGCCCGATCGAGGTATTGCGTGGAAGTGCTTCATACCTGTACTGGCAAGATAACTGAAATTCTGAGCATTAGAGCTATTGACACCAACACCCAGTGTGAGCGTTTGTCGCGATTTCCAAATGGTTTTTGCAGCCATCATCAGCTGTCGTTCATCAATACCGGCGAACGTCTCTTCTATATTGGTAATCGCCGCGCTCACCATATTTCTGTACAACCCACCCAGCTTCCCACTGCGACCAATAGACTGAAGCCATCGGGCTCGGTCCGGGAAGTTGACAACACCTTTTCGGATCTCTTCACGAAAAGGCGATCTGAATCCCTCGTACCCGTCGAAACCGATTGATCTTGCGAGCCTTACAAACGTGTTGGGTTTGACATCTGCAGCGTCAGCAATTTCGCGAATAGATGATACACCCACGTCGTTCGGATTTTCCAGAACATAAGAGGCAGCCTTACGAAGCTCGGGGGTCAACTGAGGCAGCTCCTCAGAGAGCGACGTCAAGACCTGTATTGAATCAGCGCCGTCCGACATTGGTACAGATATACTATTCATAGTTGACTAGGGTACATTTGTTTCATTAGTATGACAACAGACTGAACATCACTGTTCGACAAGCTCGTCTACGACGTCTGAATAGCTCAGCCCTTTGGGTAAGTTTAAAATAATTCTATGTCATCAAATCAACCTACAAACCGTTTGCCGGCTCATGCGCAAGTAGTCATTGTCGGTGGGGGCATTATGGGGTGCAGCCTCGCCTACCACTTGGCTCATGAAGGACAATGCGATGTCGTTCTATTAGAAAAAGCCGAACTCACATCAGGATCGACATGGCACGCCGCAGGGCAGATAACTCACTCCACATCCAGCTTCGGTTTAGGGAAATGTGTGGATTACAACATAGGACTCTACTCAGGTGCTCTTGAAAAAGAAACCGGGCAAAACGTCACCTGGCATGGCTGCGGCTCATTCCGATTGGCGTATGAGCCTGATGAAATGGACTGGTTGCGTCATACGCTCAGTGTCGGGCGTTCCTTAGGCTTCAATATCGAACTCGTTGATCCGGCTTTCGTTGCAAAACACCACCCCTTTTATAACCTCGAAGGTGTACTCGGAGCCCTTTACACACCCGATGACGGACATGTAGATCCATCAGGAATCACTCAAGCGCTTGCGACAGGTGCCAGACAACTCGGTGTAAAAATAATCCGCCGATGTCAGGCCACTAATATCGAGCAACAGGCAAACGGCGAATGGAAGGTGTCGACCGAACTCGGCGATATCACTTGCGAACATGTTGTTAACGCCGGTGGTACCTATGCCAGGCAAATGGGTGAATGGTCGGGTATTCAAATTCCCACGACATCAATGACGCATCATTACTTTGTCACAGATACCGTTCCGCAATTTGAAAATCTGGACAAAGAACTGCCTGTAATCAGAGACGACAGACGTGTGTCAGGCTACATACGCATGGAACAGAAATCCGGTCTTATCGGCATTTACGAAAAAGAGAACTCTAATTCTGTCTGGGAAGACCATTGCCCGTGGGCGGCAGAAAACGAGCTGTTCGATGCTGACTATGATCGGGTGATGCCATGGCTTGAAAACGCCATGAATCGCATGCCTATCTTTGAGGATCTAGGAATTAAACGCGTCGTACACGGCGCAATCTCCCACCCACCAGACGGCAATCCGTTAATCGGGCCTGTACCGGGTGTGAAAAACTATTGGTGCTGCTGCGGTACACAAATTGGAATTGGATGGGGCCCCGGACTTACCCGTGAATTGGCGCGCTGGATGGTGCACGGTGTGGCAGACATCTCCATGAGAGACTACGACCCCAGACGTTTTGGTACCTATGCCGATAAAAAATGGCAAGTTATCAAAGCCCATGAGGACTACTGCCTTCGCCACGAAATTCCCTACCCACATTTCAATCGACTGGCCGGCCGTCCTATTAAGCCATCACCCCTGTTTGAGCGGCTCAATACAAAAGGTGCAGTACATGAGGAAGTTTTTGGCCATGAGCGTCCTCGCTGGTTTGCCAGAGATGGCGTAGAGCAAAAAGATCATTACTCATTCCGACGCAATGTTGTGCACGACATGATTGATATCGAGGTTGCTGCTGTTCGTCAAAGTGTCGGCCTAATGGACATATCCGCGTTCACCAAAATAGAAGTCTGCGGAGAACTCTCCGAGCAATTTCTTGAACCGCTAATTGCGAACAAACTACCTAAGGACGAGGGTCGTATTATTCTCACGCACTTCCTGACCGATAGTGGGCGAATAGAGTTAGAAGCCACTTGCGTGCGTTTAAGTGAACATCGATATTACTTTGTCTGCGCTGCATTTTTCGAACAACGGCTTCTCGATTTACTACAGGTTCAGTTGCGACACTTCGAAGGTCACAACAAAATTAACATTGTAAATCGTTCATTGGATTGGGCAGCTCTAACCATCAACGGACCCAAATCACGCGAAGTGTTGAACCAATGTACCACTGAGGCTCTGGACAACGACGCTTTCCCGTGGATGAGAGCAAAACAAATCGACATCGCATCCTACTCATGCTGGGCTTTTAGAATGTCCTATGCAGGAGAACTGGGGTGGGAAATACACGCCCCTAGAGATTCACTGCTACCCATCTATGATGCACTGGATTCTGCAGGCCAAGAATTTGGTATAGCCGACTACGGTTCGTTTGCCATGAATGTCATGCGCATGGAAAAAATGTTTAAAGGTGCCGGTGAACTCACCAATGAAGTCACGTTACCTGAAGCAGATGTTATGCGTTTCGTAAAAATGGATAAGACATTCATCGGCAGGGACGCCACTGAAAAATCTATAGGCAGCTCCAAACGCTGGATATGCGCCTATTTAGCCATTGAACCAGATGGTGAAGTTGACGGACACGGCGGCGAAGCCATCTTAAAAGACGGTATTGTGGTTGGTTCGACAACATCGGTTGTTTACAGCCCCACCGTAAAGAAGATCCTTGCCTTCTCGTATATTAAAGTTGATGCGGCAGAACCGGGCCAAAAACTCACCGTCATCATCGCGGGAAAACCTCGCAATGCAATCGTTTTATCCGAGCCGGCCTACGATCCAAGCAGCAGCAAACCACGCCAATGAAACATTCAATTCCTACAAAAATGAACGCCTTCGTGCTTATGGGTCACGGCGGCTTAGATCAGTTGGTATTTCACGAGCAATGGCCGACGCCGGTACCCGGTGACAACGATGTCATTATTAAAGTATCTGCTTGTGGCTTAAACAATACAGACGTTAACACCCGCTCCGGTTGGTATTCAAAAGCTGTCACCGAAGCGACTACCGGCGGACAATACGCTAAAGTAGATGAGTCAGACCCGACCTGGGGCGGAGCACCTATTACCTTCCCAAGAATACAGGGAGCGGATGTTGCGGGAACGGTGGTTGCCGTTGGAGACTCTGCCAACCCAGCGTTAATCGGTAAACGGGTCATCACAGATAACTGGTTGCGCAACTGGAATGATCCTCTCAACAAAGATTCCTCGGCTTACTTCGGATCGGAGCGAGACGGAGGCTTTGCGCAATATACTTGTATCGATAGCCGCAATGTCGGCGTCGTAGACTCTTCACTCTCTGATGCAGAGCTTGCAACCTTTTCCTGCTCGTACACAACCGCTGAGGGAATGCTCGCAAGAGCCAGTGTCACTGAATCCGATGTTGTCTTAATAAGTGGTGCGTCCGGTGGTGTTGGCTCTGCCCTAATTCAGTTGGCCAAACGTCGCGGTGCAACTGTTGTTGCTATGGCTTCAGAATATAAACACGCAGCATTAGCACCCCTTGGTGCTGATGTTCTACTGCCACGAGAACCTGCTGATTTAAAGCAGGCTCTACAAGCATCCATTGGTCGAGACACGGTGACTGTCGCAGCAGACATCGTCGGCGGCCCGACATTCACGACAATGATAAACACTCTGTGTCGAGGTGGACGCTACACGTGTTCGGGTGCTATCGCAGGCCCTATCGTGGATTTTGATTTAAGAACATTTTATTTAAACGACCTGACCTTTACCGGTTCAACCGTCGTAGATCCCCAAGTCTTCCGCGACCTCATCCGCTATATCGAAGCCGGCGAAGTAAAGCCTCTGCTGGCAAAGTCTTTCCCGTTAGCTGAATTGCACCGCGCACAACAAGCATTTATCGACAAACAACATGTCGGCAACATCGTAGTCACCATGGAGTAAGGTATGAAAATTACTCGAATCTCAGTTTTCCAAAAAGACTTACCCTTATCCGATCCCTACTGGTTATCGGGTGGCCGGCTCAGGTTCGACGTTCTCGATGCCACGCTTGTTAAAGTTGAGACCGATGCAGGTATTACCGGTTGGGGAGAAGGTACACCTTGGGGTCACACCTATGTACCCGCCCATGGTCCGGGTATTCGAGCCGGTATTGAAACGATGGCATCCGCCGTTTTGGGACTGGACCCGAGGAAACTCGAGCTGGTTGAACGCGCATTAGATTTATCGTTGCCGGGGCACCTCTATGCCAAGCAGCCCATCGATATGGCCTGTTGGGACATACTCGGACAAAGCTGCGGATTACCGATAGCAGACCTCTTGGGTGGAAAACGGGAAAACGGTACCGTAGCCGCCTCATCGGTTTCCAGCGGTGCACCGGACTACATGATGGGCATCATAGAGAACTACCGCAAGCTGGGTTACAGCGCACACTCAGCGAAAGTTGGCGGTAGCGATACAGACGAAGACATCAAACGAATACGTCATATTGAGTCGCATAGGGCAGATAACGAGATCGTTCTCTATGACGTAAACCGGGCTTGGACACGCCGCGAAGCCGCCATCGTGATGAACGCAGTCGCCGATCTGGGTGTCACTTTCGAACAACCTGGAGAAACATTAGACGATATTGAAAGGATACGTCAGGTCACGACCTCTCCCATAAGCGTTGATGAATCATTGGTAACGCTTCAAGATGCGGCACGCATCGCACGCGATGGAATAGCCGATGTATTCGGCATAAAACTTAACCGGGTTGGCGGACTCACCAAAGCTCGCCGAATTCGAGATATCGCGCAAGCTCACGGCATTCAAATGTTCATCATGGCAACTGGCGGCTCTGTATTAGCCGATACGGAAGCCGCGCATCTTGCGCAATCTATACCTCAAGAATTTATCCGGGCATGTTGGTCGTGTCAGGATATGCTTGATATCGACATAGCACCGGGCAGCGGACCTCGCTGTGTAAACGGTGTCATCACGATAGACGACACACCCGGATTAGGTGTCACCCCTGATGAGCATATCCTAGGTAAGCCAGTCGCTGTGTACACGCACTGAAACCCTTTATCACCCATCTGTTCGACACTGAATATGCCACAACAAAACGATTGGATTCAGCGAGCCCATCAAGTGCTTCCCGGAGGTGGTCTTGGAAATTTCGACCCTTCCATATTTATCCGTGAAGGTAAGGGCTCGCGAGTTATCGATGAGAACGGTAAAGAGTACATCGACTACCTGATTGGTTCGGGCCCGATGCTTTTGGGCCATGGTCACCCGGAAGTGCTCGATGCAGTTCAGTCACAACTGGGTAAAGGGATGACCTTTTTTGCAAACAATAGCGCCTCTATTGAATTGGCTGAAGAGATCATTAAAGCAGTGCCCTGTGCCGAGCAAGTTCGCTATGTGACATCCGGTGGTGAGGCAGACATGTACGCACTTCGATTAGCCAGAGCGTTTACCGGGAAAAATAAAATACTAAAATTTGAAGGTGGCTATCACGGTATGAGTGCCGAAGCGCAAATGAGCTTAGCTCCCCAGCGCCTGGCTAACTTTCCACAAGCAGTACCTGACAGCGCAGGAATTCCAGATGGCGTAAAAGAACAAATGCTTATTGCGCCCTTCAACGATATAGAAAGTGTAAGAGCGTTGTTAGATGAATATGGGCATGATGTTGCCGCCATTATCGTAGAACCACTCCAGCGTATTATCCCTCCGGCTCCAGGCTTTCTAAAAGACTTAAGAGACGAGTGTACTGCGCGCTCAATCATTCTTATCTTTGATGAAATTGTCACAGGCTTTCGATTGTCATACGGAGGTGCACAAGAAGAATACAACGTCATACCCGACCTTTGCAGTTTGGGCAAGATCATCGGTGGCGGTTTTCCGTTAGCGGCTGTCGCCGGGCGGAAAGAGATTATGGATCATTTCGATAAAAGCGTTGTTGGACAGGACAAATTCCTAATGCAACTCGGCACGCTTTCAGGCAATCCTGTTGCTGCTGTTGCAGGTTTAAAGACTATGGAAATTCTCCGACGCGGCGAGAGCTACCAAACTTTGAAGAACACCGGTGAGCGCATCATGAAGATGATCACAAAGGTACTCGATCGCGATGGGCACCCTCATGTCCTTTTAGGTCACCCCACCCTTTTCGATATTGGCTTTACCAGCACACAGGTAACCGACTACAGATCCTGGCTAGCGGTGGACGTAAAAAAGAATGCTGCATTCAATAAAACTCTGCGAGAAAAAGGTATTTTCAAGTCCCCGGGCAAACTCTACCCTAGTCTGGCAATCACAGAAGAGGACTTGCAGATCACCGAAGCCGCACTCGATATGGCGTCCAGCATCTTGTAAACGCAAATTCAATACCCCGTTCCGTGATGCGAATTTGCCGAACTAAGGGCGTTGCAACATTCAAGCATTCATGTTCACATAAGGGTAATCAACGTTGAACACGAGCGCCTAGCCCCATGTCAAAACTTAAAATCACTGCTGCCGAAATGGTAGCGGCCGCCAGAGAGCGGATCGAGGAAATCGAAACCCCCGACCTCATTGCTAAAGTTAATGATCCTGATACGGTCATTGTAGACATACGCGATATTCGGGAAAGACAACGCAGCGGATTTATTCCCGGCAGTGTGCACGCACCCAGGGGAATGATCGAGTTTTGGGTAGACCCAGACAGCCCTTACCATAAAGACGTTTTTTCTCAAGATAAGAAATATGTCTTTCATTGTGCTTCGGGCTGGCGTTCCGCGTTAACGGTTGCCACGCTACAAGATATGGGATTTGAAGCGTCACACCTCAGAGAAGGTTTTTCAACATGGGAAGCCAACAACGGCCCTATCGAGTTTCCCGAAAAGAAAGCTTAAGCACGCACTAGCGACAACTACCTACCTGCACAGATTAAAAAAGATATGAACAATAAGATCGACCATTTTGCTATTGGCGCTAACGATTTAACTCAGGGGGCCGACTATATTAAATCCTTGTCGGGCATAACCATGGGAGCTGGAAGCAAGCACGATTTAATGAGCACTCATAACTTCGTTATGCAATCCGGAAACGAAAGTTTTTTTGAATTAATCGCTATAGACCCCGAAGCGCCTGATCCAGGCAGAACCCGCTGGTTCACACTGGACGACCCAGCGACTCAGGCAAAACTTGTGGAACGCCCACGCGCTCTATGTTGGGTGGTAGGCACAGACAATTTAGATGAGCTAGTGGCTAGCAGCCCTGTGCCACTTGGGGAAATCGTAAAATTTCAACGTGGCGATAGATCGTGGCGACTCACCGTTCCTGCCGATGGGCATTTACCCGGCAACGCCTTGTTACCTGCATTTATTGAATGGTCACCCGGCCCTCACCCCAGCACGGGGCAGCAAGATCTAGGAGCAACATTGATGTCAGTGCAACTGTCACATCCGGAGCCAGCATCTCTGCGAACAATCCTTGAAGCGTTAAAGGTCGACCATCTTGCAGACATCTCAGAAGGCCAGATAGGACTGTCTTTCAAACTCGACACACCCAATGGCGTTGTGGTTATCGATTAGACAAGCGTGAAATTAAAGGAATCGTATCTTGCTCTTACTAAAACCCAACTGCGAATGCTGCGATAAAGACTTGCCACCCAGCACAAGCGATGCTCGTATTTGCACGTTTGAGTGTACGTTTTGTAAAGAGTGTGCGGCAGATAGATTTGACAACACCTGCCCCAATTGTGGTGGGAATTTAGTAACTCGGCCCGTTAGACCAACAGATAAACTATTGGCACATCCCGCATCAACAAGCCGTGTTACTAAACCCCACTCCCAATGTCAGTAAAATGAAGTAGATGCGCTAAGAAAATCTCATTGCATTGTGCTTCGATGTACTTCGTCCAGCTAGTTGATCTGCTTACGCAGCAAAACCAGATTGTCTAATACTAAATTAGTCGACCAAATGAACTGAGCGTCAGCATTTTTTGTATCAAAGATATCTCGAAAGTTCGTGTAGGATTTTTTGTTGTCAACACCCACGGTATCGTTGGTATAGGTAGTTGCGTCAGGCCAGGCACTGGCATCAAAATCAGACATCATCCAACCATCGGGCACCGCCCAATGAGCTGCCAACAAGCTGCTCGCGTCATCAACACCTGAATCATCGCACCGAGAACTATCTCGCAGCTCCCCAGTCACTACCAAACACGCTTGATCTTTCAAAGGGGCCGTATAAAACGTCTGGGCTTTCCAACTGTTGTCAGTGAGTGCAACCGTGTCACCCGCTGTGTTTTGAATGTGAGCGACAAAACCTCCGTCACCGGGGTGAAAGGCACTGCCTCGGTTTTTTTCAGACCCTAGACCAACGTTCTCCTCCCAATCAACCGCCATGACAGCCAATGTAACGGGGCGTTGTGCCTTAAATCTAACCACATTGGAATTGAAAGGTGTAAAGGGCACTGGATCTACGGCTATCAGTTTGCCGTTTACGTAAAGTTCGAAATAGTTGTCGGCAAAAATATAGGCAACAAACTCTTCAGTGCCGCCAGCGTCCATTAACTCAACATCGTCTAAGTTAATATTCTTGAGTGAGCCGAACTTCTCTCCTCCGCATTCGTTATACATATCCGCAGCCTTTGGCGCATCGCTAAAATTCGTAGGTGCTGGAACTGTCCACACAGTGCCATCATCAGATTTGATTTCACCCACAGGACTGATTCGCGAGCGAGAACCACAATCAATAAGCCCTGCATTGACAACTGTGGCCGACCCGGTTGTAAACGTTGGGTCTGAGGCATTTGCGGGTAATACCACTGTCAATGCAGAGAAAACTGTTAGTGCCTTAAAAACCATAGTACGAATATCCTTTTAGTTAGCGGTGAATAGCGGCCTCGCTTGACTCACTCTCTACGGAGCCTGACCGGGAAATGTGCACAAAAAATGGAAATCATCATTTTCGAGTAGAATCCTCAACGACCAACGCACACATGGCAACGACGGCTAACATCTATTGATTTTACATTCACTTGCTGCGTGGTCCTTCGTACTAATCTGGTCTACAGGATTTATCGTTGCTCGACAAATAGCAGACCATGCTGAACCCAACTTATTTTTAAGTGCACGATTCGCCATAGTGGCTGCCTTCTTTACCGTTTACTGCCTGATCTCACGCAGCGAATGGCCAGATGTCAAAACCTCTTTGCGTCTGATCGGCGTTGGAGCACTGCTAAGCGGCTTATACCTTGGCCCCGGATTCTGGGCCGTTGGCCAAGGACTACAACCTGCCGTGATGGCGCTGATAGGCACACTGCAGCCTCCGCTAACCGCTTTATTAGCTTGGCGATTCCTGAAGGAGACACCAAACCGATGGACATTTATCGGTCTTTTTATGGGCATGGTGGGCGTATCACTAGCCATCGCCCCCACCATCAGTGGTGAAGCAGCGTCGGGCGTCAAGGCGCTTCCGCCCGTGGTTCTGCTCGCAGCCATTGTGAGCATATTAGCCGTCACTGCGGGTACGCTACTGCAAAAATCGTCGGTTGCTGAAGTCGGGTTAGCGCCGGCCAGCGCATTGCAAACACTGGGTGGATTTATCGTCGTCGCTCTTCTTGCGCTAGCACTCGGGGAAACCCGCCTACCTCTAGACTGGAAAACATTGTCGGCCTTGGCTTATGCGGTCGTTGTATTATCGATTGGCGGGTTCACATTATTGATTTGGCTGGTACGAACCGGCGGTGCAACACGCTCAAGCAGCTTGTTATTTTTAGCTCCGCCGCTGGCAAGTGTCATGGCGTGGTTTCTTTACGATGACAAGCTAAGCCCGATTCAGCTGACGGGCTTTGCAATCACACTAGCTGGCGTATGGTTGGCGAGAAAATAAACACACGCTCACCAGTATATAAAATTAACCTGGTTAGCTATTACTCAGCGCTTAGACAATCGCTCCCAGGCAGCATCGGCTTCTGCTTTGTAGGTTTGCCAATTGCCATTGTTCCAACGGTCACGACCTCTTCCGGCAAAAAACAAATACAGCTTGTTATCAAAAATTTCCCAATGAGTGCCGTCGGTTCGAATAAGCCCTTCACCCAGGCTTAACGCGTTAGCACAATGGCCGTTATAGCTCGGTGAATATTTTTCAGGTTCTGCCGCAAATAGCTCGCTACTCTCTTTCGAGGCGAAACGCCACTTGGCTCCTTTGTACTCTACCGTGTAAGTTTTTACCCCTTCAACTGCAGCCTCTTGAGGAACTCTTTGAATACTGTGGTACGCCACCGAGTCATGGCCGCCTATGGCAACGCCGGTGAAACGGGATTTGGCCACCGGCTCCGCTGCATTCGAATTTAATACAAAAAAGGCAGATAACAGCGCAAACGTCCAAGCTATGGCTTTGGTTGAAAGTCTCATAATTTTTCCCGTCTAATCATTCACATACGGGACGTGTGACCCCGCTTGGAAAAAATGGTTTCACGCCTTGTGCTGAAACTTTCAAAAAAACCTTAAGAAGCAGAATACGCTTTGATCCACACAGCGGTATCATGAAACACAGCACCCCCATTAGGCTTGCCCGGTTCGCTGCTAACCAGACTATTGATGCCTATCCCACCTTCAAAATCTTTGTTAGGCCAAATTCCTTCCACTATTATCGTGCCCAACTGAACCCCCTCAAAGGATTTAGCCACTAAAGACACTTCGCTCAACTCGTTACCTAGGGTAACCATCTGATTATCATTTAAGCTGTAGTGGGCTAAATCGTCAGGATGAATCCGCACACAAGGATTCTTTTCCATTCGCCTTGCGGTTGGTGTTTCTGTAAAACTGGTGTTGAGAAATTGTCTTGCAGGCGCCGTCACCATGCGCAACGGGTGCTCATCTGTTGCATCGTCAGTCACTGCCCAATGATCCGGAAAATTGGGCATACCCTCAGCGTTACGACCCACTCGACTCCAATCCGGTGAAAAGTGAAATCGTTTATCCGGCGTATCAAATCCATCAAGAAAATTGGTCGCCTCAAGCGTACCCAAGGCACAATCATGTCCGCCAGACTCAACCATCTCATCGAAAGACGGCAGACTTGACGCTTCCAACATATCTGAAATTAATTCGCGCTCAGTCATACTAAAGCCTGCGTGACGTAATCCCAGTCGAGACGCGAGTGCTTGTAAAACTTCATGATTACTACGACATTCACCCGGGGGATTGATCAATTTTCTACCCACTTGCAAATGCGTATGTCCACCAGCGGTGTAGATATCATCGTGTTCTAAAAACATCGTTGCCGGTAACACGATGTCAGCGTACTGAGCGGTTTCGGTCATGAATTGCTCATGGACTACCGTAAATAAATCTTCACGGCTTAAACCATCCAACACACGGTGTGTTTCCGGTGCTACCACAGCCGGATTAGTATTTTGAATGAACAAAGCTTGTATGGCAGGGCCATCCTGCAGGTCAGAGGAATTACCCTGTAGCGCATGGCCAATTCGCGATTGATCAATAACGCGAGTATTGCATGCTATGTCAGTGCCTTGAATCCTCGTTTTATCCAGTGCATAGATCGATGCATTACTGTAAAGAGCTCCACCCCCTTCGTATTGCCATGCCCCGGTAACCGCGGGCAGGCAACTGGCAGCGTGCATATTGACAGCACCATTTCTGGACCGGGTAAATCCATACCCTAAGCGTAGAAAACTGTTTTTACTTTCACCGTACAGCCGAGCGAAAGCCAGAATATCCTCAACCTTCAGTCCCGTAATACCGGCAGCCCATTCCGGCGTTTTAGTATTCAGGTGTAACTGAAATTCTTCTGTGTAGTCTGTGTATTTAGCAAGATACTCATGATCAGCAAAGCCTTCCTTAAACAGAACGTGCATGACTGCACATGCAAGGGCCCCGTCGGTCCCAGGGCGCAACATCAAGTGTATATCGGCTTTGTCTGCAGTCTTTGTGCGATAAGGATCAACCACAACAAATTTTGCATTATTCAAACGTTTGGCTTGTGAGACATGAGTCATCACATTGACTTGCGTGCTAACAGGATTCCCACCCCATACAACAATTAAATCACTTTTAATCATCAGCCGAGGATCACTGCCCCGCTTCGAACCTATGCCAGCCAAGAATCCTGCGTCTGATAAAGCAGTGCAAAACGTTGAGTGTTGTCTAGTTGTCCCTAGGGCATGTCGAAACCTATCAAGGCCGTCTCTTTGTACCAAGCCCATTGTGCCAGCATAGTGATAGGGCCAAATTGCCTCAGCACCATGCTCTTTAATAACAGATTGGAATTTTTCAGCGATAGCATCGAGTGCCTCATCCCAACTGATGGCCTCGAAGGCTGCTTTCCCACCATTGCGTAGGGAAGATTTATCGCCCACCCGCTTCATCGGCTGGGTAATACGTTCTGGATGATGAACGCGCTCAGAATATCTGGAAACTTTGGCGCAGATGACGCCCTGGGTGTAGCTGTGATTTTTCGCGCCGTACACTTTTCCTATCGTGTTCTCATCAAGCACTTCTACATCAAGTGCGCACACGCTAGGGCAATCGTGTGGGCACACAGATCGTTGTCGAAAAGTTGAGCTCATGAATAGCGCATACCATAAACGGGTCAATTAAATCGATGGCGGCTTGGGAAAGGCCAAGACACCACGTTGCCCTTGAAGACTAACAAACTTAATGGCGTTAAAAAGGCGACTCTTGACATAACACCATATGGTGTTATTATTTATGACACCTTTTGGTGTTATTTAATACTTATGGAACAACAGATACAGCAATCATTCCGAGCACTGGGTGATCCCACCCGACGAGAGATACTCATGCAGCTCAGCCAAGAGGACTTAACCATTGCCGAAGTCTCTGATCGCTTTGATATGTCACGTACTGCCGTTAGAAAACACCTCACCATTCTTGAAGAAGGCCAATTAATCATCGTGAAGGTGCGAGGTAAAGAACGAGTCAATCAACTTAATCCGCAAGGCCTAAAAAACACCGCAGAATGGTTCAACTATTTCAACCAGTTCTGGGACAGCGCGTTGGATTCTTTGAAGAACACAATTGAGCGCGACTCTCAACAAAAACAGACAGGAGAATAAACATGAGCGTAACGACAATACAGAAATCAATCTTCATAAAAGCGGATAGAGAAACTGTCTGGTCATACATCACCAATGCAAAAAAGCTGGCTGAGTGGTTTCACCCCGCCGCCACCGATTTAGCACCCAATAAGCCTTACGCGCTGTTAGCTGATGCCAGCGATCCTGAATCAAAAATAGCTTGGGGGGACGTTACCACGTTTGATAAACCCTCAAAGCTTGTGTATACATTTTCCTTAAAACCGATGGGCGACGGAGTCACTACGGTAAGTTGGGTATTAGAAGACGCAGCCGGTGGTACACGACTTACCATCGTGCACGAAGGTATCGATGAGGCAACGAAAGACTTAGGCTTTCTGTTCGCATTGGATGCTGGATGGGACAAGCACTTTGAAAAATTGCGCGCAGTGGCAGGCGCATAAAGGCCGTTTATATTTTTTAAACCTATTTGAACGGCTATTAGTATCAGGCTTCTGATAGCCGTTCTTTCTCTTCATTTTTATAGTGAAGGCACTCTCTGGAACGCGCCCCCATTCCAATAAAGAGCAAACCCGGCCAAATTAAATAGGCCAAAATCTCAAGGTTTTCTCCGAACGTATAGAGAAACAACATTAGTAGCATTCCAAAACCCAGGCGAGCCTCTTTGTTACGACTGGACTTCACGGCTAATTCCATAAAGCTCAAAATCATCGGTATCAACAAAGCACCTAGACCAACGATACCTTTTACGAATAGCAATCCATACCAAGTATGGTGAGAACCTATAGGCATGTACTCAACCATATGCGGTCCGCGTTCAACGACCCCATGTCCCCATATAGGTGCTTCAGACTGCCAACGCTGTACGGCTATTCGACCTAAGGCAGCCCGCACTCGAGAAGAGTCTGCACGGGCTTCGGAAAACTTGGTCATCACAATATCCGCAGTTCGAATAAGCGGAGACATGATAATGCCCAGAACAGCGGTACCAATCCCACCAGCGAAAAGCATCAATGGATGTGAAATATTAGATACACCCCAAGTAATGGAAGGCACCAGAATAGCTGCGACGATACCCAGTCGTGACTGCGACATAAGAATCATGAGAATCGCACCGACAATTCCCAGTATTTTCCAACGCAAGTTTTTCTCACTGACAGCGCACAGTAAATAGACATTGGCGACAAAGCCTAAGGCCGGTGCCCAGGGAGTAAACATGCGCCATCGGGGCAGCCCTGATCCCGGATCGATTTCATACAGGCTCACCATGAAAAATTCAGGACCCGGTCCGCCTACCGCCTGTATCGGGGACACATAAAGTACTTGTGGCAATCCTGCCGCCCACGCTAAAACAAAAATTGGTACAGCACAAATTGTATGCAAGCCTATGATGCAGCAGGCCCGTATAACGACTTCCGAGCGAATGTTCAAGCAGCCAATAAAGGGGAACAACGCTAGCAGCGCCCACCCTTTTGCCCAACCAATACTAGATTTTATTATCGGGCCTAATGCAATGTTGTAATTGATATGCCCGATGATAAGAGCCACCAACATAACAAACATGCCAACGAACCAGGACATGACAGACCAGGACACACCAAATCGAGAAAATGAGCTTCCCTCAATAAGCGCGATACACAGTTTTTTGAAACCAATGAGAAACAGAATCCAGCCGATTACAGGCGCTACAACGTAAAGAGCTCCTAGTACATAGAAGCCCCACGTTCCCAACATCGAATACCAGACTATCTTTTCTTCGATAGTTTCTGGAGCAATGCGTTGCGTTTCCACAGAATGGCCAAGGATAATAGAATGAACATGGAGCCAACCAAGGCTCCTGCGATAGCAAATATTCGTGCAAGTTTTTCAGGCTCTTCAGGCAACCTGGGAGGAACTAACAACTGCACCATAGGGTAAGAGGCAAACACATCAGACTTCCCTAAATCCTGTTTAGCAAGTGCAGACAGGTAAATGGTTTCTGCCACTTGATACGCTCTTGTAAGTTCGTCTAAGCGGGCAGTAGCTTTTGTTATCTCCTGAATGCCGAGCTCTAATTCAGCGACTAACAAATCAAGCTCTTGCAACTCACTTTCTTCTGCAGCCAGTTCCGCATCGATGGCAATCTGATCGAGGTAGAAATTCCCACCGTCAGAACTCACCACCGCTGCATACTGCTCAACGAACTCTTTGTCGTGATCACCTAAGACTACGGTCGCTCGCTCATCCATCGCTCTCACGATCGCTTTCATCTTAGATGTGATAGAGGATACTTTCGGGTTTCTCGCACCTAGGGTTGCAGACCGATCTAAATAGTCACTATAGAAATCGGAAAAATTACTCTGCAATTCTTTCATTGCAGAGTCTTGCTGAAGCTTAACTACGTCAGAAGCCCTGTCAATTGTTAAGCCTGTAAAAGATTCGATGGCTGCCTTGCGGGCACGATTAGAAGCTATTTTAAGCAGCAGCTCAGAACGCCTATTATTAAGCCTGTCTATCGATGCTAATGAGAGTTCAAGCTTATTACTCGATGCAATTAATGACGACGACTGAAATTCTAACAACCTCATTTGTGCCTTCGCCACTTGCTGTCTATATATTTCAAGCTGATCAAGATTACTGCTATCGATCATAGTTCGTTCGTCTTTGCGCAATCTATCCAGCTCGTTTTCGAATGCCTCATACAATGCAACTGACTTCTTATAGGCCATCTCCGCACTGTTGTCTTCAATCAACATCTGCATGATAGCCGTCTGATCTATCAATTTTATAAGAGGTTTTCCATATTCCCTCGGCGTCAACCCTAGCGATTCCGCCGCCGAATTCAGCACCGTAGAGCTCATGAGTATGGCTTTGTAGTTCACTTTTGGATCAACTGACGAACTACTGTAAGGCGATGCAACTGAGGTTGTCGTTTGCCCGATACTGTCAATGTTCAACGATGAGCCAATACCGGTACCGGGTATAATAATGCTCCACGGGCTTTTAAAGACATCTTCAGATTTGAATACATACGTCAACGCTGGCAACCAGATTGACACAAGACCAATTATCAAGAGAATGCCGTAACGAAACAGTCGATGTTTTAATACTGTTTTAAGAACGGTTTTAATTTTTCCCGGGCTTCGCTTAAACAGTTTATAAGCGCTTAGTGCGGGAGAGCTATCTATGAAAGACTGGTTCTTAGATAAGGTATTCCGGGAAAATACAGCTCTCCTAAAGCCTTCCATTTTAACCTTGATGGAAGTCTTGGAAGCTGAGTCGAATTCCTCAGGCCCAATGGGCTTGTCTTCGTCGTCTGAAACTGGTGAGGTAGACACGCTAATCCCCAATCAGATTCTTTAAAAGACTAAGTGGTTGGAGAATATCTGTAAACGTACGTGCAAAATCACGATAGTTGGTTACATTTGAGTCGTAGCAGGCAATACCGTCGTTAGGCATTAAGAACGGATTGACATGATCTCTGTCCGGGTCACTCACTAATTGCTGTATATCACGTTCGATAACCTCAGTTACCTGGGTCACTGGATTGACTGTCACCAACAACGCCTTCTTGGCACTATTGGTCAACTGAGTACCCCCTACGCAGTTTGCAGACAATAAAACATGCAACAACCGTGTTCCATAAGGCAATTTAGTAGCATCCCCATCCACTTGATTCGGATTCCTGGGAGTGGTTAGATTAGACACAAATAATCGGAGGCCCTGCGGAGTAATCTGCGATACCCTAGCAAGTTCTTTTCTAAACCGACCTGTCGTCGGAACGTAGATCTCATCACCGGTAATGAGCGATATATCAGGCACAGGATCGCCGCTTAAGACCCCTTCCATATCGACATTCAGTATCTCACCACTCCTTCTGATAACAATATTCGAAATATCTGCATCAGGGCGTACGCCACCTGCAATCACTAATGCGTTACTTAAAAAACGCTCCCTGGCGGCGTCACCGGACGTTTGAGTCTGTTTGAAGGTTTTCAGTTCTATCTTCAACCCGTTGATGGTTTTTCTTCCCGGATTGAACACAGCACCACTAACAAAGACATCAGCCACTGACCACTGCAATACCGATATATCGAGCATAGCGAAGTCTTCATGGATAATCGCCTCATCCACCAGTCTTTGCGTGACTCTCTCTTCCAGTTCATCAACTCTTAAACCAAGTGCTTTTACTCTGCCGGCATAAGGTACATCCAGATATCCATCAGCATCTATTTCGTAGATTCCTTCGATATCAGTATCCTCTGGAACTCGAATACGCACTCGATCTCCCATAGAAAGCATCATTGGACCTTCAAACAAACCGTATTTCGTCAACACAGGCTCTTGCTTCTCAGCACCAATTTCACTTAAGGACTTGAGCATCGCATCTGCAGCTCTTGGCGTGCACATCGTTATGGACGACGTGTCATCCCTTACCGATTTAGCGAATACTCTGGCGAATACTTTGTTATTGAATACCCTACGCACCTCTGACGAACGTGACTCTAGGTCACGGGTATCCCTCTCACTAACAATACGCAATGGAATTTCTTCGCCTAAGTTCAGCCGAAGATAGGTGGATAGCACATCGTTTCGTGTGTGGTCTATATTCCGACGCCACCACTTGATTAATGATTTTTGAGTGAGTCCATGGATCTCTACACGGGCAACGTCCTGGTATTGGTTAATACGCCCAAGCATCTGGTCAAGCTTAGCCATACCTTTCTCTGAAAGCTCATTGGACCTTGGCTTATAGAGCTCATCAAGTTCTATAAAAATATTGTCGGATACAGCAAAGTTGTGTTTCGACACTTCTGATTCGCTATCACAAACGCCTGCCAGATCCCCTGCACGCCAGACGTTTAGATAACCTGATTTTTTTTCAACGACCGCTGCTGGTGCATAATAGCTGTCTTTAGATTCTGGAAGTCTTCGGCCATCTGAGTGCGTCGGGCTGAGCGAGCCGCAAGCACTAAGCAAAATGCTTAATGCAATAGGTATCGATACCCGGGCAATTACGCGAAGACGCGGCACGTTCATGATGGTAAGGTGCGATGCTCCGACTCGGATGGGCTATGTGCCCACTTGCTTTAACTGAGAATCATCATCTTGACGAATGTCGAAAATTTCGTGCAAGCGTGTTAGTTCAAATAAAGAACGTATTCTGTCGTTCATATTGAACAGAACAAGATCCCCTTCATTCTGTCGGGCTCTTTTTAGCAGCGAAACGAACAAAGACAGCCCGCACGAATCAAGAAAAGACAGTTCGGTAAGGTCAAGGTGTACCAACCCCGGCCCACTTTCTAAGATTTGAACCAGCTCAGAACCTACTTCTGAGCTATTAGCTGCACCTAACCGTCCTTCGATGAAAACGGTGTCGTAAGCTTGGCTGCGCTGGTGCTGCAATTTGACCATGAAATCACTCCGGGAACTGCGAGTTGTAATTATCTATGCCTCTGTATCGGCGCCGCAGAGCGTTTAATCCAGTGCTTTCTTCATTCTGTGTGTACTTATGGTGCGATTACTGGCTCAGATGTCAGTTAACCCCCAGTAAGGCATTTGCACACAAAATTTCATAAACAAGGCGTTTAAAAATGAAACCGAAAAATATTTCTATTTATCAGTGCCTTATCTTTTACCTATTTGATAACTACGTAGGTTAATTGTCCTACCAGACAGCATTAGCAGCATAAAATTGCGTTCCTAACGGCGATTCTTCAATCGCTATAAAAGCTGATCAACTTCAAAAAACCGAAATAAAGCACGAGTATTTCCGACTCGATTGCCAATTGAAGTAACGTTCTGAGAGGTGTTCCCTGCACCACTTTCCGTAATCGGCCGCTAGCCCCTTCAGGAAACGATTGGCAACATATTTCAGTTGCTTACATAACATTTGATAAGGGCAGAACGAAGCAGACGTGGAGTTCAAATTAACAAAAAGCATGAATTCCCTGATGTTCCTGATTGGCGCATCGTGGCTTTTCTCTGCCCAAATAGTCAGTAGAGTTGCGAGGCTCGCAACCACATTAGTGGTCGCGCGAGTACTCAGTCCGGAACACTTCGGGATAGTCGCGATTGCGCTAACCGTTAATGAATTTGCCATGGTTATATCCCGATTTGGGACTTCCACGGCCCTCATTAAAAGTGACGACAAGAGTCTTGATTACAACTGTCGTTCTGCATGGTCCCTTAACTGGATTATAGGAATCACACTGTTAGTATTGCAGTGCATCCTCGCCTATCCCATAGCCACTCTCTACTCCGAGCCCGGCATCGCCGCACCTATCATGGCACTTGCAGCGGTCTATTTACTGTTGCCGATGGGAGCAGTTAACCAAGCATTAACGGCACGCCGTGGCGATATGAAAACCATTGCCAAAGCGGAAGTATGGCAAGCCATTGTCGATGCTTTTCTAACTGTATCCATGGCCTTCGCAGGCTTCGGAATCTGGGCATTGATACTGCCGAAAATATTGGTGGTTCCTATCTGGATCTATGTTCACCACAAAGCATCACCATGGTCAGACAGAAAGTTTCAGTTAAAAGGTTCTAGCGCTCTTTTGTACTTCGGCATTTGTGTGGCAGGCACTGAGATATTGACTGTCGTCAGGCACAGCATCGACTACATCTTAATCGGGTTCTTCTTAGGAATCGAGGCATTAGGCATTTACTTCTTCGCCTTCAACGCAGGCCTTGGAATCACCAAGAGCCTGTTAACTGCTATGTGTAACGCTCTTTTACCGACCTTGTGCCGTGTTAGTCACGATAAGGATGTTCAACGCAGAGACTTCATGCGAGCCGTAAGTTTAATCATGTTGCTCATAAGCACATGGGTGGCATTGCAAGTCGCACTCGCTAGCTGGTACGTGCCCATAATATTTGGCGAAAAGTGGGTAGACAATGGTGCTCTACCTATCTTAGTCATCATTTGTCTGTGCGGAATTCCACTCGCGTTGACTGAAACATGCTCTCAGTACATGCGAGCACGCGGTGTACCTAACAGAGACTTTTATTGGAACATAGCTTATACAACTGTGTTCGCTGCCAGTGTTTGCATCGGTATCCAGTGGGGTATCACAGGAGTGGCCTACGCCATTCTTGGCGCAAGCCTGATCAATATGCCTATCTACTATCACTTGAACGTTAAACCTATATTGCGAGCTACCAGTTCTGACGAGGAAACCGGCAGCTACGCATCACCACAACTCGCGCAAGCAGCCCGGAGTTAAACATGCCTAAAGTCAGCGTAATCATTCCTGTGTACGGCGTTGAGCAATTTGTCGAAGCTGCAATACGCTCAGTACTAAACCAGAACTACAACGATTTCGAGATCATCGTCGTTAACGACAAGTCCCCCGACCGAAGTCTGGAGATATGTGAGTCCATCATCGACCCGCGTATAAAAATCGTAACGCACCTTGAAAACCGCGGCCTCGCCGGTGCGCGCAATACCGGTATTCGTCATGCCAGCGGGGACTACATAGCACTGCTGGACTCCGATGACCTATGGGAAGAAGGCAAGCTTCTAGCTCATGTCAAACACCTCGACGAAAATCCCTTAGTGGGCGTCAGTTTTTCACGATCAGCGTTTATCGATGAGCAAGGTCGTCATCTAAACACTTATCAAATGCCGAAGCTCAACAACATCACTGTGGCCCATCTGATGTGTAGGAACCCGGTCGGTAACGGATCGGCTCCAGTGATAAGAAAAGAAGTCTTCGAGCAAATCGGTGTTATGGAAAATATTCATGGTGTCGATGAACTGCACTACTTTGATGATAGCTTCCGTCAATCAGAAGATATTGAATGCTGGATTAGAATCGCCGCAACAACAAGCTGGCAATTTGAAGGTCTTTCCGACCCACTAACGCTTTATAGAATCAATTCAGCGAGTTTGTCTGCAAACATTCCCAAGCAACTAGCGTCTTGGGAAAAGGTCATGGACAAGCTGAAAAGTTACTCTCCAGAATTGTGGGAACAGAATGTGGATTTGGCCAGAGCCTTTCAATTGCGATATCTAGCCAGACAAGCAATACGACAAAAAGATGGCCATACCTCGTTCGCTCTAGTACGCCAGGCATTTAAATCAAGCCCCGCAATGTTGTTCAAAGAACCAGGACGGACAATCCTAACGGTTGTTGCTGCCGTGACTTTACTTGTGGTTCCAAAAAATATTTATCAAAAGCTCGAACCTGTGGGAATCAGCCTGGTTGGACGCACTCAGCAGTTAAGGATTAGTCTGCGATGAACAGTGCCTTACGCTTATACGAAGATTCTGACATCTTGCCGGTACCCGATGCCGATGCAAATCCCGAACTGGTATTCCTGGTTGGACTACCACGTAGTGGCACCACATGGCTGCAGAAACTACTGGGCAACCACCCGGAAGTGGGCACGGCACAAGAATCCCATCTATTCAATCATTTTCTCGGGAAACAAATTGAATCATGGGATCACATGATGGCGTTCGAAGATGGTAGAGGGGGTATCGGTATACCTGCTTACCAACGCGAATCTGAATTCATGGACATGATGCATCGTCAAGTAAGAGAGGTGTTGGGCAAGTGCGATGAATACTCTAAAGGATCAGTTTTCTTAGAAAAAACTCCTGACCATATCCGACACATATTGGACATTCAGCGTGTAGTTCCTGAAGCCAAAATCATTCTGATGCTCCGTGACCCTGCAGACATTATTGAGTCCATGTTAAGTGCGGGGTCGGGCTGGGGTAAACATTGGGCACCGGGCTCGGTGATTAGTGCTATTCGCTTGTGTTATTACTTCAGCAGAAAAGCCAGCGCTGATTTTTCTAAAGCCGATAAATCCAAAATACACACGGTGCGGTACGAAGATCTTAGATCAAACCCCGACGTTGTGATTCAAGGTATTTTGGAATTCATGAAATTGGACGCTAGCAAAGAAAGTGTCGATCTCATGAAGAATTCGAAATTCGAGTTACACCGCTACGGCGAATTTGCTGAGCGTTCCGGATCGACTATCGTCGAGGAACCCGAAGGTTTCGCCAGAAAGAAAAAAGGCAAACTCAATGTTGTTCAACGGTTGCTGATCAAGGCGACGATCGGAAAAGAAACATTCTTTTCTGACGTTGAATAAATCACTGACGTTCAATGGCTTAAGTCTAAGTAGGACTAACCGCATGTTGCAAGCGACAAATGAGATAGATCCGAACGATGCTCGCATCGGCTCATCGGAAATTCACGCATCTCCTATGGATGGAAGAGGCATCTTCGACCGTGTTACCGCGAGCACACTCATCGTGGTGTTATCGCCACTCGTTGCTTGGAGAGCGATTGTTGCAAAGAGAAAGCATCAACGAATCTTTGACACTACAGAGAGCCAATCCGCGAATGGGCAGTTTGTCAGGCTGCAGCGTTTCGCAGGGTTACAGTCTGGGAGAAATCTAGGGCTACTGTTCAGCGTGGCTTCAGGACATGCCGCTTGGGTGGGATCCAGTATCGGCAAACAAGATACTGAAGGTCAACATTCGACTGCTAACGTACTTCGGCCTGGATTGCTCTGCCGTCAGCGATTGCGTCGCCAACTGGGCATTGAATATGAAGGCCTGGATGCGGAAGTTCAGAGAGATTACACACTGAAAGAGTCCATCTCAATAATTTTTCAGTTTTTGGTGTCTAGCTTAATTGCGCCATCCGCTACTGCAAGGATACCCGATAAGTTTACCTATTTAGGTGTCACTATTCACAATCATACAATTGATAGTGCACTTAAGAGTATTCATCAAAGCATCACCTCAAACAGCAAATCCAAATACGCCTTTGTCAATCCGGATTGTCTTAACAAGACGTTCGAAGATTCTACGTATAAAGCGTCACTCAACCAGATGGATTGTGTGTTTGCAGATGGTAGCGGTCTCCAACTGGCTGCAAGACTTTTGGGTGATCGTATTAAAGCGAATGTAAACGGGACTGACCTCTTCCCTCTTCTCTGTAGGCAATGTATCGAAAACGATCATTCATTGTTTCTTGTTGGAGCACGTGAAGGCATCGCTGAGAAAGTAGCCAGTAACATGCAAGAGAAGTATCCGGGGTTAAAAATCGCCGGTGTTCAACATGGTTACTTCAACAAAGAAGACGAACCGGGTGTGATCGAGAAGGTAAACACCTCTGGTGCAGATATCGTTTTAGTCGCCTTTGGAGCACCTAAACAAGAACTCTGGATGACTGAAAACCGGGAATCGATAAACGCGCCAGTGCTCATGGGAGTGGGCGGCCTGTTTGACTTTTTCTCCGGACGTATAAGCCGTTCCCCTAAGTTGTTACAAGATCTAGGGCTGGAATGGATCTGGAGATTGTTGCAGGAACCGCAGAGAATGTGGCGACGATACATATTGGGAAATCCTTTGTTTCTGTACCGTGTCTGGAAGCAAACCAAACAGGAATCGGGTGCGCGCGTCGTCAAACGATTTTCTAATATGGACAGCGCAATGAACAGCTCAAAGTTGCGGCATCACTTGTCACATATTACTTACTTCTTAACTCATTGGACATTCAGAGCCTTGAGGCGCTTTCTGGACATTAGCGTTTCATTTACGGCTTTGGCTATCTTGTTCATACCGCTGCTGGTAGTTGCGATCCTGATAAAGCTAGAGTCACCTGGCCCTGTGTTCTTTACCCAAAAGCGTGTGGGCAAATGGGGTGTGCTGTTTAATATGTATAAGTTCCGCTCAATGTGTGTAGATGCAGAGTTCCTAAAGTCCTCTTTAGCTGAGCAAAACGAAATGGATCAGGGTGTCCTTTTCAAAATGAAGGAGGATCCCCGAATCACAAAGACAGGGAAGTTCATACGAAAATTTTCCATCGATGAATTACCCCAATTATGGAATGTTCTGAAAGGCGACATGGCATTAGTGGGCCCTCGCCCACCGGTACCACAGGAAGTTGCCGAGTACACTATTGACAATCGAAGACGTTTGGAAATCAAACCGGGAATAACCTGCATCTGGCAAGTATCCGGTCGTTCAGATATTCCTTTTGTACAACAGGTTGAGCTGGATGTTGACTACATCAACACCCATAGCTTTCTTACCGATATAAAAATCTTGCTACTAACCGTTCCAGCCGTATTAAAAGGCAAAGGCGCTTACTAGCGATGACTAACTCTATAGGCGAGACAGCGTCATGACCAACGTATTAATGACTGTAAACCACTCGTATGAGTCGTTAAAGCCCTTGTGTGCCGATGAACCAGTTTCAGGTTTACCAGTGGCTGGCAAAACTTTGCTGGAGCATATACTAGAAGCAGTCGTAGAACTGGACGCTAAGCAAATCACCATAGCTGCGTCCGGAAATGTCGTCGAGCTTCGCCACATCGTATCGGATGGCGAACGATGGGGAATAACTGTCAACGTAATCTCCGCACAAACTAACGAGCCAGCGGAGGCTATCTATAAACGGTGCGGGAGTTTGCAACAGCAGGAGTTAATGATTGTTCCCTGCGAACGTATTTATGTCACTCCATTCGCGCAATTAAGAGATAATCTCAAAAAACACGTGAGCGTCACTGAAGGCGTTCATTGCTTAGAATCAGGGTTGACACTGCTACCAGCGGGAGTCGATATTAGCGATACTCAAGACATCAATTGCGACGACAACCAGGTACACAAAATACATGACGTTGTCGGATATCATTCGGCCAATCTCGCAGCCGTTGAAGGCACTCTTGGAGCCTTAAAGCTACGTGGCAAACAAGAGGCTATTGGATTAAAACAAGGGTATATGACGCGATTTCATCCTCGCTCAGTGCAATCGGGTCATATCTATGTGGGTAATCATTGCCGTGTTCATTCCACATGTAAACTTTCCGGTCCGGTAATGATCAATCACGGCGTATCCGTGGACAGAATGACCGTGATAGAAAATTCGGTCATCTTGGACAACACGGTTATAGGTGAACATCTGCATGTCAAAGATTCAATCGTATCGGGTAATACGATTATCCGAGTAGACAACGGTGCAGTTATTGAGCTTACCGATAAGTTTCTTATCTCAGAACGTGGGCAAGGTTTTTTCGTAGAATATGCAAGCCCATGGCTGAACCGCTTCGCGGGCGCATTGTTGTTCCTGATTACTTTACCTGTCTTATTTCTTGCGCTCACCGCGCAGTTTCTTCGCTCACCAACAGCTGTCTATACTCAGCGAACCTTTATGAGCAATCGAATCAGTGAGACAACACAGGAACGCGAAGAGTTTGTGACTTTCCTGATCGATAACCCAGAATCTCCTTTCCGTCACCTGCCAATGGTGTTAGATGTTGTGGCAGGTAACATCAACCTCTTTGGTGTATCAGTACTAACACCCGAAGAACATCAAAGCCGCATGGATGGCTGGCAAAAAGTAACTGAGGAGTATCCCGTCGGATTAATAGGACCCACTCAGCTGTATGTGGGATTGGATGCACCGTTAGATGAACGACTGCTGTCCGACGCAATGTCGGCCCAATCGAACATGGGTTACTCTGGTTTCCTGGAACTCCTAAAACGCTGCATTCAATTTCCTTTCTCACGGAATGAGGCTACTTTAGGATAGTTTTTCGCGACCACCCCCATTCCGTCTAACCATCTATAACAACATAAATCATCGATATTGCCGCTAGAATCAAGGACAACCGGTATAGCTTATAAGCACTAAAGCGCGAAAATACCGATACAAGCAGTCTTGATATTCCGTTGCCATTCTATGCTCGGGGAATCAGTTGCTTAATTGATGACAAAGGGTCGTTATTTTGAAAGGTGCAATATTCACTGCTCTGGCAGAAATGGTTGAGCAAGAGTTTGGTTTAGAGACTTGGGACTTCATGCTCCAAGATTCAAACTCTGACGGCATCTATATTTCTACTGACACCTACGAAGATCAAGAATTTATCAATCTAACTCTGTCGCTACACAAAAAAACTAATATTCCAATGGCGGATATCAACAGGGCTTTTGGTGAATATGCTTTCCCCATATTGGCAGCAAGCGTACCTGAACTCACATCAGACGATATAACTCTGAAAGAATTCCTACTCAATGTAGATCGGGTGATACATGTTGAAGTAAGAAAACTTCACCCTGATGCCTCACTACCAAAATTCAATTACGATGACGACGCAGAGGACGAACTTACGATGCACTACTCCTCTAGCAGAAAACTCTGTATGTTTTCGGAAGGGCTAATATCCGGTGCGGCCAAACATTTTAATACAGACTACACACTTGACCATTCTCAGTGCATGCACGATGGTCATGACAGTTGCACTTTACAGCTAAAGTTTCATGGCCTAAAAAACGCAGCCTAATTTTGCAGCGGCCCACGATAGAACCTAACCAATGAATCAAAAAATAGAAGAGTTGCAGATGATGACAGCAACTGCTGAGAGCAGGTAAGCGGTTTTGGCGGGCGCAAACCAAACAACCACCGATCTCGGCGTTATATCGCGCGCCTATGAGCGTGAGAAACGTCGCAGGAAAGAAGCCGAAAGTGTACTTGAGGCAAAATCAAGAGAGCTGTTTCTTTCCGGTGAGGAAATCCGAAAAAGGAACAAAGATCTACTTGAGGCCAACCATCAGTTAGAGCAACAGGCTGGCGTCATTAAAGGGTTAACAAGCCAGTACGGCGATGTGACTAACGAGCTACAGCTCGCTGCCACCGTGCAACACGACTTACTACCTCCTCCGCTGCTAATTCCCTCTATACATGCAGCTGGAAAATTCAGACCTGCACACTATCTTGCCGGAGATGGTTACGATTACCACCTGATCAACGACCACACGTTTGCATTCTATGTGGTAGACGTTGCCGGGCATGGTATTGCGTCTGCCCTAGTGTCTTTTGCCATTCAGAAACATCTGAATTCGAAGAAGAGTCTGTACGGGAATTACGAGCGCCGAAAGGAAAAGCCCCTGGACGAGGCGGTTCTTAATACGGTTACAGAACTCAACACAGCGTTCTGTTTCCATGAAATTTTTCTGCAGTTCTTTACCATGGTTTACGGGCTGGTCGATTTAAGGACGGGAGTACTTAGCTTCTGTCAGGCTGGCCACCCTGCCCCCATTATCTACGACACAGCAACAGGCACATTATCGGAGCATGGTACGGGCGGATTTCCCGCTGGAATGTTTGTAGATTCTGAATTTACCGTTCATCAGGTTCAACTGAAAGATAACGACAGACTGGTTATCTATTCAGACGGTGTTACCGACTGCGAGGATGCAGATGGTGCCGAATACGGAATAGATCGTTTTAAGCAAGGAATTATTGAATCTTCATCACTGGGCGTCATAGATGCTACTCATCATTTAGAAGAAGGTTTATTAGACTGGACAGGCTCTGATGATTTTGGAGACGATGTATCGCTCTTGGTCATAGACTTTAAGGGTACTTTAGAGAAGGGTGCCAAATGAACTCAATGATGCAATTGAACACTAAGCGGGTACTCGCTAGCCTTGAACAAATCGAATTGGCTATTGATGATGTTTGTCAACAGCTGAAAGTTGAGGGAACGGCAGCGTATTTCATTACACTGGCCATATCAGAACTGGCCAGCAACATGATTCGTCACGGCAAGCAAGATAATGAACAAAAAGACGATCTAAATGTAGAGGCATTTGCTTCCGATGATTCATTAAAAATCATATTAGAAGATTCCTGCAAGCCGTTATCTAATACAGTGATCCGTCAGCTAGTTGAGCGAGATGGGACAATCGCACAATACGATACGAGTATTCCGAATATTCCTGAATCCGGCTGGGGCCTTGATTTGATTCATAACGCCGCCAGTTCCGTGTCGTACTGCAGAACCGATGAACGCAATGTCTATGAGCTTGCCTTTAAGATCGAGGCAAAACCTGCGGGTAACGATGACATTCATGATTTGTACAACAGCTTCATGAACGATTTTCCCGAGCAAAAGAGCTTGTAATAGAAAACCGCTAGCTTGATGCAAGACAAAATCGTACGGTAAGTGGTAAAACGGTACGAAAACGAGATCTTGCGATGCGCCCTCCCGAATTCAGGATTGACCTGGCGACGTTCTGGAAAGACCCCTACCCTGAGCTGAAGCGCATGCGACGAGAAGCGCCAATATGCTTTGTCCCTCAGCTCAATGCCACACTGCTCACTAAGCGAGATGATATTTTCATCTGCGAAAAAAATGTCGCTGTATTCTCCTCTGATCAACCAGACGGTTTAATGACTCAGCTTATGGGTCAGAACATGATGAGAAAGGATGGACCTGCACATCTCACTGAACGTCGACAAATACTGCCATCCGTGTCCCCTCGTACGGTCAGAGATACTTGGAAATCTCAGTTTGAAAAAGACACCGAACAAGTTTTACAAGATCTGGAAAAACACGACTCTATCGATATCGTCAATGACTTTGCCATGCCCGTCTCAGCGCATGCGTTAAGACATATCACAGGCTTAGTAAACCTCTCCACCCAAGCAATGGATGAAGTGTCGCAAGCGATGATTGATGGCATAGCAAACTACAACGGCGATCCGGAAATCGAAAGCCGCTGTAACCGGGCAACTCAACTCATCGATGACTCGATAGATGCAATGCTTCCGACGCTGAAAGAGAATCCGAATCATTCGATATTAAGCATACTTAACCAAAGCGAACAGCCTTTGCCCAGCATTCGCGCCAATATAAAACTGGCCATCAGTGGCGGTCAAAACGAACCCCGTGACGCCATAGCCGGTACGACCTGGGCGCTACTTACCCATCCCAAGCAGCTTGAACGTATTTTAAATGCACAGTCTAGCTGGCTTGACGCCTTCGAAGAATACGCCAGATGGAATTCCCCTATTGGTATGTCACCAAGACGCATCGCTCAAGATTTTCAATACAACGATATTGAATTTGATGCCCAAAGCCGTGCTTTTCTTATGTTTGGCAGTGGTAACAGGGACGAGTCTATATTCGAGCATGCAGACCAATTTGATATCACTAGGGACACTTCAAAGGCAATCAGCTTTGGGGCAGGTCCTCACTTCTGCGCTGGAGCCGCAGCCTCCCGGACATTAATCGCGGACGTTGCTCTACCCATGCTGTTTGACCGCTTCCCGAACCTATCGATACTAGAGCCGGTAAAGATGGGTGGTTGGGCGTTCAGAGGACCTCTGTCACTTAAGGTTAAGCTCTAAGGCGAACTAAGCCTCGAGCCCAACCGGCACCACAGTCGTCTCTTTAATTTCTTCGAGGACGAAGCTGGCTGACACGTCACTCATGGGCACTTGTTCAATAAGCCGTTGGTAGAACGCATCGTAGCCTGCGACCGATGAAAGCCGAACACGAAGCACGTAGTCTAAATCTCCGCTCATTCGCCACGCGGCGACAATTTCCGGCATCTCTAAAACGGCTGCACGAAAACGCGCCAACCAACCGGCCTCATGTTGATTCGTTTTGACAATGACCAATGCCACTAATGGCAACCCGACTCTTACAGGATCAACCAGCGCTACACGCCCTTTGATAAGCCCAGCCTCTTCCATCGCCTTTATTCGGCGCCAACACGCATTGCGAGACAAAGACACAGCTTCTGCCAGATTTTCCACAGCCAGACTTGCATCAGATTGAAGCAAATTCAGCAGTTCGCAGTTCTTACGATCCAAAATATTCCCCATAAATGGGATAATATCCTAATTTTAAGCCAACTATATGTGTTTTTTAGTCAAATTTCTCACGATTTGTATGACAGCATTACCACTTCATCGCAATCGCTGAGATTTCCATGTCATCACCCGTTAAAAGCAGCTTTCCCCGTGTTGGCCGACTTAACGCCCTGTTTACAGAGCACCCTGCATCGATCAATGAAAGCTATTTCCAGCATTTCCGTCATGCCATGCGGTACGCCGGTATTCTGAGCTCGATCGCTGCTGCTGCCGCACTACACGCGCTTATTCCGTGTCTTTGCGAGACCACGGCCAGACGGAAAATCGCAGCTTTGAACGAAGAATTACAAAACAGATCAGCGCCTAAGAACGACTGATATGTGCCGACTCGCTGCTTGGATGGGACCCCACATCGCGCTTGAAGATGTCATCGTCACGCCTGCGCACTCACTCATCGAACAAAGTCAGGCTGCGACAGAAGCAAAGCTCGCGGTCAACGGAGACGGGTTCGGATTCGCATGGTATGCCGACAATGGAGATTTAGGACTTTACAGGGACGTACTTCCCGCCTGGACGGACGGCAACCTGCTCAGTCTGTCATCAATGATCCGCTCACGCCTTTTTCTAGCTCATGTTAGAGCCTCTACCTTCGGTCAGGTATCTCGAAGCAACTGCCACCCTTTTACATCGGGCAGCTGGAGCTTCATGCACAACGGCAAAATCACAAGTTTTGGCCACCACCGTCGTGCACTCGAATCAACACTATCGGACAAGCGCTACTCACAGCGCTGCGGCAACACCGACTCCGAGCTGTTTTTTTTACTGCTTCTGGATCATGGGCTTGAAGAGAATGCGCAGAATGCAGTAACAAGCGTTTTAAGCCTTTTCAACAATCTACCGGCAATCGACAACGACGCGACACGGGTTGCTGCTGTGCTCAGCGATGGCAACCGTCTTATTGCCATTAGATACTCATCAGACTCCCGCAGCCCAACGCTGTACTACAAAAAGCAGGCAGATGGGGGGCTGTTCATTGCTTCAGAGCCTTTGCACAACGATAGCGAGAACTGGAACAGCCTGGAAGAATCCAGCGCTTTGGTCGCGACTCCTACATCACTGGATACGTTCAAACTCGCCGTCTAATGAGCTCATAGAACCCGAAGTAACCCCTTGCCTACCGTTACCTGATAACGTTGCTAGGCGCGGAACAGCACACTAAATTATCTCTCTAATACAGAGACTTAGACAGTTTTCCAACGGCTCCGTGTACATTAGGAATACCGAGACAGAACGCCATCCCCCACGATGAGAAAAATTGCACTTTTCTTGCAACTCATAGCGGGTGTCGATCAATACCTACAGAATCCGAAGCTTCAAGCCATTCGCGTTTAGAGGCTTTAAGACACCAAGCGTGCTGTGCTTACACAACTGCTTTTACGTGATAAGCCAGAAGCTACAACCGAATCCGGCTATCATTACGCTGTTGGTTTACGCCCTTTTGACTATCACGGTCAGAAAGGCACGATAGCGTTATTCACTGACCCATCCATTGAGAAGAAGCTTCTATGAACATCCATGAATACCAGGCAAAGGCGCTGCTGAAGAAATTCGGCGCCCCCGTCTCAGACGGAGCCCCTATTCTATCTTCCGACGACATTGAATCTGCAGTGTCCTCACTCCCCGGCCCGGTTTATGTGGTTAAGAGTCAGATCCATGCTGGCGGCCGCGGAAAAGGTACCTTCAAAGAGTTAGGCGCCGATGCCAAAGGTGGTGTTCGCGTGTGCTTCTCCCCCGAAGATGCCATTGCCAACGCCCAGGAAATGTTTGGCAAAACTCTGGTTACTCAGCAGACGGGGCCAGCGGGGAAACAGGTCAACCGTCTTTACATTGAAGATGGCGCCGACATCGATCAAGAGCTGTATCTCTCAATTCTGGTAGATCGCGAAAACAGTAAAGTCTCTTTCGTCGCATCTACCGAAGGCGGAATGGACATTGAAACTGTTGCTCACGAAACACCGGAAAAAATTCACACCATAGCTATTGACCCGTTAGCCGGTATCAGTGCTGACGATGTTGCCAAACTGAATGCTGCGTTTGAGCTAAGTGGTGACGCAGCTAAGGATGGTGAGACGCTATTTCCCCTGCTCTACAACGCGTTTGTAGAAACAGACATGAGTCTGCTAGAAATAAACCCGCTGGTTACTTTGAAAGATGGCCATTTGAAAGTACTCGATGCAAAAGTCTCTTTTGATGGCAATGCACTGTTCCGCCATCCTGACATCGCAGAACTTCGCGATGAAACAGAGGAAGACGAAAAAGAAATCGAAGCGTCTAAATACGACTTAGCGTACATCGCTCTGGACGGTGACATTGGCTGCATGGTAAACGGGGCCGGACTTGCCATGGCGACAATGGATATTATCAAGCTGTATGGTGCATCACCGGCGAACTTCTTAGATGTCGGGGGCGGCGCTACCACAGAGAAAGTCACAGCTGCATTCAAAATCATTACATCAGACCCTAACGTTAAAGGCATCCTCGTTAACATCTTTGGCGGCATCATGCGTTGCGATGTTATCGCTGAAGGTGTCGTAACAGCGGTTAAAGAAGTGGGCTTGGAAGTCCCATTGGTTGTCCGACTCGAAGGCACCAAAGTACAAGAAGGTAAGGACATCATTAATTCAAGCGGGCTGAATGTAATTGCAGCTGATGATTTGGACGATGCCGCTCAAAAAGTGGTTAAGGCGGTAAAAGGATAAGCAATCATGTCAATACTGATTAACCAAGACACTAAGATTCTCGTTCAAGGCCTCACGGGTAAAACCGGTACGTTTCATACCGAACAGGCGTTGGCTTACCACGGCACTAAAATGGTCGGCGGTATCCACCCGAAGAAAGGCGGCAGCACATGGACCGCTGGAACCGGTGATGCGGCAGGTACTGAATTACCTATCTTTGCATCGGTAAAGGAAGGCAAGGAAGTGACTGGCGCTGACGCATCGGTCGTTTATGTTCCACCTGCAGGAGCAGCTGGTGCAATTATCGAAGCTATCGAAGCAGAGATTCCTTTAATCATCTGCATCACCGAAGGTGTTCCTGTCCGCGATATGGTTGAAGTTAAGGCTCGCCTGCTCGATTCAAACTCTCGCCTGGTTGGCCCTAACTGCCCCGGTATCTTAACGCCTGATGCTTGCAAAATAGGCATCATGCCTGGCAGCATTTTTAAGGACGGTACCGTTGGTGTTGTCTCACGATCAGGCACACTAACCTATGAAGCTGTCTTCCAAACGACTCAAGCAGGCTTGGGCCAAACAACGGCTGTCGGCATTGGCGGTGACCCGGTCAAAGGTACTGAGTTTATCGACGTACTTGACCTCTTCCTAGACGATGAAGAAACCAAGTCCATCATTATGATTGGTGAAATTGGTGGTTCTGCGGAAGAAGAAGCTGCTGAATGGTTAACCGAACAAGCCAAGCAAGGCCGTAAAAAACCTATCGCAGGTTTTATCGCAGGACGCACCGCACCTCCGGGCAGAACAATGGGCCACGCTGGTGCTGTGATCTCTGGTGGAAAAGGTGGCGCTGAAGACAAAACTGCGGCGATGGAAGCTGCCGGTATTGTTGTCTCCCCTTCTCCTGCCAAGCTTGGCGAGACCTTACTCAAAGCTATTGGCTAATGCATTGGCGATATAGCCATTAGAACTTTTTTAGGTTCTTTATAAAAACAGGTAGTGGGGTGTGTTTCACCCACTACCTGTTTTTCGTTTAGGCTGCGTAAAACGCTTCACGCAATCAACAACGAACTATTTACCTAAGAAGCAACCGACTCCGCGTCAGTTTTGTAAACACGACAGGCTGCAAACTTAAACTCAGGAATTTTCCCGTAAGGATCTAACACAGGATTCGTCAGCGTGTTTGCAGCTGCCTCAACATAGGCAAACGGTACAAAAATCATATCTTCAGCCACCGCCCTATCCGCGCGAGCCATAATGCTGATTGAGCCACGGCGAGTTTGCACCGTCATCATCTCTCCCGGAACTATGCCGAGCCGGCGTAGGGTTTTAGGGTGCAGTGACGCATTAGCCTCAGGCTCTGCCCAGTCCAAGACAGACGCACGGCGAGTCATGGACCCTGTATGCCAGTGTTCTAACTGTCGACCTGTAGTCAAGATCATTGGATATTCAGTGTCTGGCACTTCGGCAGGCGGCGTGACTTCTGCGGGTGTGAATCTCGCACGACCGTCTTTTCTTGGGAACCCGTCGCCAAACACGATAGGTTGACCAGGATCCTCTGGGGACAGAGAAGGATAGGTCACAGCCGTTGACTCCAAGCGCTCCCAAGTAATGTTGTTAAACGAGTTCATGGATAACTTCATTTCCGCAAACACCTCTTTAGGATGCGTGTAAGTCCACCCCAATCCAAGACGCTTTGCGAGTTCAACAGTAATCCACCAGTCTTCCTGAGCATCACCGGGAGGTGCAACAGCGGGACGCCCCATTTGTACCTGACGATTGGTATTTGTCACCGTACCTGTCTTTTCAGCCCAGGCCGAAGACGGAAAAATAACGTCAGCATAGTTAGCCGTTTCGGTTAAGAAGATATCTTGAACTACCAGATGTTCAAGCTTAGCCAAGGCATCGCGGGCATGGTCAACATCCGGATCGGACATGGCAGGGTTTTCACCTAATACGTACATACCGCGGATATCTCCGGCATGAACCGCATCCATGATCTCAACAACCGTTAATCCTTTCTGGCTAGCGATATTGTCTGAACCCCAGATTTCATGGAACGCAGATCGTACGCCATCGTCTTCTACTGATTGGTAGTCAGGTAAGAACATAGGAATTAGCCCGGCATCTGAGGCACCCTGCACGTTGTTCTGACCCCGTAGCGGATGCAAGCCTGACCCCGGCCGACCGACTTGCCCTGTCATTAGCGCCAGGGAAATCAGGCAACGAGAATTATCGGTACCGTGTATGTGCTGTGAGATACCCATACCCCAGAAAATCATGGCAGCTTTAGCCTTAGCGAATGTTCTGGCAACATCGCGTAGGACAGCCTCCTCGATTCCACATAGCTCGGACATCTTGGCAACAGGGAACCCGACTAAGTGTTCTTTCATCGCCTCCCAGTTTTCTGTGTAAGTCTCGATATACTTTTTATCGTAGAGTTCTTCTTCAACGATGACGCTCATTATGGCGTTAAGCATAGCGACGTCCGTACCCGGACGAAATTGCAACATATGAGATGCATGTCGCTTTAAACCTTGACCACGCGGATCCATGATGATCAGCTTGCCACCACGCTTCGCGAACTGCTTGAAGTACGTTGCAGCCACAGGATGATTCTCAGTAGGATTGGCACCAATAACAATTGCGACATCCGCGTTTTCAATTTCATTAAAGGTGGCTGTCACGGCACCCGACCCCACATTCTCCAGAAGCGCAGCTACCGAAGATGCATGACACAGCCGCGTGCAATGATCAACATTGTTATGACCGAACCCCTGCCGAATTAATTTCTGGAAAAGATACGCTTCTTCATTGGAACATTTTGCAGAACCAAAGCCTGCCACGCGTTCGCCTTTATCATCTCGCAGCTTAGCCAGTCCGTTAGCGGCCGTATCAAGTGCTTCTTCCCAGGTCGCTTCACGAAAATGCGTGAGTGGATTAGCCGGATCAACATTAAGACCTTTAGCAGGAGCATCGACACGACGAATAAGCGGCTTAGTCAGACGATGCGGATGAGCTATGTAGTCAAAGCCAAAGCGACCTTTCACGCACAAACGGTTTTCATTTGATGGGCCGCCAATACCATCGACCCATAGAATTTTCTCTTCTTTGACTTTAAAGGAAAGCTGGCAACCAACACCGCAGTAAGGACAGACGCTTTCAACTTCTCTATCAAACGCTTTACTGTCACCCACCAACTCTTCATTCAAAACTGTTGCCGGCATTAAGGCGCCTGTCGGGCAAGCCTGAACACATTCACCACAGGCAACACAGGTTGAAGCACCCATAGGATCGTCGAAATCAAATGTGATTTTTGCATCGTGCCCACGACCTGACATGCCAATAACATCGTTAACCTGAACTTCACGACAAGCTCGTACGCACAGGTTGCAATGAATACAGGCATCCAAATTGACACTCATGGCTAAGTGAGAGGCGTCTAATAAAGGAACACGCGTCTGCTCCATCGCAGGGAATCGGCTGACTTTAATGTCCTGCATGTTCGCCATATCCCAGAAGTGAGATGACTGATCGTGAGCGTTAGCCTGCTCCGGTTGATCAGCTACCAACAATTCGACAACCATCTTACGGGCTGCTACCGAACGCTCATTCTGCGTATTCACTACCATGCCTTCGCTGGGAGTTCGGATGCACGAGGCCGCAAGTGTACGTTCGCCTTCTATCTCAACCATGCATGCCCGGCAGTTACCATCCGATCGGTAGCCGTGAGAGTCTTTATGACAAAGATGAGGAATCAGCGTGCCCTGACGCTTTGCAATTTCCCAAAGTGACTCATCAACCTTGGCTGTAACTTGCTGACCATCGAGCGTAAATGTGACTGTATCGCTCATTGTTTATACCTCGTCCGCAAAGTGTTGAATGGTTAAGCGAATGGGATTTGGCGCTGCCTGGCCCAGACCACAAATAGATGCATCTACCATGACGGTACAAAGTTCTTCCAACAAGGGTTTATCCCACTTGTCTTTTTCCATCAACTTAACCGCCTTCTCGCAACCCACCCTGCACGGAGTACATTGACCACAGCTTTCATCTTCAAAGAAACGCAGCATGTTTAAGGCTGCAGCTTTAGCGCTGTCTTTGTTCGATAAAATAACGATAGCAGCGGACCCGATAAAAGAGCCTAGCGGCTGCAAGGTATCGAAATCCATAGGCACATCATTAATAGAGGCTGGCAATATTCCGGCTGAAGGCCCGCCTGGTTGATAGGCTTTAAACGTATGCCCCTCCAACATGCCGCCCGCTGCGTCAATCAAGTCGGTAATGGTGGATCCAGCCGGAAGCAGATGCACGCCGGGATTTTTAACGCGTCCAGATATGGAGTAGGAACGTAATCCTACCCGGCCATTCTTCTCAGTTGAATTGAGTACTTCAGGACCTTCTCGACAAACCCGGGTGACCCAATAAAGCGTCTCAACGTTATGGACTAATGTGGGTTGGTCGAAGATACCTTTCTGCGCGACAAACGGTGGGCGGTGACGGGGAATACCACGCTTACCTTCAATCGATTCGATCATGGCGCTCTCTTCACCACAGATGTACGCACCGGCGCCACGTCTTAAATCGATGTAGCCTTCGCTGACAATGCCGGCGGCTTCCAGGTTGGCAATCTCATCACGCAGAATTTGCAACACAGCCGGATACTCATCGCGCATATAGATGTAGCAGGTCTCTGCTTCAACTGCCCAAGCAGCGATCAGCATTCCTTCTAAGAATAGATGCGGTGTGCGTTCGAGGTAATAACGATCCTTAAAGGTACCGGGCTCACCCTCATCACCATTAACCGCCAAGTATCGAGGGCCTTCTTCAGCTCTGACGAAAGACCACTTTCGGCCAGACGGAAAACCTGCCCCACCTAAACCCCGCAGCCCCGATTCCAATACTTTGTCCTGAATCTGTTCAGGTGTTGCCGCACCCTCTCGCAATGCCTTGAGCTGAGCATATCCGCCCGCCTGCTCATACGCAGCAAAACCTTCGTAGTCCGGCATGTGTGCATGAGTATCGTCATTCTCAATAGCTTTTGAAACCAGATCGGCTGTTGCATGGTCAATATGGTTGTGCCCTATTTCAAGCACAGGTGCTGTATCACAACGCCCCATGCACGGTGCTCGCACAACTCTGACATCTTCGGGGTTCAAGCCTTTCTTAAGCTCCGACATCAGCTGCTGAGCGCCTGCCATCTCGCAAGCCAGGGAATCACAGACTCGAATAGTCAGTGCAGGAGGCGGCGTTTCGTCTTCCATCACGACGTCGAAGTGAGCGTAGAAAGTCGCCACTTCATACACTTCAGCCTGTGAGAGGCGCATTTCCTCTGCCAAGGCACGCATATGAGCTATCGACAGATGCCCATACTCGTCTTGAATCAGGTGCAGATGCTCTATTAAAAGGTCGCGGCGGCGCTCCTTGTCACCCAATAGAGCACGAACCTGCTCGATTGCCGTGTCATCTATCTGCCGACCCTTGGGCGTCGGACGCCCTTTTCCTCGCCCAGATTTCCACACGCCGTATGCATTGTTGGAAGAAGCCATCTCACCACTCCGAAATTATTGTGCGTAATAAAGCCTATTTCGGCAATAAATACAAATAATAATAATGGATAGTGTGATTTGTTTTAGTTATTGCGTAAATTTGTCGAATTATTGGAATTTTGTCGGAGTCAGCAAGCTGCGAATTAACGGGTGCCTAGAGTTGCTTCTACTATCGGTTTCTTACCGATGAGCGGAAATGGCTGCCTTCAATTCCTGATACTGCTCACATCCGTGAGGACACAATAATTTAAGCGTATTAAGATTTCCTTCTGCCGCGATCTTATCTCCCAACATCAAAAACAACTCGCCTTGATATTCCAACGCATCTTTATGGCCTGGATCGATATTAAGAGCCGCGGTATAAGCCTTAGCTGATTTTTCCAAATCGCCAAATTTACGCGATGCGTAACCGAGTAAATTCCATGCGTCTGCGTTGCCAGCGTCACTATCTACTACATCTTCAAGTCTATCAATGGCGAGTTCGAATCGCCTTTCGACTATTAATTGTCTGGCAATTACTAACTCTTCATCCAAATTGAAATATGTACCCGCAGCTCGAGTAAAAGATGAACCAAGTAATAGGATCATCGTTATGATGATATTTTTCATTTCGATTTCTTTACATGCAGGTTGTGTGTAATTTATAACTTCGTGGATAGAACTATTCAAACTTCATGTAGTTCTATCCACTTAGGACCATGGTCGCATACAGAATTATCTGAATCTGAGGCTAATTGCGAGAATGTGAATCGTATACTTTCCCACTGATTCTCCATTGACCATCGTGCTTGTAGAGCACGAAAAAGTCGGTAAACCGAATCCCATTCCAATCAATAAATTCCACTTTTGCGGCGGCAGCTGGACCTGAGACATCTATCCAGGCAATGTGACTTTTTATATTAGGCGACTCACCGCCTTCAGTTACAAGCCCAGAAAAGGTGTCGGCATCCAAATTATAGAATGCTCCATCAACGGAACCAACGATATGCGCATGATCAAAAAATGCAGTTTTCGAGAGCTTCCCATTGCCCGTTTTAGCACTTTCTATATACGGCCGAAGTGCATCCACAATGTCAGCATAGACTTCAAAATTGTGTAACTCATCGGCGTTAGTTTCAGTCCTTAGGTTTATCATTACAATGTTCCTGATTGGTTTGCTCGTCTTTCGCACGAGCGATTCATTATTGTTTACACAAGTTTTATGAGCCGTAACGCCATTCTTCTGGTACGTAGGCATACGATCCATCAGCACGCCGATCGACGTAACCAAAAGAGGGGAATGGAATATGAGTTGCCGTGATCAACGTTCGATCTTCTGCCGCCATATCGAATAAGGTTTTGCGAGATCGTATGGAGTCCTCGGCACTGGTGTCCCAAATAGCGCCTGCCTCCGGATTAGCAAACTGAATGGCCGCACTAATGACTGCGTCGCCAATAATAAGCAAACTTTCTCCTTGGCTCTCAACACGAAAACCTGTGTGCCCAGGTGAATGTCCCGGTAATGGGAAAGCTGTGATGCCATCACCTAGGTCGGTCTCTCCATTGAATGTTGAAATTCGACCGTCATAGGCGTTTTGCCATCCACGAGCCAGATCGAACCATGGCTTAGAAATATCAACTGCCTTCGATTGAGCAGATGAACTCGTCCAGTAATCCAGTTCAATACCTTCAAGGTGAACCTGCCCATTAGGAATAGCCACACCACCCTCACTTGTCATAAGACCCGCAATATGATCAGGATGAACATGAGTAATTAAAATTTTGTCGATGTCCTCAGGCTTCAAACCAAGATCAGACAAATTGCCCGGAAACAATCCAGCATTAGGTCCAAATAAACCGGCAGCACCGCTATCAACTAGTATCAGTTTCTCACCGGTGTTTATGAGATAGGCGTTAACGCCATTACGAATCGATCCGCCAGGCAGATAGGCTTTTTCTAGGTATTCATCCAGTTTTTCGGCACCGGGGTTGGCCCAAATCGCATGGGGCAAGTCCACATATCCATCACCTAATACGGTGATTTCGTAAGATCCAAGCTTCCGCCGGTAAATTTGTGAGACCTGAGAACCTACGATTGGCGTTGCCGCCTGCAGAGGCATACCAAAAGAGGTCAATGCGATACCTGCAGTAGCAAGACCAGCGGTATTTCCGAGAAAATTTCGTCGGGTCAGGTTTTTCGATGCTGAATTAGACATAGTGTTTTATTGTCCTAAACGTTGATTAACAGAATGGTTGTGATTACTATATAAAATGACCGGTCATCTTAAAAATATGAATAAAAAATCGAACTAATTAAAAAGTGGGTTTTATGAGGGGTGAAAGTTAATGCCCCTCATGTCTAGAGAATAAGTTTCTTACGATCAGCGACTTTGCAGAAACAACCGTATGGATTTACGGTAGCGATTTACAGCGCCTGGGTCTTGATCAATTTTGGCTTTCAGTTTCGCTCCTTCAATACCCTCAACAACAAACTCTGCGAGGTTTGCAGCTTTGTCGTCATCGCGTATCGTGCCATCCAACTGCCCTTCCCGAATACAGATGGCCACCTCGTCGATCCACGTCTCATAGAGTTCCGCCAGTCGATATCGAATCTCATCTATTCCAGCAAGCTCAGCACTAAAATTTCCGACTAAGCAGCCGTTCTTGTCGTAACCGAATAACGTCAAATGACGATCGATACGCTTCAAGGGCGGCACTCCGGAGGCACGAAGTACATCCCGCCCTTCCGTACCAGCCTCCCAATACGCATCTAAAACCTCCAACCCCAATGCTTCCTTGCTTTTAAAATGGTTGTAGAAAGACCCTTTAGGAACACCGGCAAAGGAAACAACATCCTGTACGCCACTGCCGTTAAACCCATGTTCATGAAACACAGCAAGGCCTGCGGCAAGGATTTTGTTTCGGTGGTTTTGTTTTGACATGGCTACAATATGACCGTTCGTCTTAGAAAAATCAAGTGCTACAACAAATAAAATTTGAAGTCACAGGTAATTTGTGGGTTTGGAGATAGAAATCGCGTGCCGCAAATTGGATCAGTCTCTGCCAATACACGCTTGAAGTGCCGATATTGCGGGCAAGCTTGGCTCATGGTCTAACGTGGCCAAGCCTATTGGGTGCCTTACCGTAGGCTTGTATAAATTCAAAGCCACCACGCGCTTATCTAAAACCAAACTCTCCACCAACTTGTCTGGCGCAA
>JAHDGK010000032.1 GCA_020627685.1 Granulosicoccus sp. | reverse complement strand
GATGCTGATGAACCTCCAAAGAACATTGAGCCGGAGATCGTGTCAGCGCACGACATCGTCGTGGAAGAATGGCCGACATCAAAACCTGACGGAGGCTTAGTCAACGAGGCATCGAATACATCTGGTGAAGAGACAGATCATTCGGCGAGTGATGCCAATGTCGATCAAGGCGAGGGCTCCGATTCATCGAATGAGGATGATGCTGCGCAGTCGCACATGGTGGATACTGATTCAGATGATGAAGAGAATGCATCCGAGCAAGCCACCGGTGATGCTGAAATAGAATTGCGCCGAGTCATTGATGATTTTGCCGAAGAGCATCGTCAGGAATTACAGGCACAAGAAGAGCAAGACGCAAAATTCTTTTCTTCACGGAATACAGATGATTCGTCTGAGTTGTCCTCGTCAGATTCTGATGTCGAGTTATCAGATAGCGCAGTCATCGGTCAAACTGCCGTAGTTTCCGCGAGTTTGTATGGTGGGGCCGATACCATCGAATCAGACGTTGAAGTATTAGACCCTTCAACCGATGAGAGTGAAAGCGTTAAAGAGCCGGCGAGTAAAAACACTGAGCCTTGACTAGCAAGAGGGCACGGCGCATCGCGAAGGATCGCGACTAACTACAACGGTTTTGATCGTCTTGGCGATGTCTATAAATTATCAAGTCAGTTTGATCGTAGTGGTGTGCCTGTCTCCAAAGCCCTGGTTCCCGATTACACATTAGATGAAGACGAACCCGTTGTTGAGCGCTCTATTTTGGAAGAGAGTGCCGAGGCTGATGAAACACTTTCAGAATCAGATCTCGATATTGAGGCAGCGCTTTCAACGATAGATACAAGTGCGGTAGACATAGAGCTTGCCAGTATTGAAACAGATCAAGTCAGTCAGGATTTGGCAAGTGAACTTGACGATGAGAATTGGGATGAGACTGAGAATTATCAGCAGTTTGAGCAAACGCTGAATTCAATACCGCCCGTGTTTTTTGAGTCTGCGGCTGTCGACACTGAGTCTTTTTTTGAGGACTTAGAGAGTAGCGAAGAATCTATAGAGATCTCGGCGGATGAGATTGAAAACGCTTCCGCGGATGCTGAAAGCCTACACGCTTCCAGTGAAGTCAGTGAAAAGACCAGTCTGAGTGAGTCGGAAGCTTCCACCCAGTTTGATGCCTCCGTAGCGCATGATCCTGAAAATGCCCAAGATACTTCTGAGGAGTTGTCGGTTTTTGACACCCTAAGTAATCCGGTTATTATCGATGCCGACGACAACTCTGATTTATCACCAGAAATCGAAGCTGCGAGCAGGGAGGATTTTGCCAGCGAACTTGACAGCAATTCCGACAGCAATTCTGAAGACACGCAGCTTGCTGATCAAACACATCAAGAATTACGCAGAGCTTTTTCCGAGAATATATCGTTTGCAGGCCACCTTGTAGACTCTGTTTCAACGAATGATTTTGTTGATCAAAGTACAGAGGTTGCGGATAAAAACAGCAGCACCAACAATGCTGTACCAGATGAATCAGAACTGGATTGCAGTCTTGATTTGGGCGAACGTAATTCCGAAGACGAATCTGTCAGTAGGAAAAGCGCTGACACCTACATTGTTGAGATTGGAGATATCTCAGAGACCGTCACTCCCACTGAAAATAAAGATGCTGTCAATTCAAGCGAGGCAACAGTTGAATCAGCACCAGCTGTTTCGACAAACAGCGAGCTTGTGCCAGATGAAGTTGAATCTGGCTTGGTCTCTGATACCGCTGAGAAAAAAGAAACAGTTGAAAATTCTTCTGACGATGAGAAATCATCAGATCTATCTCCGTTGGATATAACCTCTAAGGTGCTTGTTCGAGAGGTTCCTGACGACACCATAGCTGTTGATTCAAATTCGGTAGTATCTGAACCAGAGAAAAAGCAGGGCTTTGTTAAAAGATGGGCAAATCGCGTTGTCTCTTGGATAAAACGATTCGTCGGCTTTTAGTTATTCTCGAACAGCCATTATCCCTGCAAACACAATAAGACCCATGCCACATAATGATGGTAAGTCCGGTAATTCGCTGAAAAACAGGGCTCCCCATATAACTGCAAATCCTACGTAGGAAAAATCAAACGTGGCTATTGTTGATGATTTGCCGTTTTGATAAGCGAACGCAGTGCCAATACTCGCAACAAGGATTGCGATTCCTAATAGACCGATTGCAAGCACTTCATTTAATCCCATCGCTGTCCACCTGGTCGAGATAAACGAAGACGGATTTTCATTGTTGAAGAAGAGTTGGCCTAAAACTGTTGCGATTAGTCCGACTGTTATAAAAGTTACATTCAACGCCATCGAAAGAACCAACGGGTTTTCATTACGACATTTAGTACGCGTTAATATCATTGCCAGCGCATAGAGCATGGCCGACACTAAAGGCAATAATGCATAGGCGTTAAACTCGCTGGGCACAGGTTTAATTATTAGGAGAGTTCCTATGAATCCTATTAAAACAGCAATCCAACCTCGAATTGAAATAGGTTCTTTAACAAGAATTGCTGAAAAGATCGTAATAAAAATAGGGAGCGTGTAATAGCTTGCTGCGGCCACTGATAGTTGCAGGTGTGGAAGGGATAGGTAGTAGAAAACCCACATGAGAACGAGCATGATGCTTCGAGCCACGGTCCACTTAATTGCTATAGGTGAGAATTTAATGTCTTTATAACGGGCACGAACAATCACATAGAGCAAAGGGATTGCAACCAGTGAGCGCAGTACAAAAATTTGCCAAAGCACTAGATTGGAACTGAGTGTTTTTATGATGGCATCACCCAGAGACAGCATTAGTACAGTGAGCACTATTACTAAGACTGCAAATTTGAGGTTGTCGCTTTTAGTGTTCAGGTGGTCTCTCTGAGTTAATTTAAGTAAGCTTACACCTAAAAGCGATAATCTCTGTGAGTGCCAAAGCACCCGCAGAGACATGAGCAAACTAAATGTGTACGTATATAACTATACAAGACTGCTCGCTTGAGCGTTCAATGTGCACGCAGTCAACGAGAACTATCGCCATGGCTAACAAACTCTGTACCCACTAACCCCTCTATTTCAGAGACAATCTGAGAGGGTAGTGGGCCAAATGACAACGCCTTGGCTAAGCCCTCAACCTGTTCGACCGTCCGCGCACCGGGAATAGGTATATTGTGATCAGATTTTCCCCAGAGCCAACTTAATGCACCTTGCACAACCGTTCTGCCGTTTGATTGCAATAGTTCTCTGATTGCATCAAACAATTGCATATAGGCTGGATTGGGTTTTCCATCAATGTAGTATTGAACCCAGCCTTGATTAGTCGCACGTACGTCCCCGTTTGGGATGCTGGTATTGATGTCGTATTTCCCGGACAGCAGTCCCATCGCAAGAGGCGAGCGTATCAGAGCATGCAGGTTTTGCTCTTTTGTCAGTCGTTGCATATCGGGAGCATCCATCAAGACGTGCATCGCGTGTTCAACTGCTTTAAATCCTTCAAGGTGTTTTGTTGCGTCTACGTTAGCGATAAAATCTGTACTCCAACCAAAAGCTCTAACCTTACCTTGTTGCATAGCTTTCTCCATTTCTGAAAACAGCATGGCGGCCGCGTCTATAGGCGTTTCATTTGGGTGCAGAAGTAGCAGGTCTATGACGTCACGATCGAGTCTGGTAAGACATGCATCAATAGCTGTTTTTACATTTGCAGGATCTCTGTCTTCTCCGAGCAGCGTTCTGGATTTCTCATCAATGGCGATACCTATTTTTGTTACAACTAGAGCGTCTGGCCGATTTTTTAGTGCTTTGGCAAGCAGTCTTTCAGAATGGCCAGCACCATAAGCGGCTGCCGTATCAAAAAGGGTAATGCCATTGGCGAGAGCTGCGTGAATCGCTCTGACTGACTCAGCGTCATCGGATTGTGTGTAGCCCAATGATTGACCGTCAGCCGCGTACATGGCGCCACCGATTGGCCAGCACCCAAGTCCAAGCGGCGCTGTTTCTGATTCAAGGAATTTCATGGCTGTTTCCTGATTAATGAAGGTGCTGATATGGAATCACTCTGACATTGCATTAACAATGGTTTTGAATGTAATGTTCATTTCATGAATGAAACGAACTTTGATTGGGATGATCTGCGGCTTTTTTTGGCTGTGGCTAGGGGAGGTGGTTTGGCAGCAGCAGCTCAGATCACTGAAAAGAGTGCTCCGACTTTAGGCAGGCGTATGCTCGCTTTGGAGAGTCGAATAGGACAGGATTTGTTCAAACGCTTGCCTCGGGGATACACGTTGACTGACCAGGGGCAAAAATTACTCGAAACAGCCACCACTCTAGAAGACAGTATTAGCCCATTGATACGCCCGGGCGCAGGCTCGATTCGTCGTATAAAAATATCTGCGGGCACATGGGTTACTCATTATCTGAGCCGACATGTGGCGTCGCTTAACAGCGACCCATCGGTTGTTCTTCAATTTATTTCGGCCAATGAAACGCTGGATATAGCGCATCGGGAGGCTGTTATTGGTATCCGAAATCGCCGTCCTACACAGATTAGTTTGGCTGGAAGGCATACCTGTAAAATCCGATTCGCCGTTTACGCGGTTGACGATGCGGTTGACTGTTGGGCTTGCGGTCTTAGTCCCACGCCGAGTGCTCAGTGGATGCGATCACAGATTAACGATGAGCGTTGTGTTGAGGTGAATGATCCTCGCAGTGCTTTGGATATGGTCATTGCAGGCGCTGCCAAGACCGTGTTACCGACCTTTATTGGGGAGAATGTTTCGGGTATCTCGCGCATATCTGATGACATTGATGAGCTTGAGCATATGCAGTGGCTGGTTACGCACCACGAAGAACGGCACAAGCCAGAAGTTCGTCAGGTGCTTGACCGGCTGTATGCGAGACTTACTTCACGTTAAATATGCATTAAAGTGCATTTTGCCGTTTTGTTTCTAAACATTAGGGCTCCTAAGTTTCTCCTAATTTTCGCTCCCTACTATGTCCATAACAGCAATATTGCTGGACTTACACAACTAGAGGACATAAGCATGATCAACTCAACAAACACTTTGAATATCGATGGCACTAAATTGAACAACGAAGAAATCAATCGCATTCTGGATTTCGACAAGCAGGATACATTCACCCGATGGGTTGTTCGTCCCATAGCTGCACTGACAGTTGTCGGGTTAATGGTTGCCGGTTTTTTCGCCAGCGCATTTTTTATCGCAATTTCATTAGCTCTGGTGCCATTCATTGCGTTGTCAGCATGGGCGCTTAAGAAAAAGATGGAGCGTGATGCAGCAGCGGCTGATCCTGTCGTAGATACACAATCTGATTCACGGGTTGACGCGACTGAGACGGCAGCGACTGAAGCCAACTAGGCGTAACATTAAGCCTATGCGAATTTTACTTGTCGAAGACGATCCACAAATTGGTGCAGCCATCGCCAGCGCTCTTGATGACGCTGGGTTGGCTGCGGACTGGGTCAAAGATGGTAGCGCTGCGTTGGCCAGCATTAGCGCAGGTTCATTCGAATTGGTGTTGCTCGATATCGGATTGCCCAAGAAGGATGGCTTAAGCGTTCTGAAAAATTTGCGGCAAGACGGTAATCAAATTCCCGTCATTATGATCACAGCCAGGGATGCAACCGAAGACCGTATCGCAGGGTTGGACTTAGGAGCTGATGATTATTTAGTAAAACCCTTTAGGGTCGATGAATTGATGGCTCGAGTGAGGGCAGTAACGCGCCGACACTCGGGCAACGCCCAACCGTTGCTTTCAAATGGTGTGTTTACGATTGACCCCTCCAACAAACAAGCCTCCTATAAAGACGAGGCTATAGAATTAACCGGAAAAGAGTACAGACTTTTGCATGCCTTGTTATTGAATCCAGGGCGCATATTCGCAAGAGATGAGCTCGAAGAAAAAACCTACGGTTGGGATGAGGAGGTCAACAGCAATGCCATTGAATTCCTCATACACAGCCTGAGAAAAAAGACAGAAAAAGGTGCAATCAAAAATGTTCGCGGTCTAGGTTGGATGGTGCCGAAGTAATGATAAAGCGGGCGAGTGGTAATCCGGTACTTAGTAGGCGCCTGGCGGTCGCGTTACTAATTACGCTGATCGCGGTGCTTATCCTAGCAACCGGAGCTGCTGCTGTGTCCTCTTATCTGGAGGCAAGCGACAATCAGGACGAAACGCTCTTGTCTGTTGCTAACCTGTTGACCAGCAACCAAATCGATGTTCAATACGATCCCGCGCTATTTAAAGACTCCGACTACGATGACGGCGTGCGTGTTTGGGAAGTTGGCGGAAACAATCGCCACGGTTTCAATATAAAACCTGACATTAAAAACGGATTTCATACCATTGCGGCAAAGCGCACACTGTGGCGTGTGCTTATTGTTGTACGCGATAGCAGTGACAGCCGTCTGGCGATTGTACAAAAGCTAAGTGTTAGCACTGAAATCGCTAAAAAGAGTGCCATCAATACCGCTTTGCCACTGTTGTTATTGCTGCTTTTAATTCCTTTATTGGTCACTTGGATTGTGCGGCATAGTTTCAAACCGCTCAATAGGCTGACTCATCGAATAGGCGATGATAATTCACTGACGCTCGATTCAGGCAGCAAAGGGGATATTCCGGTTGAGGTCGTGCCGTTCGTGTCAGCGATTGATTCATTGCTTGAGAAGAATGAAGCCTATAACCAACGTCAACGCCGATTCATCGCTGACGCTGCACACGAACTTCGCACACCGATTACTGCTCTATCGCTTGAGCTCGAAAACTTACAAAAGGCTCCTGACCCGCAAACACAGGAGGCCCGCCAGGCGTCTTTAACAGAAAGTGTTCAACGATTGCAAAGGCTATTGAACCAGTTGCTGGATTTAGCCAGGGCCCAAGCTGTCGATCAACAAGCCACGGTGACTGTAAGTTTTGATGAGCAGCTAAAGCTGCAAATAGCTGATCTCTACATACTGGCTGAAGATAAAAATATTGAGCTTGAAGTGAATAGAATTGAGTCAGTGGATGTCGTAGACGTAAACAACCAACTTCAGCATTTGATAAGGAATGCATTGTCTAACGCGATAAAGTTCACACCGGAAGGGGGTGAAATTATTGTCGATTTGTATCGGGAAGGTGGGAGTGTTGTGTTCCGTGTGTTGGATAACGGCCCAGGGGTTGATACAACACATTTGGAAAATCTCCATGAGCCTTTTTACCGACCGGATGATAGAGCAACCGGAATAGGCGCAGGTTTAGGTCTGGCTATTTGCCATGAGGTAGCAGGAGCGCTTGGTGGTGAGCTTTCCTTTGAAAATAGGTCACCTAACGGTTTTTCTTTCCAGTTCACAGTGAAGTCGTAATTAGCAGTTTCTTATTCCGAGCGTTCTGTTACGATCGGATTTTAGCCTTTTGCCAGTTACCCCTTTGACTTCTGCCATCGATAAATCCATGAATGCTCGCACTTGGGCATTGCTGATCGCGCTCTCCCTGTTGTGGGGTGGATCGTTTTTCTTTGTGGGTGTGGCCGTCAAAGAGCTCCCTATGCTGACATTGGTTTTTTGCCGTGTCTCCATTGCAGCTGTTGTGCTTTGGTTGGTGGTGTTCGCGACCGGCATACCTACACCAACTAGTATGGCTGCCTGGTTTGCGTTGTTGTTTATGGGGGTATTAAACAATGTCATACCGTTTACCCTCATCGTGTGGGGGCAGAGTTATATAGACTCAGGGCTGGCGTCTATTTTTAATGCGACTACGCCTCTATTCGGTGTGCTCATCGCTGGCTTGTTGCTCTCTGATGAGAAGCTGACTGCTTCGAAACTGCTCGGGGTCATCTGCGGCTTTATTGGGACGGCCTATATGATTGGTTTCGCAGAGCTCACGTTCGATGGAAATACCTTGCTACCGCAACTGGCCATCATTGCCGCTGCAGTCTCCTATGGATTTGCCAGTGTGTATGGCAGGCGATTTAAAACGATGGGCTTGCACCCTATAACAACAGCAGCAGGACAGGTGACAGCCTCGACGTTGCTGTTGCTTCCCATCACGTTAATAGTGGACCAACCCTTATCCCTTGCCATGCCGGGCACCGGTGTTTGGCTTTCTGTTGTTGCACTTGCTGTGTTTTCTACCTCTTTGGCTTACATCCTCTACTTTAAGATTTTGTCATCTGCCGGAGCAGTCAATTTATCACTAGTGACGTTTTTAATACCCGTCTCTGCCATTGTCTTAGGTTATTACTTTTTAGACGAAAGGCTGTCCAGTCAGCATTTCATCGGAATGGCCTTAATTGGACTGGGGCTGTCTATCATTGACGGCAGGCTTTGGTCTCGAAAAAAACCGGTATCGGGCTAACTTTCGATCTTTTTAGAATATCGCTGGATTGTTTCAAGCGACACTTTACGCATGTCTTCATTGGCTGCGTGAGCTTGATGCCATACAACGATTTCATGTAAACATTCTGACAGGGACCATGTGGGTTTCCAATTCAACCGGTTTTGTGCTTTGGAACAATCCAACTTTAAATGTTGGGCCTCATGGGGATGCTGTGCGCTATCTAAGCGCCAATGGCTTTCAGAATCGAACAACTGAATGAGTTGCTCAGTTATCCACGAGACGGATCGTGCATCACTGTCTTGCGGCCCAAAGTTCCAGGCTTCGGCATAGGCGTGTCCTTCCGTGGCGAGTTTTTCAGCTAGCATAATGTAGCCTGCCAATGGTTCAAGCACATGTTGCCAAGGGCGAATGGCTGAAGGGTTTCTTAATACGACATCGATATCATTGTTGACGCTATCGACGATATTCGGGATCAATCGGTCAGTGGACCAATCGCCACCACCAATAACATTTCCGGCTCTGGCGCTTGCAACCGCACATTGATGAGCGTTAGCGCCTGTGTTGCCCATGAAAGACAATCGGTAGCATTGCGTTATCAGCTCAGCGCAAGCCTTGCTTGCGCTGTAGGGATCATGTCCGCCGAGTGCTTCGTTTTCGCGATACCCCCATTGCCATTCTTTGTTGTCGTAGCACTTGTCACTGGTGACAACAACAATTGCTTTTACAGAATCTATTTTACGGGCTGCCTCTAAAAGGTTTACCGTTCCCATGACGTTGGTGTCAATGGTAGCAACTGGGTCTTTAAATGACTCTCTTACGATGGGTTGTGCGGCAAGGTGAAAGATGATGTCAGGCTGCACCTGCATAACGTAGTTGTTCAAAGTATCGGCATCACGGACATCTGCTATCAATGAGTTAACTATTGAATCAACGTCGGCTTCTTCGTATAGATTGATAGAGGAATCCGGTTGTAGTGCGTACCCATAGACTGTGCATCCTAGCTCGTTAAGCCAGAGTGACATCCAGCTGCCTTTAAAGCCTGTATGACCGGTCAGAAGAACTTTTTTGCCACGCCAGAAATCAGAGTTAATCATATTAGGTGTTGACGTTTTCAAGTAGAGACCAGGACGCATCTTTTTCAGAAATATGATTAACCGGCAAAGGCCAGTTAATACTTAAGGCCGGATCATCGTGTCTGAGTCCACGCTCATAAGCTGGTGTATATGCGCCGGATACCATGTACAACACATCTGTGTTGTCCTCAAGGGTTTGGAATCCGTGGGCACACATAGCCGGTACAAACAACGCGTTGCCGTTATCTGCCGAAAGAGTCACTGAGACATGTTGCTTGTATGTTTCTGAGTCGAGGCGCATGTCGACGATCGTATCTTGAATAGAGCCTTTAATGCAGCGTACCAGTTTAGTTTCCAGTGCCGGGGCTATCTGGTAGTGCATTCCCCGAACGGTTCCTTTGTGAGTATTGTGCGAAAGATTCGCTTGGACAACGTCACTTGTAATGCCTGCCTGTTTGAATTCATCGACACAAAAAACGCGTGCGAAAAACCCTCTCTCATCTTCCAATTTGTTTAAATGAACGAGGTAGGCGCCTAAAATGTTTGTTGATTGAAAGTCCATCTACTGCCACGTTTTCCATGGAGCTTTATCTTGCACCCAGAGCGATTCCAAATAGTTTTTATCTCTTAACGTATCCATTGGTTGCCAAAAACCTCTGTGTTTGTAGGCGCTAAGTTTTCCTGCTTTGGCAATATTAACGAGAGGCTCTTTTTCCCATGAGGTGCTATCACCGTCAATGTATTCCAAGGCCTTGGGTTCAACCACAAAGTATCCGCCATTTATCCAAGCGCCATCTCCTTCAGGTTTTTCCTGAAACTCTGAAACCCTCGTTTGAGCATCGCCCAGAACCAGAGCGCCAAAGCGCCCCGGTGGTTGCACGGCGGTTAACGTCACAAGTGCATTATCGTTTTTGTGCGTTGCTATTAAGCTTGTCATGTCGACATTGCAGACGCCATCGCCATAGGTCAGAAGAAAGGTTTCATCGCCAATGTACTCTGCTGCTCGTTTAATTCTTCCACCAGTCATGGTGGACTCACCGGTATCAATGAGCTTAACGTTCCATTTTTCCCGATTGGGAGACAAGAGATTTACTGTGCCTTGTTGCATGTCAACTTCGATGGAAGAACGCCGCATGGCATAGCTTGCGAAAAAGTCTTTCAGTATGTGTCCTTTGTAGCCACAAAGCACAACGAAGTCTGTGATGTCGAAACGTTCGTAGATTTTCATGATGTGCCATATGATAGGCATATCACCGATCTCAACCATCGGCTTTGGCCGGATTGACGTCTCTTCGCTAATACGTGTACCCAGTCCTCCTGCCAGAATCACCGCTTTCATTATTCGGGTTTCTCCTTGAAAAAATACTGGTTTTGTTCAGTCCTTAACTGATCAACCAATCGTCCATCGGGGATATCAACATCGTGAAAGGTCAGGGTGCTGTCTTTCTTGATATCTCTAGTCAATACGCAGCCCTCGGCAAGGCCAATGGGCAGCAGCTTCTGCTTATATACAAGATCTGCGTTCTCACACTGACCATACGTCATATAGTGACCAATTCCATCGAGTTTCTCCCCCGCGCGTAAATCACGCTTGGCTATGGCAACGACGTCAACACAGGGGCCGAAAGTTGGCGTGATGGTGGCATCGTTGAGTAATACCGCTCTTGCAATGGTATTGTGAACTTCAAAATGGCATAAATGATACGGCGTATAAAAGCTATAAATCGGTCCGGTGCCAAGCTTGTATAATTCAAGAAAGTGTTTTTGTGCAGGGTCGTCGTGCGTTCCTAAAACGAATACGCCGGGTCCCGGGCTTGCGCCTACCACGTAGTCGACAATACCCGTTTCATGCGTTGTAAGGTCAATCGGGTACCAGTCTGCTGCGTTGTCAATATGTTCTGAATTATTGACACTCGGACCGAACATACCCCGTTGAGCTACACGCATCCCAGTGGCATTGGCGACCAAAGCCTGCTCAAACGAAATTTTGGTTCCATCGGCAAATGAGGTCACCATCGGCGCACTTTGTTTCCATCGTTCTGCGAACCCTTTTTGCGTAGTGGGAGTGCGGTAAGGGTCTTGCAATCCTTTTATGTTTCCGCAAAGTACCGGTGTGACGCCAATGCCTTTAACGAAGCGATAAAGATTCATCAGTACGCCTGGCTGGTCACCGTCCACGTTCGTTAAGATGACACCTTGCCGGTCCGCATATGTCTTTAAAATGGGGCCCACGGTGCTATCCAATTCAGCGTTCATCATGACAACGTGCTTAGCGTGCGCAACAGCATCGGATACCACATGAGCTCCGAATTCGACAGCTCCGGTAACCTCGAGCAATACATCGATATGTTCGGAGCGGCAGAGTAAAGACGGGTCATCGACAACGCTGAATTCTCCACGCGCAATTGACGAATCCAAATCCGATTGAGTATCTGGATGCGCTAGCGTGCTTACCCCTGCCTGTCGATACAAATCTTCAGCCGCAGATACTGTGCGATTACTCACAGCTGCGAGGTGAAATCCAGGGCAGTATTTGATGAGCTGTAAGGCGACACCTTTGGCCATGGCGCCAGCGCCCACCATGCCGACAACAATCGGATTATTCTCGTCAGCTCTTCTCTGTAACAGCGTGTCGGTGATGATCATGACGGACGTTTAAGCAGCACGTAGACGGCTCCGGTGCCTCCATCGTTCACCCGAGCAGAGCAGAAAGCCAACACTTGCTTGTTCCTTTGAAGCCACTGATTGACCGCTGGTTTGAGTCTGGGTGAGCGTTCGGCGTTTTTGCGCCCTTTGCCATGAATCACTCGGATGCACAGATGTCTTCTTTCCTGAGCAGCTTTTAGGAAGTCTGATAACTCCTGACGCGCCTCGTTAACCGTCAGACCGTGAAGATCAATTTCCGACTGCAAGGAATATCTGCCGCTTTTGAGCTTTCTGAGCACTGATCGTTGCACGCCGGGCTGCGTGTATGACAGATGCTCTCCGGTTTCAAGTAAATCTGTTTCGCTCAAATCATCTAGCAGCGAATCCATCACGGAGCGATCATCTTGGTCCGTCTTACGTATAAGGGGGGCAGTGGGGCGTTCGGTGCTTTCTATACGGTCATTTTCGACTGAGCGTACGTCGCCTACGGCCTCCCGAAAGAGGGCCATGTCGTCATCGCTTACTGTTTTTTTTGCACTCACGCCTCATTATACGGTCACAGTGGGTGGACTGATAAAAAGTGATTCAAGCATCAACATATTTAATACGTATTTACAGGAAACGCTTATGATTTTGATCGATAGAAATGCGATGAGGAACACACGATGAAACGGCTATATCGGCAGCTTAGAAATAATGGTGTTGCGGTTTTTCTTCTCGTTTTTGCCTCGTTCATGACGCCTTCATTACACGCTTTCGAGGGCCTCGATTCGGTGGATCGCGAGCTCCCTGAGTTCTCCCTGAGCGATGTAGACGATCAAACTTGGAATCCGGAAACCTTGAAGGGGAAATACTGGGTCATCAATTTTTGGGCAACATGGTGTCCCCCATGCATCGAGGAAATTCCATCGATGAACCGGGCGTGGGAAATTCTCGAACCGCACGGTATTGGAATGCTGGCAATCAATGCAGGCGAGGACAGACCCGTGGTCGAAGAGTTCTTAACCGAGATTCCTATCGACTTTAAGACGCTTCTGGGGAATATGGACTCTCTAGGCAACTGGAGTGTCAGGGCCTTACCCACCACAATCGTGGTTGACGCCGAAGGGAAGGTCGTGATGGAAGCGCTAGGTCCTCGAGAATGGGACGATGAAGCGTTGCTTCAGAAGGTCATCGACCTGCTGTAGAGTTTTCTAACGAACAATGCAGGTGCACTGTGCACCCGCATTGTTTTCTACCGTCGTTTTTTACGAGTTAGCCCGGTTTTCAACCAAGCCATCAACAACACTTGGGTCGGCCAATGTAGACGTGTCTCCAAGGCTGCTCACATCATTCTCAGCAATCTTGCGCAGAATTCTTCGCATGATTTTGCCTGAACGGGTTTTCGGCAAGCCTGGCGCCCACTGAAGCAGGTCAGGGGTTGCTATAGGTCCGATTTCAGCACGAACGTGGGTGACCAATTCAGCCTTAAGTTCTTCAGTGGCCTCGACACCGTTCATCAGTGTGACGTAAGCGTAGATTCCCTGGCCCTTGATATCGTGGGGATAGCCGACGACTGCCGCTTCTGCGACCGCCTCATGCAAGACCAACGCGCTTTCAATTTCTGCGGTACCGAGTCTGTGCCCGGAAACGTTGAGAACATCGTCCACTCGGCCTGTGATCCAGAAGTAGCCATCTTCATCACGTCGCGCTCCGTCTCCCGTGAAGTAGTAACCCGGGTACATGGCGAAGTACGTTTCTTTAAAACGCTCATGGTTGCCGTAAACAGAGCGCATCATTCCCGGCCAAGGTCGTGTTATGACGAGGTTGCCTGAGACGGCTCCTTCAAGAATATTTCCCTGATCGTCTACCAGCTCCGGAACAACTCCGAAGAATGGTTTCGTTGCGGAACCAGGCTTTAGTTCTGTCGCCCCGGGCAGTGGTGTAATCAAAATACCGCCGGTTTCAGTTTGCCACCAAGTATCTACGATGGGGCAGCGTGAATCACCGACCACTTTGGAATACCATTCCCAGGCTTCAGGATTGATGGGTTCGCCAACACTGCCCAGCAAGCGTAGCGAGCTTCTGTCCACTTTGGTGACGGCTTCATCACCTTGCGCCATGAGCGCACGGATAGCGGTAGGTGCCGTGTAGAACGTGTTGACCTTGTGCTTTTCAATGACTTCCCAGAAACGACTCACACTAGGGTAGGTAGGGATGCCTTCGAACATCAGTGTTGTCGCACCGTTTGCCAGTGGCCCATACACGATGTACGAATGTCCGGTTACCCAGCCGACATCTGCCGTACACCAGTAGACGTCGCCGTCTTTGTAATCAAAAACGTACTTATGCGTCATAGATGCATAGAGGATATATCCGCCGCTGGTATGCAAAACACCTTTAGGGGTTCCGGTGGATCCTGACGTGTACAAAATAAACAGTGGGTCTTCGGAGTCCATCTCAACGGCGGGACAATCGTTTGAAGCACCTGAGATGAGTTCGTGATACCAAAGGTCGCGACCGTCTTTCCATTCAACATCTTCACCACCACGTTGAACTACTACCATGCGCTTCACACAATCGGTTTTCTCACAGGCAATATCAGCATTGGCTTTGAGAGGGACCTTGCGACCACCGCGTAAGCCTTGGTCGGCTGTGATGACGATAGAGCATGCGGAATCGTTAATACGATCTTTCAGAGCATCAGGAGAGAACCCGCCAAAGACGATTGAATGAACCGCTCCGATGCGGGCACATGAGAGCATGGCTACCGCGGCTTCAGGCACCATGGGCATGTAGATGCAGACACGGTCGCCTTTCTTAACACCCAGGCCCTTTAATGCGTTTGAGAAACGACAGACTTCGTCGTGTAGTTCCCGGTAGGTGATGTGCCTGGATTCTTCAGGATCATCGCCTTCCCAAATGATGGCTGTTTGATCAGGTCGCGTTTCAAGATGCCTGTCCAGGCAGTTGTACGCCACATTGAGTTTTGCGCCGGTAAACCAGCTGATGTCGCCTTTGTGAAAATCCCAATCCTGGACTTGATCCCAAGGCTTAAACCAATCAATAAATTCGGAAGCTTTCTCGCCCCAGAAGCCGTCTGAGTCCTCGATGGAGCGTGCGTACATCTCTGCATATCGCTCTTCGTTGATGTGTGCGGACTGCGCGAGTTCAGCTGGAACAGGGTAGGTGCGGTCTGTCGACATACGATGACTGTTGGTTACCAATGATGGGTGAAGTTTACCCGTGTGTAACGAACATTCAAACCGCCCTGAGTAAAGTTTTTAACTGTTTGATTTTGAATAAGTTAAATTTTCGAATTCTTGATGACTGCAGATTTGTACACCCGCTTTTAGTCCTCTGACGCGTCTCTCAGGAGCTTCATTTTCTGCCGACGCTCCCACAGTGCTTTGCGGCTAATCCCCAGTCTAGCGGCCAAATCCGTCTCTGAAAGCTGATTCTGATTGGCTAGAACGAAGTACCGGAAGTACTCATCGAGGCTCAAATCTCTTGCTTGCACTTCATTCAGTCCGAATCCCAAATCTGCCGTTGAAATTGTGTTACTTCTGGTAACAAACACCGCTCTTGAGATGACATGTCTCAGTTCTGCCGCATTTCCGGGCCAGGTATTGGCTTTTAGTGCGGCAACGGATTCGGGTGGAATCTTGATTCGTCTCAAACCGTGACGGTGCGTTAACGATTGAAGATGCTGCTCGGCTATTGGCAGGATATCTTCGGGGTGCAGTCGAAGGGGAGGAACCTCTATCTGGTTCTGCGCTAACAGCTCAGCTAATTGAGGGATGATCTGTTGTTCTGCAAGCAATGTTTCGATGGGCTCGTAACTGATGGAGACAACATTGACGTTGATAGCTCTTTGTCGATTTTCGTCGGGTAGCATGAGCGCCTTTTTGCTGAAGGCGTCGCTGAGCTCTCGCTGAACTTCTGATGAAAGCAGTTCTGGATGCCTGAGTACCAGACATCCATTTTGTGCTGCTTGAAGTAGTCCGCCCGGCGGTAATCCGTCGTTAATACTAGTGTGTCCATGACCCAATAAATCCATGGCATCGGCGGCAGCGGTGTCTACGCCGATATCTGCGACAACGAAGGGTGCCTGACATCGCTCACTGCGTTCATGCATAGCTCTTGCGAGAGCTTCGCGCTCGGTGCCGCGTTCACCGTGTAAATGCTGAAAGTTTTTGATCTTTAAATCGTCTTCCTGTTCATCAAGCAGCCTGGTAATTGCCGGGCTTTTATAGTTGTCCATGGACACACGGGTACGACGTAATTCCAGTTTAAGAGACTGGTTTTGTGCCTGAAGTAGATTTTGCAGCAGCGCTCTTTCGATCACCATCAACAGTTCATCGTGATCGAATGGCTTCGCTATGTAGTCAATGGCACCGTGCCGCATGGCATCTACAGCGGAACGGACACTAGCGTGACTGGTCATGATGACAACCGGCACCGCTCCAGCGGCCGGAATGATGGATGTGCCTTCAGCCCCGGGTAGTCTGAGATCAGCAAGAATTAAATCAAACGATTGCGGTTGCGCCTCAAGGGCTTGCTCCACGGTTGTTGCTGTATGAACATCGTAGTGATTTCGGACAAGAAGACGCCTAAGCGCTTTTAAGATGACTTCTTCATCTTCAACAATGAGTAGTTTTTTCATTTTATTTATTCATTGTGTAGTGGGAGGGTCACGATCATCTTCGTACCCTCGTCACTATCGCCAACACGCAATTTTCCGCGATGGTTTTTGACGATACTGTAGGCAAGCGATAAACCAAGGCCGGTACCTTGTCCAACGGGTTTTGTTGTGAAAAACGGTTCGAACAGTTGTTCGCGATGAGCCGGATCAATTCCCGGCCCTTGGTCGATAGTTTCGACCACCAGCTTGTGGTTTTCTATGTGCCCTGTGATTGTGATAGTGGCACCACTGGGAGATGCGTCACAGGCATTGTTGATCAGATTGACAAACACCTGCATGAGTAGATTGGCATCGCCGATAACCAATGCATCTTGAGGCATCGATACTTTGAATTCCAACCGGCGTGTATCGGGTGACAAGCGAACCAACCTTATCGCCTCTGACACCCGCTCAGCCACATCGACGACGTCGTTAGCGGCTTCGTTAACCGAATCAGCATGTGAAAAAGTCAGTAATGAACGAACAATGGTGTTAATGCGACCCACCTGCGTAAGGATGTCATCGGTTTGTTCGCGAACAATAGGTTCATCGCTGCTGCTATTGATATCGTGATGCAGGTTTTGCGCAATGCTTGCTATCCCCGTCAGCGGATTGCCAATCTCATGAGCAACACCTGCTGCTAAACGCCCGACTGAGGCCAGTCTTTCACTATGGGCCAGTTCGCTTTCCAGGGTATCCAAATCGGTGCGATCTTCCATGAGAATAACCTGGCCAGCCAGGGTGTCATCCCGACCGGCACTTACACCGATTTCAGCTTTGTGTAAGTTGACTGTTGCGTTTCGGTTCTCTAAAAATGCGCGGCATCGGAACTGATGGTTGTCTTCAGAGGATGTAAACCCTGACAGTAAGCTTCCCCAAGGCTCTACCAGTTGGTCCAAAGATTTATCATAGGCATCTCTTTCTGCAATGCCTGTTAATTCCTGCATGGCGGAATTCCACAGGTAAATTCTACCGTTGGCGGAAACTGAACAGACACCAAGGGGCAGTTGCTTCAAGACATCTTGTAAATATTGACGCAGATCATCGACTTGTTTGGTCAGTCCGCGCATCTGTTCGCGCGACGCTTCTAAGCGCCTCTCCAGAAAGCGTGCATCGGTTGAATAGCTGGCGCTTTCCTCAGAGGAGGAGATAGGTTTTCGCAGTATCTCTCGCGCTAATGTAGGTCCAAGTAAGCCGGACAGATTTCGTTCCAGCTGATCGTGAAGCATCCTGAGTTCTGAACTGCGTGTTTCATCGTCCTCAATGTGTGTTTCTTGCAAGGCTCGTTGCAATTCCTGAGCTGCAACCTTGTTGCCTAACGATTGCTGTAGTGAATAGCGATAGTGTGCAACGGAACGTGCGATTCCTGTGGTGTGTCCAGAGAATTCTGCGTATTCATTGGCGATCTGTGCTGCGCTTGTTTCTTCGGCGGTGGGGCGGGTTAACAAACTGCCCAATACAAATAGCAGGCTATTAACACTTAGTGTGCAGAAGGTCGATAGCGTCCAGATATCGGTTGAAACGGATGTCCAGTTGCTAGGTACGAAAGAGGTATCGACCAGAGGGAGTATCAGCAAAGCAAACCAGACAAAAGCACCGCCAATGAGCCCTGCGATAAATCCTGTTTGAGTCGCTCGTGACCAGAACAGTAAACCAAACATTCCCGGTAACAGTTGCGCAGCTGCCACAAAGGATATCAAGCCAAGACTGGCTAACCCTTCGTTAAGTTCGATGACGATATAAAAACCGTAGCCTGCTGCGATGATGGCTGAGATTACCAATCGGCGGCCCCAAAGCAAACGTCGATAAAAATCTGTTGCCTGATTGCTCGACATTGTCGCTGGCAATAGAAAGTGATTCACGACCATTGATGATAATGCAAGGGTGGTTACTATCATCATGGCGCTTGCAGCAGATAGTCCTCCAAGAAAAACAAGTATGGCAAGCCACTCTTTACCCAGGGTTAGGGTCATACCCAATACGTAAAAATCGGGAGCCATTGGCAAAGACAGGTATTTCCCAGCAAACAGAATGGGCACAATGGGTAGATTTAAAATGAGCAGATACAGTGGAAAAAGCCAATAAGCTGTTTTCAGGTGTCGAGGGTCCTGATTCTCCACAAATGTCATGTGGTACTGCCGGGGCAGCATAAACGCGGCGCAAAATGCTAGTAATAACAGGGTGGGCCAAAGACCCGTTGTGCTGGTTTCATACAAGCCGCTGATCATGTCCGGTTGAGACTCTGCCCAGTCATTCATCGCCGCAGGAGAATCAAAAACCTGAGTAACCACAAATAGCCCGGCTATGACCATAGCGATAAGTTTTACTGCAGACTCGAACGCAATGGCGACAACCAGACCGTGATGTTTCTCTCTTGGCGTTAGATGGCGTGCACCAAACAATATGGCAAAAACGGTGATGGCGACGCAGAAGAGAAGGGCCAGTAGGTTGGGAGGCACCTGTTGACTTAGCACTTGTATGGATTCAGTCACCGCACGAATTTGCAGTGAAATGTAGGGCAGAATCCCGATCAGCATGAAGGATGTCACTGCAAATCCGGTAGCACGTCCTCCGTATCTGAAGGCCAGCAAATCAGCGATTGACGTGAGTTGGTTTTCGCGACACAAACGTAATATGGGGCTAAGCAAATACGGTCCTAAAATAAACGCACCCGTAAGCCCTAAATAAATATTCAAAAAGGCAAAGCCACTTCTGTCAGCCAAACCGACACTGCCATAGTAGGTCCACGAGGTTGCATAAACCCCTAGCGACAGTGAATATACCAATGGGGATCGAACCCACTTTTCGGGGAGCCATTCTTTGTCAGCGCACCATGCAATGACAAACAGCAGAGCAAGGTAGGTCAGCGCAATAGCAAACAGTAGAGCAAGATCAATCCCCACGCTGCTGCCTCAACTGGTTAATTGCAACCAACAAGATAATGACTAACCAAGGCAGGTACATGGCGTACCAGGGCAGGGTCAGTTCCGACCACCATTGTCGTAGGGGGGAGTTGATAAGAAATACGCCAACCAGAAAAATAAGTAGGCTGTGATCGGTTGCCGGTTTAAGGTTCACAACACATCCTCATGGTATTGGGTACCTTCTCAATCTGCCATAGCTTAATCGCCTGAGCCCAGAAATTAGAGACAGATTCAGCTTCTATCATTGCTTGCCCGAGGAAGTTCCAAGCTTGTATTAGTACGGGGAGCGCGGCCAGTGATGAAATCGGCTGTGCTTTAGAGTGTTTGCTCAATTTATCCCCATTACTATCAATCGCTACAGGTATGTGAGCATATCTGGGTATGGGTAGATTGAGAGCACGCATTATCGCTATTTGTGCGCTGGTGTTGCTTAATAAATCTGCCCCTCTGACAACGTGAGAGACTGATTGTGCGTCGTCAACAGCACAGGCCAGGGCATAGGCAACCAGTTTGTCTCGCCGCCAGATAATGATATCGCCAACTTGTTCTTCAAGTTGGGTTGATTGAGTACCTTGCACCTTGTCTTGAAAATAAAGCTGGCCAGTCAGGGCAATTCGCAAGGCATGGTCTGGGACCATGTAGTCATTGCTTTGCTGATCGCGAGTCAGAATATTGTTGCGGCAATTACCTGGGTATATCTGTCCGGAAGGCAAAGAACGACGGCTGCAATTGCAAGCGAATACCAGGGCTTTTTTTACCAGCTCATCCAGCGACGATCGGTAACGATCAAGGTGTTGGCTTTGCCATTGAACTGGACCGTCCCACTCCAAGCCAAAGACTTCCAGCGTTCGTTGGATGGCATCAGCTGACCCGGGCACCGAGCGTGGTCCGTCTATATCGTCAATTCTTAGAAGCCACCGTCCGTCTTGTTGCTTGACATCGCAGTAGCTAGCCATAGCGGCAAGCAAAGATCCGAAATGTAGATCACCCGTCGGCGACGGGGCAAATCTACCTACGGCTCTCTGTTCGTTACAGCCGGGACCCCCGTCAGACAGCGGCGAGTCCGTAAACACAGAACCGTAGGCTTGGTATTGCTAATCAGGCAGTTTGACGTTCCCGAATTTCTTCAAGTGTTTTGCAGTCAATGCAAAGTTCAGCTGTCGGGCGTGCCTCTAATCGGTTGACACCAATTTCGATGCCGCACGTTTCGCAATATCCGTATTCATCATCATCGATTCGCTTTTGCGCTTCGTTGATCTTTTTGATGAGCTTACGTTCGCGATCGCGTGTGCGTAACTCCAGGCTGAATTCTTCTTCCTGAGTCGCACGATCATTGGGGTCAGGGAAGTTTGTAGCGTCATCCTTCATATGACCGACCGTGCGATCAACTTCTTCCATCAACTGCTGCTTCCATTCGGTCAGCTTTTTACGGAAATGATCAAGCTGCTCAGCATTCATGTAATGGCCACTGCTGTCACGCTCGTACGGGACAACCGCTGGCTGAGTTGATCTGGGTAGATCCATATCCATGTCGCCATCATCCGCGTCGGATTCTGGTGCTGTGGCAACGTCAACTGAGGCTTTTTGTGTATTTGTAGCAGGCACTTTTTTACTGGTCGATTTTTTAGTCGTTTTGGGTTTAGCGGCAGAGGCTGAAGCCTTCTTAGCGGTTTTTTTCGCAGCCGGTGAAGCACTCGTCTTAGCGGCCTTTTTCTTGGCAGCAGTTGGAGCTTCAGTCTCAGTTTTGGCGACTGCTTTTTTCTTGGCGACTGCTTTTTTGGCAGCTGTCTTTTTGGTGGCTGTTTTCTTGGCAGCGGCCTTCTTCGCCGTTGCTTTCTTTGCAACTACCTTTTTTTCGTTACTGTCTTCAGAAACTTCTGGCAAGGCAGGTTTCTCCTTAGCAGCCGCTTTCTTAGCAGCCGGCTTCTTCTTTGCAGTCGAGCTGGTTTTCGCAGCCTTCGTTGCGGTTTTTTTGGTCGCCGCGGTCTTCTTCGCGGCGGCGTTAGCGTTCTTCTTGGGCGTGACTTTAGCCATAGGACTAACCTGTACGTGTCCGGAATTTCGCAGCGCTGCGTTTTACCAGTAAATGGGAACTATTGCAATGAAAACTTATAAAATTCCTTAATTTTCAATGAGTTTTGTTTTGCTGACAATTGCTACTAATTCGCCATTCGCCAGCCGTGTGGTGATCTCGTCACCCGTTTGTATCGCCGAAATATTAGTGACGGGTGTCTCATTTTTCTTAACGATTGCGTACCCTCTATCCAGCACGGCTAACGGGCTTACGCCGTGTAATGCTCGCGCTAGAATATCAAACCGGGATTTGGCGAGGTGCTGTTGATTCTGCACAGCGACATCTAATCTCGACGCTAGTGCATCCAGTTGGCTTCGATGTCTCTCCAGTTGTTGTGCCGGTGAATGTGCGCCGAGGCGCATGTTGGCTGCACTCAGTTTCGATGCTTTCCCGCCATGAATAGCTAGCCAAACCCGCCGCAGGCGGTGCTCCAGCTCGTCAACACGTTGCATTTGCTCACTCAATTGACGCCTTGGGTGCCTCAGGTGCAATCGGGTGAGTTGCTCTGTCAACGCCTGGGTAAGGCCGCTAAGCCTATTTCGTTGTATTTTTGCTAGATTTTTACAAGCCGCTTCAACACGCGACTGCAGGCTTTGGGTGTCCGGTGTCGATAACTCCGCAGCCGCAGAAGGGGTCGGGGCGCGTAAGTCACTGACCAAATCACTGATGGTGACATCTACCTCATGTCCAATACCGGCAACGATGGGAATGTTGCTGTCTCGAATGGCCGTGGCAACGCTGAGCTCATTGAAAGCCCATAAATCCTCGAGAGAGCCCCCGCCGCGCACGAGCAAAAGTACATCTGCTTCGTTTCGTTTGTTGGCCTGATCAAGTGCTCGAACAATGGCCGGGGCGGCGGCGCTTCCCTGCGTCAGCGTGGGGTAGATGATGATTCGGCATTGCCGGTAACGGCGATTCAGTACCTGAAGAACATCACGCAAAGCAGCTGAGGTGGGGGAGGTTACAACCCCTATGGTTTGCGGAAGCGACGGGAGTTCCCGTTTGTTATTGACATCAAACCAGCCTTTGGCATCCAGCTCACGTTTAGTCGCCTCGAATGCGGCTTGTAGCTTGCCCGCTCCGGCAGGCTCCATGTGCTCGACGATGAGTTGAAAATCGCCTCTGGCCGAATACAGCCCCAGTTTTCCTCTGACAACAACGGCGTCTCCGCTGGCCGGCTGGAAATCGATATAGCGATTTCGCCCCTTGAACATGGCGCAACGAATTTGCGACTGGCTGTCTTTGATTGAAAAATAGAAATGGCCACTGGCAGGGCGGCTGAAGTTCGAGAGTTCTCCCTGAAGCCAGAGCGTACCGAAACCTGACTCAAGCAGTTTTTGTACTTCCTGGTTGAGTCGGCTGACTGTAAATATTTTTTTCTCCACCGCACAAGCATACACCTCTGATGCTGGCGATCCGCTTCTATTCCAAAATTGCACATGTTGAAAATGAATACGGCTGTCTAATCAATGTATACTTTGCCCGCATCCTGTTTCACTCTGGTTTAGTCCAATGCTGGTTTCCCAGGAAGCTCTTACTTTCGATGACGTGCTGTTAACACCTAGGCACTCTGAAGTCCTGCCGCGCGATGTCAACCTCTCTACGCGGCTGACTAAAAAGCTCACTCTCAATATCCCTTTGCTGTCCGCCGCCATGGACACAGTCACTGAGTCGCGTCTGGCGATTGCGCTGGGGCAAGAAGGGGGTATCGGAATAATCCACAAGAACCTGTCTATCCAAGATCAGGCTTTGGAAGTATCACGGGTTAAGAAATATGAAAGCGGGGTGGTCACTCAGCCTATAACGATTTCCCCCGACACATCCATACGACAAGTCATCGACATGACGGCACGGCTTGGCATATCGGGCTTGCCGGTTGTTGAAGGCGACAAACTTGTTGGAATAGTCACCCAGCGCGATCTTCGTTTCGAAACCCGGTTTGATCAGCCAGTCGCAGCCATCATGACTCCCAAAGAACGCTTGGTAACGGTGCATGAAAACGCCCCTAGAAGCGAGGCCATCGAACAATTACACAAACATAGAATTGAGAAAGTTCTGGTGGTCAATGATGCTTTCGAGCTGCGTGGCATGATCACCGTAAAAGATATTCGCAAAGCTCAAGATTTCCCCAACGCGTGCAAAGATTCTCAAGGGCGTTTGCTAGCTGGTGCCGCAGTCGGGACCGGTGCCGATACCGATGAACGTGTATCAGAACTGATTTCAGCCGGTGTCGATGTGCTCATTGTTGATACGGCACATGGTCACTCCCAGGGTGTTTTGAATCGTGTCTCCTGGATCAAAGAGCACTTCCCTGAGGTGCAGGTAATTGGGGGAAACATTGCCACCGCACAAGCTGCAACCGATTTGGTTGCCTGCGGAGCTGACGGGGTGAAAGTGGGGATTGGCCCAGGTTCTATCTGCACAACACGAATTGTGGCAGGTGTGGGTGTTCCGCAAATAACGGCTATTCACGATGTGGCTACTGCCTTAGCCGGAACGGATGTGCCGCTCATTGCCGATGGCGGAATTCGATTCTCCGGTGACATGGCTAAAGCAGTTGCTGCCGGTGCATCTACCGTCATGGTTGGAAGCATGTTCGCAGGCACAGAAGAAGCACCCGGTGAAGTCGTTTTGTATCAGGGGCGGTCCTACAAGTCCTACCGTGGTATGGGCTCTGTAGGTGCCATGCGTGCCGGCTCCAGTGATCGGTATTTTCAGGATGATGAAGACGTAGAAGACAAGTTGGTCCCGGAAGGCATTGAAGGACGCGTACCTTACAAAGGACCAGTCTCAGCGATTGTTCATCAAATGATCGGCGGCATCAGATCGAGCATGGGCTACTGCGGCGCTGCCGATATCGAAACCATGAGAAAGGAAGCCACTTTTGTTCGTGTGACAGGGGCTGGCATGAGAGAGAGTCACGTACATGATGTACAAATGACTAAAGAAGCTCCTAACTATCGAATTGTGTGAACTAACGTTATGGCAGATCTTCACGACCAACGAATTCTAATCATTGATTTCGGTGGGCAGACAACACAGTTAATCGCCAGACGTGTACGCGAATGTGGCGTGTATTGTGAGATCCACCCTTGGGATATTTCTGATGACGTTGTTAATGCCTTTAAACCTAGCGGCGTCATTTTATCGGGTGGTCCTGAGTCTGTAATTGCAGAAGGTTCTCCAACAATTCCCGGTGCGGTTCTATCACTCGATGTTCCGTTGCTGGGAATATGTTATGGCATGCAAGCCATGGTGCATCAGTTGGGGGGCGAAGTTCGCGCGCAGTCCTCTCACAGCGAGTTTGGTTATGCACTTGTAGATATTCTTAACCAGCCTTTGTTGTTTGCTGGTCTACAAGACAAAGTTCAGAACAACAAACCACAGCTGGATGTCTGGATGAGCCACGGCGACAGAGTTGAGGCTTTGCCGGAAGGCTATACCCTGGTGGGCATAAGCGACAACGCGCCCTGTGCGATTATCGCAAATGAGGCGCAAAATCGTTACGGCATTCAGTTTCACCCGGAAGTCACACACACTGTTCAAGGCGCAAGAATACTTCAGCGCTTTGTGTTGGACGTTTGCGGTTGTGAAGGCTTGTGGACACCCGGCAACATCATTGACGATGCTATTAAACGCGTCCAGGAATCCGTGGGAGATGAAGAGGTCATTCTGGGGTTATCAGGCGGTGTTGATTCATCTGTTGTAGCAGCGTTACTGCATAAAGCGATTGGAACACAACTCACCTGTGTATTTGTCGACAACGGACTCCTTCGTTTGAATGAAGGCGATCAGGTCATGAAAACCTTTGCCGACAATATGGGAGTGAAGGTCATAAGGGTCGATGCAGAAGATCGATTTCTTAAGGCTTTGTCTGGTGAGTCCGATCCCGAGGCAAAACGCAAAATCATCGGCAACCTGTTTGTGGATGTGTTTGAAGAAGAGGCTGCAAAGTTGTCTAACGCCAAATGGCTTGCGCAAGGCACCATCTACCCTGATGTCATCGAATCTGCGGCTAGTACCAGTGGAAGCGCGCATTTGATTAAGTCGCATCATAATGTGGGTGGCCTCCCTAGTGAAATGCGTTTAAAACTTGTTGAACCGTTACGTGAACTTTTCAAAGATGAAGTTCGCACTATCGGAGTCGACTTAGGGTTACCTCCGGAGATGGTGCAGCGGCATCCGTTCCCGGGACCCGGCTTGGGTGTCCGTATTCTTGGAGAAATTAACAAAGAGTATGCGGATATCTTGCGCGAAGCCGATGCCATATTCATCGATGCTCTATACGCTCATAATCTTTACCACAAGGTCTCGCAAGCTTTTACAGTGTTTTTGCCTGTGAAGTCAGTTGGCGTCACAGGCGACGGGCGTCGATATGACTATGTTGTTGCCTTGCGAGCTGTGGAAACCATTGATTTCATGACGGCGAGGGCTGCTCAGCTACCGTGGGATTTTCTGGACGAGGTCTCACGTAAGATTTGCAACTCCATACCCCGTATATCCCGGGTGACCTACGATATATCCAGCAAGCCACCCGCTACGATTGAGTGGGAATAAGCGTAGTCAGTTTTTGCTAAGAGCGCATCAGCTGCGTAGAGCCGCTAATTCGAAAAAAAGCGACTACTTGCCATTAAACGCAAGCTTGAGCAATGGAATTTTGTTGATAAGGTAGCGATGAATTCCTACTGTTGCCAGCACGGTGAGTACTATGATGATGAGAAACTCGACAAACGGTGGTAGGCCGAGCTCTAATGCGATGAGTCCTAAACTAATAACAATAAGATGATGGAACAAATAAATGGTGTACGAAGAGTCGGATAGAGATAACCAAAAATCGGACTTTTTATTGAAGAACGTTTGAAAGAACTTAAAAAGCGCAGCGGACAACGTCCAAGAAGCCAGACTACTGGTAAACGCAACAAGCACTGGAGAGAGTGACTCTGGTAGCAGAGGTGTCAGCAAGAATAGAGCGCCTATCGATGCCACGGTGTAAATAACCAGAACAAGATTCGAGACGTTAGAAAAATTGTTCAATACGGTTTTCGAGTTAAATAATAGGGCCCCGAAAAAGAAGTATGGCAGATACTTCATCAGGATATAGACATTTAGTATGTCGAATACGTAGTACGAATAGAGCGGAAAGCCCAGCGGAGACAACGCTACAACACCAACTCCTGATAAAGATGCTATCAGTAGCACTATTGGCATGGGAAGTTTAGCCGCCAAGCCCGATAGCATGTCAAGAAGCGATTTTGTTGTTCTCTTAAAGAAAGAAAATAAGAAAACTGCAACAGCAAAGTACACGATCAAATTGATCAGGAACCACAGGTGGGAGATCCAACCGCCTGTTAACCAGTAGCTAGGAAATTCAAAAGGCTGCCAACCCGTCAGATGTAGGATAAGCGTTTGAAGGCTATTCAATGTCAGAGCCGTTACGATCAAAGGGACGGCAATACGTTTCATTCGTACCTTAACAAATTGCGATGACCCGTATTTTTGTAACGTCATGACACAAAAGAAACCGGAGACCATAAAGAAGGCCGGCATGCGAAACAGATGGATGATTTCCCGGATAAAGAAAATGAACGTGCTTGTATCTTCGCTGCTGATTCGCCAGGTTATTTCTGCACTGTAGATATTGGCTGTGTGAAGAATGATACCCAAGGCCATAAGGACACTCCTGAGAGAGTCCATGTAGTGCAATCTATTCATTGATTTGTGCAGGCCTTGTTAATGGGTTCTGCAAATGCGAGATAACCGGCATGCGTCAAGTGAACGCCGTCGCTGAGAAACCAAGGATGTGTTTCGTGATCAGATCCATTTCGATAAACATCCATCCACTCAGGATTGTGGAACACTAACTTTTCGTGGGATTCACTGAGTTCCTCTATTCGTTGATTGAGAGACTGGAAAGTCGCCCATGTACTCATTCTGCTTAGAGAGGGTTTGACGGGTACGATATTGACTGTAGCGTTTTTATATTTGTCGGATAACGCCTGTAGTAGGGTTTTATAACGAGCCAGAACAGTTTGAAAGTCGGTCCCTGTTGCTAAATCGTTTTCCCCTAAGTAGAGAATCACCTTGTTCATGCTTTCGTTGGCCTTGGTGAGCCTTAGATATCGAAGCGTATCTTTTATTGTTGAGGACCCGACACCTCGATTAGTCCATGCACCACAGGCCGGATCAAGATATTTTTCAGAGACTAATCTGGCTATTGAGGAACTGCCTAGCATAAGGTTAGTCGCCGACGGTGGTGAGAAATAGTCTTGGACAAGATAGTTGATTTCAGTCCATCGAATCGTAACTTCTTGTTTATTTTTTCGTGCGAAAAACACACAGGCCGTGGCAATACCCACGACCAGGCAAAGGCACAATGCCCGACGTAAATTCATGGCCGTCGAACCATGAATTTACTCTGGACGCTTGTATCCGGGTAGCTCGATGATGTAACTGTCAACACTTCCGGAGTCATACCAATCTGATCCAAAGAACAATCGAGTTCCGGATGGACTGATTGTGACATGAGGTTCGCCGAAGTATGCACTGTAGTCGCCGTTACTGGCCAATTTTGCGTAAGACCTGTGATGCGCCAAGCGGCAAACTACCTTGTTGTCTGGATCTGTATTAACCAGATAAATTTCAGATGATAAAGCAGGAGCTTTCTCACCGTTTTTCAGCCATTCAAGACCTTTGCCTACGCTTGACATCGCAATCCAGCCAGGTTTTTTATAGGCTTGCGCAGATATATGTGTGGAGCTGGTCGTATAAGGGTAGCCATCTGCTCTGCTGATGACGTTTCTACACTTTCCGGTTTCCATGTTGTGCTCGATTAAATGCCCTACGCCGTCTTCAGGATCTCCATCGCAACCCTTCGGTGACTCATTGAAACCCAGCGTAAACATTGCATCTTGCCCGTCATGCGTTCGTCCTAAGTTCTGGTGTTCATGGTACTTGTACATGTCCAGTGTGTGGTTGATCGTCTTAAGATCATGGGCCAGCGATGTACCTTGATACCAAAGAGATTTTCCGCTTGGAGTGGCAATCGGTGCAAACCATTCGCTCCAACGAGTCCCTTCACCTATAGGGGCAACGGTTACGGTGTCGGTGCTGAGGCGATACGTCAGCATTATTCTGTTGCCATTTGAGGGTAGGCAGCGAAACCCGAATAAATCGTCATCCAAGGACTGCATTTGGACGCCACCACCGGGGGTTGGCATGCTGGTGCCGCACCATGGAGAAAAGTCCTTAATCGTTGTCGATTTGTTTGTGCTGACGTTATACCGCTTAAATTCACCGGCATCGGGTTTTATTTTACTGATGTAGTAAAGCACGTCAGGATCCGAGTGGCTCCAAAATACGTCTTCTAGATCGCTAGGTGTAAAATCCAGATCCCTGACAACTTTATAAGTGTGTCCATCTAGCAACTGATGCGTGGTGTAAGACCTCGCTCGAGTCCACATGAGTAACAGTGACTCATCTGCATTCCAGGCCTGAACAGTACTGTAGGGAGGCTTGCGAACCTCATCAGGCAAACTATTGGTGATGCGAATAACCTTCGTCCCAAATGCCGGTTCTCTGTAATATTTCATGTACGGCGGCTTGCGGACTTGCGGAATCGTCACACCCTTATTGTGGGTTACATACCCTTCGCAAAGATTCTCACTGGCGTGTGCACCGAAAGAGGTGAGAAGAAAAGCGATGGACGATACCGTTAATTTGAATCGGAACACTAAAACTAACTCCTATGATTCATTGATCAGAAGATCAATTTCATCGTGGATAATTGTTTAATTCGATATCTACTGAAGTAGTTGAATATTGAGCAATGTATACCCGAACCCCTAGACAATCGGTCACGGTATATAGTTCGCACCTAGGGGGAATAGCGGCTTTTCGATGGCAATCTAAAGTTGTCGGGGTATTCCCACATTACCTTGGCCAAGCTTCCGGTTAATAATGTAACGCACTAAAGTCATACATTTGGCGGACGTGATTGAATCTGACCAAGGGGTAAATCTTAGAGGACATACTTTGATAGCATGCGAGTCTTGAATTGTGTGCCTCCGGGTGATTTTTGCTCAAACGATTACGCACCCGTAAGTTTGGATGGGGCATGGAGAAATAACGAATTTTAATGCCCATAACAACAAAACTGAAAACCGCGCTTTCTCAATCCAGCTTTTTGATTGTCTGCCTCGCAATTTCTGGTTGTAGCAGTGTTGCGGATAATTCCGGGGTTAAGTCGAGTCTGCTAACCAGCCCGTCCGTACCGTACGAGTGGACAAATGCCACTCAACGGGATAGCGACTTAGATGGTGTGGCGGATCATGCTGATACTTGTGCGAAAACACCCCGCAACACGTTTGTTGGACCCGCTGGTTGCGAAATTGTCACAGGTGTCATTGAGGGGCTGAAATTTGCGCCGGATGAAGTCGAATTGTCTGTCGAATCACGCATTGTGCTCGGGAAATTAGTCGATGGTCTTATTCGTTACCCAAACGCCACTTTTTCGGTAGAAGGGCACACGGATAACCGCGGATCCGCTGCGGATAACCTAGAATTGTCTAAGAAACGGGTTAACGCTGTTGTCGCCTTTATGGTCGAGGAAGGTGTGGGGTCTGAGCAAATCAAACCGTTTGCGTTTGGCGAGAGCCGCCCCAGAGCACCTAACGCGACCCTGGAAGGTCGGGAACGGAACCGTAGAATCGAGATCGAAATAATCGAGAGCTTGCTGTAGTCTTTGCGGCAAGGCAAAATGACGAGTGTCACTTTAGTTGAATTCAATGAATACTAAAAATAACGTTTTTGACCATTTCGGCGCGATTAAACCTGCTGCGCTTGTGGCAGCTTTACTGGTGTTGTCCGGTTGCTCGGCAATGCAGCCCAAGCCTGAGCAGAAGCTCGAGGCGGTGGCACCTATCGTAAGCCGTCCTGACGGCTCAGTCAGAGGAAACACAGACTTCGAGCGTGTCGCTCAACTGTGGGCAGCCGCCGAAGAAGCCAGAAAAAATGATCAAGATGCAATTGCCCTAGAGCTTCTATACGATGCGTTGGAAGTCAGCCCGCAGAATGCGCTTTTATGGAGCCGTGCTGCCGAAATTCAGTTGGATACTCTTGAGGCCGCGTTGGCTGAGAGTTACGCCACCAAATCTAATGCGTTTGCTGAAGACAACAGACCGCTTCTGCACAGAAATTGGATGATTATCGAGCACGCACGCAACATGCGTGGAGATCTTCTCGGCGTTCGAAGTGCGCACAAGAAAGTGCAAGAATACCAATATCAGTAACAGCGTAAGCTAAGTCGTAAAGTTGCGCCAACCGGAGCAGGGAGGCACCGGTTATGGAATCAGTTGAATCAATTACAAATGTGCTTGGGCATGATGGCCCTATAGCTTCGCATCTGTCAGGCTTTGCGCCACGTGTTGAGCAGCAGCACCTCGCTGAGGCGATATTCTCCACATTAGAAGATACCGCTCAACTTGTCGGAGAGGCAGGCACAGGTACCGGTAAAACATTTGCCTATCTGGTACCTGCCATTCTAAGCGGCCAGCGGATCATCATATCGACCGGCACCCGTCACCTTCAGGACCAGCTTTACTACAGTGATCTACCACTGGTCAATCGAGCGCTTTCCAGTGGTGTGTCCATCAGCCTGTTAAAGGGACGGGCAAACTACCTGTGTAAGCATCGATTGCAGCGTGCCATGCGTCACCCGGCGCTACTCGACGCCCGATATCAAGAACACCTCAGAGCCATTGCTGACTGGTCACGATCAACAACCACTGGCGATATCGCTGAAGTGATGGCAGTCCCCGAGGACTCTATGGTCTGGTCCTTCATTGTCTCTAACGACGAATTTTGTTCTAAGCATGAGTTTGAAGATCTGGCAGATTGCTTTGTTCATAAAGCCCGCAAGCGAGCTCAGGAATCAGACATCGTTGTCGTTAATCACCATTTGTTGTGCGCTGATTTAGCGTTGAAAGAGCAGGGATTCGGAGATCTTCTACCTAGCGCAAACGGTTTTGTAATCGACGAGGCTCATCAGCTACCGGATATTGCAGCTCAGTTTTTCGGCCGTAAGCTCAGCAGTCGGCAGTTGCTCGATTTAGCGCGCGATACCGTTGGCGAACAACTACACGAAGCACCGGATATGCGTGAGCTTCGCGATCTTGCGCAAGATTTAGAAACAGGTGTCCGACATTTTCGTTTAGCGTTCGGGGTCGAGCCGGGGCGTGATGCCTGGATAAATATTAAAGATACATCCGCTATAGAAAGAGAGCTGGAAAGACTCACCATTTTACTGGGCGCTCTATCGGAGACTCTAGAGGAGGCTGCAAGCAGAGGTAAAGGGCTTGAAAGTTGTCACAAGCGGGCTTTAGTGCATGCCGACTCCCTTAAACGGTTTGCGGAGAACCCCGCCGATGGGGAGTATGTTCACTGGTACGAAACGTTTCGTACAGGTTTTAGTTTGAATATGACTCCCATGACCGTTGCTGGACCTTTTCAACGCGCGATGGAAGCCATGACATCCAGCTGGGTTTTTACATCAGCAACGCTCGCAGTCGGGGGCGATTTCAGTCACTTTAAGGGGCAGTTGGGTTTGAAAGACACCCGCGAGCTTCAGGTGGACAGCCCCTTCGATTATCGACACAACGCACTCCTGTATTTACCCGAAGATTTACCTGAGCCTCAAAGCTCGGCTTATACCAGTAGCATCGTTGAAAAAATTAAGCCTGTTCTGAAAGCCAGTCAGGGTAGAGCATTTTTATTGTTTACCAGTTATCGTGCAATGCATGAGGCCGCTCGATTGTTGGAAAATCAAGTGGAATTTCCGTTGCTCATTCAAGGGCAAATGCCCAAACGGGAATTGATTGAAGCTTTTCAATCAATTGGTAACGCCGTGCTGCTCGGCACCAGTAGTTTCTGGGAAGGCGTTGATGTACGAGGCGAAGCATTATCATTGGTAGTGATCGACAAACTTCCGTTTGGCTCACCCGGTGATCCCGTAATGGGCGCCCGAATTGAACACATGAAACAAGCCGGTGGCAACCCGTTTTTCGAGTATCAAATACCGCAGGCGGCTATCGCATTAAAACAAGGGGTCGGGAGACTAATACGCGACGTAACTGACAGTGGCGTACTCGTGTTGTGTGATCCGCGAATCCGTTCCAGAAACTATGGTGAGGTTTTCATAACGAGCCTGCCACCTATGCCCATAACGCGTGATCTTAATGAGGTGGAAGACTTTTATCGCCGTGAGCGTGAGTCCCATCGAGATGAAGAGTTGATATGAATATATTAGCTATAGAAACCTCCACTGATGCTTGCTCAGTCGCTTTGCTCACAGGGTCGGATTTGCTGTGCGACCACCGCATTGCAGCGCAACAACATGGCACTATCGTATTGCCCATGATTGATGCCTTGATGGCTGAAGCCTCGTTGAAGCCGCGGCAGCTTGATGGTGTGGCATTTGGTCGCGGCCCGGGTAGTTTCACGGGCGTAAGAATCGGCGTCGCTTTGACCCAGGGAATTGCCTTGGGTGCTGATGTAGGGGTGATAGGCATATCCACTATGCACAGTGTGGCACAAGGAGTTAATCGTCTGCATGGGGATAAACGGGTCGCTGTCAGTCTGGATGCGCGAATGGACGAGGTGTACTTCGCCAGCTACGAGTTGGGAGAGGGGTCAATCATGCGTGCGCTCAGCGAAGAATTTATATGTCTGCCTTCCGACGTACCGCAACCGTCAGACTCGTCTATAAGCTGGGCGGGTTCCGGCGCAGAACGTTATGAAGAAATCCTGCGTACCCGGTTCTCTGTAAGTGGAGAACACATTCGTCGAGATGCGTGGCCACATGCTCAGGACTTAATCGATATTGCTTTGCCAAACGTGACAGCAGGGAGGCTTGTGCCGGCTGAAGAGGCCATGCCGGTGTACTTAAGAAATAAGGTGGCGGAGACTACCGAAGAGCGAGCAAGAAAAGCAAAAAACGGGTAAAGACGCTTATTCAAGCGGCCCGGATTGATCGAACAGCTCTTGATGCAAGCGACATGAATTGACTGCGCCATGCATCGACCCCCACCGTTAGCGTTTGATCTTTTGCATACGATAACTTGTACTCATACTCACCCTTGAGCAGATCCATGGTATGGGCACCTTCTTTAATGCCTTCGTCAATGATATGCATCATGGACAGATGTCCCGGACTTAATGCCTCGTACTTGGGGTCGAATCCGTTTTGAAAGAACATGATGGTGCCCTTACTGAAAAACGAATACTCAATACCGATGGTTTTTTCGTTGAGCACTAGAACGATCAATCTCAGCTCATCACGCTTAAGTGCTTCCTTCATGAGAGCCAGATGAAATCTTCGGTACTTCTCTGATCCGAAACTGCCTTGCTCACCTTTACTTGCGTGTCGTGTCTGATGAAGCGTGACGAGTTCTGCAAAGGCAAGATCGATTTCTTCCGGTGACCTGCAACGGTGAAACTTAAACTCCCCGGCTTCCTTGAGTTTGCGACGGCGACGTTTACGCTGCTTGCGCGCGTTGCGGCTTAGACTTTTCTCGTAGGCAGAGATGGTATTTGGTAAAGCCTGGACGCGACGCGTCTGATTTTGCAGAAGCGGCATCGACCAACCCAGTTCAGTTGCCCGCTCTAGTAGGGTTTGTAAAAACTGAGAATTCTCGGGTAAATCTGAAAACTGCAGGCGTTCAAGTGAGCTTAATTTAAGCACGTCATCAGTGAGTGCTTTAATGATCCCGTCGTCTGCCTGTGGGTTTAATAGAACATCCAGGTCATCCGGTGACGTATTGCCGCCTGAACCTATAAATCGAACGGTGTCGGCAGATGCAAACCTGAGGGCACGTGTTGTACATCGATAGAGTGGGGCAATCGCTGCTATAACATCGTCGTTGTAGACCACGACAATATGCAGTGTGCCCATATCGCCGTAGTGTTCCCACCACAGTCTATTCCAGTACCAGCTATTAAAGAAACCAGCACTAGGTGACAACGAGTGAAGTCTGTTCCAATCCGATTCGATCGCATCGAACTGATCAGTGCTGATCAGATGTTCAATTCGAATGGTCGCTTTGGATACCTGGCTCATCGTCAATCCCAATAATGGATTAGCTTGCAAGCCTTGCGAAAGAGGCCGGGCGTGCTTCATCAAGTTTTCTGATGCCCAACTCGCTATCCGGGTCTATTTGTAAGTCAGTCACGTAGGTCGCAGCTCGGTCCCGACGGGAAAAAGGCTTAATCTTATTGACAGCGCGGTAAGTGAATCGCTTTAAAGACGGTATTGGACCTTCTTCTGTCATGCTTCGATTCTTTATGCCTAGATCTCTGAGCACAAATCGATTGGCGAGCTGCACGTACTGACGCTTATAAATAGCGGGTGTGTAGTAGCTGGTGGCCAGCGACACGTTCATATCAACGTTCTGTAAGCGATGGGGACCGTTATGAGGCCACGATGCAACATCACCGGGTGTTAGTAGAAACTCCGCCGCGTGCTCATCAAAGCTTGTTTCATACGGTAGGTTTTCGTCAATTTCACCCGCGTATATATCTTCAAGCAAATTCTGAGGAACCAAACGAGTATCCATAGCCGGATAAACCCATAGGCGTTTTTGACCACGCATATGCCATAGCATGTTTGGTTCAGCATCGAGGTGGTAGTAAACCTGCGCGCCGGGGGAGCTGATTAACAGCGTGCTGTAGTTTGCGACAGGATTTTGTAGATGCGGGCAATTTTCATCGAGATGTTGGTACATGCCTTCGATGAGTTCTTTATAGTCATTGCTAAACTCCTCTATATGAGTGATGTTCAGCCAAAGGCGTCCGCCTTCTACCGCTCTCCACAGGTCAGCACCGTTTGTCTCATCGGCGATATCTACGCAGGACCATTCTTCCGGTCGGCAGGGATCGTCGCCCATGGTAAATGCTTGTAACCACTTGCGGGGAAACTCGTCGAGCAGTGCGATCAGTTCGGGTTTATCAAATAACGTACGCTGATGGTATTCATGTTTGTTGACCATAGGGACGTCACCAAACTTGGCGTAGTCTTCTTTGGTCCACTGGATAGGGGCTTTGTCACTCATATTAGCTATCTATATCCACTTCGGGTCGAATCGTGTGATGCAAGACACCTTTTGGTGCTAACGTGCGGCTTGATAGTTGCAACGTAGCTTCACTCGAATGTCGAGGTTATTTATCTTTGGTTTCGGTCAACTGACATGTTACTTAAATCGTTTTTCTACAAAGCGTTAAACAAGGTATGTACAGCCGACATAACGCGTGTCCTTTTCTTGGATAGGCGCACATTCACGCGGCCGGAAGTCGGTGAAGAGATCGTCTGCCGGTATCTTACTAAGGAAGACTTAGAGACACTGGCCTCGGTGAATCGTTTCGGCATCAATGAAACGTTTGTTAAGGATTTCGAAAAATATCGGTTCTTATGCATCGGGGCAACCGTAAATAGTGAAATAGTTGGCATTATATTTCTTGGCTCGGGCACTATTCCGGCACGCCACAATAGTGGGGGCCCTGCCTATCATGGAATTGGTGTGGAGGCTCCCAAGGGATGCTTCTATTTGTTTAAGGTGGATGTGCTTCCTGAATTTCGAGGACGGCGGGTCAACCCTGCCATGATTGCTTTCGCGTTTGAGTCCATGAGGCCGAGCATGCTGCAATCGATCGTTACAACCACCGACTGGACTAACGAAGCTTTTTTCAAGAGCGCCAGCCGATTGGGTTTTTTCCAACGAGGGCATGCGGCTGAATTCGTGTTTGCAGGTACTCACTTGTATCATCTGCCTAAGGCCATCGATGTGGCTAATGGAAAAGTCAGATCCTATGCTACCGATCAGGATAAAGATGTCATCCGGTTCAAAGGGGAATAGTACCCATTTGTCCTGACCTAACCGTCTTTTAAGACTTGCGTCAAGTTTAAGACCCTACTGCATTCGGTGTTCTTGCCTTTCCTGCGGCGATTTTTTGCGTATGATTAAGCGCTGGCTTTTCAGCTTGCGAATCCAATTCATACCATGACTCTTAAAAGTATCCGTGAGCTAAGGAAGAATGCAGCTGACGTAGAAGGGATAAATTTCGTTTATGGATGATTTCTACGGGTTTGGTCTGATTGACGCAATAGCCATCACCTGGTTTTTCACGGTTTGGTTTCTGCATTTTTACCTGATCAATACGTCGCCATTTCGGACAAAGACCATCAGTTACACCATGGCTATCCAACGGGAACGATGGATGCTGAATGTCGTTGCTCGTGGCGATTCCCCCATTGATGCCATTCTGCAAAACGGCTTACAGCAGGGCGTACTGTTTTTCGCGTCTACCACTGTTTTGTTATTGGGTGGTCTGGTAGCAGGTTTGGGTGCCGCGGATAGAGGCGTTGCTCTGCTTCAGGAAATACCGGCATCTACGACTGATACCAGTTTCCAGTGGGAAATAAAACTTCTGTTAATAATTTTGATTTTTGTTTTTGCCTTTTTTAAATTCGCATGGAGTTATCGACTTTATAACTACATACTTATTCTTATAGGCGCATCACCCAAGGAGTCGAATAGCGATGAAGAGGGGTTGAGTGCTGAGAACTTATCAAACTATGCGAAAAAACTGGCAAGACTTCATGCGCTAGCGGCCAAACATTTCACAACAGGTTTGAATGCGTATTTCTTTGCACTTGCAGCCTTCGCCTGGATGATAAATGCCTGGTTATTTATCATCGCGACATTCTGGATTGCATTGGTACTGTATCGACGAGCTTTCCGATCTGAATTTTTAAAAATCGTAAAGATGGCCGAACACGATTGATTCGTTTGCAGTTCCTAAAGAAGGTTTTCAGAATAGGAATCTGCGTCAAAGCCTAATAAGACCTCTTTACCGCCGGTAATCACCGGCCGTTTGATGAGGCTGGTGTTTTCAATCATTAGTGCGATGGCTTTGCTTTCGGTAAGGTTTTCTTTGTCAGCGTCGTCCAGTTTCCGCCAGGTCGTGCCGCGACGATTGACAAGCGACTCCCAACCTAATTGTTTGCTAAACGCTTTTAAGGTTTTTGCATCAATTCCTTTTTTCTTGTAGTCGTGAAACTCATAGCTGACCGATGCCGCATCAAGCCACTTTCGGGCTTTTTTTACCGTATCGCAATTGGGAATACCATAAACGGTAATCGAATCAGCCATGAGTGCGTCCTTTAATTAATCTGCTAGTCGAAGTAGTTCGTTAATTCCAACCTTGCTACGTGTCTTTTCGTCAACTCGTTTAACGATCACAGCACAGTAAAGACTGTACTTTCCATCGCTGGAAGGCAAGTTGCCCGAGACAACTACAGAACCCGCGGGTATACGTCCGTAGGTAACTTCGTCGCGTTCGCGATCATAGATGCGAGTGCTTTGACCGATATAGACACCCATTGAAATTACTGAGCCTTCTTCAACCACAACACCCTCTACAACTTCAGAGCGTGCACCAATGAAGCAGTTATCTTCGATGATGGTGGGTGATGCTTGAAGTGGTTCCAGTACGCCACCGATTCCTACGCCACCAGACAAGTGAACGTTCTTACCGATTTGTGCACAGGAACCGACGGTTGCCCACGTGTCAACCATGGTGCCGGAATCTACATACGCGCCGATGTTGACGTAGGAGGGCATAAGAATAGTGTTAGGTGCGATGAAGCTCCCTTTTCGTGCCATGGCTGGAGGTACGACACGCACACCGGCAGCTTGGAATTCGTTGGCACTCATGTCAGTGAACTTACCAGGCACCTTATCGTAGAAGCGTGTAAATCCACCGGCTTCAATGGGAGCATTGTCGCGAAGTCTGAAAGAGAGTAATACCGCTTTTTTTAACCATTCGTTGACTTGCCATTTGCCAACGCCTTGTGGTTCTGCAACACGGGCTTTTCCTGAGTCGAGTAATGCAATAGCTTCCTCTACCGATTTACCAACCTCGCCATTTGCATCGGCGGTACTGATATTGTCGCGATTTTCCCAGGCATCGTTAATGATGCTTTCTAGTTCACTCATTGTTGTTATCTCTTAATGGTTGGGGTGCCTATAGGCACTGGATTATTCTGTTGGCGGCTTGAACGCAATCATCAAGTGGCGCGACAAGCGCTAATCTCAGTCGATTTTGCCCGGGATTCACTGCGTTATCAGTGGTGGCTCTGGCAAGAAAACTACCGGGTACTGCCCGGACGTTTTGCTCTTTTAGCAACCGCTGTGTAAATGTCTGGTCATCGGTGGGTAGCTCAGGCCATAGATAGAACCCGGCTGGAGGTGTTTTCACGGATAACTTGGTATTCAGTATGCTGACTACGGCTGCATATTTTTCATCGTAGGCAGCCCTGTTCTGGGTGACGTGTTGCTCGTCGCTCCAGGCAGCTGTGCTTGCACTTTGAACAGCTCCTGACATGGAGCAGCCTTGATAGGTTCTATAAGATGCAAAGTGTTTGATGAGATTTGCATCTCCGGCGACAAAGCCTGAGCGCAGTCCGGGTAGGTTTGAACGTTTGGATAAACTATGAAAAACCAGGCAGCGATCGAACGTCTCTAATCCCATTGCCGACGCGGCTTGAAGAAGTCCGCAGGGTGCGCCTGAATCTTTGCGGTATATCTCGCTATAGCATTCATCGCTGACAATGACAAAATCGTGTTGATGCGCTTTTTCAATAAGTGCTTGAAGAGCACTCATTGAATTGACGGCACCAGTAGGGTTACCGGGAGTGCAAATATAAATTAACTGGGCGTCATCGAAATCTTTGTCTGATATGGATGCCAGGTTGGCATCTGCGTTTTCATCAATGGTGTAGAAATTGGGTTTGCATCCGGCTAAGAGGGTTGCGCCTTCATATATTTGGTAGAAGGGATTCGGCATCAGTACGCTGTCGGCTGACTTGCTGCGATCCAGAACGCACTGAGCAATCGCAAAAAGGCCTTCGCGGGTACCGTTGACCGGAAGTATGTGCTTTTCAGCTAGAGTAGCGGCGTTCTTCAGAGCAAAGCGCTGGCATAACCATTGAGCGATTGAGTTGCGAAGTTCATCGGAGCCACGTGTGCTGGGATATTGCTCCAAGGTCTTGAGTGAGTCGGTAAGGGCATCCAGAACAAATTGAGGTGCGGGATGTTTGGGTTCACCGACTGATAAAGAGATAGGAGTTTGCGCCGACGGCTCAATCCCTTCGAGCAAGGTTCGAAGCTTCTCGAATGGATAGGGCTGTAATAGATTTAATTCTGAATTGACCATTCGCCGTATTATACGGGAGAGCCAACCATGAACGAGCCCGTTTTGAAGACTGATTCTGTAATTGACGCGACCGAACACTGGTTGGATGCCCTGGTTATCGGTCTGAATTTGTGCCCGTTTGCACGTGGGCCGAGACTCAAGAACCAGATCCACATTGTGGTTGCCGAGCAATCCGATACGGCTCAATGCTTACAAGCCTTTTCCGAGGAGGCTGCGAAGCTTGAGAGGGGAGATGATCAGGCAACGACTTTATTTGTGCTGCCCGAAGGGTACGAGAATTTTGACGATTATCTCGACCTCCTGGCATTGTCAGAGGCCTTGCTTGAAGACCTGGGTTTTAGCGGGACCCTCCAGATAGCCAGTTTTCACCCGGACTATCAATTTGAAGGAACATCCCCATCAGATGTCAGCAACTGGACGAACAGGGCTCCCTTTCCGATATTGCATTTGCTACAGGAGGCGAGTGTCAGCAAAGCTGTAGATGCGCATTCTGACCCGGAGTCCATCCCCGAGAACAATATCCGCGCGTTGGAGCAATTGGGTTTGAGCGGGGTGTTAAAGCTTCTAGAGCGAGCCTAGTCTGATAGACTTTTGAAACACTTTTTTAGATCACACAGCGTGGTGTGCCCATCATGAAAGCCGTTGGATTCAAACGATATTTGCCCATTGATGATCCTGAATCCTTTCTGGATCTTGAACTGCCGAAGCCTGCTGCCAGTGGTAGAGACATTTTAGTGGCCGTTGAGGCCATTGCCGTTAACCCGGTTGACACGAAAGTGCGCCGATCTAAAGATACTGAAGAAAATCCTGCCAGGGTTATCGGTTATGACGCCGCCGGTATCGTCGAGGCCGTCGGTGATGAAGTCTCATTATTTAAGGCCGGTGATGAGGTCTTTTACGCGGGTGATTTGACGCGCTCTGGCAGTAACTCCGAATTTCAATTGGTTGACGAGAGAATTGTTGGCAGAAAGCCTGCGTCCTTATCTTTTGCATCTGCCGCGGCTTTGCCTTTAACGTCCATCACAGCGTACGAAGCATTTTTCGATCGACTAGGCATTGATCCTCATGGTGCTAATAGTGGCGAGTCAGTACTTATCATTGGTGCCGGAGGAGGTGTTGGATCAATAGGTATTCAACTGGCCAAAAAGGCTGGTTTGGTGGTCATCGCAACTGCATCACGACCCGAATCTGCTGCGTGGGTGAGGGAATTAGGTGCCGACCATGTCGTCAATCATAAAGAGGCCATGGCAGAACAGGTAAGGGCCGTTGGTTTTCCGTTTGTTGATCACATCGCCATATTCAACGACATGAGTCATTGGAATACGTGTGTTGATCTGATCAAACCGCAAGGTGGCATCGTCACGATAGACAATACCGATTCAGACATGCCCATGGATGTCATGAAAACGAAATGTGCCAGTCTGCATTGGGAATTTATGTTCGCTCGGTCGATGTTCACAACACCGGATATGATCGAACAGCACAACCTGCTCAATTATGTATCTGAGCAAATAGACAATGGCACTTTGCGTACCACAGTCTCAGAAACCATCAGCCCGATAAACGCGACGAATCTTAAAAAAGCGCATTCGCTCATCGAAAGAGGCGATGCGATAGGTAAGGTCGTCTTGAGTGATTGGTCTTAGTCGGCAGTTTTGAACCCTCAGAACTCTTTAGTCGATCTAACGCCGACAAAGAGTTCTGAAGATCGAATACCAAACTAGCTTAAATGCTGCTTAAAGAACTCAACAGTCCTGTTTTCTGAAAGCTCCGCTGCTTCCTTGTTAAAGCGGGGAGTCGAGTTGTTATGAAAGCCGTGTCGTGTACCTGCATATAAATGGCGTTCGTAGTTCTTGCCGTTATTTTTAAGAGCGGTTTCAAAATCCGGCCACATGGCGTTAATGCGCTTATCGTCTTCGGCAGATTGCACCATGAGCGGAGCGGTAACGTTAGCCACATCCTCGGCTTTTAACGCTGCCCCGTAATAAGGAACTGCTGCATGAAGATCATCGCCCATTTGTGCCGCAAGATAGTTGGTAGTGCCGCCGCCCCAGCAAAAGCCGACCGATCCGAGTTTTCCGGTTGATAGTTCATGCGATTGCACGAATTTCGCGCTGTTGAGCATGTCTGTTTTCAGTTTTGTCTGATCGAGACTTTTTTGTAGAATTTTGCCATCGTCGTCATTACCCGGATAGCCGCCTACTGGCGATAAACCGTCGGGTGCCAGTGCCAGAAAACCCATCGTTGCGAATCGTCTAGCGACGTCTTCAATGTAAGGGTTAAGGCCGCGGTTTTCGTGAATAACGATGACCGCCGGGTGGGGGCCTTCTGCGGCAGGTTGGACCAGATAGCCGCGCATCTCGCCAGAGGTTCCACCTGGTGAGGCATAATCAACGTAAGTTGCTTTGATGCGCTCGTCAGTAAATGAGATTGTTTGTGCCTGGGCGTATCGTGGCAACAATGATTGGGCCATTGCCAGTCCGGACACGCCGGCTATGGTTATCGCGCTGGCTTTTTGTAGAAAGTCGCGCCGCGTCATTCCGCTATGACAGTATTCATCGTATAGGTCATAAATTCTTTGATCAATATGGTCTAAGTCAGTCATCGTTTTTTCCTATATCGGTCGGGTTCATTGTCCAGCATACAACAGGTATGCATCACTCCACTCTGACAGCAATTTTTAGTAATGATTCGCGAGTCGTAAATTGTGCAAATCTGCGATGCCCAACTATTCTCTTGTATGGGTTAATGGGATATACGAATGTCAGGAAACAATCCGCTCGACGATTTATTGCGTCAGTTGAAGAATGCACGTGCAACACCTAACGAAAATAGCAATGGAGCGGCAGGTGGCAATGTCACTCAGGGCTCTTTCGGAAAAGGTGGTGGATCGGGTGTAGCTGGCTTTTTGGGTAGTTTTGGTTTGCTGCTGCTTGCTGGCATTGTCTACCTTGGATATACCGCTTACTACACCATACCGAGTGACTCTGTAGGCATTGTTCAAAGGTTCGGTAAGTATGTCTCTGAACAAGATCCAGGCTTACACTTTAAGTTTCCGTTGGGGATAGATAAAGTCACCATCCTGCCTGTAAAACGGCAGTTGAAACAAGAGTTTGGCTTCGCAACAGCGGGGGCTACCAACAGCAGTCAAAGTCGTCCGGACCTCTCTCACCAGAGTCAAATGGTGACCGGAGATTTAAACGCAGCGCTTGTTGAATGGGTAGTGCAATATCGCATTGCCGAGCCACAGAAATACTTGTTTGATGTTCGCAACCCCGGTGAGACGCTTAGAGATTTATCTGAGTCTGTGATGCGCGTGGTCGTTGGAGATCGCTCGGTGGACGAGGTCATTACCATCGGTCGTCAAGAAATTGAAACCGTAGCGCTTGCCGAAATGCAGTCACTGGTTGCCAAGTATGAAATTGGCGTGAGCATTGATCAGGTTCAGCTAAAAAACATCAATCCACCTCGACCAGTACAAGAATCATTTAATGAGGTGAATCAAGCGCAGCAAGAAAAAGAAAGTTTGATTAACGCCGCTCGTCGTGAGTACAACAAAGTGATTCCACTGGCTGAGGGTGAAAAAGATCAGCGTATCCGGGCCGCTGATGGTTATCGCTTACAAAGGGTCAATGAGGCGGAGGGTGATGCCGCAAGGTTTAATGCGATATTGACGGAATACAGCAAAGCGCCGGACGTGACGCGAAGGCGGATTTATATAGAGACACTGCAGGAAGTCCTGCCGGGTTTAGACAACAAAATAATTATGGATGAGAATTCTCAACAGATGCTTCCACTAATGCACCTCAATGGTGCTTCGGGAGCACTACGATGAAAATAACGAGCATTCTGTTAGGCATAATCATAGCCGCATTTTTACTGGTTGTTTCTGGCGCTTTGTACACGGTTGATGAAACAGAGCAAGTCATCATTACTCAATTTGGTAAGCCTGTCGGCGAACCGAAAACAGAAGCTGGGCTGAAGTTCAAAACACCGTTCATTCAAGAAGTTAATCCTATCGATAAAAGGATTCTGGAGTGGGATGGCTCGCCAAGCAACATGCCTACGAAAGACAAACTGTACATCGCTGTTGATCTCTTTGCGCGGTGGAAAATTACTGACCCGCTGCAGTATTTTCTGCGTTTGAGAGATGAGCGAAGTGCGCAATCCCGATTGGACGATATTCTGGGTAGTGAGACGCGAAATGCTGTCGCTAAGCACGAGCTTATTGAGTTGGTGCGAACCACCAAAGATCGTGTTCCTCTTAGAGATGCTTCCTTGTCAGATTCAGAACAAAGGACATTGGGCGGGCTGGTGCCGATAAACAAAGGCCGGGCATTAGTTGAGGAAGAAATTTTCGCAGCGGCCGCGCCTAAAGTTCAAGTGTTCGGCATTGAGCTTCTCGATATCCGCTTCAAGCGAATCAATTACAACGAAAGTGTCAGACCCAAAATTTACGAACGTATGATCAGTGAGCGACGGCAAATTGCTGAGCGATTCCGATCTGAGGGTAACGGGGAAGCGGCTCGAATCAACGGTAATCGTGAGCGCGAATTGAAGCGAATTCAGTCAGAGGCTTATCGGGAAGTTGAAGAGATCAGGGGGGATGCGGACGCCAAGGCTACTGAAATTTATGCGGCAGCGTATAATCAGACCCCGGAAGCGGCCGACTTCTATGAATTTCAGAAAACCATGGATATGTACAAATCGGTCATGAAAGATAATTCCACGCTGATTATGTCCACCACCAGCGAGGCCTTCGAGTACTTGAAGTCAATGAATCCAACTGGAGAGAATAAGCCATGACTGATTACGCTGCTGATGTAGCTAAATTCGTAGATTCGCCCGATCAAACAAGTGTCGACAACATCGTTAAGTACTGTGGTATCGCTTTACGGAGCAGTAAAGACGCTGCATTAGTTTCAAGTTCGGATAAGGCTGAGCTAAACCGTGTTCGTGACGGCTTCGCCAAGAAAAAGCTTGAGCTGGATGCCGACGCTGCAGAAGCGGGTATTGCCAAAGTGTGCGAGCAAATGAAAGGTGTTAAGCAGAAAAGCCGAGTGACTTTCTATTACTTGTTGGCCCAGGCGACCAATACAATGGACAAAATTTCTTAGTCGTCCAGTAAATGGGCAATTGAGTTTGAGTAGTATCTCAATAGGGTGTGTTCTTCCGGCCGTGCCGAGAACACGCCCTCATTGTCTTCCAGAATGTTTCTAAGCGTAAGCATTCGAACACCGACATCGACCGCGTAGTTGTAGTCACTTCTAGGTATGTAGGCACGGTAACCCCGCTGCTCTAAGTCTTTGAGCAACTCCAGCACTTCTGCTTTCAGCTCCAGGCTACTGTACCGAGCAGTCGTATCTCTTGCGAAAAGTGTTGTGACCAGGGCGACTGGCAATATAGGCGTGATGTTCCCGATACGTTGCATAAGGTCCGTAGCCAAGGGTGTGATGTCACCCATCTGATTGGCTTTAATGTCTCTATCTTTCATCCATTCCCGCAGTGAAACCGGTTCGCCGAAATTGACGCAGGCATAGCCGTTTCGGTAGCGTTTACCAAGTAGCGTTTGCCATAGGGTCTTGGCAAAATATCGCGTAAAAGTGGCAGTTGATGCGGCCAGACCGCGTTTGGGTAGTTTTTCAGCAGCGCGAAGTAGCGTTCGATCTTCGATCACTCGGTCGTAGTTAATACCAACGGGTATGAACACGATATCGCGGACACCATCCGGGTCGAAGTTTCTGGTGATGTAGCCTAGTAAACCAAGCTTGGCCGGAGCCAGTTTGCCGTCCCGGCTTAATCGTCCCTCGGGGAATACCGCTTGAGGAACACCGCCTTCTGCGGCCATCTGCACGTAGCACTCCAACACGCGCCTATATAAAGGATCTCCTGAATCGCGACGCACAAAATAACCGCCCATAGCGCGGATAAGTTGTTGCAACGGCCAGACGCGTGCCCATTCTCCCACTGCGTAAGACAGGGCAGTTCTCTCGGCCGCCAGATACGTGGCGATGATGTAGTCCATATTGCTGCGATGATTCATCAAAAATACAACGCTTGATTCTGGACCGAGCTTTTTCAATGCCGCATCATCGGCAAAGCCGAGCCTAACCCGGTAGAGCGCGTGGACCAAACGGCGGGCCACCCAATAAGCGGCTTTAAAATAAACCAAGGCGTTGAAGGCCGGTACGATTTCCCGCGCATAAACACCGACTTTTTTCATCAGCACCTCACGCGGCTCGTTGAGCTCTATGGCAAGCTCGTCGACCAGTTCAATAACCCTAGGGTGGTAAATCAAGCGATCGACGAGCACAGTTCTCTGTGTCAGCTTGAAAGAGGGGATCCTCAAAGCCAGTCTATTATTGACTTCATCGATGAGGTTATTGGCGCGGCGCCTGATCACCCATCGGGCCGAGGGCAGCAGAAAATGCTGCAGTAGCCAAAGTGAGGCAAAGAAAAGCCCTGACAGAAATAGCCACAGCGGTATTTCGACGTTTGAACTCACGCTCCTTTCCATCAGTGCCTGTGTCTGGAGAGTATACTGTGTACCCCTTAGGTCTGTTGACTGATAATCGCCCCGGAAACCATGACTCATCCTGTTGATCTTGACGCTTGGAAAACACTGGCAGCCCATTACGATGATGTGAAGTCCACATCGCTGCGCGATCTGTTTGAATCTGATGATGCGCGTTTCGAAAAATTTCAGTTAAACGCTGCCGGGATTTTTCTGGACTACTCAAAGAATCATGTCACCGATGACACTCTGGCTAATTTGCTTCGATTGGCAGAAAACTCCGATGTGAAAACGCGCCTGCAGAGTATGTTCGACGGGGAATTGGTTAACCCCACTGAGGGCAGGCCTGCGTTGCATACCGCGCTTAGAAATCGCAGCAACACTCCTGTCATGGTGGCTGGAGAAGACGTCATGCCGGGAGTCAACGACGTGTTGGCAAGGCTGCGGGTTTTCACCGATTCTGTGCGTAGCGGAGACTGGAAGGGATACACCGGAAAACCCATCACCGACGTCGTCAATATTGGCATCGGCGGGTCAGATTTAGGCCCTCTGATGGCGGTAGAGGCACTTGCCCCGTTTGCTCATGAGCGTCTCAACATGCACTTTGTGAGCAACGTGGACGGGTCGCACATGGTATCAACGCTTAAGAAGGTTGATCCGGACACAACCCTTTTCATTGTGGCTTCAAAAACCTTCACCACGCAGGAGACATTGACCAACGCTCACTCAGCACGTGATTGGTTTCTGGACAGTTCAGCTACCGAGAGTGATGTGTCTAAACACTTTGTCGCTTTATCGACAAATAAAGAGGCGGTTTCGGAATTTGGCATAAATGTAGACAACATGTTCGGCTTCTGGGATTGGGTGGGTGGCCGCTACTCGCTTTGGTCCTCCATCGGTATGCCGCTTATGTTGTCGATCGGCATGGATCGGTTTGAGCAGTTTTTGCAAGGTGCTCATGATATGGACGTTCACACCCGGACGGCACCGTTGTCAGAAAATATGCCGGTAATTTTGGCGCTGCTAACGGTCTGGTATAACAACTTTTGGTCTGCGCACAGTCATTTGATAGCCCCGTACGATCAATATCTGCACCGTTTTCCTGCGTATCTGCAGCAATTAACGATGGAGAGTAATGGCAAATCTGTACACGTTGATGGCACTCCCATCAGTTGCTCTACCGGGCCGGTTGTTTGGGGGGAGCCTGGCACCAACGGTCAGCACGCCTATTTCCAGCTGGTACATCAGGGAACTCACATCATCCCCACTGATTTCATCATGGCACTTGAGAGCCTAAACCCTCTGGGTATTCATCATGAGTTGCTCATGGCCAACTGCTTCGCTCAATCTGAAGCGCTCATGATGGGCAAAACCAAAGAAGAGTTGAAGGTTGAAATGCAAAAAGCCGGCGCTAGCGATGCCGAAATTGAACGTTTATCCGGTCATCGCAGTTTTGCGGGGAACCGTCCAAGCAATACGCTACTGGTTCAACAGTTAACACCTCAGGCGCTCGGTGCGCTCATCGCTCTTTATGAACACAAGGTTTTTGTCGAGGCGGCAATCTGGGACATTAACCCCTTCGACCAATGGGGCGTTGAACTTGGAAAACAGCTCGCTAAATCGATTCATCAGGAAATGGAATTGGCTGCTACCGTAAAATCGCACGATTCATCTACTAACGGCTTGATCAACAAAGCCCTAAAACTTAATAACTTGCTTGCCTGACGATGGCCCAGAAGAAAAAAACAACCCGAAAAAAGGCGGTAGCCGCTGCTCCCGTTCGAGCACCCGAGCCAGTTGAAGAACTTGCCCTAAGCGAGTACACAGAGAAGGCGTATCTGGATTATTCCATGTACGTCATTCTTGACCGTGCGCTTCCGCATATCGGTGATGGACTAAAACCTGTACAGCGTCGAATAATTTATGCGATGTCCGAATTGGGATTATCGGCTGTTTCGAAGCATAAAAAATCTGCACGTACGGTTGGTGATGTCCTCGGTAAATTTCATCCTCACGGGGACTCGGCTTGTTATGAGGCGATGGTCCTCATGGCGCAGCCATTCACCTATCGATATCCACTGGTAGACGGGCAAGGTAACTGGGGATCACAAGACGACCCCAAGTCTTTTGCTGCCATGCGTTACACCGAATCGCGATTGGCGAAATTTTCAAAATCATTGTTGCAGGAACTCGGGCAGGGCACTGTCGACTTTACGCCTAATTTTGACGGCACGATGACAGAGCCATCATTACTGCCATCACGCCTGCCACATATCTTGTTGAATAGTACGCAGGGTATTGCCGTGGGTATGGCAACTGACATTCCACCGCATAACTTAACCGAGGTGGGTAAGGCGTGTATTCATTTACTGGATAAACCAAAATCTACTCTTGACGATTTACTGCAGTATATAGAGGGCCCTGACTACCCTAGCTCTGCTGAAATTATTTCCTCGCCGGAGGACATTCGCAATATCTATGAAACAGGCAACGGCAGTTTACGAGCCCGGGCTATCTATGAGCGAGAGGGTGGTGATGTCATTATTACTGCCTTGCCTTTTCAAGTGTCAGGCTCAAAAATTCTTGAGCAAATAGCCGCACAGATGAATGCGAAGAAGCTTCCTATGGTTGAAGATCTTCGCGACGAATCTGACCATGAAAATCCCACTCGCCTAGTAATAACACCACGTAGCAACCGAGTCGACACAGATAATTTAATGCAGCATCTGTTCGCGACAACCGATCTTGAACGCACTTATCGCGTCAACATGAACATGATCGGTTTAAACGGACGTCCTCAGGTTAAGCCGCTGGTTGGAATACTTAAAGAGTGGCTGTCTTTCCGCGTTGAGACCGTTCGTAGGCGTTTGCAATGGCGATTGGATAAAGTGGAAAAGCGCTTGCACTTGCTTGAAGGCTTAATGATTGCCTACCTCAATATTGATGAGGTCATTGCCATCATAAGAAACAACGATGAGCCGAAACCGGTGCTCATGAAGCGTTTCAAAATCAGTGATGAACAGGCAGAAGCTATTCTCGAATTAAAGTTGCGCCATCTGGCTCAATTAGAAGAAATGAAAATTCGTGGCGAGCAGGAGGCTTTGGAACAAGAGCGTGACAAGCTACAGGCAACCTTAGGTTCAGAGCGTCGTATGAAGACTCTCGTCAAGAAAGAATTGCAAGAAGATATCGACACCTACGGTGATGAGCGTCGTTCACCCATCGTACAAAGAGAGGCAGCGCAGGCAATTTCCGAAGCCGATCTCATCCCCAGTGAACCCATTACGGTCGTTTTATCTGAACGGGGTTGGGTACGTGCCGGTAAAGGTTTGGAAGTAGATCCGCTGGCGCTTAACTACAAGGCAGGAGACAGCTTCCAAAGTTACGCCAGAGGCCGAACAAACCGTACAGCGATGTTTCTGGATTCAACCGGACGCGTATATTGCGTACCCGCGCATGGCTTTCCATCTGCTCGAGGATTGGGCGAACCGATCAGCGGACGTTTAAAGCCACCCGATGGCGCGAAATTTATCAGCGTCATGATGGGTGATGACGATGAGCGTTATCTATTTTCCACAACTGCCGGCTATGGATTTGTTGCCAGGTTGGGCGACCTTATTAGTCGTAATAAATCGGGCAAATCTGTAATCAGTGTTCCGGCCGGTGCCTCTGTTATCAAATCAGCGGTTGTCACCTCGCTGACTGACAATATCGTTTGCGCCATCAGTAATACGGGCAGTTTGTTGTGTTTCCCAGTGGGCGAACTACCGGAGATGGCCAAGGGTAAGGGCAATAAAATTTATAGTATTCCAGCGTCGAAATTTAAGTCGGGCGAGGAGTCTATGATTGCACTGACTGTGTTGGCACCCAAGCAAAAGCTACGGGTTACAAGCGGTAAGCGACACACGGTTATAAAATTCCGTGAACTGGAAGATTACATGGGAGCCCGCGGTCAAAGAGGCCGTAAATTACCTCGGGGTTTCCAGAAAGTTGATGCCATAGACATAGAATAATTGGAACCTTGATTAGGGGCGATCAGCCCCTACATTGACGCTGTTTAGACGATCCAAACGGGAATTTAATCGATGACGAGAATCCTTCTGTTTTTAGGCACGAACATGGCCGTAATGGTCGTGTTCAGCATCATCACATCCATATTCGGTTTAGATAAAGCGATTGGGCAAAGTCCAGTCTCACTCATTATCTTTGCGTCCCTGTTTGGATTCATCGGCTCGTTTGTCTCTCTATTCATGTCCAAGTCGATGGCTATACGCTCTATGGGTGTGCAGCTTATCGAACAACCCACCAATGAAACTGAGCGCTGGCTGTTAGAGACGGTACACGCTCAGGCCAAGGCGTCCGGAATTGGTTTGCCAGACGTCGGTATATTCCAACAAAACTCGCCTAACGCGTTTGCTACCGGGTGGAATAAAAACAATTCACTGGTTGCAGTCAGTACCGGTTTGCTGCAAACCATGTCAAAAGAGGAAGTAGAGGCCGTTCTGGGTCATGAAGTTGCCCATGTTTACAACGGCGATATGGTCACTATGGGTTTGATTCAAGGGGTATTGAATACCTTCGTCATCATCTTCTCGCGTATCTTAGGGTCCATGATCGATAACGCCCTGCGCGGTAATCGTTCTGGTGGCGGTGGATTTGGTATGGGATATTTCATCGGCAACATTCTAGGGAATGTCGTATTCGGATTTCTGGCAAGCTTAATCGCTGCATGGTTTTCCCGACAGAGGGAATTCAGGGCCGATGCCGGTGGAGCTGAACTGGCAGGCAGGGAAAATATGATTTCGGCACTGGAAGCGCTTAAGCGCGGCAGCCAGGAAAGTGCCGCCTTACCTGAAAGGCTTCAGGCATTTGGAATCTCAGGTGGTGCCTTGTCAAAAATGGCTTCTACGCATCCGCCCTTAGATGTTCGTATCGCAAGATTACGCGCGGACGCTTAGCACGGGTAGATCTTCCGGTGTCGGCCTGCTTGTGGTCGACGCCAAAGGTTTTTGACGATCAGTAAATTGCTGGCGTCGGTTCAATCGATGGATGACTTCGCTGGCATTGAGTGTGTTGGGCGCAAGGGTCAAGGTGCTGATTTGGATGCAATTCGCATCGTCCAAAAGCTCGCCAACCGTACCCAGACACTCTCTTATTCGAGTTGCCAGTTCACGCGAATGCTTGTGAGTATGAAACGGGAGCAGGGTCATGGTGGTGGATCCCGTTCGGCCAATAAGAGACCCTTTTTTAAATTCTTCTTGAAGCCGCATCGCGATTCGATAAGACAACAACTCTTTCACTGTGCTGTTCGCCGCATTCTCATCGTTTTGTAAATCGGGTTCGTTAATGCTGATTTGAGCAACGGTGTAGCGATTCTTAGTCGTGCTTTGAAGCCAGGAATCCATTGCATTTAAAAACGCCTCCGGCAGTAATACACCGGTGGTCGCGTCGAGAGCTTCTTCGCTCCACGCCGTATTGTCGATAGCAAGAGTGTTCAATCTGATGAGTTGAGCATCTCCACTCTCTACCGTTATGCGTTCAACAGTCGCCTCGTATTGGAGGCCTCTGTGATTACTGATAATCAACTTACCGGATACGGGCTCACCCGGGGAGTGCAGCTGTGCGTAACAGGGAGCGGAAATCCAGCGTTTCCACTCAATACTTCGGCTTTGCGGATCTAAAGCATGGCAACCTATAAGCTCGTCCAAGTGGCAGTTGGAATCCAGCACTGTGCCGTTTTGCCAGAGCAATACAGCTTGTTCCTGAGAGTTCAGCAGCAGTTTTTGCAATCGATTCTGTGAGGCTAACTTTTCACTGGCAAGTCGCAGCTTAGCCTTAACTCGGCATTCTTCGATGATTCTCTGCAACGCATGCCGACATTTTCCACGTCGTTGTGCGCTGACAACATCGGATGCTCCTTGGGCCATCCAGTCGTCTAGAGAGTGGATTTTTCTAGCAGGAGTAATTGCTAAGACTTTTAGTTCGGGGTAACGAAGTATGCAGGCAGGAAGATTGTCGTCGGCGTGCGCCAACATCACGACGACAAAATCATACGCGTGCCGACTTAAATGGTCGCGAAAATTTGAAAGGCGTGCCACCTCGTCAATTTGCGAAATGTCGCTGTAGGCCCGCACCCTATCCGCGACATCGCCGGTCCTTATAAGATCGGATCCATAGATTAAGCAGCTGAGTGGAAGAGACCAATCTGAAGCCATGACGTGGCGGGCGAAAACGTGGTTGATCTCTTAAACTCTAGCTGGAAATCGGAAAAATACTGCGTTTTTTGGTCAATTTTAGGTTACATAAGTGGTTGTCGACTTACAGGTGGTCCTTTTGGGTGATTCAGCCATCAGGGCGGGCGCGCGGAAGCATCATTGTGTCGTTATAATGGACGGGATCAGCGCGGCCGATTGCCCGTGTAAAAGGTAACCACGAGAACCCAATGGCAAATTACAGTACTAACGAATTTAAGGGCGGCCTGAAAATCATGTTGGATGGCGATCCGCACAGTATCGTCAGCAATGAGTTCGTTAAACCCGGCAAAGGCCAGGCATTTACCCGAACACGCGTTAGGAATCTGAAAACAGGGCGAGTCGTCGAAAGAACGTTCAAATCCGGCGAAAGCGTCGAATCTGCCGATGTCATGGATACCTCTATGCAGTACTTGTACAGCGATGGAGAGTATTGGCACTTCATGAACCCTGAATCATTTGAGCAACTCGCGGCCGATAAAACAGCTGTTGGGGACGCTCATTTATGGCTCATGGACGAGGCGGTTTGCGAGGTCACCTTGTATAACGGGCAGCCGCTGGCGGTGACTCCTCCCAATTTCGTTGAAATGGTGATAAAAGAGACTGATCCTGGTTTACGTGGAGACACAGCTACAGGTGGAACCAAACCCGCGTATATGGAATCCGGTGCGGTAGTTAAGGTGCCATTATTCATAGAAGAAGGCGAAAAAATTAAAATTGACACCAGAAGCGGTGAATACGTTTCGCGGGTTAAGTAGTCGCCTTTTGTGAGCTGGCGCCCAAGCGCTTCGCTCGCCAGCTTGACGGAATCTGCAGCGCTGCGTCGCTGCATTCGGCAATGGATGGAAGAGCAGAACATACTGGAGGTATGCACGCCTGTACTCTCAAGGCATGCGACAACAGACCCTCACGTGCCCAGTATCTGCACCAACGATCAGCGTTATCTTCACACATCCCCCGAATTTCCTATGAAACGCCTTTTGGCGGCACATGCTCAAGATAGTCAGACCCAACCGGATCTCTATCAGATTGCGCCCGTGTTTAGAGCCGGGGAGTCCGGTCGGTATCATAATCCTGAGTTCTCCTTGCTTGAGTGGTACCGCGTGAACATGGATCACAACGCTCTGATGACTGATACACAGTCCCTGTTAAAACACATCTGGCAAGCGTTCGACTTGCACTGGCCGGGTGTTCAGGTGCGTCGTTATGGTGTTGAAGTATTCGAAAGGCTTAAGTGTTGGCCTGAAAACGCAAGCGTCTCCATGATCAAAACTTACTTCAAAGATGCTAATAAGAGCTTTCCAACGTCTATTGGCAATGATCTGGATGCTGCGCTGGATTTGTTTATGGATGAATTCGTAATCAACGAATTTCCATCGGGTACATTTGTGCTGTTAAAAGATTATCCGAGCAGTCAGGCTGCGTTGTCACGACTGGGTGTCGATGAAGATGGGCGCAGTATTGCAGAGCGTTTCGAGGTTTACTTTGGCGCTATTGAACTGGGCAATGGCTTCCACGAGCTAAGTGATTCACGCCTGCAGCAACAACGCTTTGAGGATGATCTGCAAAAACGTGAGCAAATGGGCGAACCGGCTATGCCGATGGACACCTACTTACTTGAGGCCCTAGCCGAAGGACTGCCCGATTGTGCTGGAATTGCCATCGGTCTTAACCGGCTGCATATGGTGATTGGCAATCACGATTCAATCGATCAAGTCATCAGTTTTACCGACCAGCGTGCCTGAACTGTCTGAACACTTGGTATTGAGGCTTGCAGAGTCCGGACTAGATTGTTTGGAGTCTGTGCTGTCGAACACCGGACTTTGCATTGAGCAGGTTGCAGATGGAGAAGTAATCCCGGGAAGTCACTGGGGAGATGAAGAGGCCGGTCTGATTAGAAATACCTTGTTTGTCCGATCAGATACACCCGTTCATTCTGCGCTTCATGAAGCTTGTCATTGGTTGCTCATGAGTGATGAGCGAAGAGCGAATTTGCATACAGATGCAAAAGGGTCAGCGGTTGAGGAGATGGCCGTTTGTTATTTACAGATACTGATTTCTGAGCTAATTCCGTGCATGGGTCGTGAGCGCATGTTTCTCGATATGGACCGCTGGGGATATTCGTTTCGAGAGGGAAGTGCCCGTGCTTGGTTTGAACGGGATGCTGAAGATGCGTTAACGTATTTGTCCGAGAAATTGCCCCATTCTCACGGCATCCCCGGCTTGCATATCAGCACGCCAGGCCGCGGGGTTCTCCAGTAACACGATAATGGTTGAACCCATGTTGAACCTGCCCATTTCCTGTCCTTTTTCCAACATCACAGATTGATCATGGTAGGTCTTAGTGGAGATGCTGCTGCGTTGCGGGGGCGTGACCAGCCCGTCCCAAACAGTTTCAATAGCGGCAACGTTCATCGCTCCGACAAGCACCAGTGCCATTAGGCCATGATCGGTTTCAAACTGAGCAATAACGCGCTCGTTTCGGGCGAATAAATCCGGTAACGCCCGGACTGTGTGCGGACCGACGCTAAATAATCTTCCGGGAACGTGTGTTTGTTTTATGAGTTTCCCGGCAATGGGCATATGCAGGCGATGATAATCGCGAGGCGATAAATAAATGGTTGTGAAGCGGCCATTGCCTAGGCGCTCTGTTGCCATACCGTCGCCGCCGAGTAGGGACAGTAATGAATAGTCTCGTCCCTTGGCCTGAAAAATTCGCGCTTCATGAATATCGCCAATAGCGGATATTCTGCCATCAGCCGGTGAGGCTATTTCTGTAATTCCTTCAGCAATGGGTCTTGCGGTGGGTTTAAGCGCCCGTGTGAAGAAAGCGTTGAACGTTGAGTAGCTTTTTAAATCAGGCTCGACTGCATCGTTCATGTCGACATTAAAAGAGGCCGCAAACTTTTCGATCACCCAGGGTGTTAGCTTAGAGTTTTGCCGAGTGAGCCAATACACCACACGCGTCAACGCATGGTGAGGAAGGACATAAAGACTATATGTCTTGAGGTAATCGATAAAGTTAGCGGCGCTGTTTGGCACTATTTGTTTTCCATTTTGCCGTGATCACCATGCTTCATTTTTTTCTTCGCATCGTGATTCATGTTGTCGTGATTCATGTTTCCATGATCCATAGTTCCCGCTGACATATTGGCTGCCTCGTCTGGACTGAGAACCGGAATTTGGATGGGGAATGTGCCAGCACTGGTTTGAAGTTCAAATGATAAGTTTGAGCCTGAAACCAAAGGTTCTGTCAGACCCATAAGCATGAGGTGATAACTACCGTGCTTGAACTCTAGAGTATCACCAGCGTCAATAGTGACGCTTTCCTGCTCGAGCATTTTGGCCACATCATCGACAACAATGCTGAGATGAATGCTGACCATCGGAACATCATCGCTGTTAGCACCGGTTATTACCAGTGAGTCTGCGGCGGTGTTTTCGATGTTGAAGTAGGCGGCGGCAACCTTGGCTCCAGGAGGGGGCTGAATAATACGCGCATTGCTTATTTCAGGAGAGCTTGCGAAGGATGCTGAAACGGTAAATGCGAAGAGCGCCAAAGTGCTCAAGAGTGCTTTGCTTATCGTTTTCATTATTTGCAGGTAAACTTTTTAATTTTACGTGTGGTTGCCTGGCAATTGAACGTGTCCCAGACCTTGCTTTAGCTGGGAGGGTTGGTCATCAACAAATAGTCGTCAACGATTGTTTCAGCAACATGCGGTGGGCTTATTTTAGCGCGTAGACGTCTTTCAGGGTCGATCAATAACAGCGATGCTGTGTGGTCTACGAGATAGTTCTCAGGGTCATCTTTATTGGCGGTGAAAGATGCAACGATGCCCAGTGATCTTGTCATTGCATGGACGTCCTTGAGTTCGCCTGTAATTCCAACGAACTCTTCGTTGAAGAAGCTAATGTAGTTTTTCATCACTTCGCTGGTATCTCGTACCGGATCAACGGATACAAATACTATTTGAGGCAATTCCCCGTTTTGAGCCGCAATTTTGCTTGCGACGTTTTTCATGATTTGCAGTGTTATGGGGCATACATCCGGGCAGTGTGTATAGCCGAAAAATACGATGCTCCATTTGTCATCAAAAACAGTTTGGTCAATGGATTCGGCATTGACATCTAGCAGCTGAAAATCAGGCACTGTTTTGAAATCCAGAGGTAGAGCGATAGATGTTTTTAGTGATTCCTGAAGGCTAGCCAATGCCTGGGCGTCTTGGCCGGGCGCAGAAGTATCATTGTTAGAGAACATGGCAGAGGCAAACACACCAGCCGTGATCGCAATAACAGAGACAATAATAAGAGGCAGTTTGTTTTTCATAGGAATTGAATCAGAGGAGTGGGGTTACGCCCTTAAGCATTATACTATGCCGCTACGGTGTTCGATCACCGGTTGAGGGCAGTGCATTGGTTTTACTAAGCGGTACGGATTACACGATTGAAACAGCGATAAAAGCGGCGGCCGCGGCTTTTGAAGACAATGAGCTGTTTTTCGGTCACGGGACAGATACGGCCATAGACGAAGCTTCATGGTTGATATTGCACTCATTAAAGTTATCGCCGTTAGTCGCTCCTGACTATTCGCGGCCTTTGACGCCTAAAGAGTGTGAAAGTTGCAATGTAAATCTGACCCGTAGAATTACGGAGCGTATCCCTGTCGCTTATATTACCGGCGAAGCGTGGTTTGCCGGCCATCGTTTTTTAACCGATGAGCGGGCCTTGGTGCCCAGATCCCCCCTTGCAGAATTTATCTGCGACGGTTTTTTCGGATTACTCGACCATGTGGAAGAGCCGGCTATTCTCGATTTGTGCACGGGTGGCGGGTGTATAGCTATAGCTTGTGCGCTTGAGTTACCCGAGGCCCGTGTCCATGCATCCGATTTATCCCCAGAAGCTTTACAGCTTGCTGCTAAGAACGTTGAATTACATGGATTACAGCAGCGTATCAATTTGTATCAAGGTTCACTGTTTGAGCCAATCACCGATAAGTACTCACTTATTATTTCCAACCCGCCCTACGTCGATGCGCAAGACATAAATTCAATGCCTTCGGAATTTGGCCATGAACCTGCGATGGGGCTAGCTGCAGGAGAAGATGGACTCGATTTGGTTCGCATTATGTTGAAAGAGGCGGCCCAATATCTTCACGAAGACGGTTATCTGATTGTCGAAGTGGGCAACAGTGGCGAAGCCTTGGAAGCGGAATACCCTCATATTCCGTTTGGTTGGCTACAGTTCGCACACGGAGGTCATGGAGTATTTGTCTTGAGCTATTCGGATCTGACAACAGCAGCGTCGGCTTTTTAACGTCAGTCTTCTTGCCCCGCAGATGCCCCAAAAAAAAGGCTGACCATACCTGGTCAGCCTAATGGGGGTTCTAAGAGGGGTAGGGG
>JAHDGK010000079.1 GCA_020627685.1 Granulosicoccus sp. | reverse complement strand
AAAGATTGGCTCCCCGAGACGGACTTGAACCGCCGACCCAATGATTAACAGTCATGAGAACCTATGATTTCATAAGATTTCAGTAGATTTCATAAGTAACCGTTGAAACCCTGAAAGCCTGTAATTACAATCGCTCAGAAGTTTCATAGGGTTTCAGAAGATTGCAGGGGGTTTGCAATGATGAGGCCCCAGTGAGACCCCAGGAGGCCCCGGCATATCGAATGGGGCGCGACGACTCCATAGGACACCATGGCGAAATTACTGCAAAGTAGCTCGATTGACGGGCTGAAAAAGAAAGATCAAACCGTTCGAGAACAAGTACCCACTGGCGGTTCCCTTGTCGCCCGACGCCTCACCAATCACACCGCATGGCGCTACCACTACCGACACGACGGACGCGCCCGTAAGTACACCTTCGGCAGCTACGACCCCCGAGGGAACATGAAGGGCGATCCGGATGCTGGCACTTACACCTTGGCGGGCGCTCGCAAACGTGCGGCGCAGCTGTCGATGCTCAGAGATGAGGTTGGGGATTTAGTCGAGCACTTTGCGGAGGTTCAGGCGCAAGCGAAGCGGGTGCGTGATGAGGCGCAAGCCGAACGCACACGCCGGAAAATTCAGGCCATGGACTACTCGCTGGCTAAACTCTGCGAAGCCTACTGGTGTCATCTGGCAGAACAAAAACGCAGAAGTGCCACCGACGTGAAGAACGCATTGACCAAATGGGTGATTAACAAACACCCCACGATTGCCGCAAAGACCGCCGACAGCGTGACCACAGACGATGTGATGGTGATACTTCGAGCCATATTTAACGCTGGCCATACCACCATGACGAACCGTGTGCGCAGCCACTTAAGTGCAGCCTATACGCTTGGTGCTGATAGCTCCGTCAACGCTATTGCCGCTAATCGTGCCAGTGGCTTTAACTTAACGATTAACCCAGTACAACCAACTAAGCGATTGGGTGAGTTTGAACGCGCCGGCGAGCGTGTATTGAGTGAAGCAGAGCTGCAAGCCTTACTTCAATACGTAGTGAATGACCCAAGGCGTGAAGCGCAAGCGGTATTGCTGTCACTTCGTTTGGGTGGTCAACGCTTATCGCAACTACTCGCACTCAAAGCAACCGATGCAACCGATAGCTCAATTACGCTATGGGACAACAAGGGCAAGCGATTACAACCACGACGCCATGAATTACCGCTCGTTGGTGACACTGTTAAGTTGGTGCATCAAGCCTTGGAGAACCCGCACCCGCAGCGCAGCGGTTTGTATAGCGGTATCTCAATGCACACCGTAAGTAAGTACGTTCGAACGGTAAGTGCTGAATTAGGGGATGCGTTTACATGGCGTGACCTACGACGCACTTGTGAAACGCTCATGGCTGGTATGGGCATCAGTAAAGACACCCGCGCGCAGTTACTCAGCCATGGCTTAGGTGGTGTTCAAGATAAACACTACGACCGTTACACCTACCTACCTGAAAAGACCAATGCCTTAACCCAATGGAATGATCGGTTAGATGCGCTGATTGACGGCAGACAACAAACAAACAACGTGGTTTCTATAACCCGTTAACCCAATCATCCGCTCTAGTCCGACGGGACGAACGCCGGTGTTGCTTCTGCACCGGCTGGGCGGGTGTCTTTATTCCAAGAGGCGAACAACAGAAGCGATACCAATGGCCAACCCTTATCTGGCAGATCTGACCAATCAAGATCACTACACGCACATGGTGACCGCTGTGCTGCTGTGGTGCGGTATACCCGAAGATCAGCACCTCCAATGTTTATCGTTCGACCGTGATAGCGATTCGTTGGCGAAAGAATACGACGCTGCCATGAGGATAGTTTTGGACGCAGCACTTAAGGGCAAGCTGGCGATGTACACCACTAATTTTCAAAGGGTGGTTAGTGCGGGACATATCGACGAACAATACCTGTTTGACGCTGTACGTTTACGGCTGGCACAGACAGGTGAATACGAGTTCAATCCCAGTGCGGCTGAGCAAGTAAAGATTTCGGAGTTCATTGAGTGGGTTAACGGAAACTATGAGGGTAGTCTGCCTCCAACACTTAACGGTGGCAACCACCAACCAACATATACTCAACTGAAAGCCGAGGTAACGCGATTGAAAGTAAGGCTGGATGAAGCGATACCCATCAACAGTGACGACAAAGCACATATCACTTCGCGTGCAGACTTGCATCTTATTGCTGCGCTCCTGCAAGCCAGTTTAGGCGAGTTGAGGCAGTTCAACATCAGTTCGCAGGCATCACTCATCGAGGCAATTCAAAATCATTATGGCGATTACGCTGGGCTGTCAAAGCGCAATATGGAGAGAAAATTCGCCCTAGCTAACAAGACAATAGCTGAAGTAACTCGGTAGTTAGCACCGCCAATTGCTGTAACGCAAAATACTAAAGCACCGCCATGGCGGTGGCTGGCGGTGCTTTTTTTCTGAACTCTATCCATTCTGCGCTCCATACACATCACTACGGAGCGCAAACAGTGCGACCTCAATTCAGAAAACCTACCCCGGCGAAGAAGCCCAAACCCAGAAAGCCAAACCGCAAACCCAAAGAACCCATTCCGGCTGACTACGACCCACTGACCAGCAAAGAACTACTTGCTAAAGAGCTGGGAGTAAACCTCACCACGTTACGACGCTGGGAGAACGAGGGCGTATTACCTAAAGGCATTCGTCTTGGCCGTCGCGTCGGTTGGCCACGCTCTGTTATTCGTAAGTGGAAGCTCAGTGTTGGCTGGCCGGAAGAATCCGTTAATGCAGCAGACGCGGCATGAGAAAGCGAGCACTTAAAGACCCGCTGGTAACAAAGAACACATTCGCTGACGAATTAGGTATTTCAGCTACAACCTTCTGGCGACGCAGACAGGACGGGCTTGTTCCACCACCGGTAAGAATCGGTCGGCGCATTGGCTGGCCGCGCAGTGTGGTTGATGCCTGTAAGTTAGAAATGGGCTGGCCTGAAGAAGCAGCAGAGGCGGGGAGTGCACCGTGAAACGGTTAGTTGCGGCGCTCCCGACGAAAGAAGCGCCACAGGTACTACTGCTGCAAAGCCAAATCAGTCTAGCACTATGCCGCGCCTGATAGATTCGATGAAGCGGTTGTATGGTGATCGTTCGGTAACCCGTTCCACACTGACACTGGCAGAGCTGCAGGACGGGCTACGGGCGGCAGGCTTTGAGCACATCGACAAGGTAACCACGGACGGTACTGGTCGAATGCCAGCGCGAGGTAAAGGCCCGAACAACACTAGTGCGGTTTTTCGCAACACACCCGACGGCATGGCCTGCCACTGGAAGGACTTTGCGACCGGAGACAAAGGCACTGTCTTTGCGGGTGGATCCAAGCGAATTAGCCAGGGCGAATCCAGACGGCTTGCGCAGGAAGCCAAAGCACGACGCAAGCAGCAAGACGCCGAACGACTGGACGCCCAACACAAAGCAGCCGAAGAAGCTAACCGGCTATGGGCGTTGGCGAATGTATCAGGGCATCACCCGTACATCACCAAAAAGAAGTTGAACGGGTTGCATGGTGCTCGGGTTAATCCGTTAAACGGGGATCTGTTAATCGGTATTGGTACACAGGTCGATGGACTGATAAACCTGCAACGGATTACGCGCAACGGCGACAAGCTGTTTCTGAAAGGTGGTCGCATCAAAGGTGCATACAGCGTCATCGGATCTCTGGATGAAGCAGAAACCATCCTGATTTGCGAGGGTTGGGCCACCGGTGCAACATTGCATGAAGATACCTCTTACCCCGTCGTCGTGGCACTTAACGCAGGAAACCTCATGGCGGTTTCTAAGACGCTTAGATGCCGCTTCCCTGACGGTGACCTCGTTATCTGCGGCGATGATGATCGCCTTACCAAAGGAAACCCCGGGCGCACCAAAGCCACTGAAGTTGCACACGCGATTGATGCGCGGGTGTGTTTTCCAATTCTATGCGGGTGTTGTACCTGCAAAGACTTTAACGATGCGGCGAATTGTCCCGCTTCCATAGGGGGTAACCCATGAGTGACTCGAACAACAAAACAAGCGATGCGGTTAACGGTGCGACAAAACCGGATGCCGCAAGCACCGATGCCGTGGATAGCGATGGTGCAAATGGTGGTGATGACGCCGTTCAGCCAAATCATGATGAGGTAATTGAACGTGCGTTAAAAGACGCTGAGGACGGTCAAATTGACGATGCGTTATCGCCTGAACTGTTTAAGTCGCTCGCTACGTTAAGACGCAGAGCTGATACGGTTTCACATTGTCACGACGCTGTGAAAAAGCTCATTGCGGCAAACCCTGAAATTAAACGAGAGTGGGTGTATGACGGAATAGAGTCTGCAAACAAGCGGTTAAACGATGCAGCAAAACAGCAAGCTATTTCATCAAGTGGAGCGATTGAATGCCCCGAGCCGATACTTCGCTCTCTTGAGGCAGCTAAAAACGACGAGGTGGCCAAAGCGTTATCAAGTGAGCTGTACGAGACATTGCTGAAACTTGAATCCTGTCCCGAAACGCATGGGCTTGCAACTCAAGCCATTAGCGAGATTGCCGCAGCGAGCAAAGCCATAACAAAGGGTGACATTCGAAATGGTATTGAGCTGTGTAAGAAACAACAGGCCGGTGATTCTGACTCTGTTGGTGATGAATTATTGGAAGGTATCGAGCCGTGGTCAGAAAGCGTAAACGGCAGTGAGCTAGCGTTTGAAATTAAACGGCTCTTTAACCGTCACTGTGTACTGCCACCGTTTGCCGATGTTGTACTCACGTTATGGGCGGTATCCACCTACACCATCAACGAACACCGGATATACCCGAAGCTAGCCGTTGAGTCGCCGGATAAGCGGTGCGGTAAGACGACGCTTATGGAGGTGCTTAATGCAACCTGTTACCGCTCACTCACGATGAGTAACGTCACGTCTGCGGTGGTGTTTCGACTGATTGAGCATTGCCAGCCAACGATGCTTATTGATGAGGCTGACACGTTCATAGATGGCAAAGACGAGCTAAGAGGAATCATCAACAGTGGCCACACTCGCTCGGGTGCTTTCGTATTTCGGGTAGAGGGTGACTCAAGCAGTCGTGAGGTCACGCGCTTCTCAACATGGGCACCCATGGCACTGGCACGAATCGGTGAATTTGGCGCAACGATTCAGGACAGGAGCGTTCGGGTACCACTCAAGCGAAAGTTATCGCACGAAACCGTTACACGCCTACCGATAGATTTGCAGGCTGAGCATGTCGACACACGGCGGAAGCTCTTGAGGTGGGCTGAGGGCAATGCTTCGGCTATTCGGACCAGCGAACCACAGGTACCACACCTATCGAATGACAGAGCCGAGGACAACTGGCTGGCTCTAATGAAGGTGGCTGAGGTTCTCGGTGGTGACTGGCCTGATTTGGCAAAGAGCGCAGCCATTGCGTTAACCGGCAGTGAAGATAATTCGGACGACCTGTCCACGATGCTGCTTCGGGACATTAACGAGATTCTTCAGCAGCGCGGGTGGGTGAAAGTTATCCCGAGCACGACTCTGTGTGAAGAACTCAACAAGCTGTCGGACCGTCCGTGGCCGTCCATGCGAAACGATAAGGGCGTTAGTGGGCATTGGCTAGCTCATCATCTGAAACCGTTTGAGCTGACACCGGCAAAGCGTCGTGATGGAAACTCACTCACACGCGGGTACTCTGTCGAGAAGTTTCAGGGTGTTTTCTCTAGGTATGTCTCTGAGAGTGGTGCTCAGAGTGGAACACTGGCACAAACCGCAGTAGATCAGCCTTTCAGCGGTTTTCAAGGCGGAACAAACGATCCTGATGTTCCAGACTCAAAAACCCTGAGAGGCGGTAACGACGAGGATTGTTCCATTGTTCCACTTACAGAGGGGTTGCCAGAGAGAAGCGCACAGAAAGCTAACGAAAATCCACCCAAATCCAGCCACTGTGACGATGTACCGCCGAGCACCAACAGCCACACGCCACCGAACGATCTTGACCCTGACTCAGACATGGCGGTTCTATGAGCGCGGTCGTCAAATTGCGACAGGCTGGATTCACCGTCCAGCTACTCGATGGTGAGCGGATCGGACTCGTGCCTGCGTCGAACCTGACGGACACATGGCGGCAATTCATTGCAGACAACCGGCCAGAGTTAATTGCCGAACTCAAAGCCGAATCCGCCAACCAGTCCATCGCCGAATCCGAGGCACCACCGGCAGAGTCCGAACCCCGGGCAGCGGTAGCCGACCCGATCAATCAGTCCTGCCATATCCAGATCGGACACCCGAATCTTGAAGCCGTTGCCGTGACCCTGTATTTGGAAACCGGCGGCGAGATTCATGTGGTGGTGATTCCGAGTGAGAACGTTCTGACGCTGTGTGCGGCAGGCAATGCGTATTTTCTGATTCAGCCAGCTATCCGCACCAAGCAGGCAGCGATTGTTCTGACGAATGGGGCGGGTGCGTTGATGATTGCCGATCGGCGACGAGACACGGTACAAGCCAGCCAGCATCCTGCAGAACCAACACAACCCGAACCCAAACGATGCTCCGAATGCCGTCATGACGTTCGCAGTCTGTACAACCCCGAAAGTGGTCTGACACGGTGTGCGGTTCGTGATGACGTGCCCATGAAGATCCCAGGCACCCGATTCGTGGAATGCTCGATGTTCGAGGCAGCGTTATGAGGTACACGGCCTTTGCGCTACTGGCTTTGCTCATTCACCTGATACCGATGATCTTACTCATCAAGGCGGGTGGGTTATGAGCGGTCAGAGCGCAGTCCAGACGCTACGACAAGCCGGTTACCGCGTTCGATTGGTGGGTGTTTGTTCGTTTGAAGTACACCCGCTTGGCCGTATGACCGATGCACAACGTCAATGGCTTTACGAGCATGGCTCAACCTTACTGGATGACCTCAGAGGTGAGCCTGCATTAGTCGATTGCGCACGCTGTAAGCATTGCGTCAGTCATGGCGACGAGGGAATTGAATGCAGCGGTCGTGATAACCCACCGGTGTTAATCGACGGTACGCACAAAGTAGTGTGCAACAACTTTGAGGCAACAGCATGAGCCAAGTGATAACGCTTCAGAACCTTATCGGATTAAGTGTTGATTGCTTAGACAGTATTGAGCAGCAACACAACGAAGGCCCAAACAACGACGTTCATGTGTACGCAGACCTTACCTGTTACTTGGACGCGGCTCAGAGCATTACAGGAACACTCAGAGGGTGCGACGGTAACTGGATTGGCAATGACATCAGTGCAGCGTTAGACAAGTGCCAGCACTTAGCGAACACGTTTCCCACCAATGCAACCGGCACAACCAAGACCGTTACTGAGGTGCGCAAACACTTGCGATTGGTAAGTGCAGCGTTGGATGCAGAAATACTGCAGTTAAACCCATGAGGCGAGTCATAACGTTAAACAACCTCATCGACATGTGCCTTACCTGCTTGGATCGTATCGAAGAGCAATGGAACAACGACGGTGAAGCCGATGATGTTCGGGTTTATGCAGAGCTAGTTCTTTATGTAACCGCCGCGCAGAGTTCGTCACAGTCACTCAGGAACACCCGAGGCGATTGGGCTGGTGATGGTATGTGCCGCGCATTGGAACGGTGTCAGAAGTTAGCCAATGAATTACCCACCAATGCGCAACCCGCAAAAGCGAGCCTTACTGAAATGCGAGAACTACTGAATAGCGCGGGTGATAAGGCCAGAGAAATCACGTCCATCAATAAGTAACGAGGAAACCTCATGCAAACAACTAATGAAGTACAAAGCGAAAGCCCAGGTATCTACGCTGTACCTGAGTGGGCTGCTAAGCGACATGATCTATTAAACGGGCTACTGGTATGCCCACTGGATTGCGTTAACCGTATTGAAGATCAAGAAATAAGCGTCGACAGCATTCAGGCTTGTATCGACTTAACGAATTATCTTGATGCTGCCCAAAGCCTTGTTGGTTCACTTAACAAAGCCGATAGTCATTTGGTGGACGATGAACTAAGTAGTTATCTGGTTATGTGCCAATGCTTAGCACTTGAGTGTTCGCAGCAAACCGTTCGACGTGCCGCAAGCCTTAACGAACTGCATCAACGGTTGAATCATGTGATTCGGCTTACGGTAGTGAAGGAAGTCTGAATCGTTGTTGACAACAGTGTTTTCACTGATGGGAGCCATAGCGGTTCGGTATTCCACACCTACCGCCACGACTCATCCACTGCACTCAACAAATTGGAGGAACCGCCAGCATAACCCATGGGCATTGGTAATTGGTAGCCGATTATTGGCTCAGATTGCGGGTTTTCGGCTTGTAATTGCTTAGGGTTAATTTCGACGGCGCACAGCGGCTTACAGACGCTCTGGCAGTGTGCTGGGTATTTGCTGCTTTATTAGGTAACGATGCTCTTCTTGTCTGAGACAGTAAGAAAACATAACCGCTAACGCTCAACTAAGACTGGTGTCAACCATGACCAACTCAAGAGCTGATTCACAGCGCTGGTAGCCGTCAATCGATGTATGAGAATGCTCTGGTATCGCAACAGCTAGCTCTAGTTGTTGAATGTTGAGTAAATATCAGAAGTACCAATTGCAAATTCTATAATCTTACTCAATGCAATGAAGTCGAATTATGGACTACATCCAAGCGTAGTACTTGTTTTCATACCAGAGCAATGAATCAAGCCCTAACGCAACCGCATTTATGGCTGCAATGACAAGAGCTTCATTTTTGCATACTCGAATATCTGTAACGATTTCAGCTAAGGTTGGTAATTCCTCGCCTTCCTCATTTGCTACAAAAACATGTGAAATATCGTTGGATTCATCTTGGCCAATTAATTCAGTGCAAACTAAGAGGTAACTTTGAGGCCTTTTGCGATTTGGAGTAAATTCCTGCATGTTCAGCAAAACACTGTCAACGGCTTCATTAAATGTAATAACAGAAAATCGACTGAGTTGTTCGTAACATATGGCTGAATGCCCCTCACCTTTACACCAGAGCTTGAATTTGTTGAGATCAAGTGGCACTGCCACTATTTGCGAAAATGGTTCTGATCTCTCTAAACGCGAAATTTGAATTGCTGTCCACTCGTCGAAGGTTTCACCTTCCAGAGTTACCTTTTCTTGAACCAATTCAGTCCATTGCTCGCGTGTAAGTTTGGGAAGAATGCGCGGACGACGGAATTCTATTCCGCTAGTGTCAGGGGTAGCTGTTATTCTTGAGCGGCCTCCTGGAAACATGCTTACATCACTGCTAAGTAGTGGTGCAGGTCTCACATACCGTACTCCATCAAGATCAAATACAATGTCGGTAAGAGGTTCAACTTCGATCGTTGGTTGAACCATACCTTTCATTGCAGCTGTAAAATTCATCATTTGCATTGAGAAAAGTTCTGAATGAATTTTGTTTATAGTAGGTTTAACCTCTTTGCCAATTGCGCTGATTGGTTCGTAATTAAAATTCATAAAGGCTTCAACGTTGAATCCATCGCTTATGGTGTACGAGCCTGATACAACAACACCGTCAATAGTAGATGTGTCGTTCCTGACCCTTTTCTTTATTAGCTCGAATAAATCATCCTTATTCATAGAAGCAAAACCAATGTTGTGGAAATAGAGTATTGAACAATTAGTTTCAGGATGTTCTAGTCGTGATTCTTTAAGTTGCTTTTTAGCCTTCCTTATGTGTCCGTAGATTGTCCCTTTATAGATTTCTTGAAAAGTATGTTTACCTTGATCATCTAAGAGTTTATCGTCCAGAACCACAACAGGTCTGCCAGGTTGAGTTGGTCTAAATAAATTTGCGAGCTTATTCTGCCTGACGTCAGAATGTGTGCCTTCTTTTTCTAGAAATTTAAGTTCTAGAACAAAATTGTCGAACTTATAGTCAGCAGTGTGATCATCACCTTCTGCAATGCGAACGCCTCCTATTTTTTCAAATATATTGTCGAAATCTGCTTCCGTGAGCTTTTCTACAGGGCACGTGTAGCTATAGGGAGAAGCGTCTAGTAAATTTCGGAACCTTCCGCTGTTCATCGTGAATACTCTCTTGTCTGCACAACAGTACAGGTAGAATCTTTTCAGTCGAAAATTCTACCTCCCAACTCGATTATTCTCCGGTGGGATTACCTTCGTATGCTTTTCGGCTTTCGCTTTTCTTAGTGTGTGTTTGCTAAAAGCCGTAATACGTACTCGATTTCTAGTTGTTTCATGGCCTTTTGCTATTAAGTAAATGTATAGAATCGCCAATAGAAACCATTAAATGAGCAGCATTACTCCAAACAAATTCTGCTGAGCCATCATCGAAGTCCTTACCAATCACTATTTTATTCTTTCCATCTTCTCTCTCAAATACCGTCGCTGCCAAACCGCTCCAAGAGCTGTGTTCAACACTAGAGAGTAATCGATATATCTGATATAGATCATCGCTACCAACAATCTCGCACATATGAAAAACCGTCGGTATGGTCGCACTGCTGACAGTTTTTCCTTTTGCAATTGATTGAAGTCCAGCAACCTTTACTTCTAAGTTAGGCTCCTCTAGTAGGAGTTTTTTTCTAGTTTCTGCGACTTTAGTAGACTCATCCTTTTTTGGATGTCGTCCTATCGCTTTTAGAGTACTTTTTGTACTGGCTAGAACAAACTCACAAATTTTCTCGTTTGGATCTAGGTTTAGGTATCTCAGTCTTACAGCTGTTTCGAAAAGATGTCTTAGCATTATGTACAGAGTGTTATCAGGTGATTCCTCAGTAGCACAAATCATTGAAAGCCCTGTCTCTACAGCTCTTGCCGCAAGACCGGCGCTAAATAAATCTATTTGATTATCAAAGTTCCATTTTGATTCAGTTATTGATTTCTCACAGTATTCAAGACCTTTAATGAATTCCTCAATGTGAGCAGATTCTGATTTGGTCATCCAACTATTCCTCTGTCAGTTACCGCAAAAAGAAAAAGTTAATGTATCCGCGATACATAGGATAAGGCTGGATAATTGACATTATTAACAATTGTATACGTCTGGTTGATTGAGAATATACATTTTCATTTTCCTGAAAATTGTCAACCAAGTTAGCGATTGGTGCGGCTATCGGGGGGATAGGCAGCCGTGGAGCATTGTGTTGCCGCTTATTAAGTTGGTACCGAACGCGCAAGGCAATTTCACCGCGGGCATTGAGAGTATTCAGGTTTTGGCCGATACGGTGGATAATCCCGCAACCGTCAACCACAATGACCGACACCCCCTCACTGAACATTCAACTTCAGTTCAAGCGATACCTGGCTGAATGGGCTGAAGATAAAACGTTCGTGGAGCAGCGTTACAGCACAGCCGACATGCTGCAGATATTCCCCAAAGTGGTGACACCAGCAGAAGGCGATGAACGTCTGACCGTGGACAGAGTGGCGTTGGAACACGCCGTGTACGTTGCTGGCTTGGCTTTGCAGATCAACACGGCAGAGAAGATGGTGACCGAGTACGTGGTCTGTCGGCAGTAGTACCCACCGTATTAATTCGAGCCAGAAATCGTACTCACGGTATTAATTGATCGGCTCTACTCTGAGTCCGGATCGTTCCCCGGGTGGTTCGCTATCTCATCTTCAACAACGGCTCGTTGTTCCGGCGAAAGGTGAGCAAGGCGTGCAACCACAATCCGTCGTGTGGTCCTTTCAACCGTCTTAGAGGCCAACTTCGGATGCACGCTATCCATTAATCGGGAAGCAGCCTTAACGCGGCTGGCGTTATCAAAGCAATCGACGCCCGTACCTTCACATTGTGGGCATGTCTGACGCTCAGGTTCATCGACGCGCCGTTGATTCTTAGGCACGTACACATTCTTCTTGCCATGACATAACCAGCAAGGCAGGGTGTTGGTTGCGAGCTTCACCATGAACTCGATGACGTCAAAGCCAAGCTCATCTAGGCGTTTCTCAACGGCGACGTTGCTCTTGTTTTTCGAGCCTTTCGGACGGCCTTTCGATGCCATGGTTTTTTACCCGTTGCAGTGGCTAAACCGTATTCAACCAGCACAAGAGAATAAATTCACTTAATACTGAAATCTCACAGGTTGTTCGTATTTTCGGGTGGATTAATTAATAGAAAAATACATTGGTTCATAATGGCTGGGACCACAGCTAACCGCGGCATCCGATGAGTAACCAATACCCCTTCCAGCAGTACAAGCAGAAGCCAACTCGGGCATTCGCCATTAAAGCGATGTGCGCCCAGTGTGCGGGTGGGCCGGTCGGTGATGAGAGCTTAGCCAATAAGCAGTACGACTCAGACTGGAAAGCCACAATCCGGCAATGCCCAAGCGTAGGATGCCCACTCCACCCATTCAGGCCTTATCAGCATCGACAGTCAGATTCGGGGCAGGTGGTGAAGGTTATGCCAGATGTACCCGAAGCAATCCGTTAGGGGGAGGCGGCACGTGCAGCCAAGAGACCCCAGTGAGGCCCCAGATGTCAGTGCTTTGATGGTGAGATGAGAGTGAAAACCCTGAAAGGGCGGTAGAAGTGGCTCCCCGAGACGGACTTGAACCGCCGACCCAATGATTAACAGTCATTTGCTC
>JAHDGK010000031.1:27459-59279 GCA_020627685.1 Granulosicoccus sp. | reverse complement strand
TCGTTGAGGTCTTGATCGATGCGGGGAACTCACGCTGCAGCAAACTAACAAATGGTGGCCAGGGACAGAATCGAACTGCCGACACGGGGATTTTCAGTCCCCTGCTCTACCGACTGAGCTACCTGGCCATCAGGTACTGCGCGAAGCCGCCTATTAGACCGATTCTTGGACGCTGAGTCAACACTCGCGCAGAAAAATCTGGACTAATGGGCGGAAAATTTGGGGTAGCGCTAGGACTCGGGCGGTACGTAGCCGCTGATCACGGTTTCCTCATCGGTAAACAGGAACTTCTCCATCTCTTCTTCGAGGAATTTCCGTGCCTTAGGGTCAACCGGCGTCAGGCGATACTCATTGATCAGCATGGTCTGGTGGCCTACCCACGAGGTCCATGCTTCCTGGGAAATATTCAAATAAATACGCTTACCCAGGTCGCCCGGATAAGTAGGACGTTCAAGGCCTGGAAGCTCTTTGCCGAGCTTGACGCATTGCACCATGCGGGTTGTCAAAGTAGTTCTCCAACTAAATTATTCAGAATTTTGGTCACAGGAGCCGCAACGCCTCCCGGAAGTTCGCCACTGTTATACCAGACCCGCGCACACCGCTCCATAACAGCGGCATCAAAGAGCGTCACATTCAACGCCTGAACATCAATATCCAAGTGATAGTGGCTAAAGGTGTGACGAAATCGCAAAGCACTGTGAGGCTCATCCAAAGCTTTCAACCCGGCGGCACTCAACCACTCATTCACTGCACCCACATCGTCCACTTCCGGCAAGCTCCATAACCCGCCCCAAATTCCCGAAGGCGGTCTTCGCTCAAGAAGCAGCTCACCTTCCTCATTCGTTAAGGCAAGCATCACGGTCGATTTAACCGGGGTGACTTTTTTAGGCTTCTTACCGGGGTACTGAGTAGGCTCGCCACTGGCCAATCCTTGACAGTTCTCAGCCAGAGGACAACGCGCACAATCCGGCCTGCTACGAGTGCACAGTGTTGCCCCTAAATCCATCATGGCCTGATTGAAATCGGCTGTAGATTTCTCAGGCGTTAGCTTTTCGCTAATGCTCCATAAGCGGTTCAACACATCGGTTTTACCCGGCCAACCGTCTACCGCATGGTAACGAGCCAGCACGCGTTTTACGTTGCCATCTAATATCGGGTGCGATTGCCCAAGCGATAAACTTAAAATAGCACCGGCGGTTGAACGCCCGATACCCGGCAACGCAATTAGCTCATCAATGTTATGAGGTAAGTCACCGCCATGATGCTCAACGGCAAGCTTTGCGCACTTGTGTAAGTTTCTGGCGCGTGCGTAATAACCTAGGCCCGACCAATGCGCCAACACATCATCTTCTGGTGCATCAGCTAACTCATGCAGGCTTGGAAAACGTTGCATGAACTTTTCATAATAGGGAATTACCGTAGCAACCTGCGTTTGCTGCAACATAATCTCAGACACCCACACACGGTAGGGTGTCTTATTTTGTTGCCACGGCAAATGTTTGCGGCCGTGCTCTTCAAACCATTGCAGAACGTGTTGAGAAAACAACTCAGCACTCACCGCTTTTGTCATTTATTGAAAAGACCTTTTAACGCATCCTTCGCTTTATCAACCGCTTCATCTTTAACCTCATTAGCTTTTAGCTTCAGCTCTTCCTTCTTAGCTTCTGCAGCAGCGGCGGCTGCAGCTTTCGCTTCTTCAGCCTTTGCAGCAGCTTCAGCTTTTAATGCAGCAGCTTTCTCGTCAGCTAATGCCTTAGCTTGGTTTTTAAGGTTGCCCGTTATGTTGTCTTTCATACCGGTCAAGATGACACCAGCAAAGTTTTCTGAAAGCTCTGTAAACGTGCCGCGGATAGGCACATCAAGCTTTACACCTTTGAGTGAGTTTAAATCGTCACCACCCTGTCCTTCTGCGGTGCCTGTAATTAATGTGGTTAAGGTGTAGTCCACGTTCTCTTGTGGAAGATCAACCTGGCCTGCACCGCCTAAGCGTAACAACGGTGAACGCATATCTAAATCATCCGATGTCATAACACCGTTTGTGAATAAACCACTCACGCTTAAGGATGAAAAGTCAGTTTTAACTTCGCCTTCTTCCTCAGCCAGACTTTTACCGGTAAGCGCAGCTTTAGCACGGCGAATTTGATAACCGATGTTAATGCCATTGATTGAGCCATCAGTAAATGCGGTATTAAACGTGCCATTTAATCCAGCCTTTATAGCGTTAACAGTGTTACCCGCAGTTTTGATATCTGCATTCACTTCACCGCCACCACTTAAGAAAGAGTCCTTCTGTGTTAAGTCCGCTAACAGTGGGTCCGCCTGAATACCAGCCAATGCCATGTTCACACCGTAGCTAGGCGTATCACCCGATACATCCAAGCCCACAGTGCCGTCAAACTGACCTTCATACAGTGACGCCTTCATGTCCTGCAGGGCAATCTTGCCGCCTTTGGCAAGCAGTGGCACAACAATATTCTGTGTAGTCAGGTTGCTGATCTTCACACTACCCACACTGAACGTGCCATCGATATCCAGCTGGCGCATCATCTCTGTGGGTAGTTCTATCGGTGCATCCGGGTCGGAGGCTTCTGTAGTGGTGGCTGTTGCATCCTCAGTGGCAGCAGGTGCCTCAGCTTCGCTCTCAGCACCGGTTGGTGGTAGGTAACGATCAAGATCTATTGCATCAACGTTAAAGTCGAAACGTACCGGGGGAATGCTACCGGCCAGTGATGGCAGGCTTGCCTTACCGGTAAAGGTTGTATCGTCTAACGCTATGGTTAATTCATTTAACGCAGCACTAGCTGGAGTTGCCGCTAAGGCTAGAGACAAGCTTGCTTTGTTGAGTACAGTTTCATCAGCAGTTACTGGTGCTTCAATACCCAGCTTTTCAAACATCTCGCGTGGGCTGAATTCGTTACTACCAATGTTGCCTGTAACGGTGGGCTCGGTGTCCAGGTTTGCAACATTGATGGTGCCGTTAAGCTCAATGCCAAGTGCGCTTAAGTTCAAAGCAGAGACATCAATTTTTTGATCGGCCAGCTGCGCTTTAACATCGGCGCCCATGGTGAGTAACAACTCACCGTTCGGTAAACCACCGCCCTTGGCATCTGTACTTAAACTAAAACCGTTGACCGTATAAATCTGGCCATCTAAATCCATCATAAGTTCGCCGGAACCTTTGATGTCAGCCGCCAAGTCCATGCTATTGCTGGCAACCGAAAAATCGACGTTTAAGTCGAACGGCTTGGCGAGCTCTATAGCGCCGGTTGTTAAGTTGAAATTAGACAGCGCTGCATCCATGCCGGTCATGGCATCGTTCCAGTTTACGTTCGCATCCAATATTTCAATACCACCAACAGCCAAGGCTGCGATGGTCGGGCCGCTACCTTCAACCTCTTTAGTGACTTCCGCATCACCGTTTTCTTCGGTGGTGGTGGTCGTGGTGCTTTTGATCAGGTCATCCCAGTTGGTTGTACCGTCAGCGGAGCGCTGCAAGTCGATATTCAACCCGGTGAGCTGCACCGTGCGCACGTTAATCTCGCGCTTGATGAGCGGCAGGATTTCTACCTTTACATCGGCACCGCCAATGGCTGCAAAGGGTGACTCGCCAAAGCCATCTGCATTTGCGACAGAAATATCGCCAATGGATAGGCCTGCCCACGGGAAAAACGACGGGCTGAGATCGCCGGCAATGACTAAGTCTCGACCGGTCTGTTCTTTGACCTGATTCTGGATGGTGTCTCTGTAGTCATTCCAGTTGACCGTATTGACGATAATTGCGATGGCAATACCGACGACTACGACCAACGCCACGATGGTACCGAGCAGCCACTTTAAGAGTTTCATTGCTATGCCTCTTTACATCTCAACGGGCCTGACGACCGCGCCTGAAAACTGATTAATATTAATGTCTTGAAGTGTATCTCACAGACTGTGCCGACTTTGTAACCAGTGGGTACATGTCACGTTGGTACACAAAATATCTGCCCTGACAGCGTGGCACAGTCAAGACATTGACTGAGTTTTTTAAGGCGTCAATCGGCCAGGTAATGACCTGATTTCCCACCGCTTTTCTCTAAAAGGCGGATATCCGTCATCTGCATCCCACGATCGACCGCTTTACACATGTCATAGATGGTTGCCAGCGCCACTTGCAGCCCGATCAACGCCTCCATTTCCACACCTGTCTGCGAGTGTACTTCGGCTCTGACCCGACACTCCACGGATGTATCGGCATCATGGGTGACAAAATCGACATCTACCCGCGTCAAGCCAATGGGATGGCACAGGGGGATGAGTTCACTGGTCTTTTTGGCGGCCATGATGCCGGCCACTCGGGCAATACCCAGCACATCACCTTTCTTGTGGGTACCGGCACAGACCATCTCATAAGTGGCCGGAAGCATGGTGATTTTGCCACCCGCCACGGCCACCCGGTGGGTCACGGCCTTGTCACCCACATCCACCATATGTGCGTTACCAGCGGCGTTGAAATGCGTTAACTCTGTGGGCGTATCGGACATTAGGGGTCTCATATTGTGTCGGTATTGGTTACTATTCCAGCATATAGTTATTCGGACACAATCATGGCCATCAAGGTCAAATTTTTTGCCAGTCTGCGCGAACAGCAGCCTGAAGGGCTCAATGCCGTGGATGCGGATGGCATTCAGACTATCGCTGACGTCTGGGAGCGGGCAACATCCACACAGCTCATGCCTGCTCATGTCCTGTGCTCGGTCAATTTAGAGCACCGCGAGCCGCATGAGGCCGTTAAGGACGGTGATGAAGTCGCATTTTTCCCACCGGTGACTGGCGGCTAATGGCAGTAAAGCTTGAAGAAGAATCCTTCGATCCTGCGGCCGAAATTGCCCGGTTTGAAGCCTCACTCCCGGTTGGCAGCTTTGGCGCGACGGCAAGTTTTGTCGGCACCATGCGCAATCACAATGAAGGGGATTCTGTAACAGCCATGACGCTGGAGCACTACCCGGGCATGACCGAAAATCAACTGGAAGCAGTCATTGAAGATGCGAAGAAGCAATGGGACATTATTGATGCCCTGATTGTGCACCGCGTGGGCGAAATTCTACCGGGCAACCCTATTGTGCTTACCGCTGTATGTTCGGCCCATCGCGCAGCAGCGTTTGATGCCTGTCGCTTTTTAATGGAGGCACTAAAAAGCCGCGCCACGTTCTGGAAAAAGGAGACGCTTGCCAGTGGCGAGCAACGATGGGTGGAGAAAAACACACCCGGCTATTAATGCCTTAGTTGTTGTCCAGCTCAATGTAGAACGTTGTGCGATTGCGCTGAATCAAAAGCACTAATTTTTTGCCAGCTGTACTCACCAACTCCTCAATATCATCGATGGTGCCCACAGCCTTGCGGTTGATGGACAGAATGATATCCCCACGCTGCAAGCCTGCGTTCTCAACCACACTGCCCGGGCGTACCGCTTCCACTTCAACATATCGCCGACCGTTGCGTGAACGCTGATTAGACAGGCGGGTACTGCGCGCAAGTGGGTTAGTCATACCCGGCAAGGCCTCGACAACCACTAAGATACTTTGCGGCTCCTTATTTCGAATGATGTCGACTTTCATTTCCTGACCGAGGCGCACCAGTCCTATTTGATTTCTAACCCCGCGAAGATCGCGCACTCGCCGGTCATCAATCGCGGTAATGACATCACCCACTTTCAAACCCGATTTAGCCGCTGGAGAATCCGGCTCAACACGACCTATCACCACACCCTGCCCTGAGGGCACACCAAACGCCTCTGCTAGTGCGTCCGTCAGTGGCTGGGCTGCGATACCTAAGGCGCCTCGTCGTACTTCACCCACCTCCAACAATTGCTCGGTTAAATCGCGGGCCATGTTCGACGGTATGGCGAATCCGATCCCGACATTGCCACCACTGGGACCGACAATGGCGGTGTTGATGCCTATAAGTTCGCCGCGCAAGTTGATAAGCGCACCGCCGCTATTCCCGGGATTTATAGATGCATCGGTTTGAATAAAATCTTCGAAGCTTTCAATGCCTAAACCACTTCTTCCTAAGGCGCTGACGATGCCAGAGGTGACCGTTTGCCCCAAACCAAAAGGATTACCAATGGCGATAGCAAAATCACCGACTCGCAGCTCAGATGAATCTGCCCATGCAATGTGCGTCAGCTTATCGGCTTTGATTTGCACAACAGCAATGTCAGCTTCCGGGTCCGTCCCAATAATGTTCGCTTCATACTCACGACCATCACTTAGGGTGACGAGCACTTGAGAGGCGTTGGCAATGACATGCTGATTAGTCACCACCAAACCTTGTTCTGCATCCACAATAACGCCGGACCCCAGGCTTTGCGCTGGTGCCGACTCTGCCTCGCCTTCGAATCCGAAGAAACGACGAAAGAACGGGTCGTCCATTAACGGATTGCCTCTTTGCACCGGCCCCTTTGTTGAGATGTTAACGACGGCAGGCGTTACTCTTTCAAGAATTGGCGCAAGGCTAGGCAGGGGTTCGCCATCAACCGCTTCAGGGAACGCGGCATGCGTTAAGGAGGCACTGACAGTGGATAGGAAAATGGCTAAGAGCCGGGCCGGGCTTTTGACTCCGGCTGCGCACGCTAGAAAATATTTTGCTACCAAAAATAACGAGCGATAAATCGAAGAGGACGTCAAGCTGTTCATGGTTCAACGGGTTATAAGTGGTCACCCCATTTTACCGAGCTTCAATCCTTACGTCATATGTTGTATCGCCACTGGTACCAATTGGACGCCAGCATTTCACGCCAGGCGAGCGTCGACTTTAGCAAGGACTCAGCATACGGCAGCCAGCCCACCCAACCTGCTGAGGGCGCATACAAAGACCCCACGCCGACGCCGCAGACCGAATAGCCCTGTGATTCAAAAGCGGATTCCGCACGCTTCAGATGCAGCTGGCTGGTCACTAAGATGATTGCCGGTTCGGACGTTGGTGGCAGTACAGTACTGAGTTCGCGCGCATTACCTAGGGTGGACAAACTACGTTGCTCTTTGGTTATGCGAGTGGAGTCTATGCCTTGTTCCATCAAGACTAGCTCCATGTAGTGTGCAAGCTTTCGGCTGGTAACTCCTCCTCCCAAAACATAGAAAGGGTTTTCTCCTTTATCAAGCTTTGCAGCATGCAAGGTTCTTTGTAGCGAATCTCTTGAGAGTACTTCATAGGGGTTGTCACTACTGATATAGGCGTGTAATGCACCTCCCAGTACTACAACCGGTGTTGTAGATGTGATGTCAGTGGCACAACTCACTTCAGGCGTCGCAGGCTCCACCTGCTTCACCAACCAGTTGGCGCTGATGGGAGTACTGCTGAACCAAAGAACCAACACGCTGGATAACAATGCAGCTCTTGAGAACGCAAAACCTTGACGAAAGCCAACTAAGAGCGCAACTAGTAGACAGGAAAAAACGATTCCCATGGGTTGCATTAGCCAGTCAATGAAAAGAGTCACAGTAAAATTCAGCCAGTCCATTTATGAAACACACAGTATTGTTATCAGCGTGCGGCGCAATAGTGACAACGCCTTCAACATTAAATAATGATTTTGAACACAAAAAATCAGGAAGCGCTTTCGTCAATCATTAATGAATATTTCCTGATAAGTTTTGCGTTAGTGGCTTAGTGACATTATGAAAAGGTTTCGGTTCAATAATTTTTGAATTAATTTTCGATGACTAAGGATTACTACCAAGTCAAAGGAAAACCAAACCTGCCCGATCACTAAGCGCACAATATATCCATTACTTACGTCACGGTGTTCACAGGGAAATTGCGAAGTTCTAACAGAATTATCACGACGTTCAATAGAGTGGCTTAGCCCACAATGTAATGCGGCATGCAGGAGCAACTAAGCTGGCGCGTTAAGCTAAATGAACGTGCTTATAAAGAATCGGCGTCAGACACATTGACACCCCTATCCAGCTCGGTGAGCTTATCCAGAAAAAGCTCTATGTTGGCGAGTACGGCACCTTCGCTGGCAACTCTGAGTCTGCCAGCGCTTGACATAGCATCTTCTATACCCGCGACATAGGGCGCCACAATACTCTCATGGAATACGATCTCACCCGTCGTATCGTTAACCAACAGATAGAGCACCGTCGCCGCCACTTCCATATCAAACGCCACTTGGGGTTCTGATATTTCAAGCAGCGTGGCGTCTAATGTCAGCTCGGCATCTGCGGCGAGTAACCGCTGAGCAGCCAAACTCTTTTCAAGGGATTGTTTGAAAGCTGTAGTGGTAATCTGAGAAGACCACAATGGGTTAGCCTCATTACCACCGTTAACCGTATTGATACGGATGTTCTTTTGGATATCGTCCGGGTAGCTTAACCTCGGCCCGTCGAAAATCATTTTGTCGACCCTGGCATCGGTTGCGCAGGCGGCTATCACTGTTAGGCAATAAACCGACAGTATCAGGCGGCAAACACTCCAAACGTGAGTGAGCATAATCTGCGACACATCCTTTCCGTTGCATTGAACGAACATCGCCTGGCAACTTCATTGAAATCAATCAAGTTGCCACAGTTGCATTATTGGAGCTGGGGAAACTATTTAATCGCAGCAACCAATAACTCAACGCACATCTAGCGATGCACTGAATTCCTTCCTCCAACTAAACTCTAGACGATTAAGAACAATAATTCAGGCGATATCGCTATATGTAACACCTAAAATATTGTAGGGGCATGAAGTCTGCCCCTAACTGGACACTACCAGCTGCCGGTATTTTCCATGCTTGCCCATGGCTCTGCCGGGGCCAAAGCATCACCCTCTTGCAGTAACTCTATTGAGATACCATCGGGTGAACGAACAAACGCCATTCGTCCATCACGCGGAGGACGATTAATAGTCACTCCACCGTCTTGCAGCTTTTGACACGTCTCGTAAATGTTATCGACGCGATAAGCCAAATGGCCGAAATTGCGACCGCCGGAGTATCTCTCAGGCACCTTGCCCGGCTCAGGCCAGTTGTAGGTAAGTTCTAACAACGGTGACTGCGATTCATGAGAACCGTCAGCGTCTGCATCAGCGGCTAGAAAAATCAACGTAAACCGGCCCGCTTCACTCTCGTGCCGACGTGTCTCCACCATGCCCAGTAAATTACAGTAGAAGTGCAAACTGGCCTCTACATCTTGGACACGAACCATAGTATGAAGATAACGCATAGTTACGACCTGCCTCCAGGGTTAATGTATGGAACTTCCGCGTAAAAACTGCCTTTTAAGTGCAAATGATTTTAGGCGATTCTCTTAACAACAGTGGTGTCCATACTAAAATCAAAATGCTGATTAATCCATTGCTGCAATTCTTCCCCGCACGACTTTTCAGTATGCAAACCTTTTTTGCTTCTGCGCCATAGAATATCGTCAGAGGTTCGGGCCCATTCATTTTCAATTAAATATTCAACCTCTGCCTGGTATAACGGCCCACCAAAATGGTGCCCCAAGTCATTCATGCTGGATGCATCACCAAGCAAAACGTTTATACGTGTACCGTAGTTACGCGCGTAATCCAATCTGAGTGTTTCATCCAACCATGGATATCGTGCAGCACATTCAGCTAAAAATTTGTCGAAGTCAGCGCCCGGAATATCGCCGCCGGGTAGTGCGACAGGTGCTGTCCAGATGTCGGCAGAGAACCCCAACTCGGGCTTCAACATATCAACCGCTTGTTCCGCCAACTTGCGATAGGTTGTGATTTTGCCACCGTACACTGACAGTATTGGTGCACCTTTGCGCGTGTCCAAATCCAGCTTGTAATCGCGCGTTACCTTGGACGCATTATCGGATGCATCGTCGTATAACGGCCGAACACCTGAGTACGTCCAAACAACATCTTGAGGGGAGATCGTTTTTTCAAAATACTCACTGGCGTTCTTACAAATGTAATCAATTTCGTCAGATTCAATGCGTTCGGTACCGGGCTCTGCCTGAATTTCAACATCCGTCGTACCCAGCAACGTGAAGTCGTTTTCATAAGGCACTGCAAACAAGATGCGGTTGTCCGCATTTTGAAAAATGTAGGTATACGGATGATCAAACAGCTTAGGCACAACCACATGGCTCCCCTTAACCAGGCGGACGTCATAGCGCGCATCATGCTCTTCATCTAAGTCGAGGGTTTTATCAACCCAGGGCCCGGAAGCATTAACAATAGCTTTTGCTTCAACTGTCTCTGTATGCCCGCTCAAATGATTCAGCAGTTTTACCTGCCATTGCCCGTCGCCTCGAATGATGTCAGTACATTCGGTACGAACGCGCACATCGCAACCACGCTCTGCAGCATCCAGCACATTCAAGGTAACCAAGCGAGCATCTTGTACCCAGCAATCTGAATATTCAAAACCGTGGGTGAATTCTTTTTTTAATGGTGCACCCGTTTCATGGGTCGTCAGATTTACGCCATGAGAACCGGGTAGTAGTTTACGACCGCCGAGGTTGTCATATAAGAATAAGCCCAGACGAATCAGCCAACGAGGGCGTAACGCTTTGTGATGAGGCAGTATAAATCTCAACGGCCAGATAATATGTGGCGCCGCCTGTAGCAGCACTTCGCGTTCTTGTAGTGCATGGCGCACCAGCATGAAGTCATAGTGCTCGAGATAACGCAGGCCGCCGTGAATTAATTTGGTACTAGCAGATGACGTGTGCTGAGCAAGGTCATCCTTCTCGCATAGCAACACCTTTAGACCTCGGCCCGCTGCATCACGTGCAATTCCGGCGCCGTTTACCCCGCCGCCTATTACGACAAGATCAAATGTACTCATTTAAGCCTCTGCTTTAATACTTAATATCTAAAAGACATGGCCCACGCCTGATGACGATGATTCGTACTCAGACGCAGGCCAAGTCTTTACTGCTTAGGTGGAAAACACCTAATTAGATCACTTAGACCAGCTTTTAACTAGCTCATCATAATCAACAGTCTCTGGAGCAGGTTTCTCATTATCCAGTTTCGCTTTTGGCGCACCTGGCTGAGAGAACCAATACTCAGGATCTTGCTCGTCGTTTAAGACAGGACCAATATCACCTTGGACACCGGCTCGTTCTAAACGTGCCAACACTTTTTCCTGTGCAGCACACAGAGCATCCATCGCTTCTTGTGGAGTCTTAGCACCCGATGACGCATCACCGATGTTCTGCCACCACAACTGAGCAAGCTTTGGATAATCAGGAACATTGGTGCCCGTAGGAGACCAACGGACTCGTGCAGGTGAACGATAGAACTCGATCAAGCCACCTAATTTCGACGCTCTTTCTGTGAAGCTCTCATCCTGGATGGTACTTTCACGAATAAACGTCAGACCGGTGTGTGCTTTTTTCAGATCGACCGTCTTAGAGACAACAAACTGTGCGTACAACCAGGCAGCCTTGGCGCGATCAACCGGTGTGGACTTCATGAGAGTCCAGGAACCGGCATCTTGATAGCCTAACTTCTGACCTTCTTCCCAATAAGCACCGTGCGGGCTTGGAGCCATACGCCACTTTGGTGAACCGTCGTCATTCACTACCGGGATACCGTCTTTGACCATGTCGGCTGTGAACGCTGTGTACCAGAACATCTGCTGGGCAATAGCACCCTGGGCAGGTACTGGACCCGCTTCGCCGAATACCATACCGGCAGCTTCTGGTGGCGCGTACTTATTCAACCACTCGATATATTTAGTGATTGAGTAAACCGCTGCTGGACCGTTGGTGTCCCCACCACGAGCCACACAGGAACCAACCGGTTGGCTGTTTTCGTTAACACGAATGCCCCATTCATCGACCGGCAAACCGTTAGGCTCACCTTTGTCACCGTTCCCCGCCATCGATAACCAAGCGTCGGTGAAACGCCAGCCTAATGATGGATCCTTTTTGCCGTAGTCCATATGTCCATAGACTTTTTCGCCATCGATCTCACGACCGGTGAAGAACTCGGCAATATCCTCGTACGCAGACCAGTTAACCGGTACGCCGAGGTCGTAGCCGTACTTCTCTTTGAAGTCGGCCTTGTTTTGATCATCGCTGAACCAGTCATAGCGGAACCAATACAGGTTGGCAAACTGCTGGTCTGGAAGTTGGTACAACTTACCGTCAGGACCGGTAGTAAATTCTGTACCAATGAAGTCGTCGATATCCAAAGTTGGCAGTGTGACATCTGCACCTTCGCCGGCCATCCAGTCAGTTAAGTTTCTAGCTTGCTGATATCGCCAGTGCGTGCCGATTAAATCTGAGTCATTGATGTATGCATCGTAGATATTTTCGCCAGACTGCATTTGCGTTTGCAGCTTCTCTACAACATCACCTTCACCGATTAGATCGTGAGTGACGTTAATACCCGTGATAGCAGAAAATGCCGGTGCTAGCACCTTAGACTCATACTCATGCGTGGTGATGGTTTCTGAAACCACTTTAATGTCCATGCCGGCAAACGGCTTGGCAGCATCAATGAACCACTGCATCTCTGCTTTTTGCTCATCGGCACTTAATACCGATAAACCACCTACTTCATTCGATAGAAAATCCTCTGCCGCCGCCATGTCTGCTTGCGCAGCATGAGAACAGCTTAAAAAGACCGCCACCGCGACTGCGGTTTTGGCTTGCTTAAAGTGACGCATTATGTTCCTCCTGATGGATAGTTATGCGTAAGAGTTCAACACTGAGCTACACAAACGTGAACACCAACAAGGCGTACACGATGGATACACCCAGTGCCCTCCACAAGTCTGGCCCTACAAAACCAAGCCAGGCAAGATGGATAAATCCGCTGCCAAGCAGCGATAAAAACAGTCTGTCACCTCGAGTAGTTTCGAATCGTAGAATTCCGACTCTTGGACCGCCACCCGGGCTGAACGCCTCCCAGATAGACATAGCCAACAACAAACAAACGATGGTGATAAAGAATATGGCGGTTGGTTTTGTCCAGGCCATCCAGGCTAAATTAGGCGCATTCTCTGATTGGAACCAGAGAAAACCAATACCGCCTAAGACAAGAACAAAAACGAGAATACCAATCAGAAACTTCACACTGCCTTTGGACGTACGAGCCTGATCGACCTGTGACTGATTCATGGTTACACCCGTCCCAAGGCAAAGCCTTTAGCAATGTAATTGCGCACAAAATAAATGACTAAAGCGCCGGGGATAATGGTTAAGACGCCCGCAGCCGCCAACACTCCCCAATCCAAGCCGGAGGCCGATACGGTGCGTGTCATGATGGCGGTTATCGGTTTCGCATCTGTTGCCGTGAGAGTTCTAGCCAGTAGCAACTCCACCCACGAGAACATAAAACAGAAAAACGCAGCGACCCCAATTCCCGATGCAATAAGAGGGGTAAATATTTTGATGAAGAAACGAGGGAAAGAATAACCGTCGATATAAGCAGTTTCATCGATTTCTCGCGGCACACCCGACATAAAGCCTTCTAATATCCAGACGGCTAAAGGCACATTGAATAAACAATGCGCAAGTGCAACAGCAAAATGCGTATCAAACAAACCAAAGGCTGAATACAACTGGAAAAACGGCAACGCAAACACAGCAGGTGGTGCCATTCGGTTAGTCAGCAACCAGAAAAACATGTGCTTATCGCCAAGAAAACGATAGCGACTAAACGCATAGGCTGCCGGTAGTGCGACCGCAACAGATATGACCATGTTCATTAACACATAGGCCATAGAGTTAAAGTAGCCTCTGTACCACGACGGGTCGCTGAAAATAACAGCGTAATTACGAAGCGTTGGTTCTTCCGGCCACAGCGTGAACATGGACAGAATTTCCTGATTGGTTTTGAAGCTCATGTTCACCAACCAGTAAATTGGCAACAGCAAAAACACGATGTACAGCGTGGGAACCACCCAACGAGTTTTGCTAGTACCGCCTGGCTTGATGGGTGCCCTAACACCTTCTAACGAAATCGTGTTTTGTGCAGCTCCTGCTGAATGAGGTGTTGTATTCATATCAATCCACCTCCTTTTCTGGCGCATCGACGCCGAAGTTGGTCATCACCGTGTAGAAAACCCAACAGAGTAAAAGAATAATGAGGAAGTAGATGATGGACATGGCAGCCGCCGGCCCTAAGTCGAACTGTCCTATAGCCATTTTCACCAAATCAATAGATAGGAAGGTTGTAGAATTACCCGGACCACCGCCTGTTAGTACAAACGGTTCGGTATAAATCATGAAGCTATCCATAAACCGTAACAAGACAGCGATTAACAACACGCGCTGCATTTTCGGCAACTGAATATAGCGAAACACTTTCCACTTGGAAGCGCCGTCTATTCGCGCAGCTTGATAGTAAGCTTCAGGGATTGCCACAAGACCTGAATAGCATAAGAGCACAACCAGACTCGTCCAATGCCATACATCCATAATAATGATAGTGACCCAGGCATCTACCGAATTTGTTGCATAGTTGTATTCCACGCCCAGCTCAGAAAGCACACGTCCTAACAAACCGATGTCAGCACGCCCGAACACTTGCCAGATAGTACCGACTACGTTCCAGGGTATTAACAACGGAAGCGCCATCAATATAAGACACACTGGTACCCATATACCCTTACGCGGCATTGACAGAGCAATAGCAATTCCCAAGGGTATTTCTATGGCCAATATGATGCCGGAGAACATCAGGTTTCGGAGCAGTGCATCGTGAAAGCGACTGGAACTCAGCACTTCTGAATACCATTCAGTACCGGCCCAGAAAAACTGATTATTACCGAAAGTATCCTGTACGGAATAATTAACCACCGTCATTAAAGGAATGATGGCGCTGATAGCAACGAGAAAGAAAACAGGTAAAACAAAAAACCAGGCTTTGTTGTTTAGCGGCTTGTCCATTAGTTGTTGCCTCGGACCAAGTGTGAATCTTGATAGACGTTTAAGCGGGATGTATCGAACACCGCATAAGCCTCAGCAGGCACGTTGACATCTTCTTCTACCACCGCATCTATTTGATGGCCGTTAACACTGCCTCTGACTATCTTGTGTCGTCCAATATTCTCAACGGAACTGACTTGCAATGGCACACCGGCACTACCCGCTGTGGTTGCATCGGTTACTTTGACAAACTCAGGGCGTATGCCCACTTCTATGGAGCCGTTGAGCATCGGGTACTGTCGATCGAGTAAAAAACTATGCTCTGCGAGTGTGACTGCATTAGCATCGACGGCGCCTGGCAAAATATTCATACCCGGAGAACCGATAAAATACCCGACAAACGTGTGTTCAGGTTCATCAAACAATTGTTCAGGTGTGCCTATCTGCACAACCTCACCTTCGTACATAACAACGACCTTGTCGGCAAACGTTAAGGCTTCAGTTTGATCATGCGTTACATAAATCATGGTGTGATTGAACTGTTCATGAAGCTCTTTAAGCTGCGTTCTTAACTGCCACTTCATGTGAGGGTCAATGACCGTCAACGGCTCATCAAAAAGAATAGCGTTAACGTCGTAGCGCACCAGTCCGCGGCCTAATGATATTTTTTGTTTTTCATCGGCGCTTAAGCCTCTGGCCCGACGTTTAGCTTTATCCTTCAACTCTAGAATATCCAGCATTTCCGATACGCGTTTATTCACTTCTGATTTTTCAACACCGCGATTCTGTAAAGGGAACGCCAGGTTCTGCTCCACTGTCATGGTGTCGTATATAACCGGGAACTGAAAAACCTGAGCGATGTTGCGCTCCTCCGGACTTAGGTGAGTGACATCATTAGCATCGAAAAGTACGTTGCCTTTTGACGGGATAAGCAAGCCGGAAATAATATTCAGCAGCGTGGTTTTCCCACAACCCGAGGGCCCTAATAGCGCGTAAGCACTGCCATCTTCCCAAACATAGTCAATTTGCTTGAGCGCAAAATCAGCGTCGCTTTGGGGTTGAGCAAGATAGGAGTGCGCCAGTTTATCGAGTGTTATCTGTGCCATGGATCAAGCAGCCTGAGCATCGAAAGAAGGAGCGTGTCGCAAAGCACCATCTGCGGCATCAAACAAATAGAATCGAGACGGATCCAAATACACCGTTATATCGTCCCCGTTGTTCACACGATGCACCCCGTGCGTTAACACCACCCAATGCGCTCCTGCACAGGTGACATGCACATAGGTTTCTGAGCCGGTTATTTCACTGGTACCTACCTTGGCCACAACGGCCACGTGGTGCCTGTCTGTCTGCGTTAATGAGACATGGTGTGGTCTAAAAGCCAGCGTATATTGACCATTTGTTAGTGCAGCTGCATTAGGAGGCAATTGGCCTAGATTAGTCCCGACAGCCTCTAGCTGCGCATCTTTTACCGATGCGCTAACGATATTCAACGGCGGATCTGAAAACGTTTGTGCCGTTTGTAAATTGACCGGACGGTTGTAGACGTCAATGGTGGAATCAAACTGCGTTATGGAACCCTCGTGCAAGGTGGCAGTCTTACCTCCTAGCAGCAATGCCTCGTGCGGTTCGGTTGTCGCGTAGACAAAGACCGCTCCTGTTTCTGCGAAGAGTCTGGGTAGTTCTACCCGTAGCTCCTCACGTAGCTTGTAGTCAAGATTTGCCAATGGCTCATCTAACAATACAAGTTCTGCCCTTTTTACAAGAGCTCTCGCCAAAGCAGTACGTTGCTGCTGTCCGCCCGACAAGTTAAGCGGCGTTCTATCAAGAAACTCGGTAAGTTTGAGTAGTTCTGCGGCTTCACGAACCTTTGAGTCGATACTGGACTGACTCTCACCCTGTAGTCTCAACGGCGATGCAATGTTTTCGTAAACCGTCATGGCCGGGTAATTGATAAACTGCTGATACACCATGGCCACATTGCGTTTCCGCACTGACTGGCCGGTCACCCGCTTGCCGTCCACATAAATATCGCCGGAGGTAGGCGAGTCCAGACCCGCCATCAGTCGCATGAGGCTTGTTTTGCCGGACAAGGTAGGCCCGAGCAATACATTGAGCGAGCCTTTCTCCAACTCCAGACTGACGTTGTTGATGTGCAGGCTTCTACCTACTTTCTTACTGACGCTTTCGAACTGCAGCATGGTGCTTAACTTGAATTTCCTTCAGTGACTTGAGGATGCTTTGCTTAGAACTGATGTCTGGCGAAGCCCGAGCGGCATAGCAACTCGTGAAAATCAAAACAGCTGTTGCATAAAGACACTAACTTTCAAAAAATCGAAAGTCAATCGAAAGTCCGTTTCGAAATCTTGCGGGCAGGCTCTGCGAATAGTCGACCTTAAGAATTTTCAGTTTCGATTGTGCGGATATCGAAACCGTCAAGGAGTTGTTTAAATGCCCTATTAGGGCATTTGTCAGTCACGAATGTGTGCGTCTGAGAAATATGGGCAATTCGTACCGGTGCCGCTCGTTCATGCTTAGTGGAATCTGCAACGACAATGACATGACGTGCATTTGACAATATGGCCTGAGAAACTTTTACTTCTCGATAGTCGTAGTCGAGCAAGGAACCTTCTTCATCAATTGCTGATGCACCAACGACTGCGAAGTCAACTTTAAACTGATTTATGAAGTCAACAGCAGCTCCACCGATAATCCCCCCGTCGGAGCTTCGCACCTCTCCAGACGCTATAATTACCTTATTTTCAGCGTATGGGCGCATGAGCGACGCCACTGTAATGTTGTTGGTGATAACCAACAGTTGCTTATGCTGTAGTAGGGCTTGAGCCACAGCTTCAGTGGTCGTACCTATATTCACAAATAGAGACGCATTGTCAGGGATTAAGGATGCAGCGGCACGACCGATGGCCTGCTTTTGCTCCCAGGCCAACATACGCCGGGCCTCATAACTCATGTTCTCGACACTGGATGCCAGCCTTGCACCACCATGTGTTCGAGTCAATAATCGTTCATCGCAAAGCCTGTTTAAGTCTTTACGGATGGTCTGCGGTGTGACGTCAAATCGCTCAAGCAGATTATCGACCGTTACCACGCCGGTCTCTCTTGCAATATCTAAAATGGATTGACGGCGGGTATCAGACATAGTGATGCGGGGTTTCGTTTTGTCTTTTTTTGAAGAAAACGAAACACTAAACGAAACAAAGTTCCATGTATATATTTTTTTTCCCGCACTGCGCATTAGAATACGTAGAACCACAGGGGACTTCAGCCAATTCGTCCGTTTCTCTGATTCGTTTGCCGCTAAGAAAAAACAAACAGGAGCCTATATGAGCCAGCCACTGCTACTCAGCATCGACCAAGGGACCACTAGCTCGAGAGCAATGCTGTTCGAAAAAGACGGCAGCACGTTCGCCGTGGCGCAACGCGAATTCACCCAAATCTACCCGGACTCCGGCTGGGTGGAACACGACCCGGAAGAAATCTGGAATTCGGTTGTCACCGTTTGCCAGGAAGCACTGGCAGCGGCAGAGTCTGCCAACCGGAAAGTGGCGGCCATAGGAATTACCAATCAGCGAGAAACAACGGTAATTTGGGATCGGCACACAGGACAGCCAATACATAACGCAATTGTCTGGCAGGATCGTAGAACCGCAGAGCGATGCCGCGAACTTCAGGCGCAAGGTCATGGCGATACTTTCACCAACAAAACGGGTTTGCTGCTAGACGCCTATTTTTCAGGCACCAAGGTGGCCTGGTTACTCGACAATATTGAAGGCGCACGTGCTCGTGCGGATAAAGGCGAGCTTGCGTTCGGCACCATGGACACATTTTTAATGTGGCGCTTAACCAGTGGGCGCGTACATGCAACTGACTCAACAAACGCGGGCCGCACGCTTTTGTTTAATATCCACGAGAACCGCTGGGACGACGAGCTTTGTCAGCTGCTGAACGTCCCGCAGTCTCTATTGCCTGAAGTACACGACTCCGCCGCCGATTTTTGCACGACCGACAAGTCTGTCCTCGGCGTTGAGCTGCCTGTCGCGGGTGTCGCAGGTGATCAGCATGCCGCATCGATCGGTCAAGTGTGCTTTCGTGAGGGGATGATTAAGAGCACCTATGGAACCGGCTGCTTCATGATGCTCAACACGGGCACCACAGCGATACCCTCAAAAAACAAACTACTCACCACTATTGCCTATCGCCTGGACGGCACCACCACGTACGCTATTGAGGGCTCGATCTTCGTCGCAGGTGCAGCGGTGCAATGGTTGCGAGACGGCTTGGGAATTATTCAGTCAGCCGAAGAGACTCAAGCTTTGGCTGAGAGTCTTGACAATAATCAAGGCGTCTATTTAGTACCTGCATTCACCGGACTCGGAGCACCCTACTGGGATGCGGATGCCCGTGGCGCACTGTTCGGACTTACCCGTGACTCAGGGCCCTCCACCATCACGCGGGCAGCCCTTGAATCTGTGTGCTATCAAACCGTGGACTTACTTAATGCTATGCGCCAGGATGGCGCTACGATCGATACCGTGCGTGTTGACGGTGGCATGGTTAAAAACGACTGGCTCAGTCAGTATTTGGCGAATGTTCTTAACATTGCGGTAGAGCGACCCATGCAAACTGAAACTACAGCGCTGGGTGCAGCCTATCTAGCAGGCCTTCAGACTGGGGTCTACGATTCCTTAGACGACCTTACTGCCAACTGGCAACAAGAGCACATGTTCTCGCCCAGTATGGAAGAGGCTCAGCGCAATCAAGTGATGAGCGGTTGGGCAGATGCTGTACGACGAACTCGAAGCGCCGGGTAATTAATTAAAAGCAGCGTATCATCGCTGCTTGCTACTATGCTGCAGACGGTGGCAATCCAGTCACCTCGCACCGAAACTATTGTTGGAGAGAACTTCCATGCGAGCGTATTTTGTCAGAATCAAATGCGAGTTAGGACAATCTTATTCAGTGGCGAATCAAATTGCCGAACTGGAAATTGCTTCTGAAATCTATTCAACTGCCGGTGCTTTTGATCTACTTCTCAAGCTCTACCTTGAAGAAGACATTGATGTTGGTCAGTACGTCAACACCCATGTTCATTCTGTAAGCGGTATTAGGGACACAGAAACCTTAGTGACTTTTCGGGCATTTTAGTCAGCTATGGTTACGACGCGTATCGCTACTGAAAATGGTAGCGGTACTGCAACCCGAGAGTTGTCTCTCCTTCCACATCATCCGTTGACTGTTGAGCATCATGGGTTACTGAAAAGCTTAACTCATCCCCACCCAGCACTCTAAATCCGGCTCCAGCATCAATCTGCAAACCCAGTGTTTCCTGCGGCCACGTTTGTCCTACATTGGTGTGCACGTAGTAACGCGGTGAGCTTACTTGCGGATAGTCTGACTGAGTGCCGCCACGAGATAAGGTCGCACCTACAGACAGTCTCTGCTGCTCTTCGGCAATCACGTTATCCAATGTACTGTCGTTTTTAAGTTGCAACGTGTCAGGCAGTTCATCAACACGATCTCTGGATACGTGTGTAGCAAGGATACTACTGGACCACACGTTACTACCGAATGATCCTTGAATTCCGTACTCAACACTTCCGCCAAGACCACTGGCAACTTTTTCTTGATCGTACCGGGTTTTTATATCCGTCAGTTCTGCTCTAAGTCTTAGAAAGTTATGGCGTCCAATATCGGTATGAAGCGCAAGCGTTGCACGGTCCTGAACACCCGCTATGAGAAGCTCAGATGAAATCTCTACGGCTTCGTTATAGCTAAGTTCTGCCGATAGCTCTTGTCGATTACTCTTAGAGCGAACAGCAACAAGCGCATTCGCATAGTTCTCATCACCATTCTCGGTATTACGATTGCCTGCAGTCAGCCTCGCACGCTGTGATCCGTTTGCATAGAAAACGCTCATATTGAAGTCCGCCACATCATCGTTACCCGCAAGCTGATGTTCATCAGATGACAAACGTTGATTGTTTAAACTAAAACCAACACCGACATCACTTCCTGCAAAGGTATGTCTGTAGGTGACACCGGCATTACGAACATCTAGTGCTCCCAAACTCCGTCCACGAACATTGCCCGCTATGAAGCTTGGCCGGGTATTTCTTAAAGAGATGTATTGTTGCTGTGCTATTCGCTTATCGCTGAGATCAGATCCTGCAAGCCAGGCTCCAGGCACCAATGCCTGTTGAGCCAATGCATAGGCCTCACGGTCTTGCCCAAGTTGCCTCAGTGCTAACACATGATTCCCAATAGACAATGGCCCATTTGCCTGCATTACTGCACGAATGGCTCTGGTATCTTTCTCTTTCATGGCCAAGGCCAGTCGCTGCCAGGCCGGTGCCTCTAATCGTTTAGCGTGAATACCGGCCATGATTAAACGCGCATGCTCATGTTGCTGAGTAGACATTAGCCAGGATATGGCAAGGTCCTCACGCCACAATAGCTCACCCTGATCGTTACTCACTGCTGTTACTTGATGGGTCTGAGACTGATTGTCTAACAAGTAGTTAATCAACCGCTCATTAGCACCGATACTGTCGTATCGAGTTGATAAACGACTGTACTGCTGTAGCAGCATGTCCTGCTCGTTGGATAAACCTTTAACCAACACTGGGCGAAGCCGTTGAAGAGCATACTGTCTCACCTTACGAGCGGACGATGCACGACCTGCGTACTCCAGTGCGTCCGCATACGTTAGCAACATGCCGTAATCGGTTTCTATTTGCTCTAGCAGTCTGTCAAACCAAAACAAGCTTGTTGTTGCGCCGCCGATTTGCAAATAGCCAATTGCCATGGCCTGCCATAACTCTGGGCTGGTATGCGCCGTATCCTCATGTGTTTTTAAGAGTTTTTGCAGCTCTACATCATTTTGCTCACCGATAGCCAACCACAACGAGCCCGCTATTGACGGAACATGATGGGGGTTTATCTTCAGCGCGTAGTGATACGCTTTTCTTGCGCCATGACTATCTTTATTACGCAGACGTTGAGTGGCTATCTGTGCCCAATAGTTTTCATTATCAACAAGTTTTTTAGATTCCGAAGAACCAGGGACAAACTGTTTTAATACTTGTCTGTCGCCAGTTTTTAGCGCAAGTTGCATAGCCACTAGTGCAAAATCAGCCTGACCAGTGTTAGACCATAGCTTTAACGATTCATTAAGCGCACTTCGTACATCTCCCTCTTCCTGTAGCGTATCGAGCGACCGCTTTGAATACAGTATGCGCTGCTCTTCTTGCTCCAGACTATCCAGCCTCGGCCTCACTATCGCTGCAAGCCATGGCATGCGATATTGCCAGCTAATTTCAGCCAGCAGACGCAATTGATATTCACTAGCTTGCGATAACAGCGTCTCACCTTTAAGTTTCTCAGCGTTTAACGCAGCCTCTTCAACTCTATTGAGTCGCCAAAGCAACTCCATACGACTCAACGTAGATTCTATGCTGTCACCGTACAGTTCAACGTACTTATTCCACGCCACCAGACTACTCTCGTATTCCAGGTGCTCATACTCATGAGCTGCCAACAAGCGTAAAAGGAAGGCGCTGGCCCCGTGAGTACTGGCCACTTCGTATAAAGCCAATGATGCCACATCAGCCTGCCCGTCAAGCTTGTACATCTCTATCATCTGTACAAGGTCTTCGTTTGTAGGCTTTGCTAGCTCGGAAAGTTCTTTATAGGCATTGGAGCCAATGGCCGGCTGAAAAGTCAGAGCCGACAACCGAACGATCTCTCTGAGCACTTCAATGCGGCCCTTGTTGTCTGAAGACTTGTTATTGGAATGAATCCACTGCCATTGCTCCAATGCCAGATGCGGTTTTCCCGACCATTCGCTAACTTGCGCTAATTGTCTACGTGCAACGACATCACCAGGTGACTGCTGCACTCGCCGACTCGACCACTTAAACGCCATAGGCAGATCGCTGGCCGCCAGGGCCAGGTCACCTTGTCGATGGGTTGCTTTTGCGTTGCGCGGATCGATTTCTAATAAACGTGTATTCCACTCGTAGGCTTTCTGAGTATCTCCAGATTGCATCGCGATCACAACCCCGCGCTCTAGAACATTCACGTTATTGTTATTACTGGCAACTCTTGCAGCTACCCGCTCCATGGCGGCATCTGTTTTACCGGCAGCCAATAGCAGGGTTTCTATCTCTGACTGAACAGATGGAATACTCGAAACCGACTGAAGCGGTAGCGATGATTCTAAGTACACAGCCGCATGCGCAGGCTTGCCCGACGCTACCGCCCATTTGGCCGCTTTGGAAAACCATGAAACGGCATTTTGTTTATCCATAACCGCCAAATCACCGTAAAGGCGATAGGCTATTTCAGGCTTCTGGATGGCGAGTAAAGCATCCGCCAGTTGAGATAGCTCGGAAACATTTAATTCACTGTTGCCAACTAAAGCCGCGATAATACTCTTTTGTTCATCGCTACCATCCGGAGCGGTACGCAGCATGCCCAGCTTGGTGTCAAACGTTGAATACTGTTCTGGCAAGGTATCCAGTGCTCGCCAGTAACAAGCCATGGCCTGATCTACATTGGCAAGGCTTGAAAGATGATTGCCACATTGCTTATAGATATTGGAAACATAAATATCCTTATTCGTGCCTATATCACTAATCGCTTTTTCTGCCCATAAGTTATACAGAGAAAAGCTCAAACTAGGATGAGTAATTTGATAACTCAGCTGAACAGCGCGCTCAAGCAAGGCCTGAGTATGCCATTGTGTTTTGGACGTAAAGTTATCTAATACGGCATAAAGGCTTTCTTCTGATTCGGCAGCGGCTAGCTCTAAATCAATCTCAAACCTAAGCTCATCGCTCACATCTAAACTCGGATGATCAGCTATCAGCTGCTTCGCCTCTACAACACGACCGGATTTCACTAAGGCTCTTAGAGCCTCCAGCACGCTGCGCATATCAGTCTGGCCAACGTGGCTCTGTGCCTTCAAATAAGCAATATCAAGCTCATCAACATTTGCAGCAGCCAGGCTAGGCTCGTATCCACCTGAACCACCGGGCAGAGTATTCGGCTTTAAGAATATGAACGATGACGCAAACAATCCGGCCATAAGAACCAGATTGAGCGGGCTTACTAAGCGCTCACGCTGGGCAGTAGAGGGTTGCATGTCCGGTATCTTTGCTGGTGAATGTAAAAGTATTGGTTTTCGCTTTGGAGATAACACCTTTTACAACTTGACTAGCCGTGCGGATAGAGCAGGTACTGACAGCAGCGCCACCGAGCTCTAAAACAACAGGCACCTCGCCCTTGATTCGGAAAGTTAAGCCTTCAGGTTTCGCACTCCAGTACTCAACCTTCGCATTGCTGGATACCAAATGCACCCCGACTGGCTTTCGATTAGCCATCTTGAAAGTGACTTCATCTGAACCATTGGTATGAATGTAAATACCATCGTGTAGTTGCCGAGCTCCAACTAAGTCCGTACTGGTATTGAGCTTTGGCCAGCTGTTTCGGCCTTGCACCCTTAGCGATCTCACGTTACCAAGACCGCTGACTTTCCATTCACCCGTTAAATAGCGTGCGACACCGGCGTCTCGAAAGTCTGGAACTTTTCGCGAATAATCACTACCGTATATAGGGAATATATCCTGCTTAACTGACCAACTATAAATGTCTTTCAAAGACCTCACCGCTGCTATTTTTGTCCCTGAATAGAAGTGGTAGTAAATATTGATTGGCTTTATCCGACGCGGCTTCTCGGTAATTTCGAATGTTTCAATAACACGCTTAAACCCGTCGAATGGACCCAACCAGTTATTGGTGTAAACATTCTCATTCATGATGGGTGCATAGACTTGGACATAGTTACCCACTGGCCTTGCCATAGGACTTATGCGTGTCATTGACGGGTTCGCATAGGTGGCAATTGTCTGCCCCCCGTTCATGTTAGGAATACCCAGCTTATCGAGAACGGCTAAGTCTGCAGCTCCCGGAAGTGCATCACCACTCCAAAGCATGATGGCGGTTTTCTTGTTCGATGGTGCGAGCTCCCGATTAATGAAATCGATAGACCCTTGCATCTCTCGTACAGGGGAATATTGATAATCGTGTACTGGCAGATTGAACCGTCCAGAATCCCGATACAGCGCTAACTTACTCCAGTTAAACGGATGGCTATAGGTATGTGATGCAAGCTCAACGTTATCGAGCTTGAACATGTCACGCATAACGGCAAACATCTCTTCACGTCTGTCTGCAACTTCGTGTAATTCCGTCATTTCAGCTTCAACAATAGACACTGAATGAGGCATTGCGTAAGGCCGAATAATTTCATCGCTGATAACTTCCGCACCCAGCCTCTTTCCGGGCATCTCCGCCCATGACGGCAAGGCATCACCGTCAATATGAGCGAGCCACAATCTACGACCGTTCTCGGTGGTCACATCCGGCATAGGCGCAAAGGGGAGCTGAAGCGCCTTGCGTAAAAACTTAAAAGGATCCACCACCCAAATTGCTTCAAGCTCGAGGCCGATTTGCATGACACCCGGCTTCCATGCGAAACCACCGAAGTCTCCAGTGACCACCATATCTGCAGAATTTTCGTTTTTGTCCACATAGCTTAAGTGGGCTGTATTAGACGCACTAACGGAACGAGCTGCTGAACCCACCGTGGCTATGCGTCGATCAATGGTTCGTTCAGGCTTGATATACGAATCTTGATGACTGATTTCGGCGCTTTGTACATCCAACCTGCCAGTCACTTCAATACCCATTGCTTGTTGCAATCGATGATCAAAGACGAGCGGTGGAACACCCATCATGGCGACGGGTACTGTGTCTTCAATCTGCTTATACAACCAGTCTGAGAGTCCACTGGTGGAATAAGCACGCTCCGGCCACATGGCAATAGCGGCATATTGCCCTTTGAGAATGCCGGCCGGAAGAGCCTCTTTTGCTAAATCCACATACTGAGGCACGAAGCCCATGTACTCAACTGGCATAGCAACAAACTTATGGACTTTGGACTCTTGTAACGGACCGTCAACCGTACTGTCATAAATCATAAGGACATTACGTGGTAGGACCTCAAGCGCACCGATACCGACGTAATCTAGTTCCGGGGTAGCAACCCAAGGGATAAAACCATGTTGAGCAATACGCTCGGCAACTTGTCTGGCAGTTGCACGCTTGCTGGGAGGGACATAGTCGATAGCGATGACATCCAACCCCAAGTTGGCTTTTGCATAATTCAATTTGCCGAGCAGCCATTCTCTGTCACCCGCGGGCACTGAACCATAGGAGCGTGTATTGTTGTTCCAAGAAGCATAGAGTGACTCCGCTGCAACTGCTTCTACAAATGGTGCTATATCATCCAGCACTTCAAAACCACGATTGGTAATAAGCTTTAGCGTTGGAAACCTCTGCCCCATCTCCTGGATGAGCGCGACTAAACCCGCACGCTGCCGGTTCTTCTCCGCATCTGTTTTAGCAATCAGGTTAAAGCTATCCATCGTGTCCAGGAAAAGCCCCTGATATCCTCGACGTTGCAACAAAGACACTTGCTTGATGAGGAACGAGCGCAATTCAGGATTAGCCAAATCTAGAATACGGCTATCCCAGGTCTCGTTGGTGCCCAACAACCATTCCGATTTAATATCTTTCAAATAGCGTCGGGTCGGACCAACCTCACCAACGCTTAAATAGGCATAGGTTCTGGCACCATCTGCAGTCAACTGCGATAGTTCTCGCTCAGTGATATTGTCAGGTTCCAGAACAATACGATCATATTGGGAAAGTACATCGACAGGCGGGCTGCTGGCATAAAAGAAAGCCGTAGTGCGCCCTCGCAAAGATTCCTTTGTCGGCAAACCTGGTTTTAGAAAATGATCTAATGGCTCCACCGCATCACGAGAATTCAGATGAGTAGGTTTGGCAGATGCTAGTAGTGGTTCGGCTGAAAGCTTAGTTGAATGCCCAGCTGCTTGTGGTGCGTTCTCCCGCCCGGATTTTACGATGGGCATGGAGTTGACCACTTGACTGACCAGAGAGTCTGCCAACGCGCTTATAGCCGCACGTCTTTTTCCTTTTGCACTGAGCGTTTTTCGCCACACTGCCTCGTTACTTAGATTATCTATTACCTCTACACGCATTGAGACAACGGGCCTTCCGCTCACGTTGCCCTCGTAATGCCACGCCAGAATACTACCTGACATCTCATAGCGAGCCGGCAAACTTAACGACTGGCTGGGAGACACTCCACGCTTTCTCAGATGTGTTTCAAGTAAGGAGGTTGAAGCTTCAGCAGCAGTTGACGTCACCGTCTCATTAGAGAACTGCCCTAGACGCCATGATTCTTCTGCAACAAGCTCTACTCCACTAATTGCATGGCCGAGTCTTGGCTCGTTGGTGCTTTTGCATCCTGCCACCAGCAACACGATGATCAGGAAACTTAAAACTACGCGCGACGTCATTTCAATATTCATGCGGCAGCTCCAGAGGTATGACGTGCTCGCATGAATGTTCTAAATTCAATATTGTCCATCTCCCGTGACAACAACATGATTCCTGCGAACGCAGTTGTTGTCATGGAAATACCAAAGCCATAACCGTAATACTGAGGACCCACTTGCAAGGTAATCCATGTGAACAAGGCGTTTGTTACACACAGTGTTGCAGTCAAAATTAGAGCATCGCGCAGCTTGTCGAGATAGAACAGCACATTAAGAACGGCTAACATTAATACCTGCGCTGCGACCCCAACAAGATTGATGTAATACAAATGCACATAGGCATCTGATATACCCAACCACTTAACCAGTGTTGGCCCCAGCAAATACAAGATGACAACAGTTGCCCCTTGTACTCTTACAATCTGAAAGAGTCCTTCACGAACTGCGGAGACCATCTGGTTCCCCATCAGCTCGATCTCCTGCAAACTAGCGTTGCCACGTACAGCTTCGAAGAAGCCTTCGTATGCTTCAGCAAAATCTGTTTCAATTCGTAAAAGAAAAACAGCCATACCGGGAATAATGCTTAGGTAGGCTAGAAAGATAGGTAAGTCATAGATGATAGAGGCTCGCAAGGGTCCAATCACGGCTTCCGAGGTACCAGGCGTTAGCCAAAACAATAGCTTGTCTATCCAAATACCGAAATTGTAGAGAAACCCTATTGCTATAAGGCTTGGAAAAATAAGCCGGCGCTTGAGAAAATCGAATCTTAACTGTGCCCTAACAGGATATTCAGGCAGTACAACACCCACCATCAGAAACAGTAAAACGGCGTGGCCAATTAATAAACCTGCTAGCAATCCGTTTAAGCCAAAAGGCAATAAAAGAATGGACAAACCCAAAGTCGTCCCATAGCCCACAGCAAATGCATATAAGATGAGCTTAAATTGCTTCAACCCAGCTACAAATATAACGACTATCCAGATATTGCTCAGAGTCACGAAGTTAGCGATCATGAGAAATTCGTAAGCGAAACTTTCGTTAAAGACGGTTAACGCAAGCACGACCGCAATGGCACCGCTGACAAAGGTGGTCAGGGCAATAGCCCCTAGTAAGTTGGCATTAACAATCTCATCTTTCAGTTCAAACAGTCTGTCTGCAACGAAGCGAGTGAAAACCAGTTGCAACAAACCAGTCAACACCAACGATGCACCCATTATCCAGGTCACCGAAGTTGTAAATTGTTTGATATTGCTCCCACTGATATTCTGCGACAAAGCCACAATACCAATAAGCATGACACCCAAAATAGACAGTACCCAAGGCCCTGCGCTTATCAGACCGGCAAACCCGTAGGCCTTGATGGTCCCCGTAAAGGAGTCATCATTAAGGTATTTGCGTAATTCAAAACCGATACCTGCCATGGATTATGCCGCCTTAGCCTGACTTGATAGGTTTACAGCAACATCCATCTGGTTCTCGTAGACCCGGCGATAGCGCTCTATCATGTCTACTTCGTCGTAATACTTTTCTACCCGGAGAATCGCAGCTTCACTGGCACTTCTCCACGCCGCATCATCGGAAAGAAGCTGCACGGCAGCTTCGGCGAAAGCGGCAGGGTCTGCAATAGGTACAATTGAACCAGCCTGACCTAACGCTCTATCTTCTTCATCTATACCTTCAATGAGTTCTCGGCAACTACCCACATCTGTAGTCACCGCTGGTATGCCAGCCGCAAACCCTTCTAATGCCACTAGAGGTTGCCCTTCTGATACCGAGGTAAGGACAGATAGCCCCACGGCTGGAAATATCTCTTCAGGTTTCCCAAAACCCTGGAACTTCACAACATCGGACAAACCCAGGCTCTCAACCAGCATTTTGCATTCGCGCGTATAGTCTTCGTCCTCGTCTTCAGGACCAAACAACCAGCCTTGCGCATCCGGTAATTGGGTTCGTACAATTTGCATTGCACGAATAAATGTTTTTATATCCTTTATCGGAACAACTCGGCCTATCAGGGCAAGGATTGGAGGAACCGCTGCATCTTTTGCCCGGCGGACGGGTTTAAACCTGGATACGTTTACACCGTTCGGAATTATGGTTAACTTCTCTTCCGGGCACCCATCAATGATCTGCCGCTTTCGGTTACCTCCGTATAGCGTAAATACCTGGCTAGCAGAGCTATACGACATCCGGCCCAGCGACAGGAAAAAACGAATCCACACACTACGCAGGTAACTCATGTTGTCGTTTAAGCCAACCTTAAACGGATCTAACTCCTCCGGAATCCATTCAACCTGTGCTAGATCAAGCTCACGTTCTTTCGTGTAAATACCGTGCTCAGAGATGATGTAAGGCTTACCGGTTGCACCTTGCAGCATGGAGCCTAGGTAGCCCGCATAACCGGTTGACACCGAATGGTAAACATCAGCACTAGGTGCTTGTTTGACAATATTCGCAAGCGTAAATAATGGCGAATGCATGCTACGAACAGTCCAGAAAAAGTGATTGAAATCGAGCCCTTCCGGAGCGTCTTGATATTTCTCTCGTATCGTATCCCAGGCGCCTTTTCCCTGTTTCAGATCAACCTCTTCAATCGGCATACGGCCAGTCATCAGCTTCGTGAATCCATCTGTCACTGACTTGTCGATGGCACCATTCGATTTGCGCAACTCACTGTGCAGCTCGCTGTTCGCCGAAAACTGCTGCATTCGTTGTTTGTTGCTGGATGCAGATTGAGCTAATGACTTTATTTTTTCTGGCCAACTATTATTTTTCGGCTCTTCAGGACTGTCATCGAGAAGAAAATGCGTCTCTAAATGAATGACGTTAGCAGGCAACTCATACGCGGGCTCTCCTTGAGTTTCAGCATCCGCCCCTAAATAAACAATAGAGAAACTGAGGTGTGGCATCCCCTCTATCATTTGTTTTACCCAGGTAGAGACCCCACCTCGAACGTACGGGAAAGTCCCTTCCAGTAACAGGCAGACATTCGCATGCGGGGCACTACTGGTACTGTCAATCTTTGTCATGTCCAGAACTCAGCAACATGAGACAGTGGCGGATAAGCACGAGTGGCCGGATCGAGTTTATTTAGCAACTCTTTAACCTTGGGGTAGTCACGTCGCATAAACGCAGCTTCAGCCAATTGCGGAAAAACCTTATCGTCCGGCATGCCCAATGTATGACATCGCTCCAGGGCAATTGTCGCCCTATCGACTTCCCCCTGCATTAGCGAAACACGCCCTAAAACAAAATGTGCATTTCTATTGGAAGGCAATATGGAAACAGCTTGTATCGCAGCGTGCGCGGCTTTCTTCAACAATTGCTCGCGAGCCACTTTCTCACCTTTTTCTAATGTCAGAAGCTCCCAGTAATTGCTGGCTATTTGCAGCCACGTGTTGGAGTTTTCCCGATTATCACCCGAAGAAACTTGTTCTTCGAGTAACTGAATTTGCTTGTTTAAATCGGTAACTTTACGGTCCAAAGTTTTGTAGGCCGTTAATCGTATACGCTCATCACGATGGCGCATCGCCTGCTTCAAGGCAGTGACAGACAAAGACGTACGAATATTCGCCGCCGCAAGTACCTTTCTGTATAAGTCATCGTCGTTTTTCGAATACATCAGGTGTTCGGTAAAACCACGACTATCAACCTTTGTCGCTTTTCGACCCTTGGGGGTGGTAAATGGCAACTCAGCTCTTGGCGTTAATTTCCAATAATCCGGTTCTCTGTGTCGAATATGAGACTCACGGAAGCCATAGAACATCGAGATGGCTGTCGCTGCGATTCCAGCGAAGGGGATAAATAACGCAAAAGAAAATAATAATATATAAAAATTTGGAAACTGCTTCTTCTCTTTAGCCTCAATGGTCAGTAATCGTCCCGAACAAAAGGCACCTACTGCACTTAACAGGATATGCACAAGCAACCAGATAAGAGGCGAACCCAACCAGCTAAGATCTGCAACAAGCGCTGCCAGAAGTACACATTGCAAAACGCTGCTAAGCGCAACACCTGCCCACAAGATAAATTTAAGCGGCACTTGCCTGCCCTCCTTCATCCCTCTTAACGGCTATTTCTCGTTTTAAAGCGGATGAGCCGGCTAACTCCGCTATAAATCTTAAACATGATGCGCGTGTGTCTTCAGCTGTAATCTGTCTGACCATAGAATCTGACAACATGTCATCTAAGGACAATTCAAACTGTTCATTAACCGCCCGATCCATACGCTTGATAAAAGCAATGCATTGAGTTTCTGTCATAAGAGGTAATAGCAGACACAACACCGTGGTTTTATCATCTGCGCTGATTATCCAGGATGCATCTAGACTTCTTATTGACTCACTGATATACAGAGCGGCTTCGGAAGATGCAGGCGAGTCTTTAAACTTCAGTGACAAAATGGATGACTCGGTACTGTGTGAATGAGCAAATTTCATCACGGTATCCAGCTCGGCAAGGAACCAGTCAGCACGGGACAAGGCAGCGCCACGAGAACGTGTCAGTTGGTTGCCCACGTAGAATCCCAACAGGGCCA
>JAHDGK010000031.1:0-27359 GCA_020627685.1 Granulosicoccus sp. | reverse complement strand
GCAGCGCCACGAGAACGTGTCAGTTGGTTGCCCACGTAGAATCCCAACAGGGCCAATAAGTTTAGGTTTTCCTGCTGGAAAGCCATAAAGTGCATATCTTTAATAGCCAGCACGCCATGCAAATGACCTTCAGTGTCCACTAAGGGAACTACGGCTAAAAGGCTATCTTCGTGATGATTTTCTGCGAGTGATTCAAGCTTGATACTGACCAACTCTTTCGACTTGATTGCCGTGCGAAGCAGTGGATCAAAAGCGGGTAGTTCTATCATGTCTCCATGAATGGCGACGGGGACGCTCGAGATTTTGCCATCAGCACCCATCGCGTATAAACCCGCGACCTGAATAGAACAGAAATGCGAGAATATTGCCATGAGCTCATGCCCGGCTTCTATTCCGTTTTTATTTGAGGACAGTACGGGCTTCAGTTGTTGGAGAGCTTCTCTAAGGCTTAACCTCTGTCCAGCCATGTATTCTTCTAGGAGTCCATGGGACACTTTCAATACGTGGTAATCGGTACTGAATTCTTTGAGCCTGTGTCTTAGGTATTCGTTTTCAGCTTCGGCATTCCTACTGCGCTTTCGCCATGAAGAAGAAGCATCGCCAACCAACATGCTAATGACTATTGTGCCCAGAGCCAAAGCCCCATGTTGAGCAGCCAATTGTTCATAGGCCTGAACGGGTAACTGAAGAAACAGGCCCGTGAGAACAGCACAAGACACACCCCAACCACTGCCATAGCGCGCTGCAAAGACGATGGATCCCACAATAACCCAAGGAAAACCGGATGCAAGACCAGTAGGATTACCCGGAAACGCTAACAGACCTCCAGCGGGTAAGAGGCAGGCGAAAAATACAAGCTCGAGAACGCGTAGCTTCTCAGTGCTTCCTCGCCTGAAACTATTAACCCAATACTGAACGCTACGACGCTTCTCAGTGGTATTTGCAGTTAGCATCTGCTTAAAAGAATCGATCATGATTGCTCGTAGTATTAGGAGTTAGAAGCGCGTAGTTGTACCTCTTTGAGCAATTCTTCAATGACGTCATCTGCAACAGCCGGCAAACTTGAATACCCCCAACCGGTACGCGACACATTGCCCTGCCAAAGAACATCGCGCGTATAGACATCGATTATCTTAAGACTAACTCCTACGGTAGGCTCCCTATCGGCACCCGCTTTGTACTGCCACTCGTTGACACTTCCGGTTATGCCATATTTAAAGCCTGTACGCTGCGCCCACTCCAACGCATGCTTCATGTCGACATTCGGATCAAGTAAATCACGCAAGCTTACTTGGCGTACTGGCGTATAGATGTCTATTGAAGAAACACCTCTAGAGCGTAGATGTGTTTCTACCAAGGTCTGAGCTTGAAGATCAGCTTGTGCAGACTGAGACAAATTCTGAATAGGCAGAATTGCCCAACGACCCGTTGCATCCGCAGTAATTCTAGGTGTACTACTAATGGTGCTGCATGCAGAGGCCAATAGCAGTAAAACACACACAGCAATCTTCTTATACAGCGATGGGTTTACAGCCGGTTGAATCCACATTGTCGTTATCCTGGCGACGAAGTAATTAATTGGAAACGCCTGCTTAGGCGAATCAGCTCACTAGCCGTTGGCAGCCTTTGGAGCTTCTTTGGCCATCAGAGTTTTTTCCCACTCCAAAGAAGTTTTGACGATGACATCAAGGTCGTCGTACTTCGGCGTCCAATCCAGAGTTTTATGGATCTTATCAACCGCAGCTATAAGCGCAGGCGGATCGCCGGCACGTCTAGGTTCTTCAACAACAGTAAGCGGCTCACCATGAATGCGGATGGTTGAATCGATGACTTCACGAACGCTAAAGCCCTTACCATAACCGCAGTTAACCAGCGTTGACTCACCGCCTTTGCGCAGGTAATCCAACGCCGATAAATGAGCACTGGCTAAGTCAGTGACATGAATATAATCACGAATCCCTGTGCCATCCGGTGTCGGGTAGTCCGTACCAAAGACCATGAGCTTTTCACGCTTACCCATAGCGACTTCTGCAGCAACTTTTATCAGCAACGTTGCGTTCTTAGTTGACTGACCGATCTTGCCGTCGGGGTCTGATCCTGCGACGTTGAAGTAACGTAGGATGACATGCTTTAAATTTCCGGAGAAACTTAAGTCTTTTAACATGTGTTCTGACATGAGTTTAGACATGCCATAGGGGTTAATAGGTGCCGTTACCAACTCTTCCGAACAAGGTTTGGTGTCGTCGCTTGGTATACCATAGGTAGCAGCCGTAGAAGAGAAGATAACTTTATCTACGCCGGCGGCCTCACAGCATCGCAACAGGTTTAACGTGTTAAGCGTATTGTTGGAGTAATACTTAAGCGGATCTTCGACACTTTCAGGCACGATGGTATGCGCTGCAAAGTGCATCACCGTATCAACGTTGTAGTCTTTTAAAATTTGACTGACAAGCTCCTTATCGCCCGTATCTCCTTTGACGAAATGACCATACAGCACTGCATCTTCATTGCCTGTATATAGATTGTCTAGGACAACGATGTTTTCACCCTGCTCGCCTAACAGCTTTACAACGTGACTACCAATGTAACCTGCACCACCGGTTACAAGGATATGAGGAGGTTTGGTACTATCATTCATGTGCTTGCCTTCCATGTTGAAGTTCTTGCTATCTCTCGCCCTATATGTCGACCCGTTCGCATGCTGCTTGAGACATAATCGGGTTTCTCGATATCAGTCTTTATTCAGGAATAACCTGTGAATACGAAAGAAATACTGGCCCGTTTGCTGAGCTTTGATACCGTTAGCCGGCACTCAAATATGGAGCTAATGTCTTTCGTGAGCCAATGGCTGCAGAGCCACGGAATAAGCAGTCGACTTATCCCGAATCACGACTACAGCAAAGCGAATTTGTATGCATCGGTCGGGCCTGAAACAGGCAAATCTCCATTTTTTGGCGGAGTAATGCTAAGCGGTCACACCGATGTAGTACCTATAGATGGTCAGTCATGGACCCTGCCTGCGTTTGACCTCACAGAACAAGACGGTCGGTACTATGGTCGCGGGTCTGCCGATATGAAAGGCTTCGTAGCCTGTGCCTTAAAAGCAATGGAGACGGCCAGCACTATGCCATTGCATACTCCACTGCATCTGGCTCTCTCGTATGATGAAGAGATAGGATGCGTAGGCGTGCGCTCACTGATTGAGCACCTTTCAAATCAGCCGGTACAGCCAAACCTGTGCATCGTTGGAGAACCTACATTGATGGGCGTTGCGATACGTCACAAAGGCAAACTGGCTGCCGAGGCAACATTCAAAGGGCGAGCGGGACATTCTGCACTAGCCCCGCATGCACTCAATGCTATTCATCTTGCATCAGATTTCATTTCGCAGCTTCGCAATTTACAAGAAGCATTAGCGGCACCGTATGCAAATGGAGATACCACTCAAATTCCCTATACAACCGTCCATGCAGGCATTATCAATGGAGGTACCGCATTAAATATCGTACCGGATACATGCACGGTACGCTTTGAGATTCGCAATTCCGCAGATGACAACGCGCCAGAGATTTTAGAAAAAATTATTGCTGGAGCAAATCAATTGGTGGATGTTCATTTAGCACGCATTCCAGAGGCTGCTGTGTCGTTTGAAGTGCTCAACGAATACCCAGGGCTTAGCACACCCGAGGACACATGGGCAGTCCGTTTCGTACAGTCATTAACCGGCGCAAACGATACTGGTGAGGTATCTTTTGGTACAGAAGCGGGACTGTTCAGCAGCGTTTTATCAATTCCCAGCGTTGTCTGTGGACCTGGATCTATGGATCAAGGCCATAAGCCTGATGAATATGTCAGCGTCGATCAAATGGATCTTTGCGAAGATATGCTTGGGAAATTATTAATTAAGCTTTCTCAGTCATCACCCGGCACACCATAACTCGGAGCATCACCGGGGTTGAGCGCCCGCTGCACATAGTCTGCTAATTGGGGTTTATAAATATTCCAAAGCGACTCTAACTCAGCTATTGGGCATTGCTCACTCCAATCACACCGCAAATCTGCAACTGGCCAAGACACCTGATCAACTAGCAATAGGCCAGCGGAATGCACAGGGCCAGCCTCACCACCGGACTCTAGCCCAGCTTTTAGCGCGTGTATGAGCCTGTCTCCTAAATGCCCGTGACTTTGCACGAAAGCATCGACGATAGCCTGCGGAACACCAACGTGCTCTAGAAGGTTTCCGCCACTCGCGACATTGTCACCCGTCGCACTCGACCAGTTTCCCAGTGCTTGACGTCCAGAATGCACCACTGCATGACCATGTGCATCGACAACCAGTACTTGGCGATAGTCTTGATACTCATGATGATTGATAACAGAGCTTAACGCTAAGCTTGCATTGCCAGATCGCTCGTCAGCATCTTTACTAGCGAGTTCGGACAAAGCGTCCAACACCTGCGGACCTAATCTGGGGTCCGTAATGTTCTGACTCGCAACAGCGCCTACGCCTGCTCTTGCATAAGAACATCTGGCGGCCACTGCCGGAGATGAGGAAGAGATAGCGACACCGAACATACCGGTGTCGCTACAACGTGCTACTAACGAAAAAGTCATTCTCGATCTACTTCTTCAGTGCTGTCCAAATTTTATCGTAGAAGACCTGAGTGGCTTCATCACACACCTGCACGAAGGTTCCCGCTGGCGCGTCTGCCGGTGGATTTGCTTCAGGCGATGCTTTGAGCTCAGCGTCTAGTAAATCTGACACACCTTTAACACCTGCAGTGTATTGAGCGAAGTTTGTTACTGCAGCAATATTTTCCGGCTCAAGTAAGAAGTTCATAAATTTTAAGGCGTTGTCACGATTAGGAGCATCTTTGAGCAATACAACATTATCCATCCAAACAACATAACCCTCTGCTGGATATGAATACTCAATATTTGCGCCTTCGGCTCGTGCTTTTGCACCAAACCCGTTCCATATCATGCCAACCGCAGCATCACCAGAAACCAGTACATCCTTGGCACCATCAGAATTGAACGATGCCCATTTTGGCTTAGCCGCTTTTAGCAACTCAAACAATGATTCGAGCTCTCCCCTGTCCGTAGAACACTGGGGAATGCCCAAATGGATAGATGCCAAGGCCATTACTTCGCCCTGACTATCCAGCATATTAATCTTGCCGGCGAGTTCTTCAGGCGGATCGAACAACAAACTTGTGGTTCTGATATCGCCATCAAAGACGTCTCGATTAACCGAGAAGCTTGTTGAACCCCATTGATAAGGGATAGAGTGCTTACGACCCGGATCGAAGCCAACATCAAGCCATTGATCTTCGATGTTTGCAAAGTTAGATAGCTCTGAAGATTCGAATGAATCGAGCATACCGTCGTTACGCATAATCTCGACCATGTAGTCACCAGGCACGCTGACATCATAGCTACCCATCTTTCCGGCTTTTAGTGAAGCCAGCATCGATTCATTTGAATCGAATGTATCCATGGTGACTTCAACGTCGTATTCCGCTGAGAATTTGTCTAGCAGTTCTTGAGGAATGTACTCAAACCAATGATAAATACTCAGCTTGCCTTCAGCGTTCGCAGCACTGGCTCCCAACATCAATCCAGCGGAAACAGCGGCACTAAGCAAATTACGTCTATTAAATAACTGTTTAACTTTCATACCTTTCTCCTTTTTCTCCTTTGATAGTACGTTAGATTCTTCTCTTATTCAGAAACCGGAGCATCCGCTTTCTCCCCGATTCGCCCTATCCACCACGACACCGTGACAAATAGAATTGATACGAGCAACATCAATGTAGAGATAGCCATAATGTTCGGCTTTATACCCTGTTTTACGGCACCAAATATCGCCGTGGGAAGCGTCTCCACACCTGCCCCCTTTACAAAATTAGTAATCAAAAAATCGTCAAGTGAGACGATGAATGCCAACAAAGCACCGGAGATAATTCCCGGAAGCAATATCGGCAAAAGCACAAATCGAAATGCCTGCCAACGACTGGCGTACAAATCGATCGCTGCCTCTTCGTAAGAACTGCTAACTCCTTGTAGTCGCGCAGCTATAGGCAAATAAGCAAACGGGATACAAAAAACAATGTGAGCCAACAAAATACTCAGATAGCCGGTTTTAAATCCAATTGCACTAAAAAATATTAGCGTGGCAACAGCGGTGACAATTTCCGGCACCATGATCGGTAAGTTGATTAACGCAAAACTTGCGGATTTACCGCGCCATTGGCCACTTCGAGTCATACCAATCGCTGCCGATGTGGCAATTAACGTAGATGCAACTGTTGCCATTAATGCAATGGTAATAGAGTTCCAAGCGGCCACTTTAAATTTTCCTGCTTCGACCCCTGTAAAAACATCGACATACCAAGTCAAACTGAAACCACCCCAACGTGTAATCGAGGGACTGTCATTGAACGAGTAAACCATCACCACTAAGAGCGGTGCGTATAAAAGCACAAGGCAAGTAGCAGCGAGCAATCCAAAACCCGGGTAAGATTTTATGCGTTCCCCTGCAGCGCTCATGACCGACTCCGTGCTTCATTTCGCGCATAAAACATTAATACGACCAAAACCAAAGACAGCAAAATCATCGACGCCGCAGCCCCAAAAGGCCAATTGCCTGCACTACCTTTAAATTGTTCTTCTATCAGGGAACCAATCATGAAGTTCTTCGCACCACCCAGTAGATCTGGTGCTAGAAAAGCACCCAAGCTAGGTACGAACACAAGGATGCAGCCGGCGATAATTCCAGGCTTTACGGCAGGAATAAGTACCCGGCGAAGTGTTGTCATCCTATCGGCGTAGAGATCATGCGCTGCCTCTACCAAAGCAAAATCAAAGCGCTCTACCGCAGCATAAATAGGTAAAACCATAAAAGGTAGATAGGAATAGAACAAACCCAACTGGACAGCGACGTTGGTATTAATAAGATGAATGGGCTCGCTGATAACTCCCAACTGCAAAAGCCATTGATTCAACGGCCCACTGTCTCGAATAAGAAACTTCATGGACACTGTTCGTATCAACAGATTCACCCAATAAGGAACAGTCACCATGAACAGCCAGAATGCTCTTGTCGATGGAGGACGAGTAGCAATGTAATAAGCCGTTGGGAATCCGATCAACAAACAGAAAAACGTTGCCAGCCCCGCTTGCACAATTGAACGAATAAATATGTTGATATAGGTCCATTCAATTTTTACTGGCTCATCGCCAAACAGACCTCTGTCTAGAAAGAATTGATCGTAGGCGGCAATCGAAAACTCCCAGACAACACCACCACGAAACTCCTTAGTTAGAAAGGAATAAACGAGCATTAACAGAACAGGGATAACCAGCAACACACCGATAGTCAGCCAAGACGGCAGTAACAGCCTGTTCTTAAGCCCTGAAAATGCGGCGCCATCTACGCCTGAATTATTAGGAGCTATGCCAGCCATTACGCGCTTAAAAATCGGGAACCGCCCGATTGAATATGCAAGTTAACCGTCTCTCCTGCTGCTGGCAACCGGAGTCCTTGATCTGAATTCTGAGTTCGCACCTGAACAGTTTGTCCATGGGTGAGCTCAACAACAAGTTGTGTGTCTGTGCCTAAATATATGTGCCGGACAACAACGCCTGTTAATGAATTTCCATTAGTGTCTGCCGCATTAGACACACTCAATCTTTCTGGCCGAATACACAAATGGCCCTTGGTCCCTGGTTTTATAGATGAATTATTGTCAGAGACAGTCGAAGATACATGGAGCCCACCGGGTAATAGACATTGCACCCGGTCGCCATCTATCTTGACCACTTCCGAATCCAATAAATTACTCTCGCCAATAAAATCTGCTACAAATCGATTCGTGGGCGCATCGTAGATATCATGCGAGGTTCCAATTTGTTGCACATTGCCTGCTGACATTACGGCTATTCTGTCTGACATGGTAAGGGCTTCTTCCTGATCATGCGTAACAAAGATAAACGTGATACCTGCTTCCTCTTGAATTTGTTTAAGCTCAATACGCATGGCCTGTCGCAGCTTTAAATCTAACGCCGACAAGGGCTCATCCAACAGCAACACCTCAGGCTCCGGTGCCAGAGCACGCGCCAGAGCAACGCGCTGTTGTTGTCCACCCGACAATTGCGAAGGCAAGCGGGAGGCGAAATTTTCAAGCTGCACAAGCTCAAGCATGGCCTTAGCTCGCTTACTAGCTTGTGAAGTTGGCACTTTACGCATCTGCAATCCGAAGAGAACATTCTCTTCTACGCTCATGTGTGGAAACAATGAATACTGCTGGAACACGGTATTAACCGGTCGTTGATTCGCAGGCAGACTGGCAATCTCTTTACCGTGTAGAAAAACAGAACCTGCTGTGACATTCTCAAAGCCTGCAATGATTCGAAGCAACGTTGTTTTTCCACAACCAGACGGACCCAGTAGAGTAAAAAACTCTTTATCGTTAATGGTCAATGACACGTCGTGTAGTGCGACAGCTTCACCATACTGCTTCTTCACATTGCTGAGCTGTACAGCTATATCGCTTACTTCGGTCATTGTTGAATCGGGTATCTGGCTCACGTCTTTTTAAAGGTTTTCTATCACTACATTAGATTCTCAGATAACAAACCTTGCTGAGTTTCTACGATACTTTCCGACAAAATCCTGCCAACGTCGTGTATTTCCTGCTCGGTTAAAATGAGTGGAGGGGACAATACAATCATGCTACCCAGAGGCCTTACAATCAGCCCTTTGCTTTGAGCGTGACGGGAAATTCTCGCCCCTACTCCAACATCGTCATGAAAGGGCTTCTTAGATGCTTTGCTTTGCACAAACTCCAAAGCCATCATAAAGTGGCTACCTCGAACATCACCCACAATTTCATGTTCAAGTAACTTTTTCAAGGTGCTTTCGAACAAAGGGCCAAGCTCTCTTACACGCTCGCATATCATCTCATCTTCTATTATGCGAATGTTTTCTAACGATGCAGCACAACACGCAGGATGACCCGAGTAAGTCATGCCGTGTAGGAACTTTCCACCTTTCTCAGAAATAACATCGTAAATATCATCTGACAAAATCGTAGCTGAAATAGGCTGATAGCCGGAAGACAAACCTTTAGCCGTGCAAATAATATCCGGCACTATTCCGAAGCAGGCTTCGGATGCAAACATATGCCCCAACCTGCCGAATGCGGTGACCACTTCATCGGATATATACAGTATTTCCAGCTCACGACACATTGATAACACACGCGCATGGTATCCATCAGGCGCAACGATGACACCGCCTGCCCCCATAATCGGCTCAGCTATAAAACAAGCAATATTTTCAGCGCCGATAGATTCAATTTGCTGGCGCATATCATCAATCAGGTGATCACAAAACTGCTCTTTGCTCATACCCTCGGGGCGACGATAAACATCTGGCGATGGCAGAAAATGTACTAGCTCATCGGCACTGTTCCAACCTTCACGATACTGTGGCGTGGTCATGGCAATAGCTAAGTGTGTAGAACCATGATAGGCACCCATACGCGACAGAATTTTGCGTTTACCAGGCTTACCTAATCGATTGAAATAATGATGAACAATTCTAATAGCCGTGTCGTTAGCCACAGAACCGGAATTCGCAAAATACACATGATTCAAATTACCCGGTGCAAGTTCGGCAATTTTTGCAGCCAGTGAAGCAGCCGTGGGATGTGTCAGGTTATAGAATGTTGAAAAGTAATCTAGCGTATTGAGTTGGTCGGCTATCGCTGCACTTATTTCACGCCGACCATGCCCAATATTGACGCACCAGAGTCCGGCCATACCGTCTAGATAGCGTTCTCCACGTGCATCAAAAACATAGGCACCTTCGGCTTGCGTTATTACAGTGCGTGCGTCGGGTTCGGTCAGCGCATGCAAATCAGCGAAAGAATGCACAAGATGTTTATCGAGTTGCAATATTTCATCTGTTCGATCATTCAGCTGACTGATATTCATACACACTCCGGTTGAATAACGACATCATAGCCACAACCAGCCAAACTTTGCACTTGCAATTGATGCTTATCTATTGCTTTTGAATTACTAAAGCAATAGCCTTATAAAAACTGATTGTCCGATGCAGAATATCACGTCAGACTAACTTCAGACCAGAACTTCATAGAACTCAAGGCGCGCTCAAATACAGGCGACGGTTGCAAATGAGTTCCGACTTAGCAAGCAAAAGCACCATGCCGACACATACTCGTATCAGAATGTTCAACACTCGGGAAACATACCCGAACCAATCCTTGGACAACGATCTCTGCCAAGCTGTAAAAGCGGGCAACACCATATACGTCCGCGGTCAGATTGGGACAAACTTTGAGGGTGAGCTGGTAGGTCTAGGCGACCCAGCCGCTCAGGCAGAACAGGCAATGAAAAACGTCGATCAATTGCTCAGAGAGGCCGGCAGTGAATTAAGCCATATCGTAAAAACAGTCACTTATATTACCGATCCTCGTTACCGTGAAGCTGTCTATCAGGTGACGGGCAAATGGCTTAAAGGTGTTTTCCCTATATCAACAGGGCTCGTTGTTGTAGCCCTGGGTCAACCCGAATGGTTAATGGAAATTGACGTAATTGCCGTGATACCCGATGACTATGACGCTGCGCAATAGCAAACAGTCACCGCACGCCAACGTGACACAGTTGTACTTTCCAGCAACGCTATGAGGTTTACGCTGCGCCAGCTGAATTATTTTGTTGCAGCCGGAGAGGCACTGAGCATTAGACAGGCGTCCACTAAAATCAGCGTCTCAGAGCCTTCTATCTCGTCGGCTATCAGTCAGCTCGAGGCTGAGTTCGGCATCACGCTTTTTATTCGCCACCACGCTCAGGGATTGTCACTTACTCAGGCAGGTACAGCCCTCTTGCGGGACGCTAAAGCATTTCTTCAGCAAGGGCGCGAATTAGAGAACACGGCTCAAGAACTAAACGCAGGAATATCCGGCCAATTTAACGTCCTGTGCTTTACCGCGCTCGCTCCATTTATTGTTCCATCAACATGCCATGGTTTTAAAGCGATGAATCCGGATGTAAACCTTCGGGTACATGAAGCGCATCAGGCGGAAATACTGGATCAGCTATGGCACGGAAAAGCAGATATCGCTATTACCTACGATCTGGACATACCCGAGGGTCTCGACTTTACACCATTGACCAGTCTTCCACCCTACGCAGTACTGTCAAAGAATCACCCACTGGCGAAACGCAAACGACTCACACTTGAAAGACTTAGTGAAGAGCCGTTGGTGCTTCTCGATTTACCATTAAGCAAAGACTACTTTCTATCGCTTTTTCACAGGCACAAATTAACGCCAAACATTTTGTCAAAAACGCAACAAGTGGATGTTATGCGCTCTATCGTTGGACAGGGATACGGATACGGTTTAGCCAACGTGAAACCCGACAATGCAATAACGCTTGACGGCAGCGAACTGGTTTACATGCCACTGGACGGGAAACTTCCGGCTTTAACTCTCGGGCTGCTTAATCACGCCTCTGCGGCGCGAAGTCGATTGGCGAAATTGTTCATAGAATATGTCAACCAGCAACTCAATCTCGGCAAATTACCCGGCATCGAACTACATCGGACTCAACTCAAACGAATCACATGAAAACCATTGCCAGTGCAGACCATCATTTGCATTTCCCGAAAGGCGAACTGTCCGGCGGGGAATTTGTTAGACCGTTTGAGTGCCCTGAGCGCTGGGACTATATTACGCGTGCTCTTGCGACGAGTGGTTTCAGTACGCCGACAGAACCCGATGCGCTATCCATGGACGCTGTCAAGAAAGTGCATTCGATGGATTACCTACAGTTTCTAGAAAGTGTATGGGATCAATGGGAAGCCGAGGGGTTTAAAGGCGAGGCACTACCCACTGTCATACCTGCCAGGCGCATGCAACAACGCGAGCCCACTCACGTAGATGGCAGGCTGGGTTACTATGCCATGGCTATCGAAACCGCCATAACCAAAGGGACCTATGCTGCAGCCAAAAGCAGCGCTGCTTGTGCGCAAACCGCAGCTAAATTACTCGGCCCTGCCGACTCTAGCGCGTTTGCCTTGTGTCGCCCACCGGGACACCACGCAGGAATAGATTTATACGGTGGATATTGCTTTTTAAATAATGCCGCTATTGCAGCCCAAACACTACTCGACAATGGCGCATCAAAAGTGGCTATTCTCGATGTTGATTTTCATCATGGCAATGGTACTCAGGATATTTTTTATAACCGCAATGATGTTCTGTTCGTATCACTTCATGGAGACCCACTACATGCCTTCCCACACTTTCTAGGTTATGCAGATGAAACAGGTATAGACGAGGGGGAAGGATATAACATTAACTATCCGATGCTTCCGGGAACCCCTTACTCGATTTGGGGCGACGCCCTAGCCGATGCATTAGACCAAATAGAAAGATACCTGCCGGACGCTCTAATCATCTCACTGGGTGTAGACACCTATGAGAAAGACCCTATCAGTTTTTTCAAACTGACATCCGATGACTTCACACGCTACGGTCAAGCCATTAGCAAACTCAAGCTACCCACTCTATTTGTCATGGAGGGAGGCTACGCCGTGGAAGAAATTGGTATCAACACACGAAACGTTCTAACGGGGTTTATGAATCAATGACCAGCAATCGCGACCCACGCTACGACTGCCTATTCGAACCACTAAAGATTGGCCCCGTAACCACGCCTAATCGTTTTTATCAGGTACCGCACTGCAATGGTGGTGGCTACCGTGACCCAACGGCCGTCGCTCGCATGCGAGAGATAAAGGCTGAAGGCGGATGGGGCGTGGTATTCACAGAGCAGGTTGAAATGCACCATAGCTCTGAGATAAGCCCTTATATAGAACTTCGCTTATGGGATGACAACGATATTCCCATGCTGGCCCGAATGTCCGATGGCATTAAAGATGGAGGTGCACTGGCAGGGATTGAACTGGCCTACCCCGGTATCAATGGTCCAAACCTTTACACGCGCGAAGTGCCCATGGCCCCTACCGCACTACCCATAAGAACATTCACAAACGACCCGGTCAGTGCGCGTTCTATGACCAAGCGAGATATCGCTAATTTACGGCAATGGCATAGAGCGGCCTTTAGACGCGCCAAAGAAGCCGGCTACGATTTGATTTGTTTGTACGGTGCTCATGGTTTCGGTGTCATTCAACACTTCCTATCCACATTAACCAATCATCGAACGGATGAGTACGGCGGCAGCCTTGAAAATCGCTCGCGTTTGATGCGCGAACTGATCAGTGATGCGAAAGATGAAGTTGGCGATACTATGGGTATCACTTTGCGCCTTTCTCTTCATGAGTTGGTTGGGGACTTAGGTTTCACCAATGACGAGGTCAGAGAACTTGTTGGTATGCATGGCTCCCTTCCCGATCTTTGGGATTTAGCCCATGGTAGCTGGGAAGACTGTTCCGGTGCATCACGTTTTAAAGAAGAAGCTGCCCAACAAGAACTGGTAAGGGGTATACGCGAGCTTACTGATCGCCCGGTTGTCGGTGTTGGTCGTTTTACGTCCCCGGACGTGATGGTAAAACAGCTTAACTCCGGTGTGCTCGATCTTATCGGTTGTGCAAGACCCTCCATTGCCGATCCTTGGTTACCCCGAAAAATAGATGAAGGTCGTGTTGAAGATATCCGTGAATGCATTGGCTGCAACATGTGCATCACAGGAGACATGACTATGTCGCTGTCACGATGCACACAAAACCCAACGTTCATGGAGGAGTGGCGACGCGACTGGCACCCCGAAATCATGAATCCGAAAGGCGAATCTGATTCTGTGCTGATCGTTGGCGCAGGCCCTGCAGGATTAGAGGCGACACACGCCTTAGGAAAACGAGGCTATGAAGTCGTTTTAGCGGAATCCTCAGACACCTTGGGCGGCCGCGTCAGCAAAGAATCACAGTTGCCCGGCTTATCCGCCTGGGGACGGGTAAGAGATTACAGAACCTGGCAAATCAGCCAGCTAGCCAACGTCAATGTCTACCCTAACAACACACTTACAGCCGATGAAGTTCTGGAATTCGGCTCGGAACACGTTGCCATTGCAACAGGCTCTTATTGGAGACGCGATGGCGTTTCCCGCTTTCACGTAAAACCGGTTCCTTCAACGGGCAAGCTACCGGTTTTCACGCCTGATGACATCATGGCAGGGGAAAAAATAACGGGTAAGGTTGTCGTATTCGATGACGATCACTACTACATGGGGGCTGTCATTGCGGAAAAATTAGCTCGCGATGGTGCTGAAGTCACTTTGATTACTCCATCGGCTTACGTGTCAGAGTGGACACTCAATACCCTTGAACAAGGTTTTATTCATAATCGTTTGCTCGAACACCAGGTGGACATATTAAGAAACTCCGCTGTCACTAAAATATTAGATAATGCAGTGCAATACACGGACACATACTCAAACAAAAACACGGATATTGAATGCGACGCGCTCATCATGGTCACATCGCGTTTAGGTGATGACACGCTATGGCAATCATTATCAGCAAGAGAAACCGAATGGCAAGATCACGGCATAAAAAGCATTCAGATAATCGGTGATGCACAATCACCCGCACCGATAGCGTGGGCAACTTTTGCCGGTCACCGATTTGCCCGCGAACTGGACGAGCCTGTTCGTGATGAAGCGATTCTTCCGTTTCGCAGAGAATTAGCGCGGTTAAGCCCGAAAAACGATAGTAAATAATAATGAGCACAAATAAACCTGCCGTCATTGCACGCATACGTGGCGGCTTGGGAAATCAACTTTTTATGTATGCCATGGCACGACGATTGGCACAGGTTAATGATGTCGAACTGGTTCTGGATGGAACCACAGGCTTTCGCGGCAAGAATAAGTACGCGCGCCAATACATGCTCGACCGATTTCCTATCAGCGGCAGGCTTGCAAATGAAAATGAGCGTAGAGACCCCTTTCACAGCATACGGCGCGGCGTGCGTAAATGGTGGGATAAACACAAAGCCATTGAGCATCGACAGTACATTGTAGATCCGGGTGGTCTTGATGACGCTATCTATTCCTTGTCGATCAACAAGCCCACCACCTTTGAAGGTTACTGGCAGTCTGAAGATTGGTTTTCAGACATTGCAGAGCAAATACGCGCTGAATGCACACCAGAAGCACCCAGCGATGATAAAAACGTAGAGATGGCGACTCTCATAGAACAAAGTAATGCGGTTGCCTTACATGTGCGCTTTTTCAACGACCCGACCCAAACAGCTCAAAGTCAGCAGGTGGTCGACTATTACACCAAAGCTATCGAAACCATTCGCAGCAAGGTTGATAACCCCACGTTTTATATATTTTCAGATCAGCCTGAAAAGGCTCGCGAAATCCTGGAGCTGGATGCCTCTGAAGTTCGTGTAGTCAATCATAATACCGGCGATGCTAATGCGCATTTAGATATCTGGCTAATGAGTCGATGCCAGCATTTCATAACTGCAAACTCCACGTTTAGTTGGTGGGGCGCCTGGCTGGGAGAAAAACCGAATAGTGTTGTTGTATCACCGGTGTTCACTGCAGCCGATGCATTCTTAGCGTGGGGCCTTCCCGGCCTTATTCCGGAACGTTGGATTAGTATCGGCCAGGAACAATAAGAACCTCAAACGCAACGAATTAACTACCAGGCAGCAGGGCTAGTGCGCAATCGACTGACCGGATGCGCAAAGCCTAGCTCGACACCCTCCAACTCGTACGGCAACTTCAAACGCTTGATATCACCCCACGGTGTAGATTCAAGCTGCGTATGGAAATGCGTTTCAGTGATTGGGGCAAGCGTGTCATCAAAGTAGTTTGATGCGCCCGGTATATCTATCTTAGCTGACAAGTCCTGAAGTAACTTAGCATGCCGTGCCAATGACAACCTGGCGGAAAGGGTTCTTCCGCTGTCAGCTTTTTCCCGTATGGCTCTAACAACTGTCGCAGCCATCATATAGCCGGTGACGTGATCTAAGGCCTGGTATGGCAAAGGCACAGGCTTATCCGCCCCAAACGATCTTTTTCCTTGCTCAGCAATTCCGGCACTCATTTGAACGAGAGAATCAAAGCCCCTTCGATTTTTCCACGGCCCCGACCAGCCATACGCATTAAGTGCTACGTCGATCAAATTTGGATTAATTCGATGTCTTGATTCATCCCCGAAGCCTAGACCCTCAAGGGCATCACGGCGATATCCATGCACGATAACATCAGCGTCACTCAAGAGAGTTTCAAACGTCGCTTTATCGGCTGCAAGTGTAAGATCAAGAGACGCACATCTTTTACCCACCGACATTTCTAATACATTGCCGCCTTCTTCCCAATGCGGTGGGTCTATTCGAAGCACATCAGCACCAAAGGATGCGAGAAAACGCGTACATACCGGCCCTGCAAGCACACGCGTTAAGTCAAGAATACGAATACCTTTCAGTGGAGATTCAGAATGCTTAAAGGCACCATCATGGCATGAGCCTTTCAGCAAAGTCTCGCTCCAGCCAACCAAGGGCTCATTCGAGATAGCTAGACCTTGCTTGTGATCTGACCATTGCTCACTACTCATCATAAAAGCGGATGCACCACCCTCTGCAACAACAGCCGACTCCAGCTCTAGACCTTCCCACTCGAATACCGCCTCTTTCGCCATAGCAAGGTTAAGAGGATTGCCTAACACGTTAAGTGCAGCTTTGCGATGATGAGGCGCATTGGTATGAAGACGGATCCAGCCATCTTTGCACTGATAGTCTCCGGCATATTCATCCCAGGAGGCTGGTAACGACCAACCGACTGCACGCAAACTATGCAGACACCAAGCGGCAGATAATTCCCGATTAACAACCGCGGCGCTTTGCGCTCCCCAGCACTGATCTCGAAGGGCTTGAATCTCAGCAACTGCTGCGGCTATGGCCGATTGAGAAAACGTTGCCACGGGAAAACACGCTTTAGCCTCGCCTTCTCCACTTAACTCCAAACGAGAAACACTTGACGCATCAAGAGCCAGAGTCGAATTCGATGGATAATTCTGATTAAGTGCATCTTTGATTTGATTCAGCATCAATTGATACTGATCTTTCCAATGAATCAATTCAACTAAACTCATTATTGGAAAATCGAATACAAACCAGCAGGCCTGCTATTACCCCTTATGAATCCGAACTTTATCGACTTATATTGCGAGCGTATCGGGCAAGGCTTCTGGAATGAACCCGCAAACGCAATAACCAATATAGTGTTTATTGCAGCGGCTCTCTTCGCCTGGCGGGTACTTAAAAAACGTGAAAACTCCGACATATGGGAGAAACTCATCGTATGCCTGGCGGGAATGATAGGCATCGGATCATTTCTATTTCATACGTTTGCAACCACGTGGGCCGCGCAAGCGGACATCATCCCTATTTGGGCGTTTGTTGTGAGTTACGCCCTTCTAGCATCCTATAGATTAGGCGAAAAGCAGATTGGCAAAACGTTAGCAATAGTATTCGTTACCATCCTATCCATTGGAGTAGCGAAATTTCTTACTTTTCAGCTACTCGACACAACACCTATCAATGATGTCGTCGGTATGTTTGGCGGTAACGCACAGGCCTATCAAGAAGCACATGGAGCACTTCTCAATGGGTCAGAACAGTACTTACCCGCAGTGATTGCGTTACTGATTTTTACCGGGATTAGCTTTGTCATGGAGCACCCTGCCCACAGCTACTTTGCCATTGCAAGCGCCCTGTTTTGCACTTCCCTGTTTTTCCGCACCATTGATATCGTGAGCTGCGCGGCGACTCATGGCTTGGGGACGCACTTCCTCTGGCACACCATCAACGGATTCGTTGTTGCGTTATTGCTATTAGCACTGATTAAAACAATGCCGCCTGAAAACGCCAGACGACACTGAGTAGATTCCCGTTTACAGCAAGATTGCGAATTGCATCGACATTAGACAGAGGCAGTAAGACCACCGTCTACGCGTAAGTTTTGCCCTGTTATATAACTTGAATCATCGGAGACCATAAACGCAATTGTGTTGGAGAGCTCTTGGACTCGCGCATATCGTCCAGCAGGAATTCGATTAACTCTGTCTTCTTTTTCTGGAAGGCTATCAATGAAACCAGGCAGAACGTTGTTCATGCGTATACCTTCTGCCGCATACTTATTACTGAATAGTTTTGTGTATCCAGCTAGCGCAGATCGAAAAATGGCCGATGTAGGGAAATCTGGATCCGGTTCAAAGGCTGCGAACGTGGAAATATTAACGATTGAACCTGAACCTTGCTGCTGCATTATCGGCAATACCAAACGGGTCATGCGGACCACGTTCATTAAGTAGTAGTCCATACCTAAGTGCCAGTCTTCGTCGCTGATTTCCATAACAGGACCTTTGGGTCCGTGCCCGGTGCAATTCACAACACCATCAATACGACCGAAACGTTCCATAGATGCATTAACAAATGCTTCTAAATCTGCTGGCTCTAAGTTTGATCCGGTAAAACCCAAACCACCCAGCTCTTTACCTAAGGCTTCACCTTTTCCGGATGAAGACATAACCGCAACGTCGTATCCATCTGCTGCCAACTTCTTCGCAGCATCAGCGCCGATTCCGCTACCGCCACCTACAACCAATACTACTTTTTTCATTGAATTATCACTCATAATTTCTTAGCATCTTGCACAATGTTCATAGTAGCGACGCCGCTATTGCCTAATTCTACCGATGCGAACGGCCCACCCTGACACAGATAAGTCGTGTCATTCAAATCTTGCGGGGCTTCTTCGGCCAGTACTTTTTCCGCAAACTGCTCAGCGTTATCTTTAGGCCGGTAACCTAAGAAGCTGGCATTAGAATTATCCACCGGCGCACGGTCGTTGTTGGACACACCGTAGACCACGGTAAAACCGGTTGTTGGCGTGTTGATAGATTGAGTTACCAAATGGATCAAGTCGTCATAAGACAACCAGCTACCGAGTGCCCTCGCATTATTCACCTGCGCACAAGATAGGATTCGCATGCACACAGACTCAACGCCTCGCTTATCCCAATAAAGACTTGCTAAATCTTCAGAGAAACACTTTGCTAAGCCATAAAAGGTATCAGGGCGATGTGGTACGTCGGTGCCAATAAAGTCGGTTCTGGAATGCATGCCCACGGCATGGATAGAGCTTGCGTATACGACACGGCGGAGCTTGTGTTGATACGCCGCTTCCCACACGTTGTAAGCACCGATGATGTTCGGTCCTAGAATGGTGTCAAATTCTGCTTCATCACCATAGGCACCAAAGTGTATGACCTGATCAGCACCTTCCAGCACTCGCATCATGTCATCCAAGCTGGCTAGGTCAGCCTGCTCGTATCGTTCACCGTCGTAAAGCTTACCGATGTCTTCAATGATATCGGTTGAGACCAGCTCATCGCACATCTTTGCCAACGGTTCGCGCAGGTAAGAACCCAGCCTTCCCGCTGCACCGGTTAATACTAATTTCATATTGGAATATCTTCTGGTTTGATAAGTTCAACCGATGCAGTCGTGCTTCTGGCTTAACCCATTTTTGCTTTAACGTTAGCGAGTAAATTGTCGGCACCGCTAATAAGAATACTCAAGTCAGAGCCCACGGCGACAAACGTGAATCCTTCTTTTAACAATCGCGCAGCGAAGTCGGGATCACCAACCAATGTACCTACAGGAATGCCTTTTTCCATCAGCGATTTGGCCGCGGGCATGATGAGTTCCCACACCTCATCACATAAAGGCTGACCTAACTTGCCAATGTCTGCCGCAATATCAGCAGGACCGAAAAACACACCGCTCACTCCATCAACGCTGGCAATAGGAATTGCCTGCTCAATAGCTGATCGAGTTTCCAATTGAATGAGAAGCGTGGTTTCGTCTTCCACTCTGTCGTAATAGTCTTTGATTCTTCCGAAAGCGTTTCCTCTCGACGTACCCGTAACACCTCTGACTCCTCTAGGCGGGTAGCGTGTTGCCGCAACCGCTTTTTCCGCTTCCTCAACGGATTGAACCATGGGTATTAATAAACCTGGTGCTCCAATGTCCAGCAAGCGCTTGATCATGACGGTATCGTTCCAAGGGGGACGAACGAGAGCCGTGCTTCCGCCACTGTCAACAGCTTGAAGCTGAGTTAATACCGTGGATACATCATTAGGATTATGCTCCATATCAATCAAGAGCCAGTCATAGCCACTGGGACTGACCACTTCAGCCGCAAAGTTGTTGCGCAAACTGAGCCACAAACCTATTTGCTTTTCTGAATTTTTTAGAGCCTGCGTAAATTTATTGACCGCCAGTTTCATATTATTGCCTTCTCATCAAATTTCTCTCCACGTTCGATACGTGAAAAACTAAACTGAGACAAGTCTAAAGCGCGATACTCCCCATAAGCAATCATTTCCGAAATTCCGCGGCCCATTGCAGGAGATTGCTGAAAGCCATGACCGGAAAAGCCGTTCACAAACAAAAAGTTCTCGACAGTCGAATGTGGCCCGATGACCGCATTCTGATCAAACGTATTGAAAGCGTAGTGCCCTGCCCACGAGTTCGTTAACTTGATAGCTTCGAACTGGGGAATGCGGTTGGCGATAATTGGCCATACTTTTTCCTGCCAGATACTATGATCCTGAACAAAATCATCATAATCCACAGGATGATCGTCATCTGGCGGGCAACCTGCCAGATAGTATTGGCCATCGGTTCGCATGTGCACGCCTGACGGATCAATCGTTAAAGGAAGATCTCTATCAAGAGGTTGTTCGGCATCGAAAATGAACGTGTAACGCTTACGTGGCTCTACCGGAATTTCAATACCAGCCATACGTGATGTCAGTACTGCGCGAGGGCCGGACGCATTAACAACCGTTCCACAACTGATGACATCACCGTTTTTCAACGTGACACTTTCCACGCGAGTGCCATTCGTATTTTTTGTCATCGACACAACTTCGTTAGTGACGTATTCAGCACCCTTCTCTCGTGCAGATCGCCGCCACCAGTCGAACAGGGTGTTGCCATCAAAGTAGCCTTCGTCAATGAGATTGTGATTTCCACCGATGATATCGTCGAGCATATAAAACGGGTAATCGCGCTTGATGTCCTCGGCAGTCATGTACTTTGTGCCGGCACCCAGGCTTGACTGAACCTTTTGGGATTCCTGCAAGGTATCAGCGAATGCTTGGTTGTCTGCCAGATACATGTATCCATAGCTTTGCAATAGCAAGTCAGGTACGCGTTCATCATTACCCATGAACTGCCGGAAGTTTTTTACAAACTCTGCAGCAAACTGCGATATCCGAATATTGACTTCATTGGAGAACTGCTGCCGCATGCAACTATTCGTATGAGCCGTGGACGTAAACTCGTAGGTTGGATCTTTTTCGACAACCAGTATCGAACCATCAAAGTCCGGGTTGTTTGCTAAAAACCAGGCTACTGACGAGCCGTACATGGCTCCACCTACAATAACGACATCGTAGTTGCTCTGTTTTGGCGTCTGTAACGCAGAATCGGTCATGAGTAATTCTCTCCTCGTTTAACAGCATTCAACACCTTGTCCACCTCTGCCTGACTAAACCCATAGTCACGCATACAAGCCTGTGCTGATATGTATCCATGAGCGAGATCACGACGAACTAATTCTGGATCTCTATCGCTTGCGGCACCATACCCCGCACCACCTGGAAAAGACAAGACTACGCGACGCCCGTGCGGTACAAACTGCTTACCCTTGCCCTTCATCGGTGTCATATCGTCTTGCCGAATTTCAGTTGGAGCACCGTCAGCACCGCCTTGACGCCCTCTGGCCGGATGATCAACACGATCAAACATGGCCTGAAAATCAAATTCATGCCCTTCGACCGCACCCACTTCCATATATTGACCGAGCCCACCCCGATACTGGCCTGCGCCACCACTATCCGGTCGAAGTTCTTTTCGCCAAATAATAACCGGACCAACATGCTCAGTTGCCTCTATAGGCATTGTCATAACACCTGATGGAAACGCGGTGGCATTCATACCGTCTTGAGAAGGACGCGCACCTGAACCTCCTGAATTAAAGGTAAGCACTTCTGATCGAACAGCCGCATCTCTCGCTGCTTTATCTTCATCGGTCTCTACATCGTCGGTTCTCGGGCGAAGAGATACCTGGAAATTACACAGGCAACCAGCACCCTCTGCGGGCACAGTGTTTGGCAACATTTTATCCAATGCATCGTAAACCGTATCCGGAATCATGTGACCGATGACATGACGTAATGCAACCGGCGCTGGATGTACCGCGTTAACTATAGAATTTACCGGCGCTGTAATTTCAAACGGTGCAAGAGATGCCGCATTGTTTGGAATTTCAGGAGCAATGGCGCATTTGAGCGCATAGCATGCGTATGCCTTGGTATAGACCAACGGCACATTGATGCCTTTCTTATCAAGACCTGAGGTACCGGCAAAGTCACACAGAATCCGATCTTTTTCAAATGTTAGATGGACTTTTAAATCTATCGGGCGGCTGAAGCCATCTATACGCATTTCCCCATTGGCCGTTTTCGCAGGTAGTGCGTTTATTCGTTCTAACGTTGCCCGGCGAGAATTGTCCAGAATAAACTCTGCAATCTCTTGTAAGGAATCAAGATTGAATTCCTGCATCATATCGATGAGTCGTCGATGCCCTATCTCATTACAGGTGGATAAGGCATAGACGTCACCGATGAGCTGATCCGGCTCGCGTACGTTTCCACGAATAATATTAATTAAGGTGGTGTCGATACGACCTCGCTCGGTTAACTTCATGATAGGAATGTATAAACCTTCCTCATAAACCGAATTAGCATCGGCACCAAAGCCACGACCACCGATGTCTACAATATGAGCTGTGCAGGCGAAAAATCCGACAAGCTCTGCATCATGAAACGACGGTGTAACGACCGTAATATCATGAAGGTGCCCAGTCCCCTCCCAGGGATCATTGGTGATATACACATCACCTTCAAAAATATTATCAACGCCTAATCGACGTATAAAGTGCGGCACTGCGTCAGCCATAGCATTAACATGGCCCGGTGTACCGGTAACTGCCTGCGCCAACATACGACCCTGAGTATCGTATACACCGGCTGACAGATCTCCGGCTTCTCTGACTGATGTGGAAAACGCGGTACGAACCAGTGCTTGAGCCTGCTCCTCTACCACGGATATAAGCCGGTTCCACATAACCTGTTTGGCTACATTCGATGTTTTGCTACTCACAACATTCTCCGGTAATTTGTAGAAGACACCAAAGCCTTAGTGCGCTGGGTTTCAAAAGTCATTGTTTGTCCCCTAACCCTGGACCGTAATATCAATGCAACCATCTGACTGGCGCATGGCCTCCCTACTTTGCGGCACGATGATCGTGGTTTCATCTTCTGTGACTATCGCAGGTCCTTTTAATAACTTCCCTGTTTCAAATTCGTCTCTCAGCACAACTGCGGCATCAACATTTTCACCAACAGCCGCATCAAATACTCGGCGCCTTACATCGCTTTGAGCTACACCATTCACGTCTGCCAAAGCGATAGGCTCTTCGACTTGAGACGGTGTTGTTGCGTTCACAGCCCAAACGGTAATTTCGATATCCATTCCGTCGACAACACGTCCGAACAACGCTGCGTAATCAGCTTCAAACAATGCTTGATACGTTTGAACATCTGGATTGAGAGCTTGCTCACTGGTCAGTGACACAGGAATTTCCCAACCTTGTCCCGAATAGCGCATGTAGGCTTTGAACTCTGAGGCTATCGGTGCATCTGCGTCACAGGAACGAACAAATGCAGTGGCTTCATCCGACAATTCTGATAAGAGTTGGCTAACAACATCTGCATCAAAGTCGGATAGTTTCATGTAGTGCGAGCGATTGGCTTCAAAGCTAAACGGTGCGCGCAGAAATCCGATTGCCGAGCCCACACCTGCCCCGGGTGGAACCAGCAGACGTTCTACACCTAGTTTTTCACACAAGCGTGAAGCATGCAGAGGCGCGGCCCCGCCAAACGCGATCATGGTGTACTCAGCGAGATCTTCACCATTCTCAACAGCATGAACTCGTGCAGCGTTCGCCATGTTTTCATCGACCACTTCAACCAAACCGTAAGCGGCTGTTTGTGCATCCATGCCTAGCGGCTCACCCAACACAGCTTCTAATGCTTTCGCTGACTCGTCAGCATGCAAAGAGATGGAACCCCCTGCAAAATTGTCAGGGTCAAGCTTACCAAGCACCAAATCAGCATCAGTTACTGCAGGCTTATCACCGCCGCGTCCGTAGCACGCAGGTCCGGGTTCTGATCCTGCTGAATGAGGCCCGACTCGAATTTGCCTCATGGCATCGACACTAGCCAATGAACCACCACCGGCTCCGATCTCAACCATATCGATAACCGGTATAGAGATAGGCATGCCCGAGCCTTTTTTGAAACGGTAGGTTCTCGCAACCTCAAATACCCGACTGGTCTTAGGCGTTTGGTTTTTGATTAAACATATCTTTGCGGTTGTGCCACCCATATCAAATGACAGCACTTTATCGAGGCCGTAGCGTGACGCAATGTTTGCTGCGAAAACAGCACCACCAGCTGGCCCTGACTCAACCAAACGCACAGGAAATTCCGCCGCGCTCTCTAAGGAGATAATGCCACCACCTGAGTGCATCAGAAAAATCGGGCAATCAACCTGTTGTTTCTTTAATTCACCTTGCAGGCGTCCTAAATAGCTTTTCATCAAAGGCTTGATGTAAGCATTCGCAACTACAGTGTTGAAGCGCTCGTACTCGCGCATTTGCGGAGAGACTTCACTGGATAGAGACACCATGACGTCAGGCAACTTTGCATTGATAGCATCACGAATTAAATTTTCGTGTTTGTTATTCAGGTAAGAGTGAATCAGACCGACCGCTACGCTTTCGTAACCAGCCTCCTTAATTCGCCCTACTAGTGACTCCACTTCTTTCGGATCAAGTTCAATTAGAACTTCTCCACGCGCACTGATACGCTCAGTCACCGTGAAGCGTTGATGACGGGCCAACAAAGGCTCAGGAAGTGTCAGATCGAGGTCGTATTGTTCAAACCGGGATTCAGTACGCATCTCTATTACGTCCCGAAAACCTTCAGTCGTAATCAGTGCGGTTCGAGCACCTCGACGCTCTATAAGCGCATTGGTGGCGAGTGTAGTGCCATGAATGATCTGGCCAATTTCGGAAGGCTCAATGGAGGCTTTTGCGCAAACCTGCTTCAGCCCATCGATGATGGCATCTTCGGGAGCACCGTAGGTGGTCAAAACCTTGGTCGAGAATTGCTCACTACCTGTCTCAAGCACGACGTCAGTGAACGTACCTCCGATATCAACGCCCAATCTGACGTGTGGATTGCCAGTTGCCATAGTTCTCGCTGCCGCTGTAGTTTTACCTGGATGCCACAGGTTACGGCCACGGGAGCATTAAATCCAATTATATTATTCGATACTAATGATAATATTTTTTTATCCTACAACAGGCTCCTCATAGCGAGAACTGGGCGATGTATCTTTCCGATACCTCTCGAGCCAAAATGGCAGCCTCACTGACGAATTTCGGGGAACGCTCTGCATCGTATCGTGCCCGGAACTCCAGATTATCCGGACACCATTCGTAATTGATGCGAACCAGGGACCCATTAGCCAAAGAATCACGCACCATAGCGGCCGGCAAAGCTGCAATACCCATCGCATCGATGGTCATATGCAGGCAGGCGGCAAGATTACTGGATGGGACCAAGCGGGCTGCGGCGTTCTGCCTACCTCGAAAATGATTTGCCACCTCTTCGTAAGGCCGGGTATCCCGAGCATGCGTCAAGATGGGATAGCGCAATAAATCCGATGTACTCAATTTTCCCACATCAGGAATCATGAGCTCGGGCGACGCGACCCAAACCCAATCATAGGTACCTAGCTCTTCCCAGCCCGACGTCTGCCGTTCAAAGGGGCCACTTTGCAACGCTAAATCGATGGATCGGGAAAACAGCTCTTCCTTTAAATTGGCAGAGAGATCAACCGTTAATTCAACGAGCACATTAGGAAACCGTTCCTTAAGACTGCGCAGGAATTCACGCAACCAGGTATGCACAATCATTTCGGTTACACCGAGTTTCAGCACACCTTCATACAAGGCTGCGGTACCTGCAACGGTTGTAAAATTTTCAGCAGCTTTAAGTACACCTCTGGCGTGGTCCAGTAGCTCTGTGCCTTTGGATGTTAATCGCACAGACCCTGCATCACGCTCCATCAGCGTTACGTCCAAGGCTTGCTCCAACGCAGATATCCGAGTGGATATATTGGGCTGAGTAGTACTTAACCGCTCTGCAGCTTTTCGAAAACTGCCAAGATCCGCAACCCAAACAAATGCTTCCAACTGGGCAAGTTTAAGCTTCATATCTGTGGTGACTTTTTAGCCATTCAGGCTCGGCGTAATACGTTAACGATATTTGATAGGCAAAAGAATACCGCGGCTGCACATACGACTGTCGGTCCGGTTGGCGTATCGAACAAAAAGGATGAATAGATACCCAGCAGTATCGACAAAACCCCTATCACAGCAGCATAAACAGCCATTCTTTCCGGTGTGCGACTCATGGGTCTCGCGGATGCTGCCGGAATTATCAGCATCGCGGTTATTAGAAGTACACCAACAACTTTAATTGCAACTGCCACAACAATAGCTAAAGACACCGTTAGTACGAGTTGCTCACGTCTGGGATTGATACCACTTGCATGGGCCAATTCCGGGTTAAGAGTGACCATCAACAGTGCTGACCATCGCCAGGTTATGAGTGCCACAACCGATACGGCACCCAACCAAATTACCAACAAGTCTGTTGAAGTCACAGCCAGGATATCGCCGAACAAATAAGCGTTTAGATCTACCCTAATGCCTGGTACGAAAGAGACAGCTACTAAACCTATGGCCAACGCTGAATGAGACAACACGCCCAGAAGGGTATCCATTGAATGCGTTTTCCAACTGAGCACAGACACCAAATAGGCCATAAGCACTGAGACAACCAAGGTACCTGCGAAAATGGATTGCGAAAAAGCGAGTGACATCGCAACGCCTAAAATAGCAGCATGTGCAGTTGCATCACCAAAATACGCCATGCGCCGCCAAACAACAAAACACCCGATGGGCGCAGCTGCGAATGCGACAGCCAGCCCCGCCAATACCGCCCGGACTAAAAAATTATCAAGCATTGTCTAGTGGCTCACCCCATGGTCATGGTCATGGTCATGGTCATGGTC
>JAHDGK010000030.1 GCA_020627685.1 Granulosicoccus sp. | reverse complement strand
TCGCTGCTGATGCTCTGAGGCTCCCACCTTGGGACGAGAACGTCGCCCATTTGTCAGGTGGTGAAAAGCGCCGGGTCGCCTTATGCCGGTTGCTACTTTCCGGCCCTGATATGTTGCTACTAGATGAACCCACCAACCATCTTGACGCAGATTCGGTTGCCTGGTTGGAACACTTTCTCCACGACTTCAACGGAACAGTCGTCGCCATTACTCACGATCGTTACTTTCTAGATAACGTTGCGGGCTGGATTCTTGAACTCGACCGAGGCCATGGTATTCCCTACGAAGGAAACTACTCCGGATGGCTTGATCAAAAATCCAGCCGTTTAGAGATGGAGTCTAAGCAGGAGTCCTCACATGCCAAGGCGATGAAAGCCGAATTGGAGTGGGTGAGGCAGGGCGCTAAAGGGCGTCAGTCAAAATCTAAAGCTCGCCTGCAGCGATTTGAAGAGATGCAATCTCAGGAATTTCAAAAACGTTCTGAGACTAATGAAATATACATTCCGCCTGGTCAGCGTTTAGGCGACAAAGTCATCGACTTTGAGAACGTCACTAAATCGTATGGCGATCGAGTGCTTATCGAGGACCTATCTTTCAGCATGCCTAAAGGTGCCATCGTCGGTGTCATTGGTGGAAACGGTGCGGGTAAGTCAACCTTGTTTCGCATGTTGATGGGCCGAGAGGAACCCGATTCAGGTTCTATCACCTTAGGCGAAACCGTTCAGCTAGCTTATGTTGACCAAAGCCGTGACGATCTCGATGGTGATAAGACCGTCTTCGACGTTTTGGCAGAAGGCAGCGATGTCATTTCTATTAATAACTATGAAATGCCAGCCCGGCAATACGTCGGTCGCTTTAACTTCAAGGGTAGCGATCAACAGAAGTTTGTAAAAGATTTGTCGGGTGGTGAACGTGGCAGATTGCATCTCGCTTTAACCTTGAAGCAGGGTGCCAACGTTCTGCTTCTCGATGAGCCTTCCAACGACCTTGATGTAGAAACTTTGCGAGCGTTGGAAGAAGCTCTTCTCGATTTTGCCGGCTGTGCCATAGTCATTTCGCACGATAGATGGTTCCTTGACCGGGTAGCCACTCATATTCTTGCGTATGAAGATCCGAGCGAGATTAACTTCTTCGATGGCAACTACACCGAATACGAAGCTGACCGACGCGAACGCCTGGGCGAAGCAGCCACTCAGCCAAAGCGGGTCAGATACAAAAAACTGGCTAACTAATCAACGCATTCCTAAGTTAAGAGATCTAAGACTATGCTGACTGAACAGGACTTGAAGGACAAAGGTATAAAAGCAACCATTGCTCAGCATCCTTTGGTGCAACACAAGCTGACACTCATGCGACGGCGAGAGCAGTCATCATCAGCATTTCGTGCGCTCTTGCGAGAAATTTCGTGGTTGCTTTGTTACGAAGTGACTCGAGACCTACCGCTAGAGTATCTCCCGATAGAGACTCCTGTCGAGGCAATGGATGCACCTGTTTTAAAAGGTCGTAAGTTGGCGTTTATTTCTATTCTTCGTGCCGGTAACGGTATGTTGGACGGCATGCTAGATGTGATACCGTCGGCCCGCGTTGGGCATGTTGGTTTATATCGAGACCCTGAAACATTGCAGGCGGTAGAGTATTACTACAAAGTGCCTAGCCACATGGAAAACCGCCTTATTGTTGTGGTCGATCCAATGCTTGCTACTGCAAATTCAGCTATTGCTGCTGTCCAACGTTTGAAGGAAGGAGGGGCCAAAGACATGCGCTTTGTCTGCTTGATCTCAGCACCTGAAGGCATAAAGGCGTTTAACGAAGCTCATCCGGATGTCCCTGTTGTGACAGCAGCTGTTGATACTCGATTAAACGATCACGGGTATATCGTTCCCGGACTGGGAGATGCGGGCGATCGTATCTTTGGTACTAAGTAGGAATAAGCGATGTCTTCTGCAAATTCATCATCGGAAGGGCGTGGAGCAAGACGTTCGCGACGCGGTCGTCGTGCTGCTCCAGTCGCTGGTAGCTTTGAGCAAAAACCGTTTGCTCAGCCTAGGCGTGGGAGAAATGTACCGGTAGATGTGGCATCTGCTGATGAACTAGAAGCTATACATGAAGCCTCATTACGTTTACTCCGTGATACCGGCATAGCAGTACTTCATGATGAAGCGCGTGAAATGATGGAGCGGGCTGGAGCCGAAATAGGAAAAGACGGTATACGAGTTCATTTCTCACCTGAACTCATAGAGCAATTGATTAGCACAGTGCCCGCACAGTTTATCTTGCATGCGAGAAACCCGGCTCACAACATTGTCATCGGCGGCGATCATCTTGCCTTTTTTATGATGGCGAGCGCTCCGAATGCTTCGTGTATGGATAAAGGGCGTCGTACCGGTAATCGTGAGGACTTTCAAAATTTCCTTCGCCTGTCACAGCAACATACAGTTTTACATGGCAACGGAGGGTACCCGTGCGAACCCGTTGATGTTCATGCATCTGTAAGACACCTAGATTGTGTTTACGATTTACTCACGCTAACGGATAAATCGTATTGCATTTATTCCTTAGGTGCCGAGCGTAATCGCGATGCGATAGAAATGACCCGTATCGGGCGTGGTGTCAGTGTTGATGAATTCAAAACTCAACCCTCTGTTTGGACAGTCATAAACACCAATTCACCTTTGCAACTGGATATTCCTATGATGCAAGGCATCATTGAAATGTCGTCCATGGGGCAACCGGTTGTTATCACACCATTTACGTTGTCTGGTGCCATGGCGCCTGTCACCATTGCCGGAGCGCTGGTTCAGCAAAATGCAGAAGCATTGGCGGGTATTGCGTTCAGTCAGATCGTCAATCCCGGATCACCCGCGGTATATGGGGGCTTTACTTCTAACGTTGATATGAAGTCAGGTTCGCCTGCGTTTGGTACGCCTGAATATATGAAGGCTCAAATTATTGGTGGTCAGTTAGCCCGTCGCTATAACTTTCCCTACAGAACCTCAAACGTTTGTGCGGCAAATACTGTTGATGCGCAGGCGGCATATGAGAGTGTGTTTTCACTTTGGGGCGCTATTAACGGTGGCATGAACATGCTTAAGCATGGCGCCGGTTGGATGGAAGGTGGGCTGTGCTGTTCTTATGAGAAAACCATCTTGGATATTGATCTGCTTCAAATGGTGACAGAGTTCTTAGCACCTCTGGACTTCAGCGAAGCGTCGTTAGCGGTCGATACCATTACTGAAGTAGGGCCGGGCGGTCACTTCTTTGGAACTGACCACACACAACAGCGATACAAAGATGCATTTTATTCACCCGTTCTCAGTGATTGGCGTAACTTTGAAAGCTGGGATGAAGCAGGCCAGCCTAACGCTATGCAAAAAGCCAATAGAATCTGGAAAGAGCGACTGGCTGCTTATGAAGAACCATCGCTTGATGTGGCCATTAAAGAAGAGCTTGATGCATTTGTATCAAAACGAAAAACCGCTGGTGGTGTGGCGACCGATTTTTAATCAAATCGGAAAGTTTAAACCGTGGTGTATGAGCTAATTTTTGAGTAAAAAACTGATGAGTAGCAAGCCGAATTTTTTAATCCTGATGGTCGATCAACTCACCGGTATGTTTTGGGAGAATGGACCCGCTGACTTCTTAGATGTTCCCAATCTACGAAAGTTAAGCGAGAGAAGTGTCAATTTTTCGAATACGTATTCTCCCAGCCCGCTTTGTACACCCGCACGCGGTTCTTTTATGGCAGGAATGCTGCCGTCCTCTACCACTGTATATGACAATGCAGCCGAGTTCCCGTCCAACCTTCCCACGTTTGCGCATTACTTACGTGCCGCGGGTTACTACACCGCACTGAGCGGGAAAATGCATTTTGTGGGTGCTGACCAACTACACGGTTTTGAAGATCGATTAACGACCGATATCTACCCAGCAGATTTTGGTTGGACTCCCGATTGGCGCGTTCCATTTGAAAGAGTTGACTGGTGGTATCACAATCTGTCGTCGGTTACCGAAGCTGGGGTTGCGTTAACCTCCAATCAGTTAGAGTATGATGATGAAGTTGTGTATCACGCTAAACGTTGTTTGCTCAACATCGCGCGAAAGAGAGATGACCGTCCGTTCTGTTTAACTGCGAGTTTTACTCATCCTCACGACCCCTATACAGCCAGACCTGAATATTGGGATAAATATGAAGGTGTGGATATTCCCGAACCTGCAGTACCGGCATTAGAAACCGGGCAGCGTGATCCGCATAGTCAACGAATCCACGATGCGGTAGATGCGAATCGATTTGTCGTCACACCAGAGCATGTGAAAAATGCACGCCGTGCTTACTGTGCCAACATCAGCTACCTTGACGATAAGATTGGAGAGTTACTGGACACGCTAGACAGCTGCGGTATGAGCGATGACACGGTGGTCGTTTTCGTCTCCGATCATGGCGACATGCTAGGTGAACGAGGGCTGTGGTACAAAATGAATTTCTTTGAAGGTGCCTCTCGAATTCCGCTATCGTTTGCAGCCCCCGGGAAATTCAAACCTCACAACGTATCAATGCCTGCAACCGCAATGGATGTTCTGCCAACGCTACTCGAGCTTGCAGGCATCGATGATTCCAAACTGGGTATGCCACTCGATGGACAGTCACTCGTCAGTGCTGCCATGGGCGATGTCCAGACCGATAGAATGATTGCTACGGAATACATGGCTGAAGGGTCTGTCTCTTCAATGATTATGTTGCGACAGGGTCCGTGGAAGTTCATTTATTGTGAGGCCGATCCCATGCAACTGTTTAACCTTGAAGACGATCCTCTTGAGTTAAACAATCTGGCAGGAGATGCGAATCATGCTGTAACGCTTCAGCATTTTGTTGACACCATGAATGAGCGTTGGAATCTGGATGTACTCGATGAAGACATCCGGGAGAATCAGCAAAGACGCATTGTGTGCTACGAAGCCTTACGACAAGGTCGATACACGCCCTGGGATCATCAACCGGTTCAGGATGCTTCAGAGCGTTTTATGCGTAATCATCTGGATTTAAACGATGTAGAAGCAGGTAATCGTGTGCCGCTTCGGCCACTGACGCCGCCGATGAATCACGGAAGCAATTAGGATCAAAGGATTTAGTCTATGAACGAATTCGATTACGTTATTGTCGGCGCGGGCTCTGCTGGTTGTATTCTGGCGAATCGGCTCTCGGAAGACCCTTCCGTCAGTGTTGTACTGCTAGAAGCCGGTGGTTCTGATAACAGCATTTTTGTACGCATGCCGACGGCTCTGTCAATTCCTATGAATATGTCCCGATTCAATTGGGGCTTTGAATCAGAAGCAGAACCAGGCCTTGATGGCCGGCGTCTGGATTGTCCGCGAGGTAAAGTGCTGGGCGGTTCCTCGTCAATCAACGGCATGGCTTTTGTCAGGGGACATGCTTGCGATATCGATGAATGGGAGTCGGCTGGGGCGAGCGGGTGGAACTACACGAACTGTCTTCCGTACTATAAAAAGCTGGAGTCCTGGCATCATGGCGAGAGCCGGTACCGGGGCGGGCAGGGGCCGGTGGGTGTTAACGCCGGTAACGATATGCGGCTTAACCCTTTATACCAAGCGTTTATCGATGCCGGTCAAGATGCCGGATATCCGTTCACTGCAGATTACAACGGGTATCAACAAGAAGGATTTGGTCAGAAGCATATGTCGGTGAAAGGTGGCATCCGGGCTTCCACGTCTCGTAGCTATCTAGACCCGGTTCGCTCGCGTCCCAACTTAAAAGTTATCTCGAGAGTGCATGTCGATAAAGTTATTATGGATGGCACCCGCGCTATCGGAGTCGAATACATCACTGCGGGTCGGTCTATCAAACTGTTGAGTCGTGGTGAGGTGATACTGAGCGCGGGTTCTATCGGATCTCCCACCATATTGCAGCGCAGTGGTATTGGTCCTGCGAAGACACTGGAAAACGCCTCCATTGATGTTCTAGTTGATTCACCGGGAGTGGGTGAAAACCTGCAAGACCATTTAGAAGTTTATTTCCAATATGAATGCACGCAGCCGGTATCACTTAATCGGGAATTGTCCTGGTGGCGTAAAGGGCTTATCGGTGCCCGATGGGTGGCTACCAAAAAGGGCTTGGGTGCGACCAATCATTTCGAATCCTGTGGATTTATTCGTTCAAGAGCGGGTCTGAAATCTCCGAATATCCAGTACCATTTTTTACCGGGTGCCATGCGATACGATGGACGGGCGGCGTTTGCCGGTGATGGTTTTCAAGTGCATGTCGGTCCAAATAAGCCCAGTAGTCGCGGGCGCGTGGCCGTAACTTCTGCCGATCCTTTAGCCTCCCCAAGCATATTATTTAACTACTTGCAGCACGAGCAAGACCGGCAGGATTGGCGCGATTGCATTCGATTAACTCGAGAGGTTTTACAACAGCCTTCGCTCAGCCCGTTTCGCGGTAATGAGATACAGCCGGGTATGCAGATCAACTCAGATGAGAGTATCGATGCTTGGGTTAAAGCTAATGTTGAGAGCGCGTATCATCCCTCTTGCAGCGTTAAACTGGGTTCGGATGATGACCCTATGGCGGTTCTGGATAGCGACTGTCGTGTGCGCGGATGCGAGGGGTTGCGTGTTGTAGATTCTTCAATCTTTCCAGTGATCACCAATGGCAATCTGAATGCACCGAGTATGATGGTTGCAGAACGCGCTGCCGATTTGATTCGAAACCAACATCTGCCGGCAGAGGAGGTTCCTGTCTGGGAACCGGATGACTGGGAAACTAGTCAGCGCTCAGTGACCGGGCACGAGCGCTGACAGAATATCAAATGGCCTAGCGCTATTTGATTTCCAAAAGTTCGACTTCAAAAATCAGAGTTTCGCCGGGCCCGATTGCCTGGCCTGCACCGCGATCACCATAAGCCAGATCGGATGGAATAACGAATCGATATTTACTGCCGACGTTCATAAGCTGTAGGCCTTCTGTCCACCCAGGGATTACACCTTTGAGCGGGAATTGCGCCGGTTCGCCACGGGCAATAGAACTATCGAATTCATTACCGTTAATCAGTGTTCCCACGTAGTGCACGCTGACGGTGTCATCGGCTGTCGGCTTGGGGCCTTCTGCAGCGGTAAGTACTTCATATTGCAGTCCGCTTTCAGTGGTCATGACGCCTTCTTTTTCTTTGTTGGCTGCCAGATAATCAATACCAACTTGAGCGGCTGCGGCAGAAGCTTCTTCTGCAGCGCGTTGCTGGTGAGCTTCTAGAGCGGCTTGCGCTTCTTCGAGTGTCAGTTGCGTTTCTTCACCCGCGTACTGGGCTTTCATGCCTTGCATCACAAGGTCCATATCGAGCTCGCCGTACTGTTTTAAAACACGCTCGCCGATCATGAGGCCCAGCCCATAGCTGACCTTGGCTTCATCAGTGTCCAGCGCCGCATCCTGTGCGAACGAAGGTGCTGCTAACATGCCGGTGAGGACCAGCGAAGTGGCACTGGCTAGAAAAGTCTTTTTCATTAGGTGGTTGAGTCCTGTCAATGGGGTTATTCGTCTACTGATAGCGCGCACTATGTCATAGATCGTCTGATAATGCGCCGGTCAGACGGATGCTTAAATTATCATTATCGGCGTCTGGAAGGGTGTTCCACGCTGAGAGCTTACTTGATCGCAAGAAGTGTTCCGCGCTCATCTGATCTGCATGCTCTGACAGGAGAGCACTCACTTGGTTCTCCAAATGCTCCGGGTAAGTGGCCAGTACGTCCCGCTGATGCCCCTCGCAGCCGAGTGAAATTTCCCGTTTCATGTCTAGAAACGAACCCTCATGAGCATCGCGGTGACGCTCAATACATTGGTACCACCGACTTAAGGATTCCTGCTGTTGCTGGTCGCTGAATTTTTGCGGCTGAGTCACCGAACAGGCACTGCAGAATAACGCCGCGGCAACGAAGGGGATAAATCTGACCAAGGGCTTAGCTGACATCGATTTTCCTCGAGTGAGCAACCGGTGTCCCCGGGTACCGCACCTAACGAATTTCATTGAGATATCAAGCTATCGGCGAGTACGCCTGATTTTCGAGAGGTGTGGCACAGCTAGGTGGTCGAGGTCTGATTCGACGTTGATTTTTTGTGATTCAGCTATCGTTTAAAGCGTGAGTTCGGTCATCATCGCTTAGCGGCATTCTTACGTGCGCGGTTCGCCGCTCGCTCCTGTGCTTTGCGTTCTTTGCGTGCCTCTTTTTTAGCCGTAGCTTTAGCGAGTCGCTCTTCAGTTTCGCGAATTTCGTTCAACCGCATCGTGGGTGTCTCAAGGGTTATTCCACCCAGAAGTCCGTCACGAAATTCTTGTAACAAGAGTCTTCCCGCACGATCAAAATCCACCAAAGCGCCTGCTCCTAAGCAGCCGCGTTTACGGCCAATGGTTTCCAGAGTTTCTACGCTGTCTTGGATAGGGAGATCGCTACCATATCGGGCTCGAAGCGCATCGCCATAGGTAACGCATAGATGGTCCAACAGATGGCTAGCCACCTCAGCACTATCCATGGCAGTGTCTCTGACGGCTCCAGTGGCTGCAAGCCTAAACCCACTGGCTGGATTTTCTACTTTCGGCCAAAGGACACCAGGGGTGTCGCGTAAATTCCACGAATCGTTTAGAACAATCAACTGTTGTCGTTTGGTGATGGCCGGTTCGTTGCCGGTTTTCGCGACAACTTTGCCGGTCAATTTATTGATTAACGTTGATTTACCGACATTGGGGATACCCACAACCATAGCTACACGGGATTTGAGCCGAACAGATTGGGTGGCCGGTTCAAGTGCTTTCAACCGAGCAGGAATCTCTTTGTATTTGTTCGGCTCTTGAGTAGAGATTGCCAAAGCATCTCTCTGCTCATCCGATGCTAAAAACTCAAGCCATTCTTCAGTCGTGGCCGGGTCCGCTAAGTCTGATTTTGTAAGAACCCGGAGCACCGGTTTTTGTTTGGCAATCTCTGCCAGCATTGGGTTCTCACTGCTCCAAGGAATCCGGGCATCGAGTACCTCCAGAATGACGTCTATCTCTGGCAACACCTTGGCCATCTCTTTCCGGGCTTTGTGCATATGCCCCGGAAACCATTGAATAGACATGACCTGCGACCTCAGTCCGAAGACGATATATTGAGAGCAATGTACTCGGGGTGGATCACGATTTTTCTTTCCCGGTATAGACCGCTTATTGCCTTCTTAAAATTCTTTTTACTGACTTGGAAAATTGCCTGGATGGCTTCAGGTGAGCTTTTGTCGCTCAAGTGACAGATACCGTCATTCTCTTCCAAATAGCTGACAATACGGGCCGAAAGCTCGGGTTTTATTTCTTTGGATCGCGGTTGCAGTGTCAGGTCAATTCGTCCGTCATGACGAAGACGTTTTACGTACCCTGAATGATGCTCTCCAACTCGAATGGATTGAAAAATTTCATCCTTGTAAAGCAAGCCAATTGCCCGATTATCGACAACCGCTTTCAAGCCCAAATCAGTTCGCTGAAATATCAACAAAGAAACAGCCTGCCACGGTTTGAAGTCATCAGCGATTTCAGGAAGGTGATGATCAAGCCGGCTACTTGCTGCAAGCCTTCCCGAATTGTCTTGATAAACCAAAACACTTTCGTGACGCCCGATTTCAAGAGGCCTGCGTTGTTCTGCAAACGGTAAGAGCAAGTTTTTAGAAATTCCCCAGTCCAGAAAAGCGCCGGCGTTGGTGATATCCACCACCTTAAGAGAGGCGCACTGACCACGCTGAACCAGTGGCATTTGTAATGTTGCAATGGGGTCGCCCCGACCATTGTTGAACAAAAAAACAACCAATTGTTCACCAATTTGCGCATAAGGGGCCTCGCTAGCATCCATCAAAACAGGGCCCAACTGCTGGCCGTCAAGAGTGATGTGTTCGCGATTTACCTCTTTTACGAGGAGTTCTGATGTGTAGCCGATTTCCAACATGCAGGCAGTGTAGGGGGGTGTCGAACGATATGCCAGTGATGATACGCGTGTAGCGTTATCATGTGATCTTTCGCACTATTATTACGGCCAGAATCTTTCATAGCCATGGCGTCTCACTTGCCTACTTCTCATTCCAACCAGTCTTCTGATAAGCGAAATATTGTCTTAGCCCCCATGGAGGGTGTTATTGACGCTCCGATGCGCCGATTGCTCACTGGAATTGGCGGATATTCGCGCTGCGTGACGGAATTTATTCGGGTCACCGATGTGCTGTTACCCGAGAAAGTATTTTTCCGACTGTGCCCGGAGTTGGACACGGGCGGGCTCACGGAAAACGGTGTACCTGTTTACACCCAACTGCTGGGTAGCGATCCGGCGGCGCTGGCCAAAAATGCAGTTAGGGCCGTGCAACTTGGAGCACCGGGTGTTGACTTGAATTTTGGCTGCCCAGCTAAAACGGTTAATAACAGCATGGGAGGCTCGATTTTGCTTCGCACACCGTCGCATGTCGCCGAGATCGTTAAGGCTGTGCGTGACCAGGTACCCGGAGACGTCCCCGTAACCGCGAAAATACGTTTAGGTTATGACAACAGCGATTCGTTACCTGAGATCGTAGAGGGTATCAGAGCTGCCGGTGCCACAGAGCTGGCCATTCATGCCAGAACAAAATTTGATGGTTATAAACCGCCTGCCTGGTGGTCATCTGTCAAAGCTGTTGTCGCTGAAGGCGATACCAATACATATATAAACGGTGAAATCTGGACTATCGAGGACTCACTGCAAGCCATGGATGCAAGTGGTTGCAGTCGTATTATGCTGGGGCGAGGTGCGTTAGCATCCCCGGATCTTGCGCTCAGAATTCAGGCCGCTCAACTTAAATCACCTCTAGAACCCATCGATTGGATGCAGGTCTCGCATTTGGTTGAAGCGCAGTTCCTGCGATCAGATAGTCAAAGTCCCCGCCATGTTGGAAATAGAACCAAACAGTGGCTGGCCTATTTAAAACGCAGTTATGAAAACGCTCAGGAGTTGTTCGGTCGCATAAGAACCCTTCATGGCGTACCCGAAATTCAACGTGCTTTCGCTGAGCATCGCGAATGGTTAGTGGCAAATCAGCAAACTAATTAGTTTGTGCAACCAGACAGCCGTGAGAGGCATCGTTGCTGACCTTAAAAGAAGGTTTGTCTTTTGATATAGCATCGATAGTTTTTCCCATCTTGCTCAGCCATTGTTTCGTCACCGTACGCTGCGGCTCTGAGAATGTGCCTATCAGTGTGTAAGTGGTGTTTCGCCACAAATCGCGAATAGATTGCCATTCTTCGGGGTGTGCTCTTTCCAGCAAGGTCCAGAGATTCGAGATGTGTGAAGAGAGTGCTTCCGCGTATGCCGGATTTTCCTGATTACGAGCAAGCAAGAAAAGGTAGTCGTTCCACTCGGATGACAGTTGGTAGTATTCCTTTCGTAAACTGATTTGTTCAGTCAGGCTATCCCTGATTATCTTTTTTTGGGCTGTCGTAAAATTTAACCCCAGTCTTCCTGACCATTTCACTATGTTTTTTAATCGGCGTTCTACCCGCTCTTCTTTTGTCTGTCCGGCATAGCGCTCACGGTTTTTTTCGCGTTCTCCTTTAAACCTGCGCTCTATAAAATCGATCTGCTCATCGGACAAAGACTGGATCAACTCTATCGAGTAATTCACTGGATGACAGTCACGAAAGTTTTTTGAAAACTGTTCTAAATCTGCCGCCCAGGCGTCAACGTCAGCTTGGCTTGTTGCACCTTTTTCACCAATAGATTGGGCAATGTCGGACAGTAGGGTCGCGTATTTGGGCATTTCGCTCTGCCGATGCCAAACGTGAAATGTGCCAACGGTTTGTTCAAATGCCTCGACTTGAGCGGTGTTGAATTCGCCTAGTTTGTTGAATTCTGTGCGCATCTGATCGTCAAGGCGATTGTACAAAGGCCCGATAATCAATTTGCTGTTTGTACAGCCTGCCAGCACAAGAACCGCAGTCAAAATTGCGACAGTGCGCATCGTCTTGCGTCGCTTTGACAGCTCAGCTGTAAAGGTTTGCAAACAAGTGCCGGTTTTTGAAGGCCTTTCCATCTCCCACGTGCTTGAATCAATAGGTATCATGGGACTGTCTTCCATTTGTCGTAATCACTGGATCAGGAGTTTTTACCATGTCAGATTCTTCCTTGTCTGAAAGCCCCGGGGCTGAGTCGGGCAATGTTGTTGCTGGTGCGGGCAAAGTAGTAGCTTTTCATTACGATTTGTACGATGCATCCTCGAAAAAAATCGAGTCCTCTAAATCAGGGGATCCAGTATTGTGCCTTCATGGTGAACGTGGCGTGTTGCTGGCGTTACAAGATGCATTTGTCGGTAAGGTTGCCGGGGATGATTTTTCCATAACGATACCTCATGAGAAAGCCTATGGACGGCACTATCCGGATAGGGTTCAGCGTCTGTCTCGTAAAAAGATAGACGGTGGAAAGCAGCAGACGTTCCGTCCAGGCCAGATAATAACCGTCCGTGGCGAATCCGGTCCTAGCCCGGCCACTATTATCAAAGTCGGAAAATTCAACCTCGATGTTGATATCAATCACCCATTGGCGGGGGTTGATCTAACCTTCGATGTACAGATAGTGTCTGTAAGAGACGCCTCCGAAGAAGAGATCGCCCATGGCCACGCTCACGGTGTGGGCGGGCATCAGCATTAATTGTTAACACTGTTCATCGTTGTTTAGAACACCTAAAGACATCAAAATCGCAATAGGGATATCGCAACAGGAGAACGCAGCATGAATCTATTGAATAGACTTCCGGCCTTTATCTATGGTTTTGCAATAGCCGCACTTTTGGCTGGTTGTGTACAAAATCCGGTAACCGGGAAGAAAGATTTTTTGCTGGTCTCCGAAGATTGGGAACTGCAAGTTGGTGCGCAGCAATATCTGCCCCTACGACAATCTCAAGGTGGAGACTACGTAGTAGATCCCGGTGTGGAAGCTTATGTGCGCTCTATCGGTCAGCGTCTTGCGGCACAAAGCGATCGTAAGCTGCCGTATGAATTTCATGTAATCAATGATTCAACGCCAAACGCATGGGCGTTGCCTGGGGGCAAAATCAGTATCAATCGCGGTTTGCTAGTAAAGCTAAAAAACGAGTCTGAGCTTGCCGCCGTTCTTGGACATGAAATTGTACATTCGGCGGCGAAGCATGGTGCCAAGGGGCAAACGCGTGGTATCGGATTGCAACTGGGTGTACTCACCGCATCAGTTGTCGGTGCGCGAGAAGGCTACGGACAACAGGCGCAGCTATTGTCCAGTGTCGGTGCGCAGATAATAAATAGTCAGTACGGTCAAGGTGCGGAGCTTGAAGCTGATCATTTCGGAATGACGTATATGTCGCGTGCTGGATTTGATCCTCAAGGGGCGGTAGGGCTGCAAAGAACCTTTGTTGAACTCTCTAAAGGCCAGCAATCGAACACCCTTACACGATTGTTTGCCAGCCATCCACCCTCACAGCTACGTGTTGAAGAAAATATTAAAACGGCTAGATCGTTAGCGCCAGGCGGCACGGTGGGTGAGGCCAGCTACAAAAAAGCAATGGCGCGTCTGTACAAATCGCAGAAGGCATACGACGCCTACGACAAAGCGCAGGTAGCGTTTAAAAATAAGAAAATATCTGAGGCGTCATCATTACTGAAAACTGCCATTCGACTCGAGCCCAGAGAGGCACATTTTCACTCCTTGCAGGGTGATATCGCGTTATCGCAAAATAACTTGTCCACGGCAAAGCGCAACTTTGATAAGGCCATTGGCCTCAACCAAGAATTCTTTTATTACTACCTGCAACGCGGAAAAATATTTGAGCAGCAAAATAACGCGAAAGCGGCTCAGGCGGACTACGCAACCAGTATGAAGTTGTTGCCCACGACCGCTGCTCAATTGGGATTAGGACAATTTGCAGAGAAGCAAGGCAACTTGCAGGTAGCCAAACGCTATTACGCGATGGCTGCGCAGGCGCAAGGACAGGAAGCTGAAAAAGCCAAAGCGGCACTAATGAGGTTAGACCCTCCACAGTCGAACGACTCCAGACTTCTGGTGCGACAGGGATTGAATAGAAATGGTAATTTCGTTATTGAACTGATTAACCAAACATCGCGGCCTGTAACCAACGTGCAACTGGGTTTGCGAATGAATGCTAATGCTCCGCAACGCGTACAGACTTTGCGAAATAGAATACCCGCCGGACAGAGATACGTATTCGATACGGGGCAAAAAATGTCACGTGCCACTGCAGATCAAGTTAGGGTCGTTATCTTAAAAGCAGAAATAGCAGGTTAAGGGGTTTAAAGAGATGATTCGCAATGTTGTAAGAGTTGCCATCGCCTCTGGTTTACTACTTGTCGGCCAACATGCGTCAGCGCAAAGTAATCCTAGTATCTCAAGTATTTTTCAAAGTGTGCTTGCATGCGCTTTGATAGAGCCATTGTTGTCGGATAGTGAGCCAGAACCTCTGTATGTTCTCGATGCGGCTAACTGTGTCAGCGTGGTTCCGGATAGTTCATCAAATGGCACGTACTACACGGATGCAAGTTGCAGCTCGGAAATTAGTTTCGAGGCAACAGCGCTGCTGAGCCATTGTGAGGTTTTGTTGGATGCAGGAAGACTTGGCGAGGGTGATGGCCTGGTAGCAGATACCTGGACGCTCTCACCGGGTAATAGAATTGATTTGGGTGCACGGCCGCTAGATGGAATTGCGCAACCGTATCTGCAACGTCTTATTTACCGAACGGTTGAGACCGATGGCGGCAGCTGTAATCTGGAAATGCGGGTGTATTCACCTAGGCCCGGAGTTACTGCTAAGGGGTCATTGCTCGCGTTACACGGTGGAAGCTGGAGCGCACGAGGCTTTGGTTTTTTTGGCTTGGAACTGACAATACCGCACTTTATCGATCAAGGCTTTGTCGTCTATGCACCATTTTATCGATTGCTTGGCGATAGCGAGGGTAGCGCTGCCTGTCATAACGCCTCCATAGTCGATATAACAAATGATGCCAGTGCTGCGCTTACGTGGGTACGTGAGAACGCTGCTCAATATGGGAGCACTGCGAAACCTGTGGTGTTTGGTCAATCAGCAGGTGCGCATCTGGCAGCCTCATTAGCGTTAAATCACCCGGAAGATGTTGCCGCCGGAGTGTTGTTCTATCCACCCACTGACTTTACCGATTTCGCACTAAGAGTACGTAATGGTCATTACACGAATTCACAGGGCTTAAACATTTTAACCAAGGTCATAGGCGGCACAGCCGAAGAAGCAGATTTAAGCGCTACACCGGTACCAGAAAATAGTTTTCCAACGCGCATTATTGAAGGGGCGTTAGAAGTACCTCCGTTAATGATGGTTCATGGGCTGCAGGATGATCTGGTGGAAGCGCGTCAATCCATACGATTGTGCGACGCGCTAGCCGGGCGGCAGCTTATGAGCGTGAATACTGAGGTTCAGCCGTTAGCGCAATTGCGTGAGTCGGTCGCGTGTGGGGAAGGGTCCACGCTTCAGCTTATTCAAGAAGGGCAACACGCGCTTGATGTTTGTGTTGCGGATACGCTTATTGCGACCGATTTATGTCCGTCCGGTAGTACAGCTTCCCGCCTCGAGGTCTCTGATGCAATAGCTGACGCAGCCTCTTTCGCTGTCGCTGCTATTCAGTCGGAGCTGCCGGTGACTCCGACGAGACGCAGTGGAGGGGGCGGCTCCTTGTGGTTGTTAGTGGTTCTTATGGGTTTTGGTTTTTACCGACCGGTGACAGCGCACAAACGGTAACGCCGTTAATTTAAATGGTTTTGTAGTTGCGCTAAAGAGGCGACTCCGACATCTGTCATTTCGGGCCATGCGTATTGTGCTGTTACATCCATGTGTACGCTAGCGACACCAGCGCGCCGTCCGGCTTCCAAATCGAATAAGTAATCGCCCACCATGACGGTTTCGTCTACTGTTGCGCCCCAGAGCGTCATTAACTGGATGACCCCTGCAGGATGCGGCTTGGGTTCGCAACAATCGCGGCTAACGATCGTCTCATCGCTAAAGTAGTGGTCGATCTGACAGGCTCGCAGCGTTTCCTCAGCAATTGTTTTTCCATTGCGAGTTAGTATGCCGATTTTTGCGCCTTTATCCTGTAAGCAATTTAATAGTTCTACACAACCGGGTTGTGGTGTTGCTTCGGCTGCCATTCGTAGTTCCATGGCATCTAATTCCCGGTGCTTTTGCTGTGCCTCCTCAGGTTCGAGCGCAGCAAGTGCTTCTAAAATAGGGACGCCAATCGGTAGAGATAATTCCGCTCGCATTGCGTCAAAATCGTGCATGGCTTGAGTCAACGTGCCGTCCATGTCGAAGATCCAATAGCGTTTGTCTTTGAGGTTCATTAACGATCTTTTTGCTCTGGTAATCGAATAGTGGTTTTATACGCAGGATGTATAGCCCGGAACAGATCATACTCTTCTTCGGCTGATGAAAGCTCACCCTCCGTGATCAAACGACTAATTTCCTCTACCCATTCCTCAGGTGTATCTCGGTACGCAAATGTCTCGTCTGATAGATCAGTCTCCATACTGTAGGTAGCTGTTGAGTCATTGCTTATGAGGGCTCTTGGCGCAGGCTTACTTGATGCCTTTCTGGATTGCATAATATCTACATCCATTGCGACAGCAGCCTCAGTCTCAGCTTGAACTGAATTAACGGCTCTAGTTCGTTCTTCGAGTTGTACCTTGGAAGGCTCGGCTTCTAGCAATGTTTCCGGTGTTTTTAGCATGAGTGGCGCAACAAGAATTGCCAAAACAACCGTTGCAGCAACTGCCATCCATGGCGATTGACGTAATAACCGTCGTTTGTAATTTGCTATAGCTGTGTCAGATTTTGAAGCGGCAAGTATTGACTCATCCAGCGAGTCGGGTACACGAATAGTCTGCTGCTTCAACAGTGTGCTTATGTCTTTATCGTCGTGCGAACCCGTCTGTGATTCTGATGGTAGCGTCATAGTCTCTTCTCCAGCAAAGAGCGTAGCTTTACAACAGCGTATCTAAGTCGGCTTTTAACTGTTTCTTTGCCGACGCCCATAACGTCCGATATTTCGGTGGTCGTCATACCGGCTACATGCCTTAGTAAGACAGCTTCTCTTTGTTCATCAGGTAGTTCGTACAATGTGCTTTGCAGAACATCATGTCGTTCACTCAAACTTGCAATCTGTTCTGGACTCAAACTTTGCGTGGCAAGCGACACAACATTGTCAGTGGTTTCCTCATCGATACTATCGGTACCAGGTTTTCGACCCTTTTGTCGATAGTGATCGATTAGTCGATTTCGAGCAATCTTATAAAGCCAAGCTGCAAAGGGTGATTGGGGTTCATAGTAATTACGAGAGTTGATTACTTTAAGCCAGATATCCTGAAAAAGTTCACCCGCTGTGCTTTCGCTTTCACAGCTATTGATCAGATACTGATACAAAGCACCTTTATGTCTGGTGTACAGCACTTCAAAAGCTGCTGTATCACCAGACGCATAGGCTTGCATAAGCTCAGTATCTTCAATGTACATATTGCGGTCGCTTAATGCGTTGTTAAATCGTTAGCCACGCTCTTCAGGCTCATTCATGGGTTCCAGTGATGCGCGCTCGATTTTATCCAAGGTGTCAGCCATGTCTACCAGATTCAAAAATTCTTTTCGATAGCCGAACGTGTCGCTGCCAATGGAAGCGCTTGCCATGTCGTGAATATCTGCAAGACTCAAAGCATTCATATTCTTATTGTCCTGCAGGTGCTGTCCCAGTGCTGCAACACTGACGGCAAATCTGAAATCAACAGACGACTTATCAAACTGGTCAATTACTTCGTTTGAATGAACAACTCTACTGATCAGACGACTACGTTCTTCATCGGGAAGTTTATAGCGTAGTCGAACTTCCGCCAGTTCTCCTAACTTCTGCCCGGACGTTGGCGTAGTCGTGTTCTGGTAACGGTTCGCCGTATGTTTTTCGCCACCGCTTCCGGCTAATGCTATTTCATAGATAGCGGTGACCGTATGACCCGCACCTATCTCCCCGGCATCGACGTTATCATTGTCGAAATCTTCGTTGGCCAGCTGTCTATTAGTGTATCCGATCAGACGATACTCACTGACGGTATCCGGATTAAATTCCACCTGGATTTTTACATCTCTAGCAATGTTAATCAGGCTGGCGTTTAATTCTTCGACAAGCACTTTTCTGGCTTCTCCCAGCGTGTCGATATAAGCGTAGTTCCCGTTGCCTTCCTGGGCTATTTGTTCCATTAAATAGTCGTTATAGTTGCCTGAACCGAAGCCTAGCGTTGTGAGTGCTATTCCTGAGTCCCTCTTTCGAGCAATCAGTTTTTTTAATGAAGCAACATCGCTTGTACCGACATTGAAATCGCCGTCTGTTGCCAGGATAACTCGATTCACGCCATCCTTAATAAAATTTTCAGTGGCGAGTTGATACGCTAGTTCGATACCTTGTTGTCCGTTGGTAGATCCGCCTGCCGTCAGTTTACTTAGCGCATGCAGAATTTTTTTGTGATCGTTTCCCGGGGTTGGTTCTAACACCGTACCGCTGGAGCCTGCATACACGACAATGCTAATTGAGTCGTTTTCATCCAATTGCTTAATCAACATGCCGATAGACGACTTCACCAATCCTAGTTTGTCCGGGCTGTCCATGGAACCGGATACATCGAGCAGAAACACAAGATTCGCAGCGGGTTCGTAGTTAGTATGTGGGGTGTAGCCTGAGAGTCCTATTCTCAATAAGTGCGTGTTGTCATTCCAAGGTGTGGTGGCAATTTCAGTATTGATGGAAAACGGTTTTTCCGGCGTGCTGACGGATGGGTAACTATAGTTAAAATAATTGACTAGTTCTTCTATCCGAATGGCATCTACCGGTGGAAGAGAGCCGTGCTGTATAGAACGCCGCATGTTCGAATATGCACCGGTATCCACATCAATACTGAATGTAGAAACTCTCTGAGAGCTAGTCCGTAAAGTGTCGTTGATAGGGTAGTGTTGATAAGTCTCAGAAGGTGCATCAGCGGGTTGTAGCTTAGCTAGCCCTATAGAATTTGTGTCTATGTAGTCGGCGGCCTTTACCATCATTGGCGAGGCTTCCCGAGACCTTAAAACTGCAATTTCGGAGACTTGGCGTGAGAGTTCCATCTCCGTCGGGCTGGAGTAGGGTGTCTGTTCAGTGGATGAGCACGCTATCAGCACCAATAGGCTACTGGTCAGGGCCGCGACGGTGCGGGATTGTGTGAAATACATCATTTTTTCTCTCTTTTCAGTCAGGTAATCAATAGAACGCTGAGAAAGAGAATTCGGGGTTAGGCGATTCGCCGTATACTGGGCAAATCCTTAAAAATGTCTGACAGTCGATGAAAAATAGTAAAAGCAAAGCCTGCAAGCTCTTGGGTTTTAGTCTGTTGGGAACGATGCTACTGGCGGGTTCTATTGCCCAGTCGTCAGAAACCATCCCAAGGACAATGCTTGAGGAAATGGCTAGAAGTCAGTATTCGACATTGTGCGAGTCTGAGGCGTTTGCCAGTTGTATGGGGTTCACGACGCAGTCGTGTATGGATCTATCCGAATCTGCTATTACGCAGTGCTTAACTCCTCTCCCAGAAGAAATTCCTTTGGAAGAACTCGAAAATAACGCATTGGAGGCTTGTCCAAAAGCAGTCTTTGAAAAAGCAGGTTTCACGGAAGAGAAGGCGGGAATCTGTTTCGACAAAGCGATGGAAAAATTGCCCAAAGGCTAGGCACTTTTATCAAGAAATAAAAAAGGCACTCTCATTGCGAGAGCGCCTTTATCGAAAACCTTCGTTCAAATTAGCTTAAGCCCTAGAATTCATCCCAATATTCATCCTGCCCCAATGCGCGCTTCACGGGAGGGGTATTCATTGATTGGTTGGCTGCGGGTTCACCAGGAGGGGTGTTAGCTTTGACCGATTGCCACGCGCTGTGAATTGATACGTTTGATGGATCGCTTTCAGTTGGCGCGGGCTGACCAATAAGTTCAGAGGTTCCGTCTTCGTCCTCATGCGAAAAATACCCGATTTTCGAGCTTAGGAGATTCGCTTGATCACTCATTGACCTACTGGTCATGGCCGCTTGCTGTACTAAGGCTGCGTTTTGCTGGGTAACGCTGTCCATGTGCACCAATGCCTGATTTATTTGATCAATACCAATGGCCTGCTCATCTGTTGCCACCGATATTTGACCAACGATATCAGTAAGCTCAGATACCGAAGTTACTATCATTTCCAGTTCCTTACCAGACTCCGTAACTAACCCGGTTCCATCGCGGACTTTGGATACGCTATCTTCAATGAGCTCTTTGATTTCTTTTGCCGCTGAGGCGCTGCGCCCAGCAAGTTGTCGTACTTCACTTGCAACGACCGCAAAACCTCGGCCTTGTTCGCCAGCACGTGCAGCCTCGACAGCTGCGTTCAATGCTAATAGGTTTGTTTGAAAGGCGATTTCATCAATAACGCCGATGATATCTGCGATGCGTTCGCTCGATGCCGAGATATTCTTCATGGCCAGCACAGCTCGCGCAGCGACTTCGCCACTGCTCACAGCACGTTCCCTCGTACTTATCGCCAGTAAGTTCGCTGATCGCGCGTTGTCAGCGTTCTGTTTCACAGTACTGGTGAGTTCTTCCGTACTGGAACCGGTCTCTTCTAAATTTGCCGCTTGTTGTTCGGTGCGTTCGCTTAAACCACGGTTGCCTTCAGATAATTCGGTTGAACCTTTGTTGACCGATCGGGCTATTTGGTCGGCTTCTTGTAGGATGGTGCGAAGCTTACAGCGCATGTTGACTAATTGACCGTAGGCACCACGAGCATTCTCATCACCGGGCTTTTCACTTAAATCTCCATTGGCAATGTCTTCTGCGATGCGAGACATGTCCTGTGGATCCCCGCCGAGCAGGTTGTAAAAATGCCGCCCCAATAAAAACGCAAAGAGTGCAACGAAGATTGCGCTGATTCCTGCTACCAAATAGGTTGTTCTTGCCAAAGTGGTTACAGACTCAAGTGCTTCTTCTGCGGTTACACGAGTAACGATGGACCAGTCGATTCCATTGGCGCTGATCGGAGCATAGGCTGTTAAGTATTCGATACCGTCATTGGATTCTCGAATTAGGCCGTGCTTCCCACTTAGCGCTAGCGTAATGGCTTCAGTAACTACTGACTTTGACAGTATTGTGTTTTCTTCGTTGAAGCGTGATTGAGATCGCATGAGGTTGTCGGTGCCGAGAACCATGGATTCGCCGGTTTCCGTAAAGCCTGTAGACGTATTGACGATATGATTGATTGTGTCTATCGGCAATTGAAAAGCCAGCACGCCAACCACGCTACCTTTGTCATAGATCGGAGACGCAAGAAATGCGGCAGGGGCTTCGTAAGATGGCGTGTATTGCTTGAAGTCAACCATGGCGACTTCACCTTCTTGCAGAGACATCGCCTTTCTTGCGACCTCTGCAAGATTAGTTGTTCGGTAAGGGCCATTGAATAAGCTGGTTCCGAAATCTGACTCTTTAAAAACTGAGTAAACGATGTTTCCCGCGTTTGGTTCAATTAGGAATATGTCGTAGAAACCAAAGCGCTCAAGCTTGCTTTTGAACATCTGATGGAAATTGCTATGGTGATTTCCGTAGCTTGTGTTTTCGTTATGTGTTTTCAGATTATCTTTCGCACCTAGCGGGCTTTGGTTTGATGCCAGGTAGTGATACTGAGCCATGATGCCTGTATTCGTTTGAGGCATGATTTGCTCTGGATTTGTCGCACCCGTTACACCGGATCGTTCACGGTATACAGGAAGAAAGTCACGTGAATAAAAGCGTTTTAGCTCTGTTCTGGCCTCGATGATTGAGACTGTCTCAAACGGAGAATCCTTAACATAGAGCTGTGGAAAGCTAGACGCAAAGCTATTCATTGCTTTCACAACGGTGGGATTCTCACTCATTGTGGCGTTTAGCTCGCTGGTAAACGTCAGATACTGCTCGAGTTGATCTTTGCGTTTTACCACATCAGCTTCGAGACCCTTCAGGGCGGCAGCTTCTTTTGAGTCGCTTGCACGCTCCTTTATCACCAGACTCGCAATACCCATGGGCAACAAGCCTGAGGCGAGCATACACACAATTAAAAGAGGTCTCATTTTGATCATAGCTTTGTCAGCTCTGTTCTGTTGCTATCGGGTATTTCGGCTGATTCGTACCTGAATTCAATAAATACTGAATTATATTTTCGAGCTGTGAACGTGATCTCGAAAGTTGACGTGTTTCATGTTTCTCGCGACTCAATATAAAGCGCAGTTTGGCCGTTACTTCAGTATTACTGTCAGTCGATTGGTGGGTGGGTGAACAGGTTTTTGGTGGGAGATTTCTACGCAAGCCCAATTGCTTTATTTGCTAAGCGATGTAACTGCGCATGAGATTCGTAAAGTCTGTTGAGGCTACTCATGGATGATGATCTAGAGGAGTTTCGAGAAATATTTCTCGAAGAGTGCCTGGAGAACGTTGAGTTACTCGAGCGGGGACTCATGCGAATGGACAGTGGGGAATCCGATCCGGATACCCTGAATGAAGTTTTCCGTGCAGCTCACTCTATAAAAGGCGGTGGGGCTACCTTCGGTTATCAGCCGATGGCAGAGCTAACCCATTTTATGGAAACGCTGCTTGATGAAATGCGAGCCGGGCGGCGAGACGTGGTGCCCGATGACGTAGACCTGCTGTTAGAGGGGCTGGACATTGTTCAAGCTATTCTTACCGAGAGCCGGGAACTAAAAGCCAGCGCTGATCACGATGGCCGATTAGATCTACAAGTCCGCCTTCAAACATCTGTCGATGGACAAGCACCTGCTCAATCTTCAGATGATGTTTGCCAGGATGTCCCGGCTGAAAAGGCAGAACGAAGCTGGCTTGTGGAATTTGCCCCGCATGAGAATTTCTTTTTGCGCGGCAACAATCCGTTGTTGTTAATCCGTGAAATACAAAGGCTAGGCAGCTGTAAAGTTACTCAAAATTTTTCGAAGTACCCCGGCTGGGATGAATTCAATGCAGATAACTGCTACATGTCTTGGCTCATTGAAGTCACAACCGAAAGCCCTGAAGAGGAACTGCGCGAAATATTTGATTGGGTAGATACAGATTGCGATTTATCTATCTCACCAATAGTCGCTAAAGAAAATGCAGAAATGCCCTCAGCGGTTTTGGCACCTGAACCGGTGGTCGTGCCCGTATCAGCTGAGAAAACCTCCGAGGCAGAAAAAAGCGCATCCCCCAACGCTGCCGCGGAACCTGCAAGTGCTACCCCTAAGGCAGGCGCGGGCGGCACCGCCGAGTCAAGTTCAATCAGAATTGCCACGGATAAGATTGATCATTTGATCAACCTGGTGGGTGAACTTGTCATCACTCAATCGATGTTGAGCCGAGTGTGTCAGTCGCAGAATCCCATTGACGTCACGGAGCTTCGAGAACGCTTAGCAGACCTTGAATACCATACTCGGGATTTACAAGACAGCGTTATGCAAGTGCGAATGTTGCCTATCTCGTCTGCTTTTAGCCGGCTGCCAAGATTGGTTCGCGATTTATCTAAGAAGCTTTGCAAGGATGTTGAACTGGTATTGGAAGGAGAGAGTACAGAGTTAGATAAAACGGTATTAGAGAGAATGATCGATCCTCTAGTGCATCTTGTTCGAAACGGGTTGGACCATGGTTTAGAAACAGCTGATGAAAGGATGGCTAATGGAAAGCCTCCGACCGGTACTTTAAAACTTAACGCACGGCAGGAAAGCGGTAGCGTTGTCATAGAAATTACTGATGATGGCCGTGGAATTAATCCGGAGGCGGTATTTAATAAGGCGCGTGAGAACGGAATTGTTGGTAACGAAGAACTAACAAACGATCAGATTAATCAACTAATTTTTGCACCTGGATTTTCCACTGCTGAGACAATCAGCGATGTTTCGGGGCGAGGGGTCGGAATGGACGTCGTTCGCCGCAACATTCTTGATTTGGGTGGTCGAGTACATGTGTATTCCACTTACGGCGAAGGTACACGTATTGAAATCAATCTGCCCTTGTCGCTGGCCATATTAGATGGTCAGCTAGTAAAAATTGCGGGCGAAATCTATGTCATTCCGGTATTGAGCATTATTGAGACACTCGAAGTTAGCAAGACCGATTGTGCGAGCGTACCGGGCACGGGTGAAATATTTAAGTTTCGGGGTGAGTACCTAAATATGCTTCGGGTTTCTGAGTTTTTCGGACTTGGGAATACCACTGGTGGAGAGCTCATCGTCGTCGTTGATACACACGGAAAGCGTATGGGATTGGTTATCGATGAGGTGGTTGGGCAACAACAAGTTGTCATCAAGCCGTTGGATAAAAATTATCAGAACATTGTGGGTTTTGCAGGAGCCACAATCATGAGTGATGGCTCAGTTGCATTGATCCTCGATCCTGCAAAATTTAACGAGCCTGCTTTGCAAGCAGAAGCTGCGTAATAGGAAGATATAGATGCTAGCTGAATCCGCTAACCCTACCGCTATTGACGAAACTGCAAACCAGTATCTGACGTTTCTTCTTAATGGGGAGGAATACGGCATAGAGATACTGAAAGTGCAGGAAATTAAAAGCTGGGGCCCCTATACGCCTTTGCCTAGGTCACCCGATTTCGTTTTGGGAGTCATCAATTTGAGAGGCGCGATAGTCCCCATTCTGGATTTGCGAGCGCGTTTGGGACTGCCGTCAACTGAGGTGAGTTCGACCACCGCAATCATCATCATCAGCGCTGAATATGAACAGCAAGTTAGAACTATGGGGCTGGTGGTTGATAGTGTCTCTGAAGTAAATCAGCTTTTACCCCAAGACATTCAACAGGCCAGCGAAGTGAATAGCAATGTAGACCCTGACGGCTACATCAGCGCCTTTGGTCGAGTCGATGAAAAGCTGATAATTCTGCTTAACCTTGACCCTATTATTGTATCGACTTTAGAGCCTACGCCCGAAACTGACGTATGAGCGATTCCAAACCACACCTGCTGCCGCTTCCTGGAGAGTTTGTACAACCGGCATTGTCAGAGTTAAAAGCTCAGATTGACGAAAAATTTGTCGGTGGGTTTTATGTGCAACTTGATGCGTCAGAGGTAGAGCGTATTGATAGTGCCGCCTTACAGTTCCTAGTTGCATTTGCAAACTGTGATTTGGCCCATGTCCCTTGCATTGAAAACATGGGAGAACCACTTGTCGTTGCGCTAGCGGACATTGGCGTTCCTACGGATGATATTGAACACTTATATGGAGGTTCAATTGCCTCTGCCGAGAAGGCGGCTTAGTGGAAGCGTTAAGTTCAGATTCTCGTCGACCGTTATCAGACGCCTCCTATCGAGAGTTTCAGCGTCTTGTGCTGCTGCATACAGGGATACATCTCACCGATAATAAACGCTCGATGATTGTTAACCGGTTTACCCGGCGACTGAATGCACTGAACATCGAAACGTTTGAAGAATATATCGAACTGGTATCAAAGAAGAACAACCCTGAAACTATCGATTTTATCGATACTATTACAACCAATCTGACCTACTTTTTCAGAGAACCTCATCATTTTGATTTTCTGGGCAAGGTTGTTCTGCCAAAGTTGGCAGCAGGCAGAAGCCGCGCAGAGCCTATAAGAATCTGGTCAGCAGGTTGTAGTTCCGGACAGGAGCCGTATTCCATTGGCATGACCGTGCTGGATAAATTGGACATACGAAAACAGCCTGTGAAAATTCTATGCACCGATATTCACTCCAAGCTTGTTGTTACAACTCGGGTGGGTATCTATGGCAGAGAACAACTCAGGGGGCTCGATCCTGAGGCTCGTAGCAAATGGTTCAAAGAAACCGAAGACGGTAGATGGCAGGCTGATATAGCGATACGGCAAATGCTGTATTGCAAACGTCTGAATTTATTTGGCCCTTGGCCGGTGCGTTCAGGTGTTGACGTGATTATGTGTCGTAATGTACTCATTTACTTCAACGATGAATATCAAAGAAGACTGATCAGTGGGTTTGCAGCCATGCAAACACCCGGTAGTTACTTATTCATTGGGCATTCAGAAACACTGGACGGGTTTTCACGTTTGTACAAACGCGTTGCGAATACGGTGTACGAGCGCTTATGAATACTCAATTTGCCCCAAGCTTCGCCAACCGTGTCAAAGTCCTCATTGTCGACGACTCTGAGGCATTGTGCAGGTTCTTGCAAAAGATCATGTCTCGTGATCCTGAGGTGGATGTTGTCGGCTACGCCTTAGATGCATACGAGGCACGTGATAAAATTAAACAGCTTCAACCTGACGTCATTACGCTGGATGTTGAAATGCCAAAAATGGATGGCTTAACATTCTTGCGGAATCTAATGCGTCTAAGGCCTATGCCTGTCGTTATGATTTCCTCATTAACGGCTGCTGGTGCCGAAGTTACTCTAGATGCATTAGATGCGGGTGCCGTCGACTTTATGGTAAAACGTCATCCAACGAGTGAAAAGGAACTTGATTTATACGCCTGGGAGATTGTTAGACGCGTAAAGCAAGCTGGGCAAATAAAATTGACTAACACTGCGCCAGTGCTTGCATCTGGAGCAGCCAAAAGACTCAGCGCGTATCGATCGAAAGTTATGCCAACAGAATCAGCAAGTGCTGATGCGGTTAGGGTTATTGCTGTCGGGTCATCCACCGGAGGACCAGAGGCACTTAAACACTTTCTGAAAGATCTCAATGTATCTAACTGCGCAATTCTGTTTGCTCAACATATGCCAGATCGGTTCATGAAGTCTTTTGCGAATAGACTCAACTCATGGTCTAGCTTTGATATTTCCCTTGCGAATTCGGGTGACAAAATTGAAGCTGGTCGGGGCTATTTAGCTCAAGGCGATCATCACCTTGAACTCACTAGGCGAGCCGGTGAGCTAAGTCTACTATCCCGGCAAACGGATCCTGTCTGCGGACACAGGCCGTCGGTGGACGTTTTATTTAAAAGTGTCGCCAAGGCAGCTCCCGTCGGATCCATTGGTGTTTTGCTTACGGGTATGGGCGACGATGGAGCATCCGGTTTAAAAGAAATGAAAGAAGCGGGCTCATTAACGATTATTCAGGATGAGAAAAGTAGCGCTGTATGGGGAATGCCGGGCAGGGCATACGAGATGGGCGCTGCTGATAGCGTCTTGCCCTTACTGCAAATCAGTCCTTCAATCAGTGGGCTTTTGAACCGGGTAGTCTAGCTGCCTAATTTGTCCATTTAGGTGCGCGCTTTTCTAAGAATGCACCTAAGCCTTCTTGCGCATCAGGGCCCGATCGAATGTTAGCAAGGCGATCAGCCAGGTTTTCGCGAAGTGCTAAATCAATTGCTCTTCCAGGTATATCCTCTATTAATTTCTTAGCGGCTCTTTGCGCCTGAGAGCTAGCGCTGAGCAAAGACACAACATGATGTTCGATACGTTCGTCTAACTGTTCGGCTGTACATAAATCGTGTACTAATCCGATGCGGTGAGCTTCAGTCGCATTGATACTTTCCCCCGTTAGGAAATAACGTCGCGCAGCGCGGGCTCCAATGGCCGCAAGCGAGTATGGACTGATGGTAGCTGGGATAATGCCGAGTTTAACTTCTGAGAATGCAAAGCGGGCGGATTCGCCAGCCACCACAATATCGCAACAACATGCCAATCCTGTCCCTCCACCAAGAGCCGCTCCTTGAATGCGCGCTATGGTGGGTCTTGCAAAAGAGTTAACCGCATCAAGCATGTTGGAAAAGGCCATGGCGTCTTCGCGGTTCTCTGTCTCAGTCAAATTGACTGAGGCTTTCATCCAGTTGATATCCGCGCCTGCACAAAAGTGTTTTCCCGTAGCTTCCAGAACCAGTATGCGAGTTTGATTGTCAAGGTTGTTTACGCAATCGGTTAACTCATCAATAAAGCTTCGATTCAACGCGTTGAAAGTCTCCGGTCGATTGAGGGTAAGGGTCGTTACGCCGCGGGAGTCTGTAGTTGTATTAATGTAATTCATTTTCAAATGGTTCGGTTCAGCGCCTGGCTGTTCACCCAGTGGTTTATGTTAACGGAGAGTCTGTAAGCAATGACACCAAAAGCCACAATGATGGCCCACGTTTGGCCAAATGCCGACCAATACCAAAACCCGAGGGTATAAGCTACGAAACCTATCCAGAAGGTTGTAATTTGCCATTTCAAATGTGAGTGATAAAGGGTGCCTTCAGTTGATTTCAGCGACATCGCAGAGATCAACATGCCCATAATTGCTGTAACCCCAAACAAAGGATGCAGGGCAAGCAGAATGATTCCAAGCAGTGATTTTTTTCTGGCTGCCTCCTCGTTGTTTCCTCGGGGTGTCACGCTTACCAGCCGCCGCTCTGCAGCCAGCGTTCCATTTGATCGAGTCTGTCATTACCCCAGAATTTTTCCCCATTCACAATCATCATGGGAGAGCCGAAAACGCCGTTAGCGATTGCAGATTCTACCTCTGAGCGCAGTAAGTCTTTTACCGCTTGTTCTGTTAGTGCAGAGGCCATGGTGGGGACGTCTATACCCATCGAACCTGCAACCTCCGCAATGATTTCGGGATTAGTGATGTCTTTATTGTCTGTGAAGTATGCGCGGTATACCTCATGGATGAAGTTGCCCGTGAGTGCTTGAAGAGATGCGTCCCTGTTTTCTCTTAGCCAAAGTGTTGCTCTGCAGGCAGCTACTGCACCAATGGGGAATTTCTCAGGGTGACTGTAATTGAGTTTCTGCTCTCTTGCTGAACGAGTGAAATCCATTATGGAATATTCACCTTTAAGGGGTGCTTCGGTTAAAGGGGTTTGTCCCGTGACTTTAAATACGGCTCCTAAGAGGATAGGGCGCCATACAACCGTATGGTCGTTTGCCGCTGCGATAGACTCGATTCTTTCGCTAGCCAGAAAGCCGTAAGGCGATGAGTAATCGAAGTAAAAATCTATAGTGTTTGACATGTCTATCTCCTAGTCCTTACTGCTTGCTGTGTTCAAAATTCGTGGTGTCATACTTCACGAGTGATAAGTGCGCGACTGATCACTAGGCGCTGAATTTCTGAAGTGCCTTCGTACAACTGACAGACTCGTACATCGCGTGCTATCCGTTCTACGGCATAGTCGCGCAAATAGCCATAGCCACCATGTATCTGAATCGCTTGCGTACAAACTTTTTCAGCCATTTCGCTGGCAAACAACTTCGCCATAGAGGCTTCAACCAAGCAAGGTTCCTCGGCATCTCTCAAAGCTGCAGCCCTAAGCGTCATCAGCCTTGCTGCATCTATTTGTGTTGCCATGTCAGCTAGCATGAAGGCGATGGCCTGGTGTTCCATGATCGGTTTGCCGAATGTTTTTCGTTCTTGAGAAAAATTCAGTGCATGTTGATAGGCGCTTCGGGCCATGCCTACGGATTGGGCGGCAATGCCGATTCTTCCACCTTCTAAATTGGACAATGCTATCCGATAACCTTCACCTTCATCACCTAAACGATTCTCAACAGGAACCCTGCAATCTTCAAGTGTAATCTGACAAGTCTCAGACGCACGCTGCCCAAGTTTTTCCTCTACGCGGCTGACAATGTATCCGGCCTCGTTAGTGTCCACAATGAACGCTGAAATACCCTGTCGCCCCTCGGCTGTTCGAGCGAAAACAATCGCAACATCCGCGTGTTTTCCGCTGGTGATGAATTGTTTGGTGCCGTTGAGTACGTAGTGATCGCCGTTTAGTGTGGCGGTTGTTCTGATTGCAGATGCATCAGACCCCGCATCCGGTTCTGTTAGACAAAAAGCGGCCAGCATTTCTCCGCCAGCCATTTTAGGGAGGTAACGTTGTTGTTGTGTCTCATTGCCGAACTTAAGTATGGGCATACACCCAACAGAATTATGAACGCTCATGATGGTTGAAACAGCACCTTCACCTGCTGCTATTTCTTCAAGTGCCAAAGCATAAGAGACGTTGTCAGTATTAGCCCCACCGAATTCCTCAGGCACCAGCATGCCTAAAAATCCCAGTTGACCCATTTGTTTGATGGCGTCTGCTGGAAAGGTCGATTCCGCGTCGTTAGCGGCGGCATTTGGGGTGAGAACTGCGCTGGCAAACTCTCGCGCGGTATCTTTGATCAGTTGTTGCTCAGCGTTAAGTTTCATGGTTATTGCACACGCTCTAAGGCGATAGCCGTGGCTTCTCCACCGCCTATACACAAAGAGGCGATACCTAACTTTTGATCATGGCGTTCTAAAGCGTTCATTAAGGTCACCATTATTCGAGCACCTGATGCACCAACGGGATGTCCCAGCGCACATGCTCCACCGTAGACATTAACTGTGTCGGGGTCTAAGCCTAATTCGTGAGTGGCAGCCATAGCAACGACAGCAAAAGCTTCGTTGATTTCATAAAGATCAATCTCACCGGCTTTCTTCTTAAGTTTGGTCAACAGTTTCTCAATCGCATAAACAGGTGCTGTTGTGAACCAGGCAGGGGCTTGTGCATGACTGGCGTGTGCCAGTATCCGCGCTCTGGGTGTTAGTCCTCGTCGTTCAGCTTCAGACTGACGCATCATGACCAGAGACGCTGCACCATCGGATATGGAGCTGGCATTCGCGGCTGTTACCGTTCCTTCTTTGGAAAACGCAGGCCTTAAGGTTGGAATTTTTTCTAAATTTGCTTTCGGTGGCTGTTCATCTGTATCAATGAGCTGCTCACCTTTGCGGGTTTTGATTGTTACCGGTTCTATCTCGGTTGTGAAGATGCCCTGAGTGATGGCCGACTGGGCTCGCTTAAGAGACCGAATAGCAAAATCATCCTGTGCCTCGCGTGTGAACTGATAGTGCGTTGCCGTTTGATCAGCAAAATGGCCCATCAGTTTGCCGGGCTGATAGGCATCTTCTAATCCGTCGAGGAACATATGGTCTTTGACTTCGCTGTGTCCCATGCGCAAACCATCCCGAACCTTCGGCAATAGATACGGTGCGTTGCTCATACTTTCTAAGCCACCGGCAACCATCACGTCGTTGCTGCCTGCGACTAATAAGTCGTGTGCAAACATGGCGGCTTTCATACCAGATCCGCACATCTTGTTGATCGTGGTACACCCCGCTGCCTCAGGAATGCCAGCGCCTAAAGAAGCCTGCCGCGCTGGCGCTTGTTTTAAACCTGCTGGTAGAACACAGCCCATGATCACTTCGTCGACATCAGATGCTGCGACACCCGCCTTCGAAAGTGCTGCGCGAATGCTGGTGGCACCAAGCTCAGGTGCGGTAGCTTGCGCTAAATCACCCTGAAAACTTCCCATCGGGGTTCTTGCCCCATCAACGATGACGATGGGATCAGCAGGTGTAGTAGTCATATTCAGTGTGTCCGGAATAATCAGTGAGTTGAATCGAGTTGTGCTTTGCAGCGAGCTTCGATGTCGTCGAACTCGCTTAAGGCTAGTTCAATGTCTTCTCGCTGTTGCAGCAGGGTGGCGCGGCTTTGCGCGATTTTGTTCAGCATGACCGTCAGCTGTTTCCGTTCACCATCGGGGGTGTCGTAGAGCTCAATCATTTCGCGTATGTCATCCAGGGGCCAGCCAAGTCGCTTGCCGCGAAGCACGAGTTTCAAACGAGTACGGTCCGCTCTGGAGTAGACGCGTTGCTGGCCTCGTCTGGCGGGGCGCAACAAACCTCTATCTTCGTAAAAACGAATAGTTCGGGTTGTGAGATCAAGTTCCTGTGCTAAATCAGTGATAGAAAAGACAGGTTCGACGTCGTCAGCTTTAGCGCTCATGGGCGATAGAGTAAGTTGACGTTGACGTTAACGTCAAGAGCGGGCACCCTTAATAGGGTTTTCCAGTAACGGAGTCTAGTTAATATGTCCCAAGCCCCAGCGTCAATTTCCCCGGCAAAGGCCATGGCTCCGCTGCGATTTATAACGGCGGCGAGTTTATTTGATGGCCACGATGCTTCCATCAATATCATGCGGCGCATGCTGCAGGCATCAGGGGTGGAAGTGGTGCATCTGGGGCATAACCGTTCGGTGGCCGAAATTGTCTCTGCCGCTATTCAGGAGGATGCTCAAGGTATCGCCATCAGTTCTTATCAAGGGGGCCACGTAGAATATTTTCGTTACATGATCGATTGCCTGAAAGAACGGGGAGCAGATTCCATTCAAGTCTTTGGCGGCGGCGGGGGCGTCATCATTCCCGAAGAGATAGCGGCATTACATGATTACGGGGTAGCGAGAATTTACTCACCGCAAGACGGTCAGAGTATGGGACTCCAGGGAATGATCGATCACATGATCGAACATACCCGACAAGCGACCCTCCGCAACGCGACCCAACAGAACGAAGCTGTCTACAACGAGTTGTTTTCACCAGCCAGTGAACCGTTCAGTGAGATGGCTCATCGCCCGTTGGCCACCTTGCTAACGGCGATTGAAAATGATGAATTGTCAGAAGCGGCAGTTTCTCGATTGCACTCTCAAAGCGAAAAACTAACCCATAAAGCACCGGTATTGGGAATTACCGGCACGGGTGGATCAGGAAAGTCGTCGGTGACTGACGAAATAATCCGTCGGCTACGACTAGACCAGTCAGATTCGATCTCGGTGGCACTACTAGCTATTGATCCCACTCGCCGGAAAACCGGTGGTGCGTTGCTAGGTGATCGAATTCGCATGAATGCGATTGAGCATCCGCGAATTTTCATGCGCTCTATCGCGACACGTGATGCCAGCGGGGAAGTTCCACAGTCGTTGAGCAGCATGATTGCCGCGTGCCGTTTATCCGGTGTGGACCTTGTCATTGTCGAAACGCCGGGTATCGGGCAAGGAGATGCCGGCATTGTCAGTATTAGCGATCTTTCTTTATATGTGATGACGCCTGAATTCGGGGCTGCCAGTCAGCTTGAAAAAATCGATATGCTCGATTTTGCTGATGTCATTGCTATCAATAAACTTGAGCGAAAAGGGGGTCTTGATGCACTGAGAGATGTCAGCAAACAAGTTCAGCGCAATCATGAGCGCTTCAATCAAACACCCGATGAAATGCCGGTATTCGGGACAATCGCCGCGCGATTTAATGATGATGGCGTGACGGCGCTTTATCAGGAATTGGCGAAGCAACTTAAGTTGTTGGGGCTGAGTTTAACAGACGGGCTGCTGCCAAGGGTTGACGTTAAATCCAGTACAAAGCAATCCACCATCATCCCGACATCGGCTCAGCGCTATTTGTCGGATATCGCAGATTGTGTCCGGGGCTATCATGCTCAAACCCTGGAGCAAGCTGAATTTGCGCGGCAGGTTCAGCATTTAAAAACCGCGCAGCGCCTAATCGCTAAGGATGGGATGGCCGCGGGTGAGCAACGTTCTGCAGACTTAGAAACGGGGTTGGAATCAGCGTCTGCCCGCTTGCAGACACTGATATCCATCACTCAAAAATCCATGACGACTGACACGCAGACACTGCTGGATGAGTGGCCGGATACCGTTGCAGCCTACGAACAAGATGAGTTGGTTTCCTACGTTCGTGACAAAGAAATTCGGACGCAGACGTTCCATACCACGCTATCTGGAAGCAGAATTTCAAAGGTCTCATTGCCAACCTACTCAGACCATGGCGATTTACTCTCCTGGATTCGCCGCGAAAACCTGCCGGGGCGTTTTCCGTTTACTGCCGGAGTTTTTCCGTTTAAGCGTAGCGGGGAAGATCCTACGCGTATGTTTGCTGGCGAGGGTGGTCCGCTTAGAACCAATAAACGTTTTAAAGCCTTGTCAGAGCATGCACCTGCCAAGCGACTGTCCACCGCGTTTGATTCTGTAACGCTATACGGCAATGATCCGGCCGTACGCCCGGACATCTACGGCAAAGTGGGTAATTCCGGAGTATCGATAGCCACTGTTGAAGATTTGCAGGTGCTGTACGACGGGTTTGATCTTTGCGACCCGGCAACGTCTGTATCGATGACGATCAATGGTCCTGCCCCGACCATTCTTGCTTTCTATTTCGTTACTGCGTATCGCCAGCAGCGCGACCGTTTTGTTGCACAAAACGGTCGATCACCTGAAGGCGCGGAAATAGATACGTTGCGGCAAAACACCTACAAGCGTGTGCGAGGAACCGTCCAAGCCGACATCCTCAAAGAAGATCAAGGTCAGAACACCTGCATTTTTTCAACGGAATTCAGTTTGAAAATGATGGCAGACATACAGGAATGGTTTATTGAAAACGATGTGCGAAATTTTTATTCCGTATCCATTTCCGGCTATCACATCGCTGAGGCGGGCGCTAACCCGATTACGCAGCTTGCGCTGACGTTGTCTAATGGCTTTACGTATGTTGAAAGTTATCTGGCCAGAGGTATGGCGATTGATGACTTTGCGCCGAACTTGTCGTTCTTTTTCAGTAACGGTATGGATCCCGAATACACCGTTTTAGGCCGTGTGGCGCGCCGAATCTGGGCCGTGGCTATGCGCGAGCGTTACGGCGCCAACGAGCGTAGCCAAAAATTGAAATACCACATTCAAACATCGGGTCGGTCATTGCACGCGCAGGAAATGGCTTTTAATGACATACGAACCACGTTGCAGGCGCTTATAGCGGTCTACGACAACTGTAATTCACTACACACCAATGCCTATGACGAAGCCATCACTACCCCCACGGATGAATCTGTTCGACGCGCCATGGCAATTCAATTGGTGATCAATCGGGAATGGGGGCTTGCGTTCAATGAAAACCCGAATCAGGGTAGTTTCGTGATTGATGAGCTGACCGATCTTGTAGAAGCAGCGGTTCTAGCCGAGTTTGACCGCTTATCTGATCGTGGTGGTGTACTTGGCGCCATGGAAACTGGCTATCAGCGGGGCAAGATTCAAGATGAGTCTATGTACTACGAGCACCGAAAACATGACGGTTCTTTACCGATCGTCGGCGTCAATATGTTCAGAAACCCGGAGGGTGATGAGCCTGTAGAAATCGAATTAGCCCGTTCCGATGACGATGAGAAAAATGATCAGATTAATCGCCTTGCTGATTTTCATAAGCGTCATGCTGATTCCTCAGCTGATGCGTTAGCGAAGGTACGGGATACCGCTATAAGAAATGAAAATGTCTTTGCGGCATTGGTCGATGCCGTAGAGGTTTGCTCGCTGGGACAGCTGACAGATGTTCTTTTTGAAGTCGGGGGTCAGTATCGTCGTAACCTGTAATCGAACAAGAAAAGGGTAAAGATACACAGCCGTAGACCATAAATCGGGGTTTGTACAGTTAAAACCTGACTAAAAAGTGCGCTTATCGACTGATGCTTCATGTTTCGTGAACTATAATCGGGGCACCTTTTTCACGAGTGACGATTGACGTAGTGATGCTCGCCAGCCAACACATGTTGCGTCTGCCCGCACACAGCTGCGTGCATCAAAAGGCATTTATGCATGTCTTTCGGTGCCGATCGGATCATCGAGTTGTGCAAACCTTATGTTGAGTCGTGGTGCCAATCTAGGGCAGTCTTCCGACCGCGTTGCCCTGAAAGACGAGCGTCTGGTATACCGCGCTTGCTCAACAGCGTTTGCTCAAAGCATCGGTTGCCTTAGTGCTAAAGATGTCATTGGAAAGACTGACTTCGATCTTTTTCCCAGTGATGTGGCCCGAGAGCAAATGGCGCTTGATAGCCGAACTATCTACGCAGCTGAAGCTGACATCAGTACCATTAATCTGGGGCCCTCGGCCGATAGTCCCGATCCGCGACACGCAATGATAGTGCGGACACCTGTTGTGGGTGAAGATAACAAGGTGAGGGGCGTCGATATCAGATTGCTGGGCGGACCTGCCATTAATGCCCCTAGATCCGCCGTCTCTATCGATTATCAAACCCTTGTTAATGATGGTATCCAAGGCAGTCTGATCATTTCCCGCGAATCCATTCTATTCGCGAACGACAACGCAGCTCGGGTGCTAGGCTATCCCAGTGCGCAAGCGCTAATTGATAGCAGCAGAGTCTCGGACATATTCAGTGCGTCGGAACATCAACGGGCTTTGGATATGATCGTGACCGATGCGTCCGTGCCCAGCTCACTGCAGCGCGTTAATCTTCAGGCAACATCACGTACCGGAAGCCTTATCCGGCTGATAGCCCGAGTGAATCACGTTCAGTGGGGTGCATCCAGAGCAACATTGCTCTCTTTTGTTGACGTCGCTGTTTCAGATTCAAACCCTTCAGAGTCGAATCAGCAGCTCATGGCTTTGCCGGCAGCTCAACTGGAAGAGTTAAAGCGTCTTCGTGTTAACGAAATGCGATATCGACACTATGCCAGCGCAACCGCAGATTTCTTCTGGGAGATGGATGCGCAGATGGTTTTTCGTGTTGTGTCCGATGGCCTGGCTAATATTCTGGGTATCCCTCGAGAGCACATCCTGGGTAGAAGTCTCCAACAATTGTTGGATCACCCGGCCAACATTAATGAAGAACATCACTGGGATGAACATCTCACTCATCTTCAGGCGAGGGTACCGTTTCGTGATTTTGAATTCCGCTGGTCTTATGAAGGGGAAACTCGGGTAATTCGTTATAGCGGCATTCCGGTGTTTAATCGCGCTCGGGAATTTGTCGGTTATCGCGGGGCAGGTTGCGATGTCACGGCGTCAGTTCGACTGGCAGAAACCACTGCCTATCATGCGAATCATGATGCCCTGACAGGTCTGGTTAACCGCCGATCGTTTGAAAATACCGTCAATACCGCATTGGAAACTTCCCGGCAAAACCGGCAAGCGCATGCACTCTGTTTTATGGATCTCGACTCGTTCAAGATCGTTAACGACACCTGTGGCCACCAGGCCGGCGACGAATTACTAAGGCAGCTTGCGCAGTTGTTCGACTCTCTGGTCAGGAAAAGCGACGTACTCGCAAGACTGGGCGGCGATGAGTTTGGCGTGCTGCTTTACAAATGTAGCGTTGCGGAAGCGTTAAAACTAGCCAATCAGATCCGGCACGAAGTCGAGAATTTCCAGTTCTTATGGCAGGAAAATCGATTCACAGTCGGTGTCAGTGTTGGATTGGTTGTCGTCGATGATCGTTGGGAGAACATAGAATCTTTGTTCAGTGCGGCGGATTCAGCTTGCTACATCGCCAAAAACGAGGGTCGTAACCGAGTTGTTGTGTACCGCGAGGGTGAGGGTAATGCGAGCAATAGAAAAGTCGCCACCCATTGGGTTGAGGAAATAAATACAGCTCTTGAAGCAGGACGGTTAAAAGTTGCCTGCCAAAAGATTCTTCCGTTGCACAATCAACCTGAAGGACTTCGGTTTGAAATGCTGCTGCGTTTGGAAATGCCTGATGGAGAGATGGTTTCACCTCAGTCTTTTCTTCCATCCGCCGAACGCTATGGGCTAATGCCAGCTTTGGATGAGCGTGCAATCCAGCTTACATTGGAGTGGTTGCTTGCAAATCCTTCGCTGTTGGCGAGCCTCCGGCATGTCTCAATCAATCTATCAGCCGGGTCTGCAATCGATCCTGAATTTCGCGCCAGGTTGAAAAAGTCCATTGCAAACAGTGGTATTCCTGCTGAGAAACTGTGCTTCGAGATCACTGAAACAGCGGTGATTGCAAATTTATCGAAGGTCAGCACCTTTATGGATGAGCTATCAGAGGTGGGTTGTCGATTCGGTATCGATGCGTTTGGTTCTGGTTTATCGTCGTTCGCCTACTTAAGAAAACTGCCCGTCGACTTTTTAAAAATTGATGGTTTATTGGTCAAAGACATTCTCGATGACCCTATGGATTTCACTTTAGTGAAGGCGATAAGTGATATCAGTAAGTCTATGGGGAAGCGCACCGTCGCTGAATCTGTAGAGTCACCTACGCTGCTCGAAGCGGTAAAAGAAATCGGTATAGATTTCGGTCAGGGCTATCATCTGGGTGAACCGGAACTCATCTAGTCAGCGTAAAACGCTCAAGAGTTCAATCAACGAAGTGTAACTATAGTTAGTGTTTTAACGCTTCCTATACGGTTAATAACCAAATCTTCACGAATTCGTAAGATAAAAGCTCGTGTTGTTACGTTGATTTACATTAAACTCTATGACTTAAGACTAGCGGTATTAATACCGTTTGGTTAACGGTCTTGTTACGACCACTTAAAAATTACTTATTTCGTTGCAACATCTGTAGTCGGTCAAAGGGGTAATTGACCGATAGGTGTTGTTTGGGTTGAGACTAGGTCAACTGATTAAATTGGGAAGCCAGGTAGGTGCCACCCGGTTTTATACAGCATGACTAATTAGGAACTTAAAAAAATAAACGATGATACGTAAAGCGATATCTCTCAGAACCTACCTATTTCTGACTCTTCTCTGTTGCTCTGTCACTTCCGCCTTCGCAATCGATGCTCCGGCCGATCCGCGCGGTACCGAGGTGGGTCAGTCACTGGTTAAGTGGGAATGGGATCGGGTACCCGGTGCAGAGATGTATGAAGTGGTTGTCGATGGAAGTCATGTTGATATGACTCGCGACCCTCAATACTTCAGTTTTAATCTGTGGGCGGGTGAGCATTCAATGACTGTTAGAGCGAGAGCCTCTGATGGTAGCTACTCTGCCAGAACCCCCACGGTTAAAATCATTGTTCGCGATTGGTTCAGCGCTTCCAGCCTGAATCGTAGCTTCTTGGTCGGGCAGCAGCCTTCCAATCCGGTTGTGACAGCTCCGGCTCCAGTTGCACAAGCAGTGTCCTCTTCTACCGGTCTTCAAGTGCCAGGCGGCGTTCGGGGCACTATCATTGGCTCTGGTTCTGTTAAATGGGAGTGGGACTCGGTATCAGGCGCCAACTCCTACGATGTCACTGTCGATGGCGGTTATGCCGGCACGACCAGTGATACCTCTTTCACAAGCAATGGCTTGTGGGAAGGCGATCATTCAATGACCGTCGTCGCAGCGAACTCTCAGGGTGAAGTATCTCAACGCTCTGACACCGTAAAGCTTTGGGTTAGCGTAGGAAATACCTCTCAAGCTGTGCAAAACGATGTTCCGCAAGTTACGGCTGCGCCTGAAGTTGCTGCACCACCACCAGCAGGTAATCCAGATGCTGCCAGCATCCAAAGCATGATTGACCCCGCCTCGTACAACTACGATGAGGTTTATCAAAAATCAGGCTATGACTTAGTGTTCAGCGATGAGTTCGATGGAACTTCTCTCAACCCTTTCCGTTGGAACACAGGTTTGCGCTGGGACGGCGAATACAACGGCGAGCGCTACGAATATCGCGTTGTGAACGGTGAAGACCAATTGTATGTGAATATATTCAGTGAAGATCAAGAGCATCTTCGTGATATCGCCCCTGTGCACAATCCGTTTGAATTCAACGGTAATCGTCTTGCCATCAGAGCGATCAAGAATCCTCTAAAAACCAATAACGGTGAGCTTTCCTACGGGGCTTTGAGTCAGATAGCATCCCAGCAGAACTTCTTGTCTGGAGCGATCACGACGCATGACAAATTCAGCAGGAAATACGGAATTTTCGAAGCACGCATTAAAATTCCTAGCCACGTTGGTTCGTTCCCGGCTTTTTGGCTATTCCATGAGAACCGGGCTTGGGAAGGTACTCAGCGTACTGAAATCGACATCATGGAAAACCTGGGACACGCTCCTTGGTATATCTATAACTCCTTTCATTACTTCAAAAATGTGAGTACGACGTATAACGGCGATGCTAACTTTGTAAAGCCTTATCCTAATGGGCAGATTTACACCGGCACAGACTACAGCCAGAATTATCATGTGTATGCAGTCAAGTGGGAGCCGGGTAAAGTCACCTGGATGATTGACGGTAATAAAGTCAGCGAGCTAGAGCATGGTGAAGTGGACTTCGAAGAGCTATACGTCAAACTTAACTTGGCTATTGGCGGCAACTGGACTAATTTCCCAGCAAATTCAGGTGGTTTAGGCCGCTCTTCAGACCAGCATTTCCCCAATCAGGACGACTTGAACAACTTTAATAATCCTGCATTGGAAATAGACTATGTAAGGGTTTACGCCCCTAAGTAGCGCCTCTATGTAGAAATTGTTGCTGGCCCGAAAGTGCTGGGCAAAGGCAATAAAAAAGCCCCTGAGAATCTAATTCTCAGGGGCTTTTTGCATTTTTGCTCAGTGAGGAATTGGAGCAGGGCAGAGGGAGAAAGCTAATCAATCGGCTTGTGGAAACTCCTTAGCACCGTCGTTGATCTCATAGTAGTCGCCCTTATCTGCCACAAAGATATGTCGGTCTATCGACAGGCCCGTGTCTCCATCGAAACATCCCGCCATGATCGATGTCTTGTCAGAATCGTCGCGGCGCCAAAACAAAATAGAGCCGCAGCAGCTGCAAAACCCTCGTTCCGCATCTTCAGATGCGCGAAACCAAGTTAGGCTGTTAGCTCCTTCGATGACTAATTTATCGTTGTCAACACGGGTTGCGGCGACGAAATGCCCCGTTTGTTTTCGACATTGTTTGCAATGACAGGCAACAACATCTCTATCGAATGCCTTCACGGTTAAAGTGATCTGGCCGCACAGGCAGCTCCCCTTAACGGACTTGCTGTCGTTCATCAATTACACCATTTGGGCTGTGTTCAGCCACGTCGCCATGCATGAAACTTCTTGATCCATCCCAGTAGCTTTTCAGGTTGGTGAGCGCGCTTCCATTCACCGGCAGCGTACTTGTTGGACTCTGAAAGAGTGGGGTAGATATGAATGGTGCCCAAGATTTTGTTTAAACCCAATCCGTGTTTCATCGCAAGAACATACTCTGCGATTAGGTCGCCAGCATGCTCGCCGACAATCGTCACACCGAGGATTTTGTCTTTACCCGGCACTGTCAGCACTTTAACAACACCGTAGTCGCTGCTGTCAGCGATGGCGCGATCCAGATCATCAATGCCGTAAGTAGTCAGCTCGTACGCAATATTCTGCTCTTTAGCGTCTGTCTCATTCAAACCAACGCGAGCCACTTCAGGGTCGGTAAATGTAGCCCAGGGTATAACTCGATAGTCGACGCGAAATTTCTTGAACATTCCAAACAGAGAATTGACTGCCGCGTACCAAGCCTGATGGGCAGCTACGTGTGTGAATTGGTAAGGGCCTGCAACGTCTCCAACCGCGTATATGTTTGGAAAATTAGTTTGTAGGTATTCATTCACCGCGACAGTACCGCGCTCGGAGAGTTCGACGCCGAGCTCTTCCAGACCGAATCCTGAGACGTTCGCTTTTCGTCCCACCGCTACGATGATTTCGTCGAATGGAATTTTTAGCTCTTGCCCGTCCTGTTCACAGACAAGCACCTTTTCGTCACCGTTCACTTCAACGGCAACGGCGTTGGTGTTCACCAAGACATTGATGCCCTCGGCCTTGAATCGCTGCAAGACCATATCAGCGACGTCTGGATCCTCGCGTCCCATGATTTTGCCGACACGCTCAACCTGCGTGACTTCACTGCCCAAACGATGGAACGCCTGCGTAAGCTCACAACCGATGGGACCGCCACCCAGTACAACGAGGCGTTTTGGTTGTGATTTAAGGTCCCAGAGATTGTGGGACGTCAGGTAGTTCACTTTTTCCAATCCTGGAATAGGCGGAACAAAAGGCGAACCGCCGGTTGCGACGACGATGTTACGAGTCACGAGTGTTTCGCCATTAACCTCGACGGTCCACGGGGACGTGATACGGCCTTCACCCTCAATAACGTTGACGCCTAAATTTGTGTATCGCTCTACGGAGTCGTGAGGTTCTATCTTCGCAATAACTTCATGCACTCGCTGCATGGTTTTTTCGAAGTCGATCGAACCTTGAGCTTCCTGTACACCGTATTTCTGACTGTTCTGAATCGTGTGCATCAGTTTGCCGCTACGGATAAGCGCTTTGGAAGGAACGCAACCCGTGTTTAAGCAGTCGCCGCCCATCTGAAACTTCTCAATGAGGGTGACTTTCGCCTTGACCACTGCACCGATGTAAGACGTCACTAAGCCACCAGAGCCCGCCCCGAGAACGACGATGTCGTGATCGAATTTTTCAGGTTTTGTGTGCCCTTGGTACACTTTTTTGGCTTTGATCATGTCTACAATTTTTTTAGCAATTAAAGGAAAGATACCGAGTAAAGCGAAAGAGAAAATCAGCCCTGGAGACAAGATGCCGCTCAAGGAGTCAATTTTGGCTAGCTGAGTGCCCGCATTGACATAAACAATCGTCCCGGCCAGCATGCCGATTTGACTAACCAGATAAAAAATGCCGGTTTTCAATCGAGTTAAGCCCATCACCAGATTGACTAAAAAGAACGGGAAAATAGGCACGAGTCGGACGGTGAATAAGTAGAAGGCTCCGTCTTTATCGATGTTGTCGTTGAAGGTGCGCAGTTTGTCGCCAAACCGGCTTTCAATGGTGTCTCTGAGTAAATAGCGCGAGACCAGAAATGCCAATGTCGCGCCGATGGTCGAGGCAAAGGAGACGATAATCACACCCAGCACCAGCCCGAATTGAGCACCGCCTGCGAGTGTAAGAATGGCGGCGCCTGGCAAAGACAGAGCCGTCACCAGTACATAAATTAGGAAAAAACCGGCGATCACCATCGCAGGCTTATTTGCATACAGATCCGCTAAAGCGGCTTGTTCGCTTTTGATGTACTCAAGGCTAAAAAAACGTCCCAAATCAAAAAAGAAGAAGGCGGCCACCAACAACACAATGACGGAAATAACCAGCTTTCTGTTCTGCATACTTCGTATTCTCTGATAGCTATGGAGCGCGATAAATTGCGATCCCGTCTTATTATTGTAGTTACGCTATTGGATATTGGTTTTTCTGTCCAATTTCCTTATCCACAAGCCTGTAAAATCAAGCAGGGTGTCGTTTTATAGAGCCCGTTCCTGACGTTTTTGTGATTACCGAGTCGCGTAAGAGTTCCCGGACCTTTGTATAACTAATGACCGATATCGAAATATCGTTACTGATTCCTGGTTATTTGAGCCCTGCTCGGCGTGAAGGCCACACTTTTGGCAAGGGTGGCACCTCCAGTCCGGAAGCAATGCAGTGGACCAAGCCGGGTGTGCAAATTCCGTGGCAAGCGTCACTCTTTGCTCGCCTCACTCAATCAGAGACATCGGGTTCCAGGTTGCCAGTAGCCGAGCTTCTGCAACCTGATCTGCCTAGCAGTAGCAGCGTTGTCAGGGCGGACCCTGTGCATTTACAAGCGGATCGGGACACAGCCAAACTACTTCCAGTTCAAATGCTCGCACTCGAGGAGAGTGAATCTGAAGCCCTGATTGCTGCACTCAACGAATTCTTAGCCGCTGACGGCCTCAATATTTTTCCGGGTCCGGATCAAGGTTGGTACATGACAGGTATGGACGCGTCTACATTAGAGAGTTACCCGCCGTCGTTTTTGGCCGATAGAAATGCATCGGCGTTTCTGCCGAGCGGTAATAATTCTGAATCCTGGCGTCGTCTCATGACAGAGATTCAGATGTTGCTGCACACTCATCCCGTGAACGAATACAGAGCGCAGCAAGGCAAACTTCCAGTTAACAGTCTTTGGTTCTGGGGCGGTACAAACTTAAGGGCGTTCCCGTCTCAGGTGGTGGGGGTGAGCGTTTACGCTGACGATGATTTTTCAAAATCACTGTGTTCGTATCTGGGTGTTCCATGTCACGATCTGGCTAATTTTGACCCCGTGTCATCAAGCGAGGCGGTCATCGTGGATACCCGTATCGCGTCTGCTCATTTCGCCAGAAGTGAATCTGCACTGACAGAGGCGACACAGCGTGTCGATGAGGAATGGCTTGCTGTTTTAAGCGACCGAGTTCGACGCAGGCAAATAAGCTCAGTGGCTATCGCGAACGAGGACGGAGATTCTGGCGCTCTGACGCTAGCTACCCAGCAGGCATACGACCGAACGCAAAGTGTTTGGGGTAGGCGGTGGACACAGGTGTGTGGGTGGTTCTCTCGTGATTAGTTTGTTCGATGAATTCCAGCCCTTATCGGTCAAAGTAGGCACCAGAGAAATACAGCCTACGACAGACGCATTGCACAGCAATCGTCTGGTTAGTCAGGTGCTGGCATCACGCGGTATTGTAGATGCAGGTCAAGTTGAATTAGCCTTAAGTGGCCTACCTCGGCCAGATTTACTCCCCAATATCGATTTAGCCGTTCAACGCTTGCTCAAAGCAAGGCTTGATGAAGAACGTATCTTAATTGTTGGTGATTACGACTGCGATGGGGCCACGAGCACAGCAGTCGCGATGACAGGACTGGCACAGCTTGGGTTTACGGAGGTTGATTATCTGATTCCCAATCGTTTTGAACATGGTTACGGTCTGTCACCGGCCATTGTTGATATCGCTCACGATCAACATAAGCCACACGTCATCCTAACGGTTGATAATGGTGTCGCGTCTGTTGAAGGTGTCGAGCGCGCAAGAGAGCTGGGTATAGAGGTCGTTGTCACCGATCATCATCTACCACCGACGATCCTGCCTGACGCGGCAGCAATCGTTAACCCCAATTTGTCCGGGTCAAGATTTGCTGCAATGCATCTAGCCGGAGTCGGTGTGCTCTTTTACACGCTGATAGCGCTACGTGCAGAGCTTTCGAAGCAATCTGATTCTCATGCAAGCGCTCCGTTGGCAGACTTACTAGATCTTGTGGCAATTGGAACCGTTGCCGATGTCGTACCGTTAGATGCGACCAATCGTATTTTGGTCGAGCAGGGTTTACGTAGAATCCGTGCGAATCAAACGCGCCCAGGGGTTCTAGCGCTTCTTCAGGCCGCAGGTCGCCAGCCTCACAAGATGAGTACGCAGGATATTGGCTTTGGAATTGGCCCGCGATTAAACGCGGCGGGTCGTTTAGCTGATATGCGGCTGGGGGTTGAGTGTCTTTTATGCCCTGACCCCGATGAAGCGGTCATCATTGCGGCCAGACTCAACTCGTTTAATGAGCAGCGTCGAAGTATCGAAACCGATATGCGAAAAGCGGCTAATGAGCAGCTTGACGCTCTGGGTCTGGATTCTTTGCAACAAGCAGACAACTTTTCACTGTGTTTGCATGATGACGAGTGGCACCAGGGTGTCATCGGCATTTTGGCCGGACGCATAAAGGAGACTGTGCATCGCCCGGTCGTGGTTTTCACTCACGACGATGATGATCATATAAAAGGCTCGGCGCGCAGTATTCCGGGTGTGCACATTCGCGATGTATTGCAAGCCGTAGCGACTAAGCACAGCGGTATGATCGAAAAATTCGGTGGCCATGCTATGGCCGCTGGCCTGACTCTGCCTCGCTCCCAATTCCAGGCCTTTAAAACAGCTTTTGAACAGGAGGTGAAAACTGCCTGTAACCATACGCTCAAAATCAGAGAGTACCTGACTGACGGCACACTGCAGACAAGCCAAATGACGCTGGAAAATGCGGCGGCGCTTGCTCATGTTATGCCCTGGGGGCAGGGCTTTGAGGCACCGCTATTCGCCGGTTTCTTCGCTGCAGCCGATCATCGGGAGGTTGGGAAGGGCCATTTGAAATTGAGGATGAGAGTTTGGAATGAACCGGATGCAGCGGCAATCGATGCTATTGCGTTTAATTGTTCGATCGAGCCATTGAAGGATCAGCCGCTGTTCGCTATATATTCGTTAGAAGTTAATACGTGGCGCGATGTTCAGTCCGTACAACTTCGGGTTCATCATCTTGAACAGTCTGCTTTGCGGTAAACTTGCCGTCTTGCTCACTATTCACTAACAGCGCGTTTTTTCATGATTGAAATCAATCCCTACCTGACTCACATTGAGGATCTTCGGCAACGGGCCGATTCCCTCCGGGGGTATCTTTGACTACGACGCTAAAAAGGAAGAGCTAGAAGAAGTTCTTCGCGAACTTGAAGACCCTGCTGTTTGGAATGAGCCGGAAAAAGCTCAGAAGCTCGGACAGCGTCGTGCCACCCTGCAAGACACCATAGATGTGCTGGATGCGTTGGAAGCAGGCTTGGTTGATGCGTCCGATCTACTCGATATGGCACGAGAGGAAGATGACGAGGAAACGGTTGAGGCCGTTGCGTCGGATTTAGCCAGTCTTGAAGAACGAGTGGCAGGCCTGGAATTTCGTCGCATGTTTGCAGGAGACTCCGATCCAGCCCCCGCATTTTTGGATATTCAATCTGGCAGTGGTGGAACTGAGGCTCAGGATTGGGCCGAGATGCTGCTTCGAATGTACTTGCGTTGGGGCGAGCAGCAAAACTACAAAACAGAACTCATTGAAGTATCCCCTGGCGATGTGGCCGGTATTAAGTCTGCGACCATTCGGTTTGAAGGCGATCATGCATTCGGTTGGTTAAGAACTGAAACCGGGGTCCACCGTTTGGTGCGAAAGAGTCCATTTGACTCTGGCAGTAGAAGGCATACGTCGTTTGCAGCGGTATTCGTGTCACCGGAAGTCGACGACGATATCGATATCGATATCAATCCGGCAGATTTGCGGATCGATGTTTATCGCGCCAGCGGGGCAGGTGGTCAGCACGTAAACCGAACCGAGTCTGCTGTACGTATCACTCATGCGCCCAGCGGTATAGTCGTGCAGTGTCAGAATGATCGCTCGCAGCATAAGAACAAAGCAACAGCAATGAAGCAGTTGAAATCGAAGTTGCATGAAGCTGAGTTGCAGAGACGACAAGGCGATCAACAGGTTGTAGAGGAAGGCAAGTCCGACATAGGCTGGGGAAGTCAGATACGTTCCTATGTTCTCGATCAATCACGTATAAAAGACTTACGGACCAGTCTTGAAACCAGTAATACGCAGGCTGTACTTGATGGCGACATCACAGCCTTCCTTACCGAAAGTTTGAAAGCCGGACTCTAAGTTTTTCGGCTAGGCGCTTAAGCTTAACAACCAAATACCATCATGACAGACGACGACAATCAACTTATCCAGCAGCGCCGTGCAAAGCTTAGCGAACTGCGTGAAGCAGGCAATGCCTTCCCGAATACCTTTCGCCCCACTCATTTAGCGGCGAATCTTCATTCAGAATACGACGGGCGGGACAAAGCTGAACTCGCTGAAGAGGCCGTATCGGTCAGTGTCGCGGGTCGTATGATGTTTCAGCGCATCATGGGTAAGGCAAGTTTTGCTGATTTACAGGATGTGAGTGGATCCATCCAGCTTTTCTTCCATCAGGGAACCTTGGGCGAAGAAACCTACGAGCATTTCAAACACCTCGATGTCGGTGACATTCTCGGCGTAAGTGGTGTTTTGTTCATTACCAAAACCGGTGAGCTTTCTATCAAAGTGTTGTCCGTTGAGCTGCTTACAAAATCCTTGCGCCCATTGCCTGAAAAATTTCATGGCCTAAGTGATCAGGAAACACGTTATCGCCAGCGGTACGTTGATCTAATGACGAGCGAAGAGACTCGCACAACGTTTCGATTGCGTTCTATGGTAATTGCGTATATCCGGAACTTCTTTATGCAAAGAGAGTTTCTAGAAGTTGAAACACCGATGATGCAGGTCATCCCGGGTGGGGCGGCAGCCAAGCCTTTCGTTACTCACCACAATGCTCTGGATATCGATCTTTATCTCCGAATAGCGCCTGAGTTGTATTTAAAGCGCTTAGTGGTCGGCGGGTTCGATCGGGTTTTTGAAATCAATAGAAACTTTCGTAACGAAGGGCTTAGCACTCGTCACAATCCAGAATTCACCATGCTTGAATTCTATTGGGCATACGCGGACTATCGCGAATTGATGGACTTAACCGAAGAGCTGTTCAGAGGCTTGGCTAAGGATGTCGTTGGCACCTTACAAATCAAATCTGAAAATGGTGATCGCGAATTTGACTTTGAAAAGCCTTTTACGCGATTAAGTCTGTTTGACTCTATCCTATCGCATAACCCGAATGTTAAATCTGAAGAATTGTCTGATTTGGATGGAGCGACAGCAATCGCCAAGTCGTTGCACATCGATGTCAAACCCAATTGGGGTTTGGGCAAAATTCAAACGGAGATTTTTGAAGCAACGGTCGAAGAAAACTTAATGGACCCGACCTTCATTACCTTATACCCAACAGAAGTATCACCACTGTCGCGTCGAAACGACGATGATCCTTTTGTGACTGATCGTTTTGAACTTTTTGTGGGTGGTCGAGAAATCGCGAATGGATTTTCTGAATTAAACGATGCGGAAGACCAGGCAGAGCGCTTTAAGGCGCAGGTAGCTGATAAAGACGCCGGCGATGAAGAGGCGATGCATTATGACGCTGACTATGTCAGGGCGCTGGAATATGGAATGCCGCCTACAGCTGGAGAGGGCATTGGTATCGATCGGTTAGTGATGTTGCTGACCGCGTCGCCGAGTATTCGAGACGTCATTTTGTTTCCGCATATGCGTCCAGAGGCATAGTTCTTTTTCGTCTGCCTCGAAATAAATTAGTTTTCGGGTGAACGACTGCCTGAATATCCTGTCGCAGTTTTAGTATCTGGACTGCACTTGGCTTATTGAGGGTTAGAGACTATGTTAATGCGTCACTATTTTGCGATATTTGCAATCAGTGGGCCTCTACTCGTTCTCGGGCTTTCCGCGCTATGGAAACCAGCAATCTGGTTGCTGGTTTTCATTGTGCCGATTGTTGCGCTTGGTTTGTACGACATGTTTCAAACCAAGCAAACCATACGCAGGCTGTATCCTTTTTTTGGCAGGTTTCGTTACCTGCTCGAATCGGTGCGGCCGGAAATCCAACAATACTTTGTAGAGTCTGACACCAGCGGTGCACCCATTCCCAGAGAGTTCCGCTCTCTGGTGTATCAAAGAGCAAAAGGCGATAGGGACACACGTCCGTTCGGAACCATTTTCGATGTAAATCGACCGGGCTATGAATGGATTAATCATTCACTGGTGCCTTTACATGCACACGACACAGACCCGCGCGTTAAGTTTGGTGGTGATAGGTGTGCCAAGCCTTACATGGCATCTCCGCTGAATATATCTGCCATGAGCTACGGTTCGCTAAGTGGCAATGCCATCAAGGCTTTAAATCGTGGTGCCAAGATGGGTGGCTTTTCTCATAACACCGGAGAAGGCAGCTTAAGCCCGTACCATAAACAAGGTGGAGATATTGTCTGGCAGATTGGCACAGGATATTTCGGTTGTCGTACCGAGTCAGGGGATTTCAACCCGGAGCAATTTAAAGAGTCAGCACAACTGGACATCGTCAAGATGATCGAGATAAAGCTCTCGCAAGGTGCCAAACCCGGTCATGGCGGAATTTTACCGGCAGCAAAGCTGACCGAAGAAATTGCAGAGATTCGAAAAGTACCCATGGGTAAGGATGTTATTTCACCACCTTCTCATTCCGCTTTTTCCACGCCGCTGGAATTGCTTGATTTTATCGAGACTTTGAGGGAACTGTCGGGTGGAAAGCCTGTGGGTATCAAATTGTGTATAGGTCGACGAGATGAATTCTTAGCCATCTGCAAGGCAATGCTCCAAACAGGCAAAGTTCCGGATTTTATAACGGTTGATGGTGGTGAAGGGGGAACAGGGGCAGCACCTACTGAAATGACGAATTCCGTTGGGACTCCACTGCGGGATGCCCTCATATTCGTTAATCAAGCACTCATTGGGATAGGTGTACGTGATCAACTACGTATCATCGCCTCCGGAAAAATCTTTTCAGCCTTTCATGTACTTCGAGTCATTGCATTAGGTGCGGACACGGTTAATTCTGCGCGTGGCATGATGATGGCCTTAGGTTGTATCCAGGCTAGGAGTTGTAATACGGATCACTGCCCAACCGGAATAGCGACGCAGAATCCAGCTCGAGCTAATGGACTCGTTGTAAGCGATAAGGCACAACGTGTGGCGAACTTCCATCGGGCAACGGTAGAAAACTTGGCTGAGTTGCTCGCTGCTGCCGGCTTAGAAACGCTCGATGAGCTTGAGCCAAGGCATATCAACCATCGTGTGCAAGGTACAACCATTAAGAACTACGCGCAGATGTATCCCGGCATAGCGGCTAACTGTTTGTTAGATGAAGCCACTATTCCTGATGACTGGCGCGACGATTGGAACTATGCCACTGCTGAGAAGTGGTAGTGCTAGCAGTTAGTTAACAAGTTCATAATCAGGGGCGATCCGGTTTATCCACCGTGTTGTACGCATCTCAATGATGTTTTTCCTGGTTATGTCTCAATCCTTGAAAGATTGCTTAGGTAATAGCTCATTATGAAAACATCAGACTTGTTTGTTAAAGCGCTCGAAAATGAAGGCGTAAAGTACATATTTGGTATTCCCGGCGAAGAAAACCTGGATTTTCTGGACTCTTTAAAAGACTCCAGTATTGAGCTTGTTTTAACTCGTCATGAGCAGGCGGCGGGGTTTATGGCTGCGACCTACGGGCGACTAACAGGTGAACCTGGTGTCTGCCTTTCAACCTTGGGGCCCGGTGCAACAAATTTTGTTACGTCCGCCGCCTATGCCCAACTCGGTGGTATGCCAATGATTATGTTGGGCGGTCAGAAGCCCATTAGAAAGAGTAAGCAGGGCAGATTTCAAATTGTTGATGTTGTGAGCTTAATGAAACCTGTAACTAAGTATTCAGAGCAGGTTGTCGATGGCAATAACGTTCCATCCATGGTACGAGAAGCGTTCAGACTGACTATGGATGAACGACCCGGTGCCGCTTATATTGAGTTGCCTGAGGATATTGCAGAAGAGCAAACTGATGCTACGGTCTTTGATGCAGTGGGTCATCGCCGTCCTGATGCGAGTGGTCAATCCATTGATAAAGCTGTTGAAATGATTCAGGCTGCAAAGCTGCCTTTGCTGTTAATTGGAGCAGGTGCAAATCGAAAGCGTACGAGCAATGCCCTGAAATCTCTGGTTGATCAATCAGGGCTTTTCTTTTTCGATACACAGATGGGTAAGGGTGTTATCGATGAAAGGCATGCTCAATATATTGGTACAGCAGCACTCTCATCGGATGATTATTTGCACTGTGCAATTGAACGTGCAGACCTAATTATTAACGTTGGGCACGATGTCATTGAGAAGCCACCGTTCTTTATGGAAAAAGGCGGCAAGGAAGTTATTCATATTAACTTTAACGCCGCCAATATCGATGATGTGTATTTTCCGCAATTGAATGTTGTAGGTGATATTTCGAGCTCCATAGAACGTATTACCGAAAAGCTGGGCAAGCTTGATCAAGATTTCAGCTTTTTTGAACGCGTAAGAGATGAGGTAGATTCTCACGTCACTAAGTACTTTAAAGATGAGCGCTTTCCTATGTTGCCGCAGTCTTTGGTTAGCGTATTGCGTGAAAGCTTAGACGATGAAGACATAGTGACCTTGGATAATGGCGTTTACAAAATTTGGTTTGCGCGTAACTATGAGTGCCACGCTGCCAACACTTTGCTTCTGGACAATGCATTGGCGACGATGGGAGCAGGTTTGCCATCGGCAATGGCTGCCAAGCAACTAAAGCCGAATAGCAAGGTGGTATCTGTTAATGGTGACGGTGGTTTCCTCATGAATTCTCAAGAGCTTGAGACTGCTGTTCGAATGGATCTTGATCTGGTCGTTATTGTCCTGACGGACAATGCCTACGGAATGATTAAGTGGAAGCAAGAGGGCGTTGGTTTTAGTAACTTTGGGCTTGATTTTAACAATCCCGATTTTGTTCAGTATGCAAACAGTTTCGGTGCTCACGGATATCGAGCAGAAAGCTACGATAACTTTAAAGACATTTTGTCTACTGCTCTAAATTCGAAAGGCGTTCATGTCATCGACCTACCTATCGATTACTCACTTAACCATTCCATTCTCAATGTGCTGTTAAAAGAAAGCGCCTGTATCGTTTAAGTTGTGCGGAGGCACTGATATGTTAAGTATCAATAACCCGTACAACGGGCAGCTGCTAAAAAATATAGAGCTCAATAGTGCAGAAGATGTTGAAAGCGCACTAGCTAGAGCGCATGAGCTTTTTGAAGATAGGAGCCAGTGGTTACCCGCTCATATACGTATTTCAATTCTTGAAAATGCCATTCGCATCATGGAAGGGCAGGTCGAAGAGCTGACTCAATTGGCCGCGTCAGAAGGCGGGAAGCCTTATGTAGATTCTAAAGTAGAAGTGCACCGGGCCATCAATGGTTTAAAGCTTGCCATAGAACACATCCCTCAAATAAAGGGTGAGCAAATACCTATGGGGCATACGGAGTCTTCAGCTAATAGATTGGCTTTTACACAGCGCGAACCTATCGGTGTTGTCAGTTCCATAAGTGCGTTTAATCACCCGCTCAATCTTATTGTTCATCAAACGGTTCCTGCGATAGCTGTGGGTGCTCCGGTCATCATCAAACCTGCGCAAACTACACCGTTGTCTTGTCTGCGGTTTGTAGAAATTCTAAAAGAAGCTGGATTACCCGAAGGTTGGTGTCAGGCATTGGTGGTTGAGAATTCTGAGGCCGAAAAGCTGGTAACCGATGCACGGGTTAATTTCTTTTCATTTATAGGCTCGGCCGCCATAGGCTGGATGTTACGTTCAAAGCTTGCTCCGGGTACTCGTTGTGCACTTGAACATGGTGGGGCAGCTCCGGTTATTGTTGATCAGTCTGCGGACATCGACGCTGTCGTACAGAGTGTGCTTAAAGGTGGCTTCTACCATGCGGGCCAAGTTTGTGTGTCTGTACAAAGAGTCTTTGTTCACGAGGCTGTGTGTCATGCCTTTAGTGAAAAACTCAGTGTAGGGGCTAGTCAACTAGTGGTTGGCGACCCATTGGATGAAGCGACAGAGGTTGGTCCGCTTATTCTCCCGCGCGAAGCCGATCGGGTACAGAGTTGGGTTGAAGAGGCGGAGCAGGCCGGTGCAAAAATTCTTTGTGGGGGAAAGCGTCTATCAGAGTCTTGCTACTCACCTACCGTGATATTGAACCCAGATATTAATTCAACTGTTTCGCAGCGTGAAATTTTCGGCCCGGTAGTGTGTGTATATTCATATAACGACAAAGCAGATGCTATTGCGCAATCTAACGCTCTGCCATATGCATTTCAGGCATCTATTTATAGCAATGATCTAACGGACGTATTGGATACCTCTCAAAAGCTAAACGCCACTGCAGTCATGGTTAACGATCACACTGCATTTCGGGTAGATTGGATGCCGTTTGGTGGCAGAGATGAGTCTGGTATGGGTATGGGAGGAATTCAGTATTCCATGCATGAAATGACTCGAGAAAAAATGTTAGTGATTAAAAGTGACGTCTTGCTTTAGGCATAACCTTTCGATCACTATCTTGTCTTAGTTTCAAGTCAGAGTGGAGTGGTAGGCAGGTAACGATTGCGCTGCAATTTTATCCCAGTCCCACTCAATTCCCAGGCCTGGCTTATCGCTCGGCATCGCCCGACCGTCTGTCATGGACATTCCTTGCGCGGTTATATCGTCTAACTGAGGAATGTATTCTAACCATGGTGCATTGGGAATAGCGCACACCAAACTCACATGCATCTCCATTAAAAAGTGGGGGCAAACGGAAACGTTAAAGGCTTCTGCCATGTGAGCAACTTTTAACCACGGGGTGATGCCTCCTATCCGTGCTACGTCCACCTGCACTATGGAAGCGGCGCCTAAGCATAAGTAATCTTTAAACTGACTGATGGAATATAGGCTTTCACCGACCGCGATAGGCACCGATGTGCTGGCCGCAAGTCTTACATGTTCCTGAATATCGTCTGCTGGCATGGGTTCTTCGAACCAAGCGATATTGAAATCCTCCAGCATTCTTGCCCGACGTGTTGCCTCAGCACGGCCGAACGATTGGTTAGCATCCACCATAATCTCAAAGCGTGGGCCAACAGCTTCGCGCACAGCTTGCAGTCTTTCTCTGTCTTCGGAAAGATGGGGTTTGCCGATTTTTATTTTGGAGCCGGAGAACCCGTTTGCTTTTGCCTGCAGAGCATCTGCTACTAAGTCCTCAGTATCAATGTGCAACCAGCCCCCTTCTGTGGTGTACATGGGGACACTGCTCTTGCTACCCCCTAATAGTTGATACAGCGGAAGCCCGGCTTTTCGCGAACGAAGATCCCACAACGCGGTGTCAATTGTGGCTAGCGCTAAGGATGTGATTGCCCCTACGGCCGTTGCATGAGTAGAAAAGAGTAGTTTCTTCCAGATTCGTTCGATGTTTTCAGCATCTTCACCAATGAGCTGGGGAGCAAGCGTCTCCTTCAGCAATGAAATTATGGCCGGGCCGCCTTGCCCGATTGTGTAGGAGTATCCGCATCCTGTTGCACCGTCGCTATCGGTAATTTTAACCAACGGAGTTTGCTGACTGTCGAAGGACTGAATAGCGTCGGTTCTAAGTACCTTCGGTACGAGGTCTACCATCAGGATGTCGACTTTTTCTATACAGGCCATAGCAGGTTCGTCATGCGGTTGGTGTATGCAATTCTTAAATTATCATAGTTTTATGTATTTCGATTGCGCCAACCCGCTAGGCCTTGAAAGGCAACTGCAACTAAAACGACAGCGCCTCCGAGAAGCGTATTACGCGCCGGAGTCTCGTTAACGAGTAGCCATACCCAGAGAGGGGATAGGCCGGTTTCAGCTAACGCAAGTAATGGCACCTGCGCAGAGGGAACACTGCGAGAGCCAAGAGTAATAAGAATAAATCCCATACCCACTTGCAGGCAGCCCAAGGCCATAGAAACCATCAAGTCGTGTAACGATATAGAAAATGTGGGCATTACAAATGCACAGACAAAAGCAGCTATCAGTCCTGCCAAAGCCGTAGCGGCCATTGAGTCATGTGTTGCCGGTACCCGCCTGAGCATAACGATCATGATGGCGAAAGAGAATACAGCTAAGAATGCATAGATAATCCCTCGCATGTCATCAGCGGCGATACCGCCGGATACCATCACCGCGACTCCTGCAAAAGCCATAACCATGGCAAGCCACGTGATGATACTTACGCGCTCTCTAAGAACCAGCCATCCTAATATGGCAGCGAAAACAGGTCCCGTACTGAGTATGAGCACGGTATTCGCTACGCTTGTGCTGAAAAGACTGAGCACGTAAGTGATAAATCCGAAAGCAAGACTTGCACTGATCACCAAGTCGCTCAGACGTACGGCTTTTAACTTATTCGTTAAACTTCCCGGATTGCGTAAAGCCATGAAAACGAACACCGTCGCGGTGAACGTTAAAGAGCGATAAAAGAGCACTGTCCAGGGGCTGGCATCTTCGATAAATCGTACGAACAGACCACCTGTGCTCAGAAAGACTCCCGCGAGCACAATATATAAAACGCCGCGACGATAACTTTGGTCCTGCATGGGGATTCTGCCTTTATACTGCTGTGGTGTAAATTGCCGTTGCAGGCGAACATACAGCAGAATCAAAATGTCTGCTTAACTGAAAAAGATCGGTGGGCTCTATGAGAATTCTAGTATTGGCTCAGGACGAGGTAATGCGCCTGTTTAGCACTCGGCGGGGGCTGGTCGCACTTTTCGGATTCCTGCTAATTTGGGTGGCGGTTCTTTACTACGGCATATTGCCGGCCGCGGCTCTTTTGCAGGATGCTGCTCACTCAGGAATTCTCGAATTTCTGTTTCCCCGGCTAGGTTTGCAAGCTTGGGAGAATTGGCCGGCAGCCGAGTTGGCTGTTTACTGGGTTGTGACCCTCTATTTACTGCCGTTCTTTGCGCTGATTGCATCTGCCGATCAAACTGCATCGGATAGAAGTCGGGGCACACTGCGTTATTTGGTACTGCGATGTTCCAGGATAGAGATATTCCTGGGAAGATTTTTAGGCCAGTGCATCATCATGTTTCTAGTCGTCGCAGCTACGCTTGCTACGGTGCTAGTTGTTGTGGCCTTTTATAACCCGGATAAGCTTGCAGCAACCGTAGCCAAAGTTCCGCTAATCGTACTCAACCTGGAATTGGTTCTGGCGCCCTATGTCGCTTTGATGGCTTTGGTATCTGTCTTGGCTAAGTCTGCCCGACAAGCAACACTGTATGCGTTTATCCTTTGGATCACTGTGTCCTTACTTGTGGGCTACTTGCAGGCCAAGTTTGGTCCGCTTGCTTTGCTGGATTGGGCATTGCCTGGATCTCAGATTAGCCAGCTCTTACGATTGACCAATTGGGAAACGCTAAATTTTGCAGCCATTCCGATTGTGCATACACTGATATTTCTTGGCATAGGTGCCATCCTGATGAGGCAGAAAGACCTATGAATCCAATTGAATGCCAGGGTTTAACCAAGCGCTATGGATCGACACTTGCGCTGGATAATTTAACCCTATCCTTACCTGCAGGCGAACCTATTGCGTTAATCGGCCCTAATGGAGCGGGCAAGACGACATTGCTGAGTGTGCTGTGCGGGTTCATCAGGCCTAGCAATGGAGAGGTATCCATACTGGGAGAGAGGCCGGGTAGTGCGGGTTTGACTGGGCGTTTATCGGCATTACCCCAAGACGCGTTGTTGGATCCGCGCTTAAGCGTTGGTCGGCAGTTACGGTTTTTCGCGCGCTTACAGGGTATGGGAGCGGCGGGCGCTAAGAAAGAAGTTGAACGGGTTCTACAGTTAGTTGACTTGTCCGACTCTATGCACACGAAGCCTGCGGATTTATCTCATGGTATGCGTAAGAGAATTGCCATTGCTCAAGCATTGCTAGGCTCGCCCGAGCTTGTTCTTTTAGATGAACCCACAGCAGGTATTGATCCTCCTAACGCCAAAATGATTCGGGATCTTGTAAGAGAACAATCGAGCCGCACCACCTTTATCGTGAGTTCACACAATCTGGATGAGCTAGAAAGGCTGTGTGGATCCGTAGTCTATTTGGAAAAGGGGCGACTAATCAGTGCGGGCCCATTAAGCGATGATGCGGACGACGAGTACATCACCTTAAGAATGGGAGCCGTCAATGAATCGGAATTCATTAATGCGGCCAATATGCTGCCGGGTGTGAGCGACGTTAGCAAAACCACCGGAGGAGACTTCCTCATTAAAACGCAAGACGATATGGCGACAAGCGCAGCACTTATGCAGCTACTTATAGATAAGAATTGGCGTTACCGACAATTGTCACGTGGGAAGTCATTAGAGGAGCGATTGTATGGTGATCAGACATAATCAGCTTAAAAAGCTGAAAGTCACTTTAGTTTTTGTGAACCATACTAACTGTCGTAATTCTTAAATGAATTCACTGTTTTCTCAATATATGAGACTAGCAATGCCAAAAGTAGGCAGATGGTTAACGAGGCGGATATAAATAGAGCAGCCTCAAAGTAGGACTGATGAATATTGAGTGACAACACGGAGTAAATAGTGCCAACGATGAATAGGGTAAATCCTATTCGTCTACCGCGTCGCCAGCGCTGGCGTTTACCCACTTCTCGAGGGAATGACCAAGGATTGAATTTTTCTCCGAAAAAGACGAAGCCCAGATACGGGACAACGACAATCAACACCACAAACAACATTGAAATCGGAACCTCTCAGGCTACACACAAAAATCAGCTTGATAAAATCATAACTTGGTTCTGAGATCTTAAGTAATAAAATAGGTTTCATTTATCCAGAATGAGAATTGAGCATCAGGAGCGCGATGCACGCTAGTGATCTTTCGCACCATTAATGAGCGTTCTATATTTTCATGAGTCATTTTGTAGCTTCTTTTACTCAAGAAACTGCGAGGGCAGGCGAACTTTTAAGCCTATAATTAGAGGTCTTTGCCGAATTTTGCCTTTGATCTGTCGCTACTGCACATTCAGATCCCCAGTCACTAGTAGTCGTAACTACATAACTGAGATATCTGAAAAACGGCGTTACAACCGCAATAAATAAATTGCCGCTATTCCCGCCACCATGGTCAGTGGCAGGTTTTTCGTAAACCATGCCACAGCTAATGCAATGCTGCCCGCTATCCACTCGTTTGGTCCACCGGACAAAAGTAGGACTGATACCAGTGAAATTATCAAACAGCCGGGTAGTGAATTCAGAGCGCGAGCCCAAGGGCCGGTATTGGGTAGTTTTTGCCCCAATAAAACACCGCCAATCCTAATGCTGAACGTTGCGATGGCGAGGACGACGATGACAAACCACGGGTCACTCACTAGGTATTAACCCTGCAGTTAAAGCTCCTGCACAACCTCCAACAATGAGTGCCCAGGATGAATCAAGCAGACCTGAAAGAAGCGTTAGGGCAACTATACTGACTGACACCAACCAAGGGAGTAGGTCCTTATTGCCCCGCCATAGAGATCTCGCTATAGCGATAAAAGCCGCTGTGAACGCGAAGTCCATCCCGAGTGCTTTCGGTTCGGGAATATTGTTGGCGAAAATCACACCACACACGGTGGAGATCACCCAGGTTAAAAAAAGACAGGCGCCGCCACCAACTAAGTACCAATATCCAACGTTTCTACCCTTAGCCCGAGTAGCCAACATCAACGCCCAATTTTCATCGGTTGTCATGTGTGCGCCAATGACTAGCTGCCACCATGGCCGTCCCTGATAAACTTCGCGTATAGAGGCAGTGACTAATAGCATGCGCAAGTTTATGGCTACCGCTGCAACCACAGCGGTGATTGCACCGGCACCAGCGACCAGTCTTTCTACCGCTAATATTTGCGAAGCACCTGCGAAAACAAACGTGCCCATAACGCCTATTTGCAGTTCGCTCATTGCGGCTTGAGCGGCCAGCAAGCCAAAGGCGAGCCCGTAAATAGCAACGCCTATAGCCAATGGGGATATGTCCTTAACTGCGCTCCAGAATTCGGCTTGAGGGGTTTCGGACGACATTAAAATAGTTAGTAAGCGCTGTCTTGGAAAGTATCCAACTGATTTAGAATTGTATCGAGTTTTGTCGTGTCTAACATAAATTCAACAAACGCTTGCATCGCGGGTGCAGACATAGCAGCAGGGGTATCGCGATCGTAAAATTGCGAGTGTGCGCTTGCAGTACTCACGGTTGCATGAGCCTCTTGAATAAAAATACTGTCAGACAGTGAAGATCCCGTGTGTACGGGAAGCTGACCGTATTTGATATTGAGAGCTGATTGCACATCTGGTTTAGCGGCAAAGTCGAGGAATGCACGCGCGGCATCAAGATTAGAAGTGCCACTGGAAATGACAAAAGCATCCGTTGGGGCTTCCTCTGCCCGGGCTAAACCAGCGGTTATTTCGGGGAACATGAAATAACCGAGTTCATCTTCTGTGTTACCAAATTCGCCATAACGATTGACGATAAAACCACCCATCAAATACATCGCGGCGTCGCCGTTGGACAGAGGGGCTATGGCTTCTTGCCAATCCATATTCTGATGCCCATCAATAAAGTAGTCAGCGTCTATCATGTCTTTCCAAGCAAGGAAAACAGATCTGATTCTTTCGTCTGTGTAGCTGATATTCCCCAGCGTTAATTCTTGGTGCACGGCATATCCGTTTATGCGCAGGTTTAAATAATCGAACAATGCTGCCGCAGGCCATTGAAATCGAGTGCCGATAGTTAAAGGCGTAATATTGTTGCTCTTCAATGTTTCCGCAATTGATTGAAATTCAGACCATGTGGTGGGCTCTGTCAGATTTAAGTTTTCGAAAATATCTTTTCGATAGTAAATGCCCCAGCCATAATTTGAATAGGGTATCGCCCATTGAGCTTGATTGAGTTCGACAGCGGGAGTTGCAGCAGCCATTGCGGAGCTGAGCAGATTGGCAGACCAAATATCACTGATGTCGCGTACCAAGCTAGCATCAACTAAACGTTGGAGCCTATTCCCCGTATGGATGCTTAAAACGTCTGGCGGTGTGTCGCTTTGTAATAGCTCTACCAGAGTGTCTGGTGTACGCAATTCGCTGTTATGGGTGATCCTCAGAGATACGTTTGGATATGCGTTTCTGAATTGAACAGCGAGTTCCTCTATCGCGGCGTTTTGAGCGGCACCATTTGAATTGTTGGCCAGATGTAATTCGCCATTGACAGAATTCGGGTCAATGTTTAGACCGACTGGAGATGAAGAAGAGCCGCCAGAGCAACCGGCAGAAACTAATATGCTCAGTAAGACGCAAAACAATGCAGCGAATCGGATGGGTTTTATAGTCATTTGCAGGCCTCATTTTCTCCGAAGCCTGCAACGGTATAGGCTAGCGGGTTTTATCGCTAGGGAATAATCCGCAATTCAGCATAGTTAACAATTATTTTGTTTTTCGTGTGCGCTATTGCGTTTTCTCTCGCGTTCGAATTTCCAGCTGTCCTGTTAGCGTACGGTGAACTGGACACTTAT
>JAHDGK010000029.1:48552-60909 GCA_020627685.1 Granulosicoccus sp. | reverse complement strand
CGGCTGTCGCAACGAGCCTCTCGATATCTCCGGCATCTAATGCTGCGTTCCACTCACTTAAGGCCGCATGAAGTTTCTGTATCTCGTTCATCATTTATTTATATCCGTCGTGTGTTCTTGAAAATACTGCCCCACTAAAATCTCATCCACCTCCTCCAAGTAGGCCTTAGTGGCTTCACGTGTGGCAAACGATGGCGTAATACGCTTGGCCGCTTCATAGTCACGAAATAAATATATTTCGGCGTACAGTGTCGGGCGATCAGTATCAGTACTTTTGTACGTTTTCCATGACTCGACACCGTCGATTTTCAAAAAATCTGTCCGCGCCGTTTCACGCAGCACATCGGCCCGCTTCGGATCTTTCACTTTGAGGATAAAAATCTCGGTTATTTCTGGCATATCTAATTCTCTGTCTCTTGACCATCGCTTTTGTGGTTGCAAATCAATATAGGCCGTTTTATTGTTCTGATAAACAGCCTTTTCGAGAGCACATTGATTGCTATAATGAACAATGGATAAAAACCTTCTGAACGAATTGTCCGTTTTTGCCGAGGTCGCTACCGCTAAGGGCTTCAGAGCTGCTGGGGACAATATAAATATCAGCGCAGGCGCAGTTAGCGAGTCGATTCAGCGATTAGAAAATCGACTGGGCACACGACTTATCGAGCGCACAACTCGAAAGATGGCACTAACCGACGCAGGAGAACGCTTGTTTCAAAAGGCATCACCCGTTTTAAAAGAACTGACAAACGTGATGTCCGATCTAAGCAATGAACAAGACAGCGTTTCAGGGATACTTCGGCTTAGTGCACCACGAAGCAGCTCAACATTCTTTTTAGACGATCTGATTGCTAAATTTGCAATAGAGCAGCCAGAAGTCAACGTGGAGCTTATTTATGAGGATCGAAAAATAGAGTTGGTCAATTCAGGAGTGGATGCTGCAATACGCTCACAAAACCTACTGGATAAAGATACTCACGCAGTGAGTATCGGACCAGATCTTAATATGGCACTTGTTGTCTCACCAGCTTATTTAGCAACACACGGCAAGCCCAAAAAACCAACAGATCTAATTAAACATGATGGCATACGATTTTGTTTTAATACGCCCACTAGGCTTGCAGATTGGGCCTTTGTGACGCGAACTAAGGATACCTACTTTGTAAATCCGCAGCCACGCATTATTGTGAATAACCTGGACTCAATGATTGAGTTTGCCCGAAAAGGCTTAGGTATCGCGTACGTTTATCAAAAAACGGCTCAGCCCTATATTTCTAGTGGAGAGCTGGTGACTCTATTTGATAGAAGTATTCCCACATCCGCAAAGTACTCAATTAACTACCTTACTAAAAGGCACATGCCCGCTCGGTTGCGGGCATTTATTGATTTTTCAAAACAGTTCGATTTCGCGAAAGATTACCTTTAGATGTGTGATCTAAAGGATTTGCACGCAGTAATGCTATTGCTGCGACGCTAACTCTAACTCGAAGCGTCCTAACATCTCCTGAGTGTAGCCAGCCGCAATCATGAGTGTGAAGTACTCTTGATACATAGTCGCAATGACTTCATTCTTTCGACTGTTAGCATTGAACAAACGCTCCTCTACATCAATTAATTCAATAATATTGACGGTGCCTAGCGCGAGGTTTTGTTTGTTCAGGCGTTGTAGCTCTTCGTGAGCGGCTATCTCATCGTTTACGGCATCTAATGCTAAGCGCGACGCGGTAATACCGTTGTAGGATTGGTCAATATCCCTAAATACATCCCTTTCGAGCTGTCTTCTTTCTGCTTCGAGTTCGCGTAGTTGTGCTTCCGCACGACGCACACCACCACGTCTCTCTCCACCACTATAAAACGTATAGTTAATTAGAAACTTAGCTGCGGTTTTAAACCGATGAGGCGTTTCCTGCCCTTCGTCGTCAATGAAAGAGCTACTCAGCTCAACATTCAACGTGGGCTTAAATAAGCCATTAGCCGATTCGACTTTTAGCTGTGTCGCTTCGGTATTCATTTGATTAACAATAAAGCCGCTATTTGAGGCAGCGCCTTTATCCAGGTAGTCCTGCAGCGGTAGCAAATTAAATTCGCTGAAAGTATCCGGTGCGCTTGCAATGAATCTTTCCAAGTTGGGGACTAAAAACTCCAACTCGCTGAAAGCATTATTCATAGAAGCAGTTGCTTCACTTTGAGCGCCCCTAGCTGATGCTACCCTGGCGCGGGCGAAATCCACTTCCAATTTACTGGTTGCACCGGCTTTGAACATTGAATCTAGGTCGTTAACCAGAACGTTCATGGTTTCTACAAATTGCTTTGCCTGCGACAACTCCAACTGATAACGCCAGTAGTCTACGTAGTTAGTTACAACCTGAAGAAAAAGCTCTTCTATTTCGATCTGCGACTCTGCTTCCGCTGCACTTATTAAGCGGTTACTACGAACGTAGTTTGCTTCAGCGCTACCACCATCGTATAACAAATGGGTTGCGGTCACTTTCAGATTCTTACCGATTGTTTCAGCGTACCCGGCATCCTCACTATCGACTGGATCGTTATATTCAGGCCCTAGACTACTGGTCAATGCGACAGTAGGAAATCGATATGCACCGATTTGTCTGGCTTGTTGAACCGCCTGCTCTACCCTTTCTCGCGCCATAACAATGCCGGGATTGTCCGCCATGGTCTGTCTGAGCATCTCACCGAACGCTAACTTTTCAAGATCTTCATCATCAAGATCGATACTGGGCAACTCAGGCTCTGGAAGAGTGCCTTGAACACTCTCATCAGTTGTTACTGTCTCGGCCTCTGCAAGTTTCTCAGCGCTTTGTATATCGTCAGACTCGGTTAAGTCTGTTGCTGCTTCAATACTGCCATTCGCATCAGAACTACTCAATTCATCAGTATTATTAGTGACATCGGTTGGAGCAAACAACGATGGTGATTGATCTTTACCGGACGCCACCTCACCAGCAACAGCATCGGCTGCCATAATATCTGCAGCACTTTTTGCAGCACCTAGTGCAGGCTCTTCTGCCGAATACCCTTCATCTTGAGTAACATCGTCAGTCACCGGCAATCCAGAATCATTCCACATTGCATTTAGCGTGGACAAGAGTTCTGGATCGATGATACCCGCCGGATCAACAAGCTTAGGTAAGGGTTCCGATGATCGGGAACCTGCAGTTTCTTCTGCAGCGACTATCGAGCTACCAAACGAATTGATAACCAACGCAACAGCCACCGCCACATACCTGGGCGTGAATCGACGACCTACGTGTTTAGTGAGTATATTCATTGCAGTACATTTATTTGTAAGCGCGTCCAACTATCTGAATCCTCAATCTCTTCAGTTTCAACAACAGTCAGATTGATATTCTCTCTCTCAATGCTGGTTGAGAGTAATGAGTTACGGACATTCAGCATACGAGCAACAGCCAACCTCTTTTCACGACTTTGCGTTGCCGCATTCGGCGTTTTTGGAGATGTCAGTACAATTTCGAGCTTTTCAGATCCATGCTGTTTAGACATCTGTTCGATGAATTCCATGATTTTTGTCTCACTTTCATCATCAACAGTGATGGCACCAGCGTCATGAAAAACTACCATCGATCTATCTTCTTCTGATGTCAGAACAACTTGCTCAGTAGACTGTTCACCAAAAGACTGAGCCGCTTCGGTTTCGTTCTTAACGACAACCGCCGACTTACCGCCACCCTGGCTAATCTTAGTCTCCTTAGATTTCAGCTCATTTCGTAACTCTTTATTCTCTCTCTTGAGCTCTTTAAGCTCGAGAATTTCAGCTTCTACGAAAACACGGCTTATTTCTGATGTCACTCGCCCTTCTATCTTTGCCTTGTAGGTTATGGTGTAAAAGTACAAAACCGCCGCGATAATAAGAACAAAAAATACGAACATGATGACCACAGCAGACAGAATATCAACGAATCCCGGCCAGGCATTCGCCGCCATATCTGTATCGCTATCAGAGCTCATTGACCACCTCCTGTAGAAGCAGCAACTGCTGTGAAACTAGAAACTAGTCGCCTCATGCCACATCTCTGTCAGGGTCTTGCTTGTCATCCTTACGACGTCCGTACTCCTTATCAATCAGCTTTGCAATCTTCTTTAGCTCACGCTGTTCTTTGGCAATAAAAGGAATAATGTCCTTGTTAACCGAACTTGAGATGTTTTCGCCAATCGATTTCTTCAGCATGTCCGACTCGCGACGGAATTGATTCTGAAGATCGGCTTGAACCTGCTGGTCTCTCTGAGCAGTTCTCTTCTCAGTATTCAGCACCAGCTTTTCAAGTCGTTTAATTTGATCTGCAAGCTCTTGGACGTGATCAACATCCTGTCGGGACAAGCGAGCCACTTTATCGTTCATACGCCCAAGTGCTTTACTCAAGCGATCAGAGGTCTGGATAACGTGCCGTGGAATTTCAGATTTGAGCGTGTCCGACAATCCATCCAGGCTCGATACTATGTGCGAATTAGTATTAGCAAACGTTCCAAAGTGTTCGTTTATGCCACTCATGTGATCACCAATCGCTTTTTGGTTTTCAATTAGGGACGTTGCAAATTCAGTGGTCAGTACGCTGTCCAATCGCTTCTGATGATCAATCATAGAATCGACGCCAGAACTGAGATTGGTTAAGGAGCCGACTAGCTCGCCCTGCTGTTTGAGTACATTTTCGGTGTTTTCGATGGATCTCCAGGACGCGTCCGCTGAGATAAGAATCGCGTCGACAACATCTGCTAGTTCACGTTGGGCATTTTGTGACGTTTGAATAAAACCCACGATCCAGGCCTTCAGCTCTGCATCGTCAACCGGTGCACTGTTTGGCTTCTGACCAGCAGCTTTACGGGCTTGATTCATTCCTGGAATTTGTTCATCCAACCAGCGACTGAAATTTTCAATGAAGGTATCCTGCGCACCCGTTGAAAAATACTGGATTGTTCCCACTAGCAGTGATCCGGACAAACCGAACAATGACGAACTAAACGCCAAACCCATACCTTGTAGCGGCGCTGCCAGATCAGAGATAAAACCGGACATACCGTCTGCACTGTCTACACTGATATCTGCCATGCCTGCCATGGCAAGACCTACCGCATCGATAGTTGCGAGCAGACCCAGGAAGGTTCCCAGCAAGCCCAACATAACCAACAAACCACTAAGGAAGGTGACCTTACCGCGACCTCGACCCATTCGAGCGCCGACTTTGGATTTGATCATCCTCGCGTCAGTGTCATTAACGTTTAGTGAGCCAGTGTTTTGTAAATTGTCTAGAAGGTTCTGAAAGTTCTTACAATCTAAAATAGGTGCTTTGCGTTTTAGATCAGCTTGAATCGCTTCGATTTCAGAGTCTCGAATTCTAAACTGAAGTGAAAGAGCTTCTAATCGACTTAGAAATAATCCGGTAGACCATAGTCGCAAGTTGGCAGCAATAGACATCCCAACACCAATTGCCATTATCGAAATGATAAGACCATTGAGCGGTACATTTGTTTGGAAGGCTGATGATAAGGTTCCAAAACCAATGACGATCAGTAGAAATACAGCAAATAGATTCGCCAGTATGGAAACTGGTATGTATTTTATAAACGACAGCGGTAGCAACGGATGATCATCGTTTAGATGCAACCAATCTACAACTCGTGACTTCAAGGTCGGCTTTACCCCTTCGTCAGCTTGGTCTTCTTGCATTAGTGGATTATTCATTGTGTTAGCTTCACTGTGTTTAACCTTCTCTCAAGGCCGTTGCACGCAATCGTGTCAAAGGCTTCAGTAGCGCACCCAATACGGAAATCCTTCCCGTTAGGATATTAATTTCTGCTGTCATTCCGGGCCGTACAACGCGTTCATCGTCAAATCGATCTGAATCCAGCGCCACACGAATTTTGTAGAATTCTCGTGAGTCTGCATTAGAGAACGTGTCGGGGCTTATGTATGAAAGTGTTCCTTCCAACCCTCCGAACAATGCGTGGTCATACGCACTGATGTGAGTCATCGTTTTCAACTCAGGCCAGACCTTACCGCGGTCTTCTGTCGACATATTGCCCTCTACAACGAGGGTTTCGCGGGCGGGTGTAATTTCAGCCAAGGGTGCTCCGGGCTGCGATACACCACCCTCAGTATTAACAAACAGTTGATTAACGCGGCCATCAATAGGCGAGACTATTTCCGAACGCTGAACCTGATCGGACAGTGCCGATAAGCGCTCTTTGATGCCGCTGAGTAAAACCTCAACTTCGTTGAGTTCCTCTTTAGCGCTGGACGCATATTGACTTTGAGCCTCTAAAAGCTCACTACTCGCCTCTTTTTTCTCAGACTCAACGATGGGTATCTGCATTCTTGCATTTCGTTGGCTGGATTGGAGCTTTACTAACTCGCCTTTGACTTGTAAGTAAGCGGCTTCCGATACGATGCCCGAATCGTACAATCCCTTTTTGATTTCCGCCTGACGTGAAAGAACATCTATTTCCCCTGCCATGCTTTTAATGCGCGATTCAAGCGCAACGATTTCAAGATCTTTTTGTTGTCTACGCGTTTCCAGTCCGGTAAGACGCTCTAAATATTCTTTTCTACGCAGAGAAAACAGTTCCTTCTCCGCAGCTACAAAATCTGCGCTCTCAGTCGTTAAGCTGTCCGAGAATGTAACGTTCGGATCACCACCCACTTCCGCCAGCAAACGCTCGCGTTTCGTCATTAACGATAATTGCTGAAGTTTCGCTTCATGAAGCGTTGTACGTACCCGGGTATTGGCAATCTGAAATAACGGATCACCAGCACTGACTTCATCACCTTCGGCGACCAGTATTTTCATCACGATGCCACCTTCCAAGTGCTGGACGGTTCTCGCATTTCCGGCAGGAACTACTCGTCCGGTTGCTCGCACATGCTGATCAATTTCTGAAACACTTGCCCACACGGTCGCCGATAGCAATAGCAGCACTACTGATAAAATGGTTGCGTGCCGTCGAAATGAATTCACAGGTGCACAAATGGCGGATTCGTTGAGTCCCGACGTGTAAATGCTCTTCGTGTCCTCTCGGGCACTCTGTGAAAAAGCGGATTTGAGCATCGCGCCCACGGCCTTAAAAGATCCCATCATGCAGAGATCCTTTTCATGATGGCATCAGATTCGCCATCCGCCTTGACTGAGCCCTTGTCCATGACAACCACACGGTCAACCAAAGACACTAGAGACATTCTGTGAGTAACCATAATGAGGGTTCGATCGCGAGTAAAAGCCTTCATTGTTTTCATGAAGTGACTTTCCAGTGCAGAATCCAGACCATTGGTTGGTTCATCAAACACTAGAACAGGGGTATCACGGAGTATCGCTCTGGCGATGGAAATAGCCTGTTTTTGCCCACCTGAGAGATTTCTTCCGTTTTCCCCTACTTCTGTGTCCAATCCGGTTCCAGAATTCGCCATAACCAGATCAATTCCCGCAAGCTTGGTGGCGTTAGCAATTTTTTCTTCAGTGCAGTGCTTAATACCAAGCAGCAGGTTATCTCTGATGGTTCCCGCCACAAAAAACGGGTTCTGAGGAATCAGCGCTACATTTTCACGTAACCTGGCTGACGTCATCGCCTGATAATCATAATTATCAATGCATATCTGACCCTCAGTCGGTACCAAAGCTCCCGCAATTGCACGAGCCAATGTACTTTTGCCGGCTCCCGAGGGTCCGATCAAACACAGACTCTCACCCGCGTTAATGGACAAATTGACGCTATTAACCGCTGCAGATGTTTGCTCTGGATAGCTGTAGGAAAAATCCTTGACATCAATGGAGCCCTGTAAGGCCTGACCGGGACACACTTTGCCGTCAGTACGATCTACATCACGCGTAAATAATTCGTCAATCGTTTTTAGACAGTCTCTAGATTGCGTCCAACGTGCAATCACTGTGTGCAAATTCATGATAGGCGCGATGGTTCTGCTAGCCAGGATGGTCGCGGCAACCAGTCCACCAACAGTCAAGTTGCCTCCCTGAATCTGATAGACCCCGACAACAACAATGAGTACGTGGTTAAGCTGCATCAAACCTAGTGATGCGTGCTGACCTAACGAGACCCAACGTTGACTTTTCCGCGCAGCTTCCGCAGCCTGCTCTGCAGATATATTCCAACGATTAAGGCTTGTACCCGTTGCGTTTAACTGTTTGATAGCAACACTGCCTGTGAGCATCTCTACCATCATGGAAGACTTTTCCTGCATGGACGAGAACAGCACTTTGGTCGATCGTTTAACGGGGATTTGGACCACCGCATTCAACGCCAGAATGGCTGCAGCAATACCAATCGGTACGAGAGTTAATGCCGGTGAAATTAGATAAATAACCAACAAAAACAACAAGAAAAAAGGAAAATCGACTAAGGCAGGTACCAACTTTGTCGCATAAAAATCCCGCAGCCCTTGAAGCTCTCTGAACAGATTGCAGCGCTCCCCTACCGAGAGTTGCATTTGTTCTTCCTGAACGCTGAGCATACGTTGCATCAGCGCTCCGTCGAACTGTACGCCTGTCCTTGCCGCGATGCGTTCAAGAATGGATGTTCTAGCAGTCTTTAGAATGACGTCAAACGCAATAGCCAAGCCCACTCCCAGCGCCAGGACGGTAAGCGTTGACATAGCCAAATTGGGAACAACGGCATCATAAACATTGAGTGTAAAAAGCGGCAGTGAGATAACCAGAAGGTTGATGAACACTGTGCAAACAACCACTTCGCCAAAGTTTGGCGTATATTTTTTAATCGGGTGCCAAAACCAATCGATGGTTCGGTCTGCGCTCATGTGGTCGGTCGAAGCATCTGTAAAACCTTGCTTCGGCATGAGCACAATGACTCTGCCACCCGACCACCGCTCCAAATGCGCATCAGTTAGGGTTTGAGGCATTTGACCAGGAAGCATGAGATCGTGCTGACCGTCTTGACCCGGCATGACAACACCGAACTGATCATCCTCAAGAGGTAATATGATCGGCGTCAGCGTTTCTCGAATTTCGGCGGCCTCGGACTTTATGATTCTTAAGCTAAGATCCAGATGATCCGCGACAGCGGGCAAGTCCGCCATTCCCCACCTAGCTCCTTGGGTAGGTAACTCTGCTACCAGTCCCGCCAGGTCGGTGCGCATGCGATGAAACTCAAGAACAGTTTCAACGCAGGCGACTAAGGGGTCTTGACCGGATGATTCTTCAGATACAAGCTTGAGCATTGCAAGCGGTTTAAGTCTATGGCTGTCAGTTCCCTTGACAGCGCAGACTTCATACCAACAAACCGCCGTATTACGTGCTAACCATTTAAAATCAGCTGCATTCCATCACTCCAGTCAACCGTTCGCGTGCTGCCTGAAACATTGTCAGATGTAACCGTAGCTCCGCTCTGTGTCAGGATGGATACATCGGCCAACGCAATCTTTCCTTGGTCAACATCAATGGTCAGTGTTCCTGATCCGGCGTTCAATACCCCACCAACGTCATCGTTACCGATTTCAAACGTATCAGCTCCGGTTAAATCAGTGCCGGTAAAATCGATAAACTCGACATTGTTAAATACAGCTGCCAAATCAACGCCGTCGATACCCGCTGATGTGAGGTTGCCTCCACCCGCTGAATCGATGATGTTAATGGTGTCGTTACCACCGAAAGCATCCAGAGTGGCGGCCGCCAATGCATCGACATCAAACGTCAACAAATCGTCTTGATTCGTTAAGCGGTAATCTTCGATTCCAGACACGGTATCGGTATCAGCACCCTGGTTAATAGTGCCAGTGGTTCCAGTTATAGAACCACCCGTCACAGCGGTACCCGATGATGAGTAGTCGGCAATATCAGTACCAGAGCCACCGTTCAGCGTGTCACTACCAGTACCGCCAATTAAGGTATCGTTGTTATCACCACCTGACAATGAGTCGTTACCGGCATCACCGTTTAGAACATCATTACCGATACCGCCTACCAGTGTGTCGTTTCCGCCTTCACCTGTGAGGCTGTCATTGCCAGACCCACCGGTTAACTCATTGGCAAACCCATCACCAGAGATAGTATCTGCAGCGCTGGTACCAACGACATTTTCAACGTTTACAATACTATCGGTTTCTGGGCTACCCACCATACTGGTATTGACCGGTGTGGCGCCATTAAGATTAACAATCAATCCTAAGCCACTTGGGTGAGCGCTGTAATCGACGGTATCGTTACCTGCACCACCTTGGATTGTGTCATCACCAGAACCCGAGTTGAATACATCATTACCGGAACCGCCATCAACGTTATCGTTGCCAGCCCCGTCACTGATGGTATCGCTGCCAGTACCCGTCGTGATCGTATCGTTACCACCCGCGCCATCGATCGTGTTGTTGCCATTGCCTGCTGAAATAACATTGGCAAACGAATCGCCCGTGATGTTATCCGCGCCAGCAGTACCAATGATATTTTCGATATTAAACAGGGTGTCATTGGAAGAGCCTGTCACGTTGACTGCAGCTGCAGAAGCACCGGCCAGCGTGACGCTGATGGCTGTGGCGCTAGAGTGAATGCTGTAGTCAATCGTGTCAGTACCCGATCCACCGTCGATAGAGTCAGTACCTGCATCTCCACTCAGTGTATCGTTTCCTGCACCCGCATCAATCGTATTGTTAGCACTATCACCGTGGATCGTATCGTTACCACTCGTACCCGTGATGTTTTCTACGTTTCGAAGCACATCATCGTTGGCTCCTGTCACGCTAACGTTCGCCGAAACACTGCCATTCAACGTGACGTTGATAGCGGTAGCCGCGCCAAATGCGCTGTAGTCAACCGAGTCAATTCCAGCACCACCATCAAACGTATCAGAGCCGGCACCAACAACCATCGTATCGTTGCCATCACCACCGTTTAGTGTATTGACACCAGAACCACCTGTCAGCGTATCGTTACCGGTGTCGCCGTTCAGCGTGTCGTTGTCATCCCCACCGGATAGCGTATCGTTGCCAATGCCACCGGTAAGCACATCATTACCGCCTTCGCCAGATAAAACGTCATTACCTGAACCACCCGTGAAATTATTGGCATTTGCATCACCCGTGATGTTGTCATCACCGGCAGTAGCTATGATATTTTCGATATTCTGCATGGTGTCGTTAGAGTCGCCTCCAACTGTGGCTGTAACCACTGACGCACCATTCAGGTTGACAGTCAGCGATACCGCACCGGCTTGAGTACTGTAATTGACAGTATCGTTGTCAGCACCACCATCAAACTGATCAGCACCGCTGCCTGCAACCAAAGTGTCATCACCAGCACCACCTTGCATGATGTCATCACCGGAACCACCGTCTAGAGTGTCGTTTCCGTCATCACCTGAGAGCGTATCGTCGTCGTTACCGCCACTTAGGTTATCGTCTCCATCACCGCCGTTGAGGATGTCAATTCCCGATCCACCTATTAGTGTGTCGGTATTCGCACCACCGTTCAGTGTGTCGTTATCGTTACCACCATTCAAGGTATCGTTGCCGTCGCCACCTGTAAGAATATCTTGCCCGTCATCACCGACAAGGTCATCGTTACCGGTACCGCCGTCAAGTGTATCGTTACCTTCTCCACCGAATAAATCATCGTTACCGGCGTCACCAGTCAGCGTATCGTTACCCGCTCCACCAATAAATTCATTCGCACTGGCATCACCTGTAATGAAATCATTACCACTAGAACCGGTAATATCCTCAATATTGACAAGCTGATCGTTCGTGCCACCGGCCACTGTTGCTGTGACAGTTGTTCCGCCATTTAAGTCTACGGTCACACCCGTGACACCGGCCAGACCCGAGTAATCAACCTCATCTGATCCGTCGCCACCATCAAAGCTGTCTGCACCATTACTGGCCAACAAGGTATCGTTACCCGCATCACCCAGAATAGTGTCGTCTCCATCGCCACCGAAAATAGTATCGTTGCCCGCGTAGCCATCAAGCGTATTGTTTTGATCATCACCATTGATGGTATCGCCACCGGTACTGCCTACAACATTTTCAATATTTGAAATTGTATGGTTGTCTGCCCCGGAAATATTAACCGCGACCGGTGTAGAACCATTCAGCGTGACGCTGAAGTTAGATATGGCGTAATCTGAGTAGTCGATAGTATCTGAGTCATCTCCACCGTCTAAAACATCAGCACCGGCTGATGCATAGAAGTAGTCGTTACCACCCGCACCAGACAATGTATCAAGGGCATTTGAGCCGGTTATTGTCTCGCCGAAGTTGGTAAGTACATACGCTTCAAAGTTAACGAAGGTATCGATAAAACCGTTGTTATCCTGCGCAGTACCCAGTTGGAAGTCAATATCCAAACCTGCAGTAAAGGAGCTGTAATC